>JBMNRC010000020.1:0-48864 GCA_050944455.1 Lachnospiraceae bacterium
TGAGCCGAAAACAGGGTCTCACCAGCCTATCTGGAGACGATATCAAACAAAAAACTTATCTTTGTACCTCAAATCGGATCTCAAAGGTACGGTTTTATAGTACGAAGATTCGGGAAACCATTAGTTATCATAAAGCATTTATCCGGATTTGGCAAATACAGATCTGATCTTCGGGCACCGCGGGAGCCGCGCGTTTTCGCGAAACGCATCCCCGCGACGCTCCGTCTCAGCCGCACTCCCGAATCTTGAGTCCGCGGACGTCATATCCGAGCGGATCGATTTTCGCGTGCAGTCTGCTCAGCAGTTCTTCTTCCGGCTGACTGTTCCGGCTGTCCAGCGTGAACTCCGCTTCGCCTTTTCCGGCTGACGCCTTCACGTGTTTCGCCCCGGGAACGCCCTCGCGGATCGCGTCCATGATATGCGCCTCGCACATCCCGCACATCATTCCGTCCACCTTCACCGTGACAAGTCTCGAAGCATTTCCCTGCACCGCGCTTCTCACGGATTTTCCGCTTTTCGGTTTCGGCTTTCTGAAAAAGCCGACCACGATTCTGACGCCGAATACAAAAAGAATCGCCAGAACCGCCAGAACTACAACATCTGTTTTATTGATCGGTACATTTACAGTCATCTATGATTGCCTTATCTTTTCATCTATTATTCTCACCATCTGAGGCGGGCCGGCGCGCAGGCAGTTTCAGACTGCCGCCCCCGAACAGGCTGTACGAGCCAGCCGCCGGCACTGCCTGTTTCCCGCGCTCAGGCTTTCGCGTACTGCACTCTCTGCCCTGTTCTTCTCTTGTTCGGATCCTTTCTGAACAGGAGATACAGAAGCAATGCGAGAAGGACAACGGCCGCCGCAGTTGCAGCGCTGAAGGCCACCTCGCCGACAATCAGTCCTCCGAGCTGGTAAACGATCAGCGACACGATGTACGCCATCACATTCTGGAAAAGGATCGCTCCCCAGAAATACTTCGCGCTGCCGATTTCCTTTGCCATCGTCGAGATCGCGGCCAGGCACGGGCTGTCAAACAGGTTGAACAGCAGGAACGAAACCGCGGCAATGCCGGTCGGGAAGAACGCCGCGAAAGCGTCGTGCATGCTGGTGCTGTACTCCTCGACTTCCTCGCCGAGGGAGGACAGAAGGCCCATGGTGGAGACAATGCCTTCCTTCGCCACAAAGCCGGAGAGCGAGGAAGCCACAGCCTGCCAGGTGCCGAACCCCAGCGGGCGGAACAGCGGCGCCAGAACTCCGCCGATCACTGCCAGCAGGGAATCGCCCGGCTCGACCAGCCCGAACGTGCCGCTCACGACGCCGAAACTTCCGAGGAACCACATAACGGCGCAGCACAGGAAAAGGATGGTTCCCGCTTTCTTCAGGAACGCCCACACTCTCTCCCACACATGGAGCAGGACGGTTTTCACGGACGGAATATGGTAGGCCGGAAGCTCCATGACAAACGGAACCGGGTCGCCGGAGAACATTCTTGTTTTCTTGAGGATGATGCAGCACATGATCACCATGCCGATACCCGCGAAGTACATCAGCGGCGCCATCCACGGCGCTCCGCCCATCAGGTATCCGGCGATCAGGGCGATAACCGGGAGTTTCGCTCCGCAGGGAATCATCGTCGTCGTGATCATGGTCATCCGGCGGTCTTTCTCGCTTTCAATCGTGCGGGTCGCCATGATGCCGGGGACCCCGCAGCCCGACGAGATCAGGAACGGAATGAAGGACTTGCCGGAAAGCCCGAACCGTCGGAAGATACGGTCCATGATGAAGGCGACGCGGGCCATGTATCCGCAGTCCTCGAGGATGGACAGGAACAGGAATACGATCGCCATCTGCGGGACGAATCCGATCGGAGCTGCCAGGCCGCCGATGATGCCGTCGACGACCAGCGATACCAGCCAGTCGGAAGTTCCCGCGCTCACCAGCGCGTGTTCCACGGCCGGCTGAATCCAGGTGCCGAACAGCGTGTCGTTGGTCCAGTCCGTCAGAACTGTCCCGAGGGTGGAGACGGCGACGTAATAGACGCCGAACATGACGAGCGCGAAGATCGGAAGCGCCAGCCAGCGGTTGGTGACTACCCGGTCGATTTTGTCGGAAGTGGAAAGCTTCATCCCGTTCCCGGCCTTCCTGACCGTGCGCGCCACCAGTTTCTGGATGTAATCGTACCGCTGGTTGGTGATGATGCTCTCAGAATCGTCGTCCATCTCCTTCTCGCAGTCTTTGATATGCTGCTCGAGGTGGAGCTTCAGCTGATCGTCGATGTGAAGCGCCTCCGTCGCCTTGCCGTCGCGCTCAAAAACTTTCACCGCGTACCAGCGCAGATTCGCAGGATTGTCTGTCAGCGGTTCGATCGACTCCTCGATGTGCGCGATCGCGTGCTCCACGCTGCCGACGAAAACATGCGGAGGCTCCGTGTTTCTGCCCTGCTTCGCGGCTTCCAGGCAGAGCTCAACCGCCTCGTCGACCGCCTTTCCCTTCAGCGCGGAAATTTCAATGACCCTGCAGCCGAGTTCTTTCCCCAGCTTTTCGGTATCGATCCGGTCGCCGTTTTTCTCCACGACATCCATCATGTTGATGGCGATGACCATCGGAAGCCCGATTTCGATCAGCTGGGTGGTCAGATACAGGTTGCGCTCGATATTGGTGCCGTCGACGATGTTCAGGATCACATCCGGCTTTTCATTCACCAGGTAATTTCTCGAGACAACTTCCTCATTGGTGTACGGGCTCAGCGAGTAGATTCCCGGAAGGTCCTGGATCACCACATCGTGGTTTTCTCTCCAGCGCCCTTCCTTTTTCTCGACGGTTACTCCGGGCCAGTTGCCCACATACTGGTTGCTGCCGGTAAGATTGTTGAACAGCGTCGTTTTGCCGCAGTTCGGGTTTCCGGCCAGTGCGATTTTGATAGTCATTTTCCCCTCTTTCCTTGCCTCAGGTTACTCCATTTCCAGAATGTCCGCGTCCGCTTTTCTGAGCGAAAGCTCAAAACCGCGGACCGTCACCTCGACCGGGTCGCCCAGCGGAGCGACTTTTCTGACGTAGATCTCCGTTCCCTTGGTGATCCCCATGTCCATGATTCTTCTCTTCAGGGCTCCCTCGCCGTGGATTTTCACCACTTTCGCGGTGGAACCGACCGGAATGTCTCTCAGTGTTTTCATTTTCTCTCCTCCCTCACATGGCTGCTGAATTTGATAATTATAATCATAATTAGATATTGCTAACCTATGGGTCAAAAGAAAACCGGCCGAAACGACCGGACAGTGAACTCAGAATACGCCGCTCACCCTTGGGCAACCATGACTTTGGCGGCCATCTCGCTGGTGATCGCGAGGCGAGTATCCTTCAGGCTGATGATGATATTGCCTCCGCCGGTGGACGATACCCCCGTCACTTCAGCTCCGGCGGTAAAACCGAGATCCTCCAGGTGTTTTTTCATTTCAGGGCTGCCGCTCACCCTGACGACCAGCGCCTTCTCCCCATTTCTCAAAAAAGTCAGCGGAATCATCGATAGCCTCTCCAACTCCTTTCCGAAACATTTTAGATATATCTACAGATACTTTGCTTATTAAAATATCTGTTGTATATATCTAACTCCTTGCATAGTCTATCTCCCGCGGCTGGTTCTGTCAAGGGGTCTGCTGAAAAATTTTTTCCGGCGTCCTGCATTTTTTCCGCGTCCTTCAGGCCTCCTCCGGGTCCTGGCAGACATCGACCCAGCCGGCGGCTCCCGAGATCCGGTACAGTTCTTCGGGCGTCAGCTTCACCCCGCTGCGGTCGTCCCCCGCGGCCGGATAGACATAGGGAAAGTCCTTCAGGCTCACATCCAGATAGACGGTCACATCGGGATTGATCCCGAACGGGCACACGCCGCCCGGCTCGTGGCCGATCCTCTGCTCCACCTCGTCGTGGCGGATCATCGCGGCTTTTCTGCCGAACTGCTGTTTGTATTTGTGATTCTGGATTCTCGCGTCTCCCCGGACAACAATGATCACCGGCTTATCGTCGATCAGGAAGGACAGGGATTTCGCGATCTCGCCTTCCGACGTCCCCAGGGCGCGCGCCGCAAGCTCTACCGTGGCCGTGGACTCCTCCGGGACGATAATCCTGTCCGCGTAACCCTTCTCCTCCAGATATTTCCGCGCTTTCATAAAAGACATCGCGATTTTCCTCCCGCAAAGTTTCCTTACCGAAAAGGAGAGGCACCAGCCCTTCGGCTGTGCCTCTCCGTCATTTGTTTATTGTTACCGCGCATCCCTGCGCGTTCCGCTTCTTCGATTTACAGGATATCTGCCTTGACCGGATCGCTCAGAAGCTTTCCGCCAGCGATATTCAGGCTCGGATAAGTCTCCTTCAGGTACTTAACCGGAGCATCGATGTCAGTGCCGCCGCCCGTCGCGAAGAACATAACCGTCTTGCCGGCAAAATCAGCGCTCTCGATAAAGGTATTGATAATGCGCGGAGCCTTGCCCCACCAAACCGGGAAGCCGATGTACACGATGTCGTAATCGGAGATATCCTTCTTCTCCTTCATCTCAGGACGGATGGACTCGGAGCCCTCTTCAGTCATCTCTTTCGTGCAGCGGCTGTCGTCGTTTGCCCAGTCAAGATCTGCCTCGGTGTAGGGCTGCGCCGGCTCGATGACGAACAGATCAGCACCCGTTACCTTAGCGAGTTCTCTGGCTCTCTTAGCGGTTCTTCCGCCGCAGGAAAAGTATGCTACCAGTTTCTTGCTCATATCAGCATTCCTCCAATCGTTGATTACTGAGATTCGTCAGTAATTAAGGTATACCATTTTCACACTCTAAAGTCAATAAAAAAATGATATTCATTCCTAATTTTCTGAAGGCCGACGAAAGTCCCCTCATCGTCATTTCCTGTTCCCGGTGAGCCGGCGGAAACGCCAGCGGAGCCCCGTCATCGCTGCTTCCTGTTCCCGAAGCCGGCCGGAACGCCGGCGGAACCCTTGCCATCGCTGCTTCCTGTTCCCGGAGCCGGACGGAACGCCGGCGGAACCCTTGCCATCACTGCTTCCTGTTCCCGGAGCTGGCCGGAACGCCGGCGGAAGTCCCGGCGGCAATCCCGCCGGAATCCCGCCATCGTCACTTCGTCACTTCTTGTAGCCGAAATCCGGGATCCTGTGCCATCTCTCGCGGAAGTAATGCGCCGCCAGCTTCGGTTTTCTGTCCCTGGTGAACAGCCCCTTCTTGTTGCCCTGGATGCGGAGCAGGCTCTGGCTGGTCGCGAAATCCGCGAAATTCCACACCTGCTCTCCGACGACAAAGTCCATCTCGTCGAGAACGCGGTTATTCATGCGGTAGTAGTCCAGCTGGTACTCCTCGGTATACATCACCGGGGTAGTGTCGTGCAGGCCGGAAATCGTATCTGCTCCGTACTCCGTGAACATCAGCGGCTTTCCGAGCTTCTTCCACTCAGCCATCTCGCGGCGGAGAGCCTCCTCGCTGAACTCAAGGTCCGGGCCGCCGTAATACCAGCCGTAGTAGCGGTTCAGGCAGATCACATCGGACAATTTCGCGGAGACGTCGGACTGCGGCCCTCCCGCCATCTGCACGGAAGTGAGGGTACACGGGCGCTTCTGCGGATCCAGCTCTCTCGCCAGGTCGTACAGCGGCTTGAAGTACCCGTACGCGCCTTCTCCGCTGGAGTCGGGCTCATTCGCGATATTCCACATCACGACGCAGGCCAGGTTCTTGTCCCGGGCGATCAGGTCGCGGATGACCTGTTTGTGATGCTCAAACGTCTGCACGCCGTGTTCCTTGTCAAATGTCCCGATCGGACGGCCGTTGAAGTTGGCGCCTCCGCCGAACTTCAGGTTCACGCCGACGGCCGTGGTCTCGTCGATCACGACGATGCCTTCCTCATCGCACAGCCGCATCATCTCCTCGCTGTAGGGATAGTGGCTGCAGCGGAAACTGTTGGCTCCCTGCCATTTCATGAGGGAGATATCCTTGACGTACATCGGGATGTTCATCCCGCGGCCATTGGGGAAAGTATCCTCGTGTTTGCCGTAGCCCTTGAAGTAGAAGGGCATGCCGTTGATCAGGAACCGGACGCCGTCCACCCGCACGGTGCGGACGCCGAACGGGAGCTCGTACACATCCTCCCCGAAGGTCACCCTGACCTGATACAGGTACGCCTTCAGCGGCTGCCACAGATGAACGTCCCGGATGGTCAGCTCGCCGCTGCTGCCGGAGCCTTTCGCCACCACGTTCCCGTCCCGGTCGGACACCTCGATGCCGCACTCTCCGCTGCCCTCCGTGCTGATCTGATAGCGGATGACGCCGGTGAGATGGCTGTCATTGCCGGTTTTCTGCCCGGACGTGATCTCCGGGACGTCCGAAACCAGCGTGACGTCGCTGATGTAGTTCTTCGGCGTCGTGTAGATGCGGACGGGGCGGGTGATGCCGCTGTAGTTGAAAAAGTCGAAGTTCGGGTGATTCTGCTTCTTTCTCGGCCCGCCGGGCTGGTCCTGGCCGATGCCTCCCATCATGTCGCTCTTGCCGCCGACCGGGAGCGTCGTGTAGTCGATGACGTTGTCAACGGCGATGGTCAGCAGGTTCTCCCCCGGGCGGACCTTGTCGTTGATCTGCACTTCGAAGGGAAGGAATCCGCATCTGTGCTCGCAGATTTTTTCGCCGTTCAGGTAGACGACGGCATGGTGAGTCACAGCGTCGCAGCGAAGGACAACGCGCTGTTCTTTCAGGACATAGGCGGGAAGCGAGAAGGTTCTCTGGTAGAATACCCAGCCGCAGTGGTCGCGGAAATCCACGCCCTCCTTCAGGTCGTTGTAGGACGCCGGAACCGGCATGGTCATCGGGTCAGCGAGGGGCTTTTTATACCACTCTTCCTCCATTCCATGGCCGTTGTCCAGCTTGAAATTCCAGATCCCGGAAAGGTCCATCACCATGCGGGAATCCGTCATTACAGGGTAAAGCATCTTTTTTCCTCCTCATCAAAATATTTGCACAGGCCGGAGAATATTCCCCGGTTCTGCTGTCTGCTGCAATTACCTTTTCGCCGGCTCTTCCGCCGGTCCGTTTTCCCCTTTTTCTGTGCCAGCGTTTCCACCGGCAGGCTTTTCCGCGCCCGCTGCTCCGTTTTGCGCTTTGTCTCCGCCCGCCGGTTCATTTTATGCTTTCTCTCCGCCGGCGTTACCGCCGCCGGCAGGTTTATCCGCATCCGCCGGTCCGTTTTATGGTTTTATGCTTTTTCTCCGGCGGCGTTTCCGCTTTCACTGGCAGGTTTTTCCCCGCTCTCCGTTCCGGCAAACTGCCGCGCGTACTTCCGGCAGGCGCGGTAATAGGTGGACATGTTGTTGAAACCGCAGGAAAAAGCGATCTGGGAGACCGGCTGGTCCGTGGTCGACAGAAGAGCGCTGGCGCGGCGGACGCGGATCCTGGTCAGGTAGCTCACGAAATTCTCGCCGGTCACCCGGTGAAAGCAGGTAGAAAAATAGGCCGGGCTCATGCCGCACACGGCCGCGATGTCCGCCAGCGAGATCTGCTCGGCGTAATGAATATCCAGGTAGCGGAGCGCCGAGCCGATCGCGTCGTATCCGTGCGTCCTGCCGGGGACAGGACCCGCCGGGGATTCCTCGCCCTCAGCCGGGAAATGTCTCGCCAGCAGCGTGAGCAGGCGCATCAGGTCGGCCTTCACCATCAGGCGGTAGCCCGCCTGTCTTCCGGTCCACTCCCCGTACATCTCCAGAAAAATGCCGCGGATCGCGTCCGCGTAATCCGAGTCTCCGGGGATGCGGTTCTGAAACCGGATTCCCACGTTGTTCAGCGCCGACAGATACTGGGCGTCCATCTTCTGGTCGGAATCCGTGATCAGCTGGTCAAAAAAGATCAGCACGACAAGGCACATTTCCCCGTTCACCGAAACCCATCCGTGAGGCTCGTCGCGGTTGAAGACAATCAGGTCGCCTTTGTTCATCCGGTAGGTGGTGCCCTCGGCAAAATAGGTTCCGCTGCCGCCCTCTACCAGCGTGATTTCGTAATAGTCGTGCCAGTGCATTTCCTCCGGCACCTCTCCTTTGGGCCTGACCGTGACGGGAAAGAGGGACAGGGGAAACGTTTGATCCAGATGTATTGTATCACGTACCAGTCTCACGTGGCACCCCTGTCCCCCGCTGCACCGCCGTCCGCGGCCGCGGCCTCACTGCTCCCGTCCGGCAGGCGCTCGAGAAAATCCCGGATTTTCCCCAGGTCTTCTTTCCGGTCCTCCGAGAGCGCCGCGCGCAGATGGTTCTCCCCTTTCGTCCCCCGGATCAGCATTCCGTTGTCCTCGATTTTGAAGAACGGATGCCGCAGGGATTCCAGATAGACAAAGCTTCCCCCGAGGCCGCGCATCCCGCGGATGACCTCATCGGAAAGAGGCCTGTCGAACCACAGGTCCCACGCGTACCAGCTGGCGATCTCACAGGGCTCGATCGACGGTTCTGTTTTCACAACTCTCATCCTGATTTATCCTTTCCGCTTTGCTTCCGCACAATCCGGACTGTCCGGAACCTGATACCATTATAATGGATTCCGCGCCGGACCGACAGGGCGGCGGACAAAATTGTTCATCGGGAATAAACTGTTAAATTGCTCCGCGGGAATAAACCGTCAGAAAAAGCGGGAACAGAACTTTCAGTCTGTTCCCGCAATTCCAGATCTCACCCAGATCTCACCTGATGAGATTTACAGTAAAATTTCCCGCCAGGCCTTCCGGGCCTTCCAGCCTTTCTTTCCGGCCGGTATTTTGGCCTTCAGTCTGGTTCATCCCTTCAGACCGTCTTCCCGCGGTTCCCCGCCGGTCTGCCGGCGGAATTCCTGTGCGGTAAACCACCGGCTGCCGCTCCGTCAGTCGTCAGTCATTCCCGTCCGAATCGATATCCCTGCGGATTCTGCGGATTTCCACCGGGTGTTCCTCTGGCCGCGCATCCGCGCGGAAGCTCCCCTTCGTCTCTCCGAACGAAAGCTTTCCTTCCGCGTCGTTCCAGCGGATTTCCGTCTCGGCATACTCTCCCCGCTCGTAGCCGTATCCGTCGCCCTCGTCCTCATAGTAGGCAAACCGGCCGTCCGCGCCGGGATAAACCACAAAGGTGCAGGGCTGTGAGAAGACTTCCCCGCTCGTCAGGCCTGCCTTTGCCTCCGGAATGATGCTGCCCGCCCTGACGTACAGCGGGATCCGGCTGATCGGCGCCTCCGCTTCAATCCACTGGCCTCCGCGATAACAGATATCCGTCCAGAAATCGATCCAGTCGCACCCTTCCGGCAGATAGACGCTGCGGGTTTTGAGTTTCCCGCTCATCTCGCTGCCGTCCCGGCGATAATAGAGAGGCTCCTCCACCGGGCACACCAGAAGGGACCGGCCGGCCATAAATTCGTCCTTCACTCCGACCGCCTGCGGGTCCGACGCGAAGTCAAAAGCCAGCATTCTCAGCATCGTGTCATCATGCAGAACCACGCTTCCCGCGAGCGAGTAAAAATACGGCAGCAGAGTGTATCTCAGCCGGTTGATCCGCAGCAGAGCCTGATAGAAGACGCTGTCCTCCCCGCCGGCATACCACCATTCCCGGCGGATATTCGTCCCGTGCCCGCGGAACATCGGAAGAAAAGCCGCAAACTGGAAGCACCGGACCGCCAGCTCGCAGTAGGACGGATTGTCCCAGCCGTCCTCGTAATCCCCGTTCCAGTACCACGCCTTGCCGCGTTTGATGAAAAAGCAGCCGGCGTCGAACGTCCAGTACGGCAGCCCGGACGCGCAGAAGTTCAGCCCCTCGGCGACCTGCCTGCGGAACGACTCCCACGAAGCGGAGATATCTCCGGACCACTGGACCGTGCCGAAGCGCTGCTGGCCCGTGTAGGCGCTGCGGATCAGGTTGATGACTCTCTTCTCCGACGGTTTTCCAGCAGGCTTGCCGATGGTTTCTCCTGTGGGCATTTCAACAGGCTCTGCCGCGGACTCTGACTGTTCTGCGGCTTTCCCCACATCCTGTGCCTTCTGATTCTGTTCTTTCTGTACCTGCTCTTCCAGCAGCCTCTTCTGCTCTGCCCGCTGTCCTTCCCACACGGTCATCGCGTGGTAATAGCTGTAAGCGTTGCTGAGGTCTGCCGGAAGAGCTCTGCCGGCCGTCTGGCAGAATTCGTCGTAAGTCCGGAACGGCTCCGGCTTTATCGCGTGGCTCCATTCCGGCGTCCACGGCTCGCAGGAATCGCACCACCAGCCGTCGATTCCGAACCGGAAAAGGCCGCGGTTCATCTGGTCCCAGTACAGCTTTCTCGCCTCCGGATTCAGGGCGTCGTAGATATCGCTCGCCGGAAGGAGCAGCCCGGCGTCCGCAAACTCCCGGTGATTCTCCGTCTTTTCGTTCATGTTCGGCCAGACCGAAATCAGCAGGTGAACGCCGCTGTCATGCAGCGTCTTCATCATTCCTTCGGGATCGGGATACCGCTCCGGATCCAGGGATTTCTGTCCCCACATTCCGTCGGGCCAGGATCACCAGTCCTGCACGACGCAGTCGAGGCCGATTCCCCGCCGGTGATATTCCGCCGCGATATTCTCGAGTTCCTCCTGCGATTCATACCTTTCCTGCGACTGGACGTAGCCGAACGCCCATCTGGGCAGCATGGCCGCCTTTCCGGTCAGGGCGCGGTACCCGGCGACAACCGTATCCATCCCGCCCGCGATAAAGAAGTAATCGATCGCTTCCTCCGCCTCCGCGTACAGATAGGAGCCGTACTCGCTGTCGCTGAACACCGCGGGCGACCCGGTTGTGAGCAGGATGCCGTACCCCTTGCTGGAAACCAGCATCGGGACCGCGATCTTCATGTTGGCCTGATGGAGATACTGGGTGCTTCCGCGCAGATTGAACCTGCCCGTGTCGTTTTGTCCGAGCCCGAACAGCGCCTCATCCGGAGCGAACTCCCAGTGAACCCTGGTGTGGTACAGGCGGCGGTCAAAGACGGTATCGGCGTCTCTGACGACCTTTTTCACTCCGTCCGCCGTCCGGACTTCCTCCACGCGGACCTTTCCGCCAGCTCTGATCCGGTAGGAATCAAAGGCCTCCATCTCCCGGCTCTCCTCCGCTCGCTCCCTGGCAACCAACTTCCCTTCCGGCGTCTCATAGCGCACCGAAGTCGTCCGGCAGTTCACAATCACGCGGAGCGCATCCGTTGAAAGGAGGATTTCCGCGCCATTCCCCGCCGCTGCGCCTGCCGGAAGTTTTTCCCAGTCCCACTGCGGGAATTCTTCCTGCTCAAGCAGGTACGGGCGGGAGACTTCGGGAATCTCCCTGCCGGGCGCGAACCGGACTCTCACGATATTCTCTTTCACCGGGGTCAGCGCCAGCACGCCGCGCTCCGAGAGCAGAACCAGTGTATTTTCTTTTCTGTATGCCTCTGTGATTTCCGCCGAGGGACGCGGTGTTACTTTCATCATTTCCAGTTTCCTCCCATATATCTGATACAGGCGTACGATTTCCCGCACCAGGGCATTTCTGCTGCTTCCTGCCGTTTTTCATGTTCCGCCGCTGCTTCCATTTTCCGCGGCTCGTTTTTATCTTATGCGGCGTACGTTTTCCCGCATCCAGGGCATCTTCTGCCGCTTTCTGCTGTTTTCACTTTCCGCGGCCCCGCTTTATCTGATGCAGACGTACTGTTCCCGCATTCGGGTATTTTCTGCTGTTTTTCACTTTCCGTTTTTCACGTTCCGCAGCCCGGTTTCTCATCTGCGGCTTGCCGCAATCCCGCGCATGACGTCCAGGAATTCGTCCGTTTCCCGCTCTGTGGTGCAGTATCCCACGCTCACGCGCACAGTGCCCCGGCTGCCGCTCCCGATGTACTCATGGATCAGAGGCGCGCAGTGGAGACCCACCCGAACGATTATCCCGCTTGAATTGAGGATGTAGGCGACGTCCCGCGGCTCCAGCCCGTCGACGGTAAAGCTGAACAGCGGCCCGGTCTCCGCGTTTTCACCCGCGTCATAGACGCGGACGCCGTCCATCCGCCGCATTTCGACGATCATCCGGCGAACCAGCCCGGTTTCCCGCCGGCTGATTTCGCTGACGCCTTCCTTCAGCACAAACTCCGCGCCGGCCTTCAGGGCCGCGATGCCCGGAAGGTTCTGCGTTCCCGGCTCAAATTCATAGGGAGGCTCCGAGTAATCCAGCCTTGCGCTGTTCCGCCCGGTCCCGCCGAACTTCACCGGCACAAACGGAACGTCTCTTCTGACATAATAGCCGCCCGTCCCCGGTACCCCGAGAAGCGCCTTGTGGCCTGTGAAAAATACCGCGTCCGCCCCGGTCCCGTCCACGGAAACCGGGACACATCCCGCGCTCTGGGAAAGGTCAAGCACGGCCAGCGCGCCGAGCGCGTGCGCTGTCTCCGTCAGTTCCCGCACCGGCTGCACCGCTCCCGTCACGTTGGAACAGTGATTGATATAAACAGCGCAGACAGGCTCCTGTCCCGCGGTTTTCCGGAGCGCATCAGCCGTCACGCGCCCTCTGCCATCGCAGGGGATCACCTTCACACGGCCGCGGAATTCCGGCTGATTGTACACCGTCCTGAGAACGGCGTTGTGTTCCGCCGCCGTCACCAGGATATTCCCCCCGGCTCCCGTTCTCGCCAGAAGCCCTCCCGCCAGAAGATTGGCGGATTCGGTCGCCCCGGATGAGAAAAAGACGCGCCCGGTATCCGCGATCCCGAGCAGGCTTCCCAGGACCTTCCGGCAGGAATCCATCGTATCCGTTTCCGGCACGGCGCCGGAGGAACGGTACTGGCCCTCCGGAACCGCTTCCAGCGCCTCCCGGTACGCCCGGACGACGCACTCCGGCTTGGGCCAGCTCGTCGCCGAATGATTCATATAAATCATGATTTTTCCCTTTTTGAAAAACCGGCCGCCCGCCCTGCCTGAAAGCAAAGACGGACAGCCGGTACAGGCGCGGCCCGATCAGCCGTCAACCACGCTGAAGCCCATGACCTCGCTCAGTTTGTGGATCATATCCGTGTAATCGCCGAAAATCAGCACCTGATGATGGCCGAACTTCGCCAGGTGATGCAGGTAAGCGCGCGCGTTATCCAGCTGAACGTAATAGTAGGGGCTGCAGTACAGTTCCTTGTACTCCGAGCGCAGAACCCGGCCCCTCTTGATGCAGATCGTGTCCGCCATCGGGTTGAAGCGGCCGAGCGTGACGTAATCCTCCTGGTTCTGTGTGAAATCGACCTGAAGCTTTCCGCCGAATCCCTGGCCCGTGAACGCCCACAGCTTGTAGTTGAGCGGCTGGGTTCCGTATCCGTTCATGCACAGGGCGGGAACCGCGTGATGAAGCTTGAACAGATCCTCGTTCTCCATGCTGGGGTTGCCCATGAACGCGGGTTTGTGCGAAGCATACTCCATGATGGTCATCGCGAGAAGCGCGTTCAGGTCCTCCTCGCAGGCGCTCGGAATCCCCTCTCCCTTGAGCAGCGAGTGGGTCATGCACGGAGTGAACTTGCGGTTCTGCGGGATTTCGGAGGTGCACAGCTCATGGCAGGCGGTCGAGAAAGCGTTGCAGTCGTAGATATCCAGCATCTTCTTCACGGCAAGGTAATACTTGATGTCGTTGATGAAGTACTCCGGACGGATCTTCACCTCGTCCGCTCCGCCCATGATCCGGTCGGCGATGGGCTTTGCCTCCTCGTCCGTGATCTGATCCATATATTTGAACACATCGTAGAAAGGCAGCTTGACGATCTCCATGCCGTATTTCTGGCGGATGGTCTCGCCGTCGCGGATCACGCTCTGAAGGCCGAAAGGCGGCTGGGAGCCGGCTGTGAGCACCAGGGCGCGCGTGTTCGCGACAGCCTTGCGCACATACAGCAGATGGGCCAGCTCGTTGAGGTCCTGCATGTCGGCGCAGACATAGGATTCGACGCCGATCGAATTGCAGTAGGCGGCGAAGTCGATTCCCTCGTTGCCGTTGTTCATGATGACGACGGTTTTGCGGTACCTCTCGAGCTTCGGGATTCTCCAGCCCATGCACAGGAAGAAATCGACCCTGTCCATGTCCTCCTCGATCTTTTTCCAGTTTTCCTCCGAGACGACGAACTTTTCATCGTAGCGGACGTCGAGAACGGGCAGAAGCTCCACCTCCGGCGTCAGCTCTTTCTCCAGCAGCTCTTTGTAGTAGCGGTACGTCTTTTCCGCCTGGGCGTTCTCTGCCTCGGGCGTCATGTTTTCCCTGCGGCCGGCGCGGCACGGTCCCTCCCAGAAGTGGGAATGCGTCAGGCAGCCGACGATCGGGCGGACGACAAGCTTGGTTTTAATCGCGGGTTCTTTCATGTTTTTCACCTCATCTGTTTTTTGCTCAGCATCTGGTACGCTGACTTCTGATTCGATTATAGCGGATTCCGCTGCCGGGATCGTCCCAGAATTTTTCAGCTTTCTGTCAGATTTTTTCATTTTGGTAAAAAGACGGCCGCGGCGTCATGCCGCGGCCGGAAAAAGCGGAATGAAAGGCATCACCCGCACAGCTCCGCTGATCAGTGGAAAGCTTCCTTCTCCATCGATTTCAGCAAAACCAGCGATTTCTTCGCGTCGCCGGCGATGTCGTCGGTGCGCGCCTCGATCGAAACACGGCCCTCGTATCCGGTTTTCGCAAGCATCTTAAAGAGCGACAGATAATCATCCGGATCCTCCGGCATCGGGTATCTTCTGCCCTTCAGGCTCGCGATATGGATGTGCCTGAGCGGAGCGACGTCGGCGATATCCTCAACGTGGTCTCCGTCCTCCTCCATGTGATAGAAATCCGCCAGCAGGCCGAGATTCGGGCGGTTGACGTCCGCGCGGAGCAGGGCGCCTTCGTGAACCGAGTTGATGATGTTGGTCTCCCCGCGGGTGAGCGGTTCGATCACCACCTCAAGCCCGTATTTCGCTGCCGTATCAGCCGCCAGGCGGTACACTTCCACCAGGCGCCTGTAAGCCGCCGAGTAATCCTGGCCGGGAGCGACCACGCGGCTCTTTCCGCTGCCGAAAACGACCAGCTTTCCGCCAAGCTTCTTCACTCTCTGCAGCGCCGGATCCAGATAGGAGACAATCTCATCGTCCGGAGTCTTTGGATCCGAAAGCCGGAACGTCCCCGGGAAAAGGCTGTTGAAGGTCTCAACGCCGATCCGGGCGTTTTTAACCTCCCCGCAGACTTTATCGAACTCCTCCTCACTCATCTGAGCGGTTTTGGCTACCCCCATCTCAATGTAATCGTAGCCCAGTTCCTGCAGGAGCCCGATATTCTCCACTCCGGTGCAGATGCCGAATTTCAGTTTGCCCATCTCTGTGTCCTCCCTTTCCTGAGATTTTCAGGCTTTCGAAGCTTCTTCTGTCCGAAGTTTCTTCTGCTTCTGAAGCCCGCTATGATGAAGATGATTGCTTCCTGCCGCGCGGCATTCCGTGACTGTTTCGCCGCGTGTTTTTACGCCGCTCAGTTCCACCGTACCGACCAGCGGTCCGAATACTCCCCGGCGGTGATGCTTTCGTCGCTGCGCCTTGCGCGGTTTCCTTCCCCGGATTTTTCCTTCTGCTGTTTTTCGCGCAGGAATTTCAGGTATTTTTCCTCATCCAGCGGCAGATCAACCCAGCTGTCTGTCCAGGAAGAGAGATACGCGGCGTTGCACAGCGTCAGCTCGTAGATGCCGTCGGTCCCCGGAGCCAGCAGCGGCGTCCCGTGCAGGATCGCGTCCGTGAAGTTTTTGAGGATGCCGATGTGGGCGGAATCCGGCTTCGTCTGGCTGATCCTGACTTCGTGAACCGGGTATTTTTCAAACCCGTTCTTCGACGTGCGCACCAGAACCCGCTCGTCCTCATCCAGCAGCGACAGCGTCAGCGTCCCGTTTTCAATCACGGCCTTGCCCCGCGTGCAGCTGATCTCCAGGCGGTTTGTGCCCGGATATTCGCCGGTGGAAGTGATGAAGATGCCGTTCGCACCGTTCGCGTATTCGGCGTAGATTACGGCGTCGTCTTCCACCCGAATGTCATGATACTGCCCCACGCGGCACACCGCGCGGATCCGGCTGGGCATGCCCGCGATCCACTGCCACAGGTCAAGATTGTGCGGGCACTGATTCATCAGCACGCCGCCTCCCTCTCCGTTCCAGGTGGCGCGCCACTCGCCCGAGTCATAATACGCCTGCGTGCGGTACCAGTTGCTGATAATCCAGACAAACCGCTTCATTTCACCGAGGGTTCCGTTCTGCATCAGTTCGCGCAGTTTCGCGTAAAGCTCGTTGGTCCGCTGGTTGAACATGATGCCGTAGACTTTGCCCGAAGCCCTGGCAATCTCATTCACTTTCCTCACCGAAGCCGTGTCAATGCCGGCCGGCTTTTCCGTCAGAACATTGAGGCCTTTTTTCAGCGCCTCCGCGGCAATCACCGGGTGAAGCGGATGCGGGACCGCGATGATCACCGCGTCCAGGTCCGGGTCCGAAAGAAGATCCTCATAACTGCTGAAATACCGGATTCCGTCCCCCAGCCTTTCCTCGGCCAGCTTAAGCTTTGCCGGATTGTTGTCGCAGACCGCCGTAAGCCTCATCCCCGGAACATCGCCGCGCGCGATGTGCTGCGCGTGGGCCGAGCCCATGTTTCCGACGCCGACGATTCCGGTTCTGACTTCTGAACTCATCGTTTCCTCCCTCGGGCAGGCTTTTGACCTGCCGGTTTATTTTCACCTCTGCCGGTGTATTTTTCGCTCTGCCGGTTTTCTGTAATATTATCAGCTTATTTTCAGGCCCGCCGGCCATTGTACCGCACAGTGGGCTACTTTGAACAGCTTTGCCTTTTTCATTCATCCCCGCTCCCATTCTAAGGTCAGGGCAGCTGACCGGAACGGCGGAACACAGCGCTGATGCTCAGCCCTGCCCTCCTTCCGCTTACCGGTGCCACATTTCTATGGCTACCAGGATGGTCGGAAGCGCGATGACAATGGAGTTTCGGATCATCCGCCTTCTCAGCCGCTTCCACTCGCGGTCAGTCAGCTGCTTGACCTTCGGAATCCGCAGGATCGTGAGAATAATGCAGGCTGACATGTAGATGAAATAGCTGTTGATCAGGAACAGGTACGCCGCTCCCGCCAGCATGTTCCATTTCCTGTTGGCAATAGCGTAGCCGCAGGTGCAAAGCGGCGGCATCAGCGCCGTGGCGATCGCCACGCCGGGGATGATGTTATTGGATTTTTCCTGGCGCGTCTGGCCGATAATCCCCGCGACGCCGCCGGTGACCGCGATTATGATATCAAAAACCTTCGGCGATGTGCGGGCAAGCAGTTCATCCGTCGTCTGCTTCGCGGGCGACAGCAGAAAATAGATGGTGGAAGCCGCCAGGCTGAACACAATCTGAAACGCGAAGCCGGTCAGGTGCCTTTTCACCATGGTGTAATCGGCGGAAACAGACCCGTAAGCCAGGGCCAGGATGCTCCCCATCAGCGGAGAAATCAGCATGGCTCCGATGATCACCGCTGTCGAATTGGTGTTCAGGCCGACAGAAGCGATCAGGATGGCACAGATCATGACTACCATGTTGGTCCCGGTGACCTGGCCTCCGGCTTCCAGCCGGTCGCGGATTTCCTCGTGCGACGCCGCGTCCCCCGTGATTGAAAAAACGCGCTGGCTCACTTCTTTAAAAACTTCCCTGTACTTTTTTCTTCCCTGCTTTTGCCCGGACGCTCCGGACCCGGCCTGCACCGTTTTGCTTTCCATTCAGTTATCCCTGCTTTCCGATGACCGGCGGCTGATTCCGCATCCGGCTTTCGGATCCGATTGTTCTGCCGCATCATTCTCTTCTGCCGCGGGCCGGACCCCCCCCGCAGGGTTTCTGCAGGGTTCCCCGGAGCGCGGCACAGGGATATTGTACGACACTCAGAGCTTTTCGTTAAGCGCCAAATTCCGGATTCGATGAAGAAATTCCCGGGGAAAGGCGATATAATGAGAAAAGCCTGAGGCTGCCTTTTCGCCCTCAGGGCAGCAGGACTGAATCACCTAGCCGTCTGCGGGCGTTCTAGAGCATCGCGCACAGCGGCTTGGCGGCCCACCGCAGCTGCCGGAAATCCGGATACCGGATCCGCATCACGCACAGGCCGGTGAAACCGCTTCCGCAAGGATTCAGATGAATTCAAAGAATTTTTCTGCATTAGAAATATTTTTCTATAATAATAGAAAAAACAAGAACAAAGAATTGACAGAAAGACAGAAAGGACTGCAATGATGAAAATACTGGTTACCGGGTTTGACCCTTTCGGCGGGGAAACCGTCAATCCTTCAATCGAAGCCGTCAAAAGGCTTCCTGACAGAATCGCTGGAGCGGAGATCATCAGGCTGGAAGTTCCAACGGTCCGCTGCAAGTCGCTGGACGTCATTGACCGAAAAATCGGGGAGTGCAGTCCCGACGTCATTCTGTCCGTCGGCCAGGCCGGCGGCCGTCCCGGCATCACCGTCGAGCGCGTGGGAATCAATGTCGACGACTTCGCCATCCCTGACAACGAAGGCTTCCGGCCTGTCGATGAGCCAGTCTTCAAAGACGGGCCTGACGCGTACTTTTCGACGCTGCCGGTCAAGGCTATGGTCAGAGCAGTCCGCGAAGCCGGCATTCCGGCATCCGTGTCCAACACGGCCGGCACTTTTATCTGCAATCACGTTCTGTACGGCGTCCGCTATCTCTGTGAGCACAAATATCCGGGGAAAAAGAGCGGATTCATCCATATTCCCTACATGACCAGCCAGGCCGTTGGCAAGAACGGCGTTCCCTCCATGAGTCTCGACGACATCACCAGAGGTCTGACCGCCGCCATCGATGCCGTTATTGAGAACTGAGACGCGGAGCGGACGAACGGACGAAAAAGCTGGCTCCGGCTGCCTTTCCCTGGCCGCCTGATCATCATCCGCAGTCCGTTCCACGGCCGTTTCGCCAAAATATTTATAGAAGCGTCGACCTTTTAGGGCCGTTTTTACTTTATCCCTGCTGCCGGATATAACCGGAGCCGCTGGTTCCGCTGACAGCATCGCCGCGCTTCAATCCGAAACGATAAGAGTACACAATAGAACAAAATAGAACGGGAGCCCGCTGATTCATTTTTGCGAATCAGCGGGCTCCCCGCATTGCTGACGCGTTCCATCAGCGCCGATGCCAGCGCCGATACTGTTACCTGTCACCATACACCGCAGCGTCAGAGCCGACGGATTTCCGCCAGCAATCCTGTCAGAGCTTTCATTGACACGCTGCTGGCACCTTTATCCGGCGGACATTCACTGCTTCTTCTTGGTATAATCGTAGAAGCCCTTGCCCTCCATCACGCCGCCTTCGCCTCTGTCCATCTTTTCCTTCAGCATCTCTGCCATCTTGTGGACAACAGAATTTTCATCCTTGTACGAAGGATCCATGACGACGATATCGTAGCAGGTCTTCAGGCCGACGATATCGATGATCTGGAACGGGCCCGCCGGAGAACCGGTAGCCAGCTTCCAGGTAAGGTCGATGGTCTGCGGATCCGCGACTCCCTTCGCCCAGAGCATCTGCGCGGAATTCAGGAACGGAACCAGCATCGAATTCAGGATGTATCCCGGCTGCTCCTTGTGAAGAACCAGCGGGATCATGTTCATGTCCTTCGCGAAAGCGATGACCTGCTCAATGGTCTCCTTTGCCGTTCCCGCGTGTCCCATGACTTCCGCCGTGTTGAATTTCCAGATTTCGTTGGCGAAATGCAGAGCGCAGAACTTCTCCGGCCTGCCGGTGTACTCCGCGAACATGCTGGGAAGCAGCGTGGAAGAATTGGTGCAGAGAATCGCCTTCTCCGGAAGCAGATCCTTCATCTTTTTGAAGACATCAATCTTCTGCTGCGGATCCTCGGTCATGGATTCGATGACAATATCGGCGTCCTTCAGAGCCTCCGCCATATCCAGGCTGATATGGATGTTCTTTTTCTGATTGACCTGCCACTCTTCCTCAAGTTTGCTGATGCTTTCCGCCGTCGCGTTTTTCCAGTCGGTGATCAGCCCCTTGGCATAAAGGTAAGCACCCATCGGATTTCCGATCAGCGCCTTCGCCTGTTCCAGGGCTTTCGTCATCTCGGCCGAATAGTGCTCCAGCCTGGGCTGTGTACGTCCGATGGAGCCCTCGCTGCGGAGCCAGAAAGTGACATTATGGCCGGTATATGCTGCCATAAGGCCGATCTGTGACCCCAGAACACCGCCGCCGACGACCGTTACATTAGTAAACATTTCCTTTTTCATCCTTTCTGCAGCGCGTCTCCGGTCGGAGAACCCCCGCTGCGGTCCATAGTATTTTTGCCAGACTTTCAGCAGCCGGCAGGTCGGATCGGTGTCTCCTGCCGGAAGATGCGGAATGACTGACTGACTGTTCCACTCTAACATTTCAAACGGCCGCCCGTCAACCGGATTCTGCTTTTTCCCCGCGGATTGTCCGGCCGGGCTGGGCCGGGCTGAAATCTCCGGCTGAATCCCCGCTTTTCAGGCGGATATACCGTCGGACCTGACAAAAAAATATATCGGAGAACCTGGCAAAAAGAATATACCGGAGAACCGGACAAAAAGAATATTCCGGCGGGCCGGGCAAAAAGAAACGGCGCCCGCCGCGTTTCGCGCATAGCGGGCGCCGCCCGGTTACAGGGCATTCGTCCTGCCGGGATTGTCACCGGAGGTTACTGTGATCCGGCGTTCTTGGTGATGTTGATCTGAAGCCCGAGAACATCGTGCATGAATTTCATTGCCTCGCCGGAGAAGGAAAGATGCGGATATCCGGGCTCTTTCTTCACCCACTCGAAGAAATCGTTCATGACATCCTCTTTGTTGAGCAGCTCGTCGCGGAACATTCCGTTGAACTGCAGACCCGGATCCAGCGTTGCCGCCGCCTGGGCCTGGTAACGGTTGAGCATGTCGTAGCTGAAATCGTCCTTTGCCGCGCAGTCGGCAATGATGTTGGCCGCGATCATGCCGCCGATCATCGCGGACGGGATGCCGTACTCAAACGCGCATTCCGCGGCGGAGATCGCGTCGCCGATCAGGATAGTGCCGGGATATACCGACTGGGCGAGCTTCTTGCAGCCCGGCAGTCTCCATCCGCGCAGCTTATCGATCATCTTCGCGTGCTTCAGGCGCTCCCTGCCGAAGCTGGTGTTGTCGCGCCAGTACTCATAAAACTGCATCATCGTCAGGCCGGATTCGCGGAGAGCCTTCTCCGTGATGGTCATTCCGACGACCGCCTGCCCGGGTTCATAGTGCGGGTTGAGCCAGGTTGTGCAGATCGGGCTCCAGCCATTGATGCCTTCCGGAACATAATATTCCTCCGCCTGTCCGGGAACCAGCCCTTCCACGCCGTCCAGATAGCCGCGGAAGCAGTACATGGTCAGGTCCGGGTCATCGACGAACGCGCCCAGCTGGCGGGCCAGCTCGCTGTGCGAACCGTTCGCGATAATCGTGACGTCCGCCTCGATATCCATCGGAACGTTGTGATACAGGCCGTGAACGCCTTTCACCACGCCCTTGC
Source organism: Lachnospiraceae bacterium (assembly GCA_050944455.1). Classification (GTDB taxonomy): domain Bacteria; phylum Bacillota; class Clostridia; order Lachnospirales; family Lachnospiraceae; genus Anthropogastromicrobium. The sequence continues at coordinate 21,542 of JBMNRC010000020.1, forward strand.
GCATGATCAGGCTGGTCGCCTCGTAGTTCTCCATGAAATCCGCGCCTTCGCGGATAGCCGCGCGGCGGATCTGGTCGTCCGTGAAACGCCTCGGGGCGATCATGAAGGGATCGACGTCAAGGACAATGTACTCCTCTTTCCGGTTGATCAGGCGCATGGTGTTGATGTTGCAGGCCTGCTGGGAATACATCGCGTCAAAGCAGCCCATTTCCTTCAGCATCGGATACAGGCTGGAAAGGTATACGCCGCCGCAGGTCTTGTCGCGCGGCCAGGTCTCCTTATCCACAAACAGTACGTCCACACCGTTCTTCGCCAGATAAAATGCCGCAGTGCTTCCGCCGGGGCCGGCGCCTACGACAAGAGCCGTTCTTTTTATCGCAGTCATGTTAGCACCTCCTTAACGTTTCACCATCGTAATGACGTCACCCTTCGGGCAGAGCGTCTGGCAGACGCCGCACCCGATGCACTTCGAGGGATCGATGAGCGCGTAGCCGCAGCCAAGGCAGCGGAGCGCCTCCTCATGAACTTCCCTGTCGGTGTAAGTGCGCTCGACATCGTCGAAGTTTCTGACTCTCTCATCCGCCGGCAGCATCGGGCGGTCATGCAGGCGCACCTTGCGGCGGTTGCACGGATAAATTTTCTCTTCCATCGGAGCCTGGACAAGCTCATGCTCCACAGAAGCATCGCGAAGCGTTCTCTCCATGAGAGCGGCGTCAACGTCATAGGCGGCTTTGCGGCCGGACGCCAGCGCGTCGATCACGGAAGACGGGCCTCCGGCGATATCTCCGGCGTAGAACACGGACTTCCCGTCCGCCGCCGGGAAAATATTGTCAGCATACTGTCCGATCGCCACAACGGCGAACGTGCACGGAACATGCATCGTCTGCGTATCGTCGGTGCTGAACGAAATCTTTCCGTTTTCATCCTTGCTGAAATCGGTGACACGCACGAAATCGATGCCTTCCAGGGTATTGACACGGCCCGTGTAAGCCTTCGGGCTGTACCCTTCGATGATCGTGATTCCCTCGTCCTCAGCCTCCTGGCGCTCCCACGGATGAGCCGGGACATTGTCGCCTTCCTCAAGGCAGATGCAGGTGACCTTCTTCGCGCCGAGCCTGATGGCTGTGCGCGCGGTATCCATAGCGACGGAGCCGCCGCCGATCACGACGCCTTCCGCGCCGTCGACAACAAAGTTCTGGGCGGGCATGCGGTAGGTATTCTGGTCGTTGTTGGCGAAATCCATGAACTGGATGGCGGTGTAGACGCCGTCGTAATTCCACTTCGGAACCCAGGTGATTTCTTTCCCGTGCGGTTTTCCTGCCGCCACGACCACGGCGTCATAGGATTCCTGCAGCTCCCGGATCTGCTTCTTTCCGAGAACAGCGCCGCACTCGATCTTCAGGCCGGCGTCGCGAAGCTTCTGGATATCGCGGCGGACCGCGTCGCGGTTCAGGCGGAACTCCGGGATAGCGCGGAGCAGCATCCCGCCGGGTTCTGTATCACTCTCAAAAACTGTGACGTCGTATCCGAGAACCGAAAGGAAATGTCCCGCGGAAAGGCCTGCCGGGCCCGCGCCGATCACAGCGATTTTTTCATCATGAAGCCTCGGGTAAACCGGGCGTTTCCATTCCACATTTTCCGACAGATACCGCTTGATATCCCGGATTGCCATCGGTTTGTCGACCAGCGCGCCGCGCTTGCAGACTTCCTCGCACGGATGATGGCAGATGGACGCGCAGACCGTCGGAAGGGGATTCTTCTGCCAGATGATCTTCCACGCTTCCTCGTTTTTGCCGCTGTTCAGAAGGCCGATATAGCCCTGCGGGCTGATTCCGAGCGGGCACGCCGTCGTACACGACTGCTGGGTGCAGAAATCGTCGACCTGCTGAGGCGTCATTCCGGGCTGCTCCGTGCAGGACGGGCAGATGCGGCAGATGCGCCGCTGCGCTTCAGAGATGGCGTCGACAGGACAGTTTTCCCGGCAGGTTCCGCAGTTAATGCACTTTTTCGTATCGACGTGCGCCACGGTATCCCGCTGCAAAACAAAGGAGTTTCCCCCTTCCTGAACGAATTTGATCGTGCTCATGTGTAACCTCCTACTGACAATTTTTCCGCATACATGCTTCCGGATTCATGTATGTATATCCTATACGCGTATATTCTAAAATGAGTATAGAACCCGCGTCAGTACTTGTCAAGAATACGTTGAAAAAATATAATCTTTTTCTTCAGGATAACATAAACTTTTCGCGGCCGGGCCGCTGGAGGCGTCTGGCAAAATGATAAAAAAGCATTTTCTCTCCGTTTCAACGGATAGCAGAACCCCGGGCATTCCTGATATCCGTCGGCAGGAATACCCTCCCGGGATGTCCTTACTGAATACATTCCCGGATGACAAAACCGCCCGGCTGTCCGCTCATAAAACAGCGGACGGCCGGGCGGCGCGTTTAGCGGGAAAACCAGGCAATCTTATTCTCACAGTAATTCAGAAAAGCCTCCATATCGAAAGTTTTCGCTCTTTCCCGCGTGCGGGATAACACATCTTCGATTTCCGACGGCGTTCTTTCCATGACGGTCATCAGCTGGCGTACATGATTCTCGCAGATGCCCTGGATTGTCAGGTTCAGCTTGTCGCGGTCGCGCAGCAGCTTCAGCGTTCCGTACATCGCGAAGGACAGGGCCGCCTTCAGCCTGAGATAGGGAATCTGCGGCTGTCCGTCCTCCTCAAGGATGGCGGACCAGAACCATTGAAAAACGTTGTCCACCCAGATATCCATCAGCTCCGTGTGCGTGGTGGTCGTTATAACAAAACGGTTCAGGCGGCGATCCGTCCCCGCGGTGAGAAAGAACAGCACCGTGTAATCGGACACCTTGTTGAACAGGCTCCCCTGTTCAAGCTCATTGGTGTCGATATACAGGTAGGACTGCCTCAGCATGTCGTCCAGCAGTTCGCCGACGATCTGCTGCTTCTGGGGATAATAGGACTGCAGAAGAGATTTGTTGATCCCCGCGCTCTTCGCGATATCGTTCAGGGAGACCCTGTCGTAATCGGCCTCCGAAATCAGCCGGTAGGCGCCGCTCAGGATTTCCGTCCGTTTCTGTAGGTTTCTGGATGCTGCCATCTGTAAATTCTCCCCGCTGCTCTCTTGATTTTGTGTCGGGGCCTATTATACCGGATTTTCGACCGGATGCACAGCCTTATTTTCGAAACCATCGCCAAAGCAGGAATCAGACCTGAAAACCTGACAAGGAATCAGGCCTGAAAACCTGACAGAAAATCTTTTGTTCACACGGCCCTGACACGCGCCATCACCTGCTGCTTCGTCAGGTGTGCGTTCCAACCGATCATGGGAAGCATTTCTGCCTGACACGCGTCACCGCCGGCCGCTTTGTCAGATGCGGCTCATCCCTCGCTGATCTGCCCCTCAAAGCGGTACTCTCCGGGCGCCAGCTCCATCGTCCTGCCGTCCGGAAGCGTCAGGCAGGCCGCCGTTCCGGACGGCACGCCGCATTCATACTCAAAATGGCCGGCCGTGCGCTTCCAGCAGGAATGGATCGTTCCGCGGACCGAATGATAGTCGGCCGACACGGATGTCAATTTCCCTCCGATCACCGGATGCAGGTCGAACTTCCCGAAACCCGGGCAATCCCGGCGCGGACGTATTCCCGCGGCATACTCAAACAGAAAACGGCAGACCGAGCCGAAACTGCAGTGATTCAGGCTGTCTTTGAAATGATCGAATCCATCCCATCGTTCCGGGATGGTAGTCGCGCCCATCCGCACAGTATGCAGCCAGCTCGGATAATCTTCCTGCTCCAGTATCCGGTAGGCCTCCTCCGAAAGGCCGTTCTCACAAAGCACAGGCAGCAGCAGGCCGCTGGAAAGAAAGCCAGTGTTCAGGTGACCCCGCGCGTCGTCGATTTCCCGCTTCAGCTGATCAACGACCAGCGGTTTTTTGCGGTCGGACACCAGGTGAAACGCCAGCGCTCTCACGTAGGGGGCCTGACGCCCCCGGCAGATGACTCCCCGGCTGTCAATCAGGTACCGGTCATAGGCCTCCCGGATTTTTTCCGCCCGGGTTCTGTAAAAGTTTTCGTCTCTGCTGTATCCCAGAACTCCGGCCATCCGCGAAAGAATCTCACAGCTGTGCGCCGTGTACGCCGTGGCCTCCTCCGGGCGTCCGTGCTCCCTTACATAGGAGACAAAATCCGAAACCGTACCGCCGGCGCCAATGGATGCCGCCAGATAGGGATCCCGCGCCAGTTCGCACCATTCGCCGAAATGAAACCGCGTATCGTAAATCAGATCTCCATTTCCCTCCGAATACCAGGGGCGGTCCCGGTAAAGCGGATTGCTTTCCCTCATGCACTTCAGCGAATGATCGGTCCAGCGCTTCGCGGCGTCATACTGGTCCGAGAGGATCTCTTTTCTGCCGTACATCAGGTACATCTCATAAGGAATCAGGACGGCGCTGTCGCCCCATCCCGTGCTGTCCTCGGCAGCATTGCCGTTTCCAGCGGGTCCGGCCGACGCGATCATCGCGTTTTCATCCGGCTGTCCGTTCTCTTCTGCGGGATTCCCCCGCAGCAGACGAAGCTGCTCCGAATCATGCACGCTGGTGGTGGAAGGAAAGGAAAGCCCAATCCGCCCGTTTCCGAACTGTTCCGCGGACATATCTTTCAGCTGCTTGCGGAAGAAGGGATAGACATCCATGAAATACGCTGCCGTGCGGCAGTAGATCATCGCGTCCCCGGTCCACGCATTGCGCTCGCGTGTCGGACAGTCAGTCATGACGTCGAGAAAATTTCCCTTCTGGCTCCAGCGGGCATTTTCAACCAGGCGGTTGATCAGCGGATCTGAGCAGGAAAAAACCATGGTTTCTTTCAGATCCGAGTAGACTGCCGACGCCGTGAATTCCGCCTTCTCCGCCCCTGTGACTTCGATGTACCGGAAGCCGAAAAACGCGAAGTGAGGCGCATACTCTTCCACGGCGGCGCCCCGGCAGATGTAAGTGACCTCCTGAAATTCCGTTTTTCCGCCGCTGCAGTTGCCGGTGCTGAATTTTCCGTTGGTATCCAGGTTCTCGCCATGCCGTATCCGGACCTTCTGTCCGGGCCTGGTGTCGAACAGGCGCATCCGGACGAACCCGGCGATGTTCTGGCCGAAATCGACGATCCTGTTTCCTGCGGAATCCCGGCCGCATCTGCCCGCGAAGGTTTCTTTTTCCCGGACCGGCACGCTCTCTGATGGAATCAGTTTTCCTTCGGTGTGCACGGTCTCAGCCACGGGCCTGCGCCAGCCGTGCGGCCTGATTCTGGCGTCATACACTTCCCCCGCCTGAAGATCCGCGCTGATCACCGGGCCGGTGCCCACCTCGAAATCGCGGTCAGTCACCACTGTTTCCGTATGATCCCGGTACTGCAGGGTAAGATATCCCCAAAGAGCCAGCCGCTGGCCGAAATTGCCCTTCCACCGCCACCATCCGTCGCCGACCGTGCTTATCCACACGTTTTCCCCCTCGCGGAGAAGCGCCGTCACGTCATATTCCTGGTACTGAATGCGGACATAATAGCTCGTCAGCCCCGGCGTGAAACGGTCCTGTGTCACAGGCCGGCCGTTTATCTCCGTTTCGTAAACGCCATGCGCGCTGACGCGGAGCACCGCTTTTTCAAGGCCGTCCTTTACCTGGAACCTCCGGCGGAAAACCGGGACAAGATGGTTTTCCCGCCCATCTTCGGGATGGGCAATCCATATGGCATCAGAGAACATGATTTCCCTCCGATAACAATGAAAAGGCTAAAGTTAAAATCCCTGTTTCCCATGGGATTATGACGGCGATACTGCTATCACCGGGATCACCGATCTTTGTTCTGACACATCTGGCCAGCGGTATTTCGCATGGCGGCGTCGCCGCCGGGTTACCTGATCTGCTGGTCCTGATACTGCGGATTGGACAGAAGCTCAGCGTTCTCTCCCGTGAAAGCGCCGGCCGCCTCACTGTCTCCCTGAAACTGCCACGCAAAGAAAGCGGTCATATAGCCGTCGGCGGCATAGAGCATGTCGCCGTGATCCGCGTTTTTGCGCCGTGCCATCGCCCTGAAGGGAGCGCCTGCCATATCGTCGTAGATCTCCGTGAGCTGTTCCAGGTTCACGACCATATTCTCATCGGTTTTTCCCGTGCTGGCCATCAGCAGGACAGGCACGCTGATCTTCGAAGCGTCGTAGTACCACAGGAGGTTATCGGCCAGTTCCTTGTTTGTCGGGCTGGCGATAAAAGCGCACCGGTACGAAGACGCGTGACCGGTATCCGTCAGCGCGTTGATCACACCCACGCCGCCCTGCGAATGCCCGGAAAGCCCGACCCTGTCCAGATCGATTTTCCCACACAGCGGATTATCCCTGCTGTCCAGTTGCTCCAGGCTCTCCGCTTTTTCCAGTATCCGCATGCACATTTCCGCCGACAGTCCGCTGAAGCTGTTTTCCTCCTCCGTCCCGACGGTGATAAAGCCCCAGGAGGCGAGATGGCGCAGAACCGCCTTGTATCGGGAAGCTTTCACCCCGGTCCCGTTGCAGAAAATGACCACCGGCGCTTTTTCCGTCAGGTCCGCCGGATACCAGAACTCAAACTTTTTCAGGTCGGAGAGCGTATTCTGCGTGAATGTTTTCACCTCGTGCGAACCGTCCCGCAGGTACTTTTCCTCGATAGTTCCGCCGGTTTCCGTCTTTTTCTGATAATCGTCCGGTACTGCCTGCCGCGCGGACGCGTAAACCGTGAACGCGGCTGCCGCCGCTGCGATCGCGGCGGCAGCGATAATCAATATCTTCAATCCCTTTTTCATCCCCTTTATCTCCTCCGCAGGCGTGTATCTTCCTCTGCCGGTTTTTCATTCTCCTTCGCCGGGATTATTTTCCTCCGCCGGCATTTCAGCCCGCGTGTTTCCTCAGAAACGCCTGCATCCGCCTGACCGCTTCCGCTGCTTCCTCATTCTGCCCGCAGAAATTCAGGAAACCGTGAGGCTGCTCTGTTTTAGGAATAAACAGCTCTGTTTCAACGCCGAGCGAGTTCAGTTCAGCCGAAGCCCGTTTCATATCCTCCGGGAAACCATCCTTCGTGCCGGCATCCAGAAAAGCCGGGGGCATGGCAGAGGTAAACCAGCCGGACGGATTGTACCTGCGGAAAATATCGCTGCCGGTATCGACCGTCCCGCAGTAATTGCCCAGCATGACCCGCAGCGCCCAGTTGAAATTTTCCGGATACAGCGGCGCGTCGTCAATCAGTACGGCCTTCAGGTTTTCCGCCGGAAAAGCCGGGTGAATGCCCAGGGCGTCCTGATAAGCAGGATTGGCGATAAGCGCCGCATACTGCGCCGTCAGGATCGCCCCTGCCGATGAACCGGTAAGAACAAACCTGGACATATCCAGGTGATACTCTCCGGCGTGATCGTACAGAAAATCTATCGCCTGGGATACCTGCGCGAGCGGGATCGGGAACACGCCCTCCGGAGTCAGGGAATAATCCGTGTTGGCCAGGGTGAAACCTGCTTTGACCAGGCTGATCGCTACCGCGTTTTCAATGCGGTTCGCTGCCATCGGGTCCCCGTACCGCTTGTCTCCGGCAAAGTTCCCGCCTCCATGCAGATACATCGCCACCGGCGTCTTTCCCATGCTCTCCCCGGAAGGCCAGGTAATATCCAGATAACTGTTCGGGTGCTCATTGCCGTAGCGGATTTCCGTAACCGAAATTTCGCCGTCCGGGCTGACAATCCGTCCGGGTTTCTGGAAAGGCTCCATGGAATTCCAGGGCCTGTCTCCGTAAATCTTTTTCTGGAGACCCAGCATAATCTGCTGTGCTGTTTCGATTGTCAGCGGTTTTTTTGACAGCTGCTCCATATCAATGCCGAATACAGATTTCTCTGCCATCTCTTCTTTTCCCTCCCCGCCAGGAACGCGGATTTCTCACACCGGCGTCCTGTCCTAAGAACTGATCGCGAATTTCTCAAGTCGGAATCCTGCAGCAAAACTCAGCAGCGCGGCTTCAGAACGGTTTATCCTATATCACTCTGCAGCAGCGCGGCGCGCATTGCCGCGCCTTCGCCCAGTCCCGCCGCATGATTGTCCGCCGCAAGGATATCTGCCCCATGATCAGCCGCGTTCCCGCATATCTTTTTTATTCGGAATCTTTTTCAGTGCCGCGTCGATCCGCGAAATCGCGGCAGAATCCATTCCAGCCTCCCGGAGTACGTCGCCAAGCGTCATAGTCCCCAGATAATCCGAAAGGCAGAATTCGCTTCCGAACCGCTCATGCCCAATCCGGTCAACCAGCGCGATGCCATCGCCTGCCGCTTCCATGGCCTGTCCGCCCTGCCGCTTGATGTAGGAAACCGTGCACGAGACCGAGAGAGCCGGTTCGGCGTTGCCATTGATCTTCGGCCCGATCTGGGGATCTCCGAAGCCTCTGACGGTCAGCTGACCGAAAACTTCATCCAGCCATCCGACGCTGTCGCGGGTCCAGTCAGGAAGGCGCTTCGACGACGCGTCCAGAACCACGCAGGGATCCGCGGTGCCAAACCCGTGCCCGCCGTAGGAATAGATGTGTGACTCAAACGAGATACCATAACGGCACAGCGCCATCTCAAACGGCAGAATGTTCTCTTCGATCGGCACAACCACGTCGTTGCGCGCGGCGAACAGAAAGCACGGGCAGGTGTTCTCATCCACGCAGTCAATCGGCGACGGCACACGCACGCCCGGCTGGCACATCCGCATCAGTTTTTCGGAATATGCGGCATATCCGAGAATCGCGGCGTTCGGCCTGTTCTCCGCCATAGTCGCCGCACACGCCGCAAGATGCCCGCCGGCGGAAAAACCGATCACCGCAATCTTCCCCGGGTCGACATGCCACGGGTCGGCATTCCCGCGGATCATCCGCATGGCCTGTTCATAATCGTCCAGCGGATTCGGCCATTTGCGGAATTCACCCACCGAATACCGCAGGACAAACGCCTGGTACCCCGCCTGCAGGTAGGGAAACGCGACAACCTCAGCCTCCCGGTCGGAGCACATGCTGTACCCTCCGCCCGGCAGTATCAGTACCGCCGGCCGCCTGCTGATCTGTCCGAATTCCCCGCCCACCGCCTGAACCATCACGGTAAGCGTCACATGGCGCTCCTCATTCAGCGTCAGAGTATCTGTCGTCAGTGTCATGGAAAATACCGCCTCCTTTATCCTAATGTCACCTGGATCTCCAGCCGTTTTCTGTCCTTCACCATTTCCGGCGGAATCAGGTTCCCCTCGACCGGCACTCCGCCGACCGATATCTTTCTCACGCCGTGTCCGGCGTGTGCGGGATCCGATACCTGTATGTCCAGCCTGCACCCCCGGTACATGCGGGAAACCCGGTATCCCTCCCAGTCCCGCGGGATGGATGGATCGATCAGAAGGCCCTGCAGAGTCGGCCGTATGCCCAGAAGGTACTGCGTTGAGGCGATATCCATCCACGCGGCTGTCCCGGTCACCTGCGAAACGCAGGCCTGGCCGAACTGTTCGTTGTCCGGGCCGAGCATCGTGCTGGAATAAGCGTAGGCCTCCCCGCGGTAGCAATCCACGCCGATCCTGCGGATCACTTCATCCGGCATGATCTGTTTGTAATACTTCCAGGCGAGATCGCCTCTCCCGAGCAGCGCTTCGGCGATAATCGCCCAGCAGTTCGCCTGGCAGAAAATCCCGCCGTTTTCGGAGTAACCGGCCGGAAGGTTGTTGACCAGGCGGTTCGCGGAACCATCCTCCGACTGAAAACTCGGATAATTGATCAGGAGGCCCATCCCGGTGTCGAGATACTGCCGCACGGAGTCCATCGCCGCGATATTGCGGTCCTCCCGGCCGCATCCCGCCATGATCATCCAGCTCTGGGTGTTGACCCAGATTTTCGCGTATCTGGCGTCGTGCGAGCCGATCGGCTTTCCGTCGTCGTCAAATCCCCTGAGATACCATCTGCCGTCCCAGGCATATTTTTCCAGCGCTTCGGCCTGCCGCCTCATTTTTTCGCGCATTGTCCCGGCGAGCTCATGCTCGCCTCTTCCTTCTGCCATCCCGCAAAGCCTGTTCAGGGCAATGACGTACTGTTCAGCGGCAAAAACCGTCTCGCCCTTCCCCCTGCGGCCAAACGGGCCGATATGATCGTTCCAGTCGCTGAAAAGAATCAGCGGGAGGCCGTGCGCGCCGAGATGCGTCTCAGTAAACTGCGCGGCCCTGAGCAGATGTTCCCAGAGGGAAGCGGGCTTCGTCGGCGTTTTCAGGTCTTCCCCGAGAAAAGGAACCTGCCTGTCCAGCAGGGAATCGTCCCCCGTCTCCGCGATAATGGCAGCCGCCAGATAAATCAGCCAGAGATGGTCGTCCGAGCGGGTTACCGGATCGGGAAGGCGGTTTTCCTCCGGCCAGAACGTGTGGACGGCTCGGCCGTCCTCGAACTGCATTGAAGCAAGCCTGCAGAGCGCCTCAGCCGCCCAGTCTGGCCTGCGGTACGCCTGCGCCAGCATATCCTGCGCGGTGTCGCGGAAACCGACTCCCCGGATACCGGAAGCTGAAGAACTGATCGAACGGGAAAAGCGCGCTGTTGCGACACTCTGAACCGGGTTCCAGAGATTGATTTCGCGGCGGGCCGCTTCATCGGGAATCCCGCACTGGTACACTCCGAGCTGCCGCTCCCACCAGCCCAGGTTTTTCCGGAACTGGTCCGTCACACTGTCTTTGTTCCGGAGTTCGGTGAGAATCCGCCCCACGCTGCTGTGGGTTTTCTCACGGTCGGCGAGGACGCCAGGAACCGCGCCGAGAAAATATTCCATGCGCTTCTCCGCACCGGGGCCCAGTTTCACGTGATGCTGGAGCGCGCCGCAGGGTTCCCCGCCTTTCAGGTTCTGATTGCCCAGCTTTCCCTGCTCGACACCGGCCGGATCCCTCTCGTCGCGGTAATTGCCGCAGAAAAGATCCCGGCTGCAGCAAAAGGAATCCGGTTTTTCCCCGGAGGCGAAATACACGAGCGGCAGCCTGTTTTCATCCACGTCCAGCCACGAAGAGTACAGATACAGAACAGCATCCGTCTGTTCATCATAATGGACGTCGACGTTCCATTTCAGGTAGTATCCGAGATTGACTTCCCTGGGGTAATCCAGCTGCGAGAACTCGACGTAGGCAAACACATCGCACTCCGCCGCGGCGCTGTTTTCGTTGCGCAGGCAAAGATCCCAGACCAGTGTATCATAATCCGGCGCCATAAACAGCGTCAGGACGGCGGTCAGCCCGTCTTTCCGGGCAGTGAAAACCGAATATCCCGCAGAATGGGCCGATTCGCAGAAATCCGCCCCCGTTCCGCACGGGCGGAACGTCGGGGACCAGACGCTGCCGTCGGACATGCGCAGATAGACGTAAAACCCGGGGCTGTCGATGGGAAGGTTGTAAAAGCGGTAGCGTGTCAGGCGGTATTTCTGCGTAGACCGCCACCAGCACATGCCGCCTCCCGCCTGGGAGACAAAAGCATGCATCCGGCCGTTGGACAGATAATTGATCCACGGCGCGGGAAGATTCTGGCGGTGAAAAACGATCTGCCTTTTTTCATCGTCAAAAGTATAGGGTAGCCTGCTCTCACTCATGGTATCCTCCGAAAAAACAGCGGAAGCCCGACAGGCAGTATCTTCGCGATACTGCCTGTCCGCCGCTGTATTGCTGTATGTTCCCGCGCCACAGTCCGCCGTTCACCGGAAGTCTGCGATGCAGGTCCTGCCCTGCTGCGGCAGCTTTTCGTCTGCGGCCCGTAAGAACCAGAAGGTCCGGCCCTGCCGCTGCGGCGCTTTTCTCCAGGCTGCGGCGGAAATCTTACTTGCTCATATAACGGTCATAAGCGGTCTGGTAGACATCGACCACGCTCTGAACCTGCATGTCCTCCAGCTCCTGGCAGAAATCGGCAAAGGATTCGTCGGTCTGCCCCTTGATATACTGCACGGTGTATTCGGCGACGCGGGTGTCGATATCCGTCTTCACGGTCGCGATTGAAGAACTCTCCTCGCTGGTCAGAGGGATCTGGTACATGCAGTCGATATTGCCCTGGCTGTCCCAGAGCTCTTTCGCGTCCAGCAGATCCTGATAGGTATCCGGCAGATTGATTCCCTGAGCGGCGTAAGCGGCGGACAGTTCGGCCATCTGGGCTTCGCTGTTCTGCGTTCCGCAGGACCAGTTGTAGTATCCGACGCCCGGGGTTCCCAGTTTCTGGGTGCGCTCGTCCTCGGTCTGGTATCCTTCCTTATACACGTATCTGTACGGCGCGTCATCCGCGGAATCGATCTCATAGGAGACGCCTTCGCGCCCATACTGCCCGGCGACCATCGCCTGCCTGGTGAGCATGAAATCAAGCCATCTGGCGGCGAGTTCCGGATCCTCGCAGTCGGTTGTAATCATCACGCATCCGGTAACCGAGTTTCCGCCGGAGCCGGTCCCGACATTGATCAGTTTAGGTTCGTCCCCTGAATTCAGCACCGGGTTGACAACCGGGGTGATGACGGCAGACGGATCGGAGATCGTTCCCTGGATCAGCGGCATCAGGGTTCCCGCATTGGAGAAAATGGTCGTGAAGCAGACGCTCTGGTCAGCGCCGACCACGGAAGCCGGCGCGCGGTAGACGTCCAGCCCGGAAACAGAGTCGAAGTTCGGATCAATCAGGCCTTCGGAGTACCAGGTGCGCATTTCGTCCAGCCACTGGCCATAGCCCTCCTGCGCGGGCCCGAAAGACACTGTCCCGTCTTTTTCCATCACGGAATTTGTCACTCCGTAGGCGGAAAGGAAGGCGCCGGTGATGCCATATCCGCCGGAGGAAACATAAAGCGGCGCCGTCAGATTTTCCAGGTTCTGTTTGCAGGTAAGGAGCATCTGGTGATAATCTTCAATGGTCTCCAGAGAGCCGGTATAGCCTGCCTTTTCAATCAGGTCCGAGCGGACCGCAAGTCCGCACCACTGAAGCTCCCCCTTGTAGCCGCTGTCATCCCCGGCAATGTTCGCGGCGCAGCGTACGACGCCGTCCGCGGAAGAAAGAAAGCGCCGTTCGGTATCGTGGCTCTCCAGAAAAGCTTTGTAGACAGGCATGTCGCTTTCGATCAGCCCGGACATGTCGATCGCCCAGCCGTCCGAGATCGCCTGCTCGGCCGCTTCCTCACTGGCCGTAACCGATACCACGATATCCGGCAGGTCGTCCGACGCCTGCATCAGCTGATATTTCTCCGCCGCATCGGCCGCGCTGACAGGGATCCAGTTGATGTGCACGTTTGTGAGTTCCTCCAGATACTGGACGCCTTCCAGATCGTTCGGGTCCGATGTTTTCTCATTTGTCCAGGTGAGCCAGACGGAAAGCTCTTTCTTTTCATCGGTCAGCGGAAGCGTTACCTCAATATCACTTCCGCTGTCACTTTCGCTTACGCTTTCCTCTTCCGCCGACGAAGCGTCTTCTGAATTCAGGACTGCGGCCGCCCCTGTTTCGCTTCCCACGCGGGAAACAGGCCCTGCGCCCGAAAAACCGGCCAGAGAGATCGTCAGTGCCGCGGCATTGGCAAGATAGAATGCTGTTCTCATGTTTTCCTCCTTTGATGGATTGAGTGTACGGACAATAAAAGTAACCATTTACTTTTATCATAATAAGCTGCGGATCCGAAGATGTCAAGAGAAAAATCAAAATATCCGCAATTTCTTTATTGACATTTACGAATATCGGCGATATTATCCAAGTAAAGTTATTCAACATTTCCATCCTTCGGGTGGAATTCCTCGGCCGCAATAAGTTAACGTTCACTTTTTATGAGGAGGGCCAAATGAAATCTGAAGCAACCGCTGTCAAAGTGAAAGTGCCGAAAAACCGTTATATCGAAGGGCGGCACGGCGCGTTCTTCCACAACCTGCGCGCGGATATTCTGAGAAACCGGCTGTGCTACCTGCTGTTTCTTCCTATTTTGATCTATTTCATCATTTTTCACTACCTGCCGATTTTCGGGGTACTCATTGCCTTCGAGGATTTCAAGCCCCGGCTCGGCATCCTGCACAGCCCCTGGGTGGGGTGGAAAAATTTCGAGACGTTCTTCCACAGCATCTACTTCGGGCGGCTTTTCTCAAACACCCTGATCCTGAGTCTGCTGGATATCGTTTTCTGTTTCCCGGCTCCGATCATCTTCGCTCTTCTCCTGAATGAGGTGCGTCACAAAGGATTCAAGAAAACCGTTCAGACGATCAGCTATATGCCGTACTTTCTCTCTTCGGTCGTCGTCTGCAGCATTTTCATGGACTTCTGCCGGGCGGGAGGTGTTTACTCCGTCATCGCCGAAAAGCTGACGGGGCAGACCAACGTCACTCTGATCGGCAATCCTGACACTTTCCGGCTGGTATACATCCTGCTGAACCTCTGGCAGGGTTTCGGATACGGGAGCATCATCTACATGTCGACGCTTTCCTATATCGATTCCCAGCTTTACGAAGCTGCCGCACTGGACGGAGCCAGCCGCTGGCAGCAGACCATTCACGTCACGCTGCCCGGGCTGAAGAACATTATCCTGTTTTCTTTTCTGATGCGGATCTCCAGCATTCTGTCCGTATCCGTCGACAAGATTCTTCTGCTCTACTCGCCGGCGACGTACAAAACAGCCGATGTGCTGGGAACCTATATCTACCGTGTCGGCATCGCAGGCGGCCAGTACGGCCTGACCGCGGCCGTCGGGCTTCTCAACTCCGTCATCGGTTTCCTGCTTCTGATTATATCCAACAGGATCAGCCGGAAGTTTGCGGAATTTTCACTGTTCTGAGGAGGCGCCGCAATGAAAATGTCAAAAGGCCAGAAAGTATTCCAGGTCTTCAACTATATCATTCTCACTCTTCTGGCGGCCGCCTGCGTGCTGCCGCTGTGGCATGTGCTGATGGCTTCCTTCAGCGACCCGTATGCCGCCGGAGTCGCGAGATCTTTTATCCTGTATCCGCTGAAAGGTTTCCACACCGCCGCCTACCGCATCGTTTTCGGCTATCAGGGCATCTGGACAGGATATCTCAACACCCTGATTTATGTGGCCGGCCAGTGCGTCATCGCGGTGATAGCCTCCGTCATTGCCGGATATATCCTGTCCCGCAGAGGGCTCCGCTATAAAAGCCTGTTCATGATCATCCTGATCATTCCGCTGCTTTTCAACGGCGGGATGGTCCCGACCTTCATTGTCATGCAGAAGGTGCACCTTCTGGATACCAGGCTGGTGATGATTCTCTCCGGCTCGATGAATGTCATCTACTTCATCTTCATGAGGCTCGCGATTGAAGGGCTGCCCGTCGAACTTGAGGAATCGGCCCGGCTGGACGGGGCCGGCGAGCTGAGAATCATGTTTCAGATCATCCTGCCGCTCTGCAGGCCGACGATGGCTGTCATCGTGCTGTTTACCGCCGTGGCGAAATGGAACGATTATATGACCGCGCTGATCTATCTCCCCACCCGAACTGACCTGTATCCGCTGCAGATGGAAATCCGCGAGATACTGAACAGCGCGACTTCCATCACGAACGCCGCTCAGGCTGTCGAAAATTCAAACGCCTATTCGCAGCTCATCCAGTACGCCGCCGTCATCGTCTCTATCGTACCGATTTTGTGTATCTACCCGTTCGTACAGAAATATTTCGTCCAGGGCGTCACGCTCGGCGCGGTGAAGGGCTGAGAAAGCGCTGAAATTGACAGAGAGCCGGCGCTGTCCTAAAATACAGGGCATATTAAACGCCTGCGCGGATCCGCGCCGCGCTCCACGCAGCGCGGCTGTACAGGGTTCCGGGCGAACACAGAGCTGCGTCATGGCCTTGCCGCCCGCGCTCCACGCGGCGCGGCTGTAAGGGTTCCGGGCGGACGCTGAACCGCGTCATGGCCTTGCCCGACCGCGCTCCGCGCGGCGCGGCTGTACGGAGCCGCGCCGGCCTGATCCTGAAGTTTTCAGCGTCACGCGCCGGAAGTAACCGAACCTTATCGGACAGCCGCGGAGCTTTCCTGCCGCTTCCGCGGCTTTCACAAGGAAAATCATTATTCTATGAAAAAAGAAGAAAGAAAAGCACAGATTCTGCAGAACGCCTGCAGCCTGTTTGCGGCACGGGGCTATGACGCCGCAACCGTCGCCCAGATCGCGGAGAAATGCGGCTGCAGCTCCGCCCTCATCATCCGGTATTTCGGCAGCAAGGAGGGAATTTACGAAGCCCTTCTTGACGAACTCAGGGAAGCCTGCCGGGAGCCGCTGATTGACGCTGTTCCCGAGGGCAGCCCCATGGAAAAGCTGGAGAGCATCTACCGGACTTTCATGGGCGGAAAAACAGCCTTTGAGAGCCGCCATGAGCAGCTGATCAGCGCCCTGCAGTCGAGAAACAGCTCGCAGGGCTCCGTAGCAGAGGCGATGCGCGGAATGCAGGACGTCGGGACGGATATTCTGCTTCCCATTCTGCGGAGCGGAGTCAGGGACGGCACTTTCCCTCCTGATTTTCCCTGCGAAAAAACCGCCCGGATCCTCTGGCTTTACATGAGCGGAAACTCGCATATCCGCGCAAGCTATCCATCGGAAAAGCCGCTTCCCTTTTCAGAAATCAGGAGGATGATACTGCATGACTAATCCGGATTTCGTCTCTCTGGACACTTACCACCGCCGCGAACGTATCCTGGATACCGCGGCCGACCTTTTCGCGGAATACGGGTATCACGCGGTAACCACCATGCAGCTGGCCGACGCGGCCGGATGCAGCGAATCTTCCCTCTTCAAGCTGTTTCCAACCAAAGAGCAGATCTACGACGCCCTATTCCGCGAATGGGAAATCGCTATTCAGGAGACGCCCGTGATCCCCATCCAGGGCGGGTCCGCCCTGAAAACGCTGCAGAAATTTTTCAACCAGTACTGCTCCCGGGAAGTTTCGCTTCACCCCAGCATGCGCCCGCGCCTCGAATCGGCGGTCTACAGCCGCCGCACAGGGGGCTGCCGGCAGAAAATTCACGCGATTCTGGCAAAACAGCCCGATATTACCTCCCGCACGCTTGCCCCGATTTTCGAATATGGGCAAAAAAACGGCGAGATCCGGGAGGGAGACCCTCTCGTACTCGCCAAACTTTTCTGGAATATTCTCTGGGGTGAGCTTGCACTCTGGTACAGCAAAGATTACCAGATCCCGTTTCAGGAACTGCAGGATATCTTCGCCGCCAAACCTTCAAAGTAATCACCCTGTCTAAGTACCCTGCCTGAAAGCTGCCGCTTTTCAGACAGGGTATTCTGGCCTATTGATAAAACTCAGGCGTTTTTTTCAGCACACGCTGTGAGGCACGGGCCGCGGCTCACTCCAGCTCAAACGCTCCGGTGTACAGCTGGTAGTACACTCCCTTCTTCGCAATCAGCTCGTCGTGATTTCCTTCCTCGATGATCCGCCCGTGATCCAGCACGATGATGTCGTCCGCGTTCTGGACGGTCGAAAGGCGGTGCGCGATGACAAACACGGTTCTGCCTTCCATCAGCCTGTCCATGCCGTCCTGCACCAGCTTTTCGGTTCTGGTATCGATGGAGGAAGTCGCCTCATCCAGAATCATCACCGGCGGGTCGGAAACCGCTGCCCTCGCGATGGAAATCAGCTGCCGCTGGCCCTGCGACAGGCCCGCGCCGCCGCCCGTCAGAACGGTCTGGTATCCGTCCGGAAGCATCCGGATAAAGTTGTCGGCGTTCGCCAGCTTCGCGGCCGCAACGCACTCCTCGTCGGTGGCGTCCGGCTTTCCGAAGCGGATGTTGTCCATGACGGTTCCGGTGAACAGGTTCACATCCTGCAGAACAACGCCCAGCGAACGGCGCAGATCATACTTTTTGATCTTGTTGATATTGATATTGTCGTAGCGGATCTTTCCGTCCCCGATATCGTAGAAGCGGTTGATCAGGTTGGTAATCGTGGTCTTGCCGGCTCCCGTCGCCCCGACAAAGGCGATCTTCTGGCCCGGCATCGCGCGGAGCGTGATGTCATGCAGCACGATCTTGTCCGGAGTGTAGCCGAAGTCCACGTGATCCATCGTGATGGCGCCGGTAAGCTTTGTATAGGACAGCGTCCCGTCGTGGTGCGGATGTTTCCAGGCCCAGGTCCCGGTGCGCTCCTCCGTCTCCTCAATCTGTCCGTCGTCGGAGATTCTGGAGTTCACCAGCGTGACGTAGCCGTCGTCCACCTCCGGCTTCTCGTCCATCATCCTGAAAATTCTTTCGGCGCCGGCGAGTGCGGTAATCACGGAGTTCATCTGGTTGGAGATCTGCGACAGCGGGTTGATAAAGCTGCGGGACAGCGTCAGGAAGGACGCGATCATTCCGAGCGTCAGGGTGTTGGAACCCGAAATCACGCCGAAATTCCGCATTCCCGCGATCGCCATATATCCGCCGATCAGGGCCAGCACGATGTAAAGCACATATCCGAACGCGTTCATCAGGGGCATGATGGAGTTCGCGTGGCCGTTGGCCTCCGTGGAATTCTCCCTCCATGCCTCGTTTCTTTTTCTCAGTCCCTCAACGGACTCCTTCTCATGGCAGAAAACCTTGATGACCTTCTGCCCGTTGATCATTTCCTCGACATAGCCGTCCACTTCCGCGAGCGTTTTCTGCTGCGCCGCAAAATAAGTCCCGCTTTTCGCGGCCACGACCTTTACGACCCGGATGATCGCGAAGATGCACACCACCGTGGCCAGCGTGAGCCATACGCTGATATACAGCATGCAGCAGAAAACCGCCACCATGGTGAACGCCGACGAAATAAACTGGGGAAGCGACTGCGCGATCATCTGCCGCAGGGTGTCCGTGTCGTTGGTGTAAAGGCTCATGATCTCGCCGTGCGAGTGCGTATCGAAAAAGCGGATCGGCAGTTTCTGCATTTTGGTGAACATGTCGTCCCGGATGTTCTTCAGCGTGCTCTGGGCGACCGTGACGGATAGCCGGTTGTAAACCAGGGTCCCGAGCGTGCCGGCCGCATAGATCACCGCCATGATCCCCAGCATCCTGATCAGGCCCGTGTACACGGGATGGGTCGTCCCCAGAAGGGGCAGAATGTAGTCGTCGATCAGGTTTTCCAGGAACATCGAGGACGCCGCGCTGGCGATGGCGCTGATCAGAATGCTGACCGCGATCAGGATATTCGTTTTGCGGTACGGACGCATATAGGAGATCAGCCGCCTGACAGTATCCCCGCTGAAATTACGGGTTTTATTTTCTTTTGTGCTCATGATTGATTCCCTCCCGGCCGCCGCCCGCCGGTTTCCCCGCGGGCGGAAACCTGTCAGCCGGCTTTCCGGCTGCTCTCCTTTGTCTGTGACTCATACATTTCACGGTAGATATCGCTCTTTTTGAGCAGCTCATCGTGCGTGCCGACAGCAGAAACGTGTCCGTCGTCCATGACGATGATCTGGTCGGCGTCCTGGACGGAACTGATTCTCTGGGCGATCACGATTTTCGTCGTCTGCGGCATATACGCGGACAGGCTGTTCCGGATCAGCGCGTCGGTTTTGGTATCGACAGCGCTGGTAGAGTCATCGAGAATCAGGACTTTGGGGTTTTTGAGCAGCGCCCGCGCGATGCAGAGCCGCTGTTTCTGTCCGCCGGAGACGTTTGTGCCGCCCTGTTCGATGTACGTGTCGTATTTATCCGGCATCTGGCTGACGAATTCATCGGCCTGCGCCAGCCGGCAGGCTTCCGTGATTTGCTCATCCGTCGCGTTCGCGTTTCCCCAGCGCAGGTTCTCCTTAATCGTCCCGGAGAACAGCTCGTTTTTCTGGAGCACCATGGCCACGGAGTTTCTCAGGGTGTCGATGTCGTAGTTTCTGACGTCCACTCCGCCCAGGGTCACGCTTCCCTCCGTAACGTCATACAGCCTCGGGATCAGCTGGACAAGCGAGGATTTCGAGGAACCGGTCGAACCGACGATCCCGACGCTCTGTCCCGACCTGATGTTCAGGCTGATATCGGACAGCACCTTTTTCTCCGCGTTGCTGCTGTAGGCAAAGCTGACGTGATCGAACACGATGCTGCCGTCCCTGACTTCCTTGACAGGATTCTGCGGGTTGGAGATATCCGTCTTTTCCCGAAGAATCTCGGCGATACGCTCCGCCGACGAGCGGGAGATCGTAATCATCGCGAAGATCATCGAGAGCATCATCAGCGCCATCAGGATCTGCGTCGCGTAGGTGATGAGGGCGGTCAGGTTCCCGGTCGTCAGGCCGAGGGCCGGGTCGTTTCCGCTGGCGACAATGGATTTCGCGCCGACGTACGAGATGACGATCATGCAGGTATACATGCAGATCTGCATCAGCGGGGAGTTGAGGGCAATCAGCTTTTCGCCTCTGGTGAAGTCATCGCAGATGCTCTTCGAGATCTTTTTGAACCGGGAAGTCTGTCCGTCCCCCTGGTTGAAGGTTTTGACAACCCGGATTCCGCGGACGTTCTCCTCGACGACGCTGTTCAGGCTGTCATACGTGTGGAAAACTCTTTTGAAGATCGGGTTGACCTTCGAGACGATCAAAAGCAGAAGGACAGCCAGGATCGGAATGACGACCAGGAAGGTCATGGAAATCTGCACGTTGATCCGGAAGCAGACGATCACGCAGAAGATCATCATAACCGGCCCTCTGGTAGCCATGCGGAGCAGCATCTGGTAGGAATTCTGCACGTTGGTGACGTCCGTCGTCAGCCTGGTGACTATGGACGCGGTGGAAAATCTGTCGATATTGGAAAAAGCGAAGGTCTGCACGTTGTCGTACATGTCGGATCTCAGGTTCGCCGCAAAACCGGCCGACGCTTTCGCGCCGAGGTGCGAGCTGAAATAGCCGCACGCCAGTTCCATCAGCGCGAAGATGAGCAGCGCCAGCGAGTATTTCCAGACCTCAGTCATGTCTCCGGCGTAGATGCCGTAGTCGATCAGGTCTGAAAGACACAGCGGAATGATGATCTCAAACACCACTTCCGCTATGGAAAAAACGACCGTCGCGATCGAAGACGCTTTGTATTCGCGAAGGCTCTTCAACAGTGTTTTTACCATTTCGAATCCTTTCTCCCGGGGGTTCGTATTGATCGCGGCTGACGTCTGCCGGGATATTGTTATGATCTGTTTGTCAGTTTCATCCATCCCGCAGATTGTCAGTCTGAAATTTTGTCAGTCCGGCACTTGTCAGTCTGCCATTGTCCGGTTCGTCCGCCATTCTGACATCTTGTATCAATCCGTCATCTTACCAGCAGCAAATACCAGCTGACCGTATTTCAGCCAGTCCCGGAAATCTCCGCAAGGTGCCGGTTGATCCGGACCAGCATGTCGTGAAATCTTTCCTTCTCCTCCTCATCCAGCGCTCCCAGAAGATTCTGCTCTTCCTGGGCCCGGTGCCGGCCTGCTTCCTGTACGATTTCACTGCCTTTCGGCGTGAGCCGCACGATCTTCGCCCTGCCGTATCCCGCGCTGGCCATCGCAATCAGCTGTTTTTCCTCCAGCCTGCCCAGGACCCCGTGGACCGTCGGCTGGCTCGTCTGGAAATGCTTTTCCAGTTCTTTGAACAGAACCGGCTCCGGTTTTTTGGCCTGCAGGTAGAGCAGATACCGGAACTGCGTCAGGGTAAGGTTCTGCCTGTTCAGCATTCTGTTCCCGTTGCTTTCGATCTGATCCGAGATCATTTTGATCAGCATCCCGCAGTCCTGGGTCTCCGGGCCGCTGTCCTCCTCAGTCATTTCTTCCGTCATATAGCGGTGTTCTTCTGTCTGCATTTCTCTCCTTTGTTGGCGTGTTTCGGCACGCCGGCACGCACGCAGGCGCCGCGGCCGCGGCGCTGAAATAGCGTGCTATGTTCGCATGCTATAATAGCACGCTATTATATGGCTGTCAACAGGGACTCTGTGATCTTTCCGTGATTTTTTCAAAAAAAGGCCGGGCCGCCTGTGACACGCGCCTCCTCACCGGATTATCCGGTAAAGATGGCGCCTGTCACAGGCGGCCCGGAAAACAGAGCCTGAAAAGATACCGCGCCTGATCAGGATACCGCGAAATTGCCCGTCGCCTGTCCGCCGCTCAGCGGATCTGTTCCTGGCCGGTCTGCGGGAATTCGGGCGAAGGGTCCTTTGCGGAGTCCGAGATGATGTTTCCCTGATCCATATAGAAAATGCGGTCGCACAGCACTTTGATATCCTCCCTGCTGTGGCTGGCCAGAACGATCAGCTTTCCCTCATCCCTCTGCTGCAGAAACACCCGGTACATATCCTCCACGCCCCGGTTGTCCAGTCCGCTCAGCGGTTCGTCAAGCAGGAGAATATCCGGGTTTTCCATCAGGGCCTGGGCTATCCCGAGACGCTGCCGCATGCCCAGGGAATACTTACCGACATGCTTTTTGCTTTCAGGGTCCAGGCCAACCAGCCGGATGGCGTCTTTGATATCCTGGTCGGAGATCTCATGGCGGATCATGGCCAGAAGCCTCAGGTTCTGGAAGCCGGAGTAATCCGCCAGAAATCCCGGGTTCTCGATAATCGCGCCGACACGGTCCGGAATATCCACGTCCTTTCCGATCTGTTTTCCGTCTATCGACACGTACCCCTCATCCGGGTACAGAAATCCCAGCATATGCTTGAGCAGCATGGTCTTTCCCGATCCATTCCGCCCCACCAGTCCGTAGATATGGCCTGATTCCAGTTTCATGGAAATATGATTCAGAACCGTATGGTCCTTGAACCTTTTCGTCAAATTCTGAACAACAATTTCTGACATAGCGCCCTCCATTGACCTTGGTTTGTTCCTGCGACTGTTTTTTCAGTCGGACATCGTTTCGATGGGAATCCGCCTGCTGCTGACGCCGATCAGCACGGTCATCAGCGCAATCAGAATAGCAAACGTTCCGTAAACAGCGTACGGCGACAGCGGATGCCCGTAGCCGAGAATGGACCAGAATTCTATGCTGATCCACGTCATGGGGGAAATGGCTACCAGCCAGTCCCTGCCGAAATACACAGCAATGGGGTCCAGCATGACAAAAAAGACAGCGGCCAAAACCCCCCACACCTTCTGGCGCGTCCTCAGGTTCACAAAATAAATCAGATGCCCCAGAAACACATAGGACAGCCAGGCGGCCGTAAAGCTGAACAGCTGCGCGGCCGACGGGTAAAGCACATGAATTACCGTGTCAGGAAGAAGCAGACTTCTTAAATACTCGTATTTAGTAATATCTGTTGTAGAAGGGTTAGTCATATAGCGGAGAGTTCCGCCCCAGAGATCAGTGAAAGATACGGTGGGCAGGACAACGAGTATGGAGACCAGCGTGAGATACAGCAGGTAGATAAAGGACGCGGCCCACAGATATCCGCATTCCCCAATCCACCAGCTTTTTCTTCTGGTCCGGATCAGCAAATACGGCGTCTGGTCGTCCATAAATGGCGCATCGGCGAATATGCTGATCATTCCGAGGGTGACCAGAACTTTGCAGAGCCCGTTGCTGACGTTGCTATCGGTAAAAACAATGGGCAGCAGGCAGGGCGTGATTTTTGTTCCGTGCTCCAGCCCGAACCGGGTCAGGCCGGAAAAATATCGCAGAAACAGGCACAAAATCAGAATCGCCGTCATCCACACTCTCGCATCCTTTTTCCACCTCAGCAGGTTGCTTTTTATCAATAACAGGCTTCTCTTATATTTGTCCATTCAGAACCTTCTTTCTGAAAGAGTGATAGAAACCGCCTCCGGTCAGCAGAATCAGCAGTGAAAAAAACAAAAAATGATACGGAAGTTCAATCCACGGCGGAAGTATAGAAACCTGTACGGATGAACTCAGTCTGTCGAAATCGAGGAAGTACGGAAGCCACCACGAAAACGCGTAGAGCAGATAAAAAACGAGCACGGATGACCCGGCAGCGATATACAGATTCGGTATCCACACAGAAATCCACAGCCCTACCAGAACCAGCACTGACGCCGCCATACCGAAATTCGCCCCCATCAGGATAAGGTACAGCGGAGCAAACGGTCCTTCAGCCAGACTCTGATATGCCTCTGCGGCGATTGAAAATTCCGGCGGCACTACGATTACCATCAGCGGAAGCAGGACAAGCGCTATCAGCAGAAAAGCCATCGACACCGCGCAAACGCAGTTGATCACAACAGCCGCTGTCATGGACCGCGCATAGGAGCGAAAAGAAACGCGGGAAAGAATGCACCGGATATAATGATGCTGAAGATCCTGGATAAAACCGGAGCAGCAGAGAATAACCAGTACAATCAGCAGCAATGTTTTACAGCGGTCAAACATCAGCAGCATTTCTATGTTCTGAATGCTGCTGAACATTTCCCTTTGTTCATGCCAGCGAATCGAAAGCTTAACCTGATCAGACAGGAAAAGAATGCAGATCAGGGCGAGTCCAATCACGGAAAATACAAAGCGTTTCGAAAAAAGCGTACGTTCCATTTCCATGGCAAACATGCCGGAATTCCTTTCCCTGTTTCCGGCAGGCAAATGCTTCTTCACTTCATTTTAACCCCCTCTCTCCGGGTATTTTCTCCGTTCAGGCATTACACCGCTCAGCTGCACGGTTAAAGACGTTTGCTTTTAATCAGCAAAGGCTTCTCTTATATTTGTCCATTCAGAACCTTCTTTCTGAAAGAGTGATAGAAACCGCCTCCGGTCAGCAGAATCAGCAGTGAAAAAAACAAAAGATGATACGGAAGTTCAATCCACGGCGGAAGTATAGAAACCTGTACGGATGAACTCAGTCTGTCGAAATCGAGGAAGGGCGGAAGCCACCACGAAAACGCGTAGAGCAGATAAAAAACGAGCACGGATGACCCGGCGGCGATATACAGATTCGGTATCCACACAGAAATCCACAGTCCTATCAGAACCAGCACCGACGCCGCCATACCGAAATTCGCCCCCATCAGGATAAGGTACAGCGGAGCAAACGGTCCTTCAGCTAAACTTTGATATGCCTCAGCGTCGATTGTCAATTCCGGCGGCACTACGATCATCATCAGCGGAAGCAGGACAAGCGCTATCAGCAGAAAAGCCATCGACACCGCGCAAACGCAGTTGATCACAACAGCCGCAATCTTAGAACACGCATAGGAGCGAAAAGAAGCGCGGGAAAGAATGCACCGGATATAATGATGCTGAAGATCCTGGATAAAACCGGAGCAGCAGAGAATAACCAGCACAATCAGCAGCAATGTTTTGCATCGGTCAAACATCAGTAGCGTTTCTATGTTCTGAATGCTGCTGAACATTTCCCTTTGCTCATGCCAGCGAATTGAAACATCAATCTGATCGGACATGGAAAGAATGCAGATCAGGGCGAGTCCAATCACGGAAAATACAAAGCGTTTCGAAAAAAGCGTACGTTCCATTTCCATGGCAAACATGCCGGAATTGTTTTCCCTGTTTCCGGCAGGTAAATGCTTTTTCACTTCATTTTACCCCCTTCTCTCCGGGTATTTTCTCCGTTCAGGCATTACACCGCTCAGCTGCACGGTTAAAGACCCGTCTGATTTGAGAGCATTTCTCCAGTCACTGCATTGATCAGGATGAATTGCTCCACCGTATCATCCTGGTCAGTATGGTAGCTGACCTTCCAGCAGGGATCGAGCGTAACTGTGTGATTAATTACATCTTTATTAGTCGTAGAGAATGCATACAGAAGTTCCGCGCGGCTGATCTCCTGATTTTTTTCTCCTGATAACTCACTCAATAGCTCTGAAGCATACAATGCGGCATCTTTCCCTGAGATAATCTCATTCGTTTTTTCAGAGACGACATGATCCGTGAGGACAGGCATTGACGTCTTGGCATAAACGATCTCCTGCTTGCCAATCTGGTATACCATCGTCAGCATCGCCTCTCCGTAAAATGACTCAATAGGTATATTTTGATACTGGGGTTTTACCAAAAAGCCAAACGCTTCATCCTCCGTTTCCCATGGTTCCGATTTATAGACAGGATTTCCGTTTTCATCCCGCTCATAACCAGGTGGAAGAAGTGTATCAACCTTTTGCAACTGATTCAGCGAATCCTTATCGAAATAAAACACATCTACCGAGTTCGATATAAAACCAATCTGTTCCAATACTGCCGAAACTGTTTCCTGCGCTTGCTCTCGAACTGCAGAATCTCCATCCAGCTGAAAAGTTTTTGCCAAGACTGACGGCTGAAAAGGAAGGTCACTGTTCTCATATGCAATATCAAAAACAACACGATAGCAGTCCATATCGCTGTATCTCCAGAAGTTTAATCCACTATTACCATCATACACTGCCAACTGAGGTATCTGATAGGTATCCTGTTCTTTCCCGGTTGGCAGCATGATTATATTATCCTGTTTGTTGTTTTCGATAATCTCTGGCGTCAATCCCCATAAAGTTTCTGCCAGAAAATTCAAATCGTAGTCCTGATATTCCACTGTAACACTTGGATATTCAGTGTGATCCGCATTCACAAAGGTTATCTGAGAATCATTCATTGCATCGATCTCGGATTGACCGACACGTTCTTCCGAGGACATTTTCACCTTGCACCCTGAAAACATCAGGAGTCCTGCAAATATTCCGGCAAGACATCTGACATTATTTTTCAGAACATTCAATTTTTCATTACCTCCTCCAAGAACACAACTTTAAAATATCTGTACCAGTCTCCGATGAAAACTATGATCAGAAACCGATACAGATTTTTTCAGTCGAATGTTTAAAATTATAAAGAAATATTTATATTTTTCTTTACAACATATCAGTGGGAACCTGAGCTCCCACTGATAAAATAAATCCGTCACTTTGCTATTAATCCACACGTTATCTGTAGCCTGCAAATTTACAGTTTGCCAAAAATTGCAGGCCAAAGATACAATTAATAGCAATTAGGATTCCACTTGCCTTTTACCGTATAATGAGCGCCAGTTCCGCCTGTGTTAGCTCTCAACCTAACATCTCCTACATGCGCAGCTGCATAGAAATGGAGATAATCACTTGAAACACCTTGAATGACTTTCGCATTTGTGATCTGAGTATCACTTGAATCAATAACGAGGAAATTAGTATTCCTAGCTTTCCACCAATAGCCGAAATCATTCGAAATTGATTCAACTCTTACCAGCGCTCTTGTCGTCCCAGCTCCTTTGAATACAGGAGTAGAATTTACAGCAACAGAATTAGATAATGGTTTCCCGAATCTTCGTACTATAAAACCGTACCTTTGAGATCCGATTTGAGGTACAAAGATAAGTTTTTTGTTTGATATCGTCTCCAGATAGGCTGGTGAGACCCTGTTTTCGGCTCAAAC
>JBMNRC010000021.1:0-47668 GCA_050944455.1 Lachnospiraceae bacterium
TCATGGATGTCATGTTGAAGCTTGGGCCCAGAGAAGATGATCCGGTCAGCAGCTTTCTGTTTAAAAAACGAGCAGAAGGAAAACCATATCTCGTTTACATGACCGCGGGTGCGAATAAATTTCTCCGTGTCTATTATGGCAAGGTGAAAGAATGTCTTCGTGATCAGTCTGGTGAAGAATCCTAAAGCCATTTACTGTGGCTTTTCAGGCCGCCTGAATGAAGACGGCTTGAATACTTGTGCCAAAAATACTCTCCATTTTCTTTCAATTTCCTCCTTGACTTTTACTTAGCAGGCTGTTGAAATTTATTCAGCTCTTTCCGCGGACAGCGGCATCACCCGTCACAATCGCTAAAGCGGAAACTTCCGTCGACTGTCCCCTACGGGCAGCGGCATGGACCCCGGCAGGAATATTGACCGATCCCGCACGGGAACCTGTACTCTTTATATAGAAGCGCGCAAAGCAGTATATCACTGCTCCGCCTCCGGGTCGAAAATCACGTACATCGCGCTGTTTCCGCTTCCATAAAGCGTTTCAGCCTCATCCGGCGTGATATCGGAATAAGCCAGGGTATACGGGTCGAAAATCCGCACGGAACCGGACTGGTAGCCGGTCAGGAGCACCGAGGAGCCGTCCTTCGGAATCAGGAGCACCGGGTGGCCCTGATTGACATAATACAGGGTTTCGGTGACAGTGCAGCCGGATAGGACACAGAGCGTATCCGGAAAATGCTCCAGCAGCACGCTCTCGGCTTCAGCCGCGCTGTCGGCCGTGTAAATCGGGTAGTCCCCGTCCGCGCTGGTGACTCCCTCCTCGAAATTGATCAGGTCAGACAGCGCCGCCGACGTCATCATCGACGCGTCGCTGCACGCCGCAGCCGGGGGCTCGAGGAATACGCTTGCGGCTCTGGTTCCCCTGTGCCACATCTCCGTTCCCGCTCCTGCAATCACCCGGCCGAAGGGATCGTAGGCTGCCTGCACCGCCAAAGCAAGGCTGTCATAAACGCCGATGAGCTCATTGCCAGCGTAAACCCGGTAAGCCGGAATTTCCGTCTGTTCAGCCGGCTCAAAATTCTTTTCCTCCGCATCCGTCGGAATCCGGCAGGAACTGGCGTCCACAGCAACCGCGGAGGCTTCGTCCGCACCGATTTCCAGTACTTTGAGCGCGAGCAGGGAATCATCGTTCCGCGCGACGGTGACCGCGGAATCCTGCGTTTCTTCCGTCCCGTCAGTCAGGAAAATCTGGTCGTCATCCGTCTCTGTCCAGATTCCATCACTCTGGATAACGCGTTTTACCGTAATCTCGCCTCCGGAAATCTCCGCGTCCCGGATCCGGATTCCGTCCTTCAGGTAACTGCCTTCCCCGGTCAGTTCCTCCCCTACGTTGACAAAGATCAATTCTTCCAGCAGGTCTGTCTCCGTGCCGTCGGCGTTCGTCATCGTCTCCCCGATGTTTCCCGACCCGTAGATCAGATCGTCCCCGATAAAGCCGATCAGCCGGAAAAACTTTCCCTCGTCCGGTTCGATATGGAACATTGTTCCGCTTTCAAGATTCACCGCTGTGATCGCTGTATCTGCATCATTGCCGCCTGACATCCAGGCTGCCGCGCTCCGGTCATCGCTCATGCACAGCGCGGAAAGATCCGCGCTGTCCACAATCAGCTGCGTGTCGCCGCCGTTCAGATCCACGGAATACAGGCTTCCGTCAAAAGAGAAATACATCATCCCGCTGCTGCTCACAAACGAGAGGTCCCCGACCCGCGTCTCAAAAATGTCCTCCATCTCGGAGGAAGAGATAAAAAACGCCTCCTGGAGTTCCCTGTTCTCCGGCGTATACCGGAACAGTTCGAGGCCGGTTGTCCCCTCATGGGAACCGCGGCAGAAATAGCCGTAAACCAGAAAATCCATACTGCCGTCATCGCCTACGCGGACCGGCCGGATCCGGGCCAGAGAGCTGTCTGTGGTTCTCTCGTCATCTCCGTCCCGGAAAGTGAAAATCTGCGTCAGGCTGTTCTCCTCCTCATCGAAGCAGAACAGAACGCCGTCATAGACGTAAGCGCGGATCGTCCCGTCCGGCGAATCCATTGTCTGGGCGGAGCGGTCGGTAATGCCCAGCCAGAGGTTTCCGCTGTCGAACTGCAGTGAGCTGAAATCAAACACGGAGCTGCAGCTCCGCTCATAATCCAGCAGATACCGGGTCGAATTGCGGTAGCGGACGACAAATTTTTCCGTCACATTGCAGGTCTCCGTCAGCTCCCCGTTTCCGATGCTGATCTGATAGATCAATTCCGCCGTCATCTGGCTCTCGTTCAGTTCGGTAACCCGCGCCTTCACGTCGGAAATGACTTCAGGATTCAGGCCGTTCCAGGTGAACATCGCATATCTGGAGTGAATATTGATATATCCGAGGTCATCATTGGCCATCGTGTCGTTCGGCTGAATGTAATTGATGATCATCGAGGGATCTTCCGAGAACGAAGCGTCGGAAAATTCGCGGATAAAGTTCAGCATCTCGTCCTGGGCGCCATCCTGCATCCAGATCACCCGGCTGTAATACCGCACCGTCTGGTCCGGCAGGTCAATGCGCAGGATCAGAAGATATTCCCGGCCGTCCTCCATCAGATTGGCGAGCTGCAGTTCTTTCGTCATCTCCCCGTTATCCTCGGCAAACCCGGTCAGGATTCCGTCCTCGATCAGGTCTGACCCGTCCAGGGAGCGCAGCTGATAGATCACCTGGCTGATCTCCGCTCCGCAGGGGCGGATCTTCACGGTCAGCTGCCGTTTATCGGACAGCGGCGTGATCGTCCCGTGGATACTCTCGTAGGACGGTTCGGTGCAGTACCCGTGCAGCACATTCTGGCAGAGATCTCCATAATCAAATTCGACCACAGGGAGCGTGGCTGAGGCCATCGCGGAGTACGTGACCGTCCTGCGGTTACGGTACGAAGTGTAAAACAGAACCGCCGCCACTGCCGCGATGAACAGCAGGATAAGGAGAAATCCTCGTCTGATCTTCTTTTTCATGAGTTGACCGCTCCATAAGGTAAAATCAGCAGCCGGCAGGCACAGGCCGTATGCCGTCCGGATAAAGCCAAAAAATGTTGAAAACGCATGACATTGATGATAAAATTAAAAAATTAAGAAGTCCTTTAAATTCCCGTGAATTTTTCGCACAATTTCGGTTTAGTGTGATGTTTTCATCCTGTCACTGGACTCTCGAAAGGAGCCGTGTATGTCTGAAACCATTAAAATGTATCGGAAAAGGCTTATCCCCGCGGAGTGCGTCGAGCTGAAGGACGACCGCATTCTCCTGTACGACGGCAAAATCCTGGTCACCTCCTGGAAAGCCCTCAAGCCGCGCCCGGACCTCTCCTGCGGCAATTCCCTGTACCTGCTTTCCGACGGCATCAAAATCAGCCGTTTTTTCGGGCAGAACGGGAATTTTCTTTACTGGTACTGCGACATCATAGACGCGGTATTCAGCGCCGCGGACCGCACGTGGGTTTTCACCGATCTTCTGGCGGACGTCAAAATCTACCCTGACCGGAGCATCCGCGTGGTCGACCTGGACGAGCTGGCGGAGGCCTACGAGAAGGGGATTCTCTCCGAGACGCTCCTGCTGCGCGCGCTGAGGCGGCTCAACAGACTGCTCACCATGGTCTACGACCGCTCCTTTGAGAAAATCAGTTCCGTGCTCACCGAAACAAGATACCTGCCCGATTTCAGTTCTCCAGGGCAGTGATCTCGTCAATGCGCCTCTGGTGCCTCTCGACCCCGGAGAACGGCGTTTTCAGGAATGTATCCGCAATCTTCACCGCCAGCCCCGGTCCGAGAACGCGGCCGCCCATGCACAGAATATTTGCGTTGTTATGCTGTCTCGTCGCTTCCGCGCTGAAGCAGTCGCTGCACAGCGCCGCGCGGATCCCATGGATTTTGTTTGCCGCAATCGAAACGCCGATTCCGGTTCCGCAGATCAGAATGCCGTTCTCATATTCGCCGGATGCCACTGCCCTGGCGACTTTCTCCGCAATCAGCGGGTAATCGACGGACGCCGTGTCATAACTCCCGAAATCTTTGTACTCAAAACCCTCTTTCTCAAGATACGCGATAATCTCCTGCTTGAGGGCAAATCCGCCCTGATCACATCCAATGGCTGTCATTATCCGCTCCTTCCAGTCTGATGACCGTATGGCCGGCCGCCTTCATCAGCCGGTTCATCACGGCAAGGCCCTCGCCTTTCGTCGTAAAGCTCTCCGAATAAATCTGGTCTACGCCCAGATCATCGAATTCCCTGAGAATTTTGAAAAGGTTGTGCGCGACCTCGGCCATATCGTTCTGGTCCCCGGCGCAGAGCACAATGCCGCCCCGGTATTTCCGCGCGTTCTCATCGGTTGCCAGAACCCCCGTCTTTTTTTCGGGATGCTCCGAGATCTGCCTGTTGATATAGTCCACTACCGCGGCGTCATTGCCCTCCACAATCGCCATATCCGCCTTCGGGGCATAATGACGGTACTTCATGCCCGGCGCCTTGGGATGGACGTCCGCGGATACCTGATGGTAGATCGCCGGGTCAAGGGAAATCTTCCCGACCGCCGCTTCCAGGTCCTCCACGGTAATGTAGCCCGGCCGGAGGAGGCAGGGCACCCCGCCGGTGAGATCCACAATGGTGGATTCCACGCCGATGCCGACATCCCCGCCGTCGATGATCATATCGACGCGTCCGTCGAGGTCCTCGATCACGTGATGGGCGTTGGTCGGGCTCGGCCTGCCGGAACGGTTTGCCGACGGCGCGGCAATCGGTATCCCCGCAACCTGCAGCAGATAATGCGCAACCGGGTGGGAAGGCATGCGGATAGCCGCCGTCGTGAGCCCGCCGGTTGTCTCCAGCGGCACCCTTTCCGACTTGTTGAAAATCAGAGTGAGAGGCCCCGGCCAGAATCTGTCCATCAGGATTTCCGCCTGCGGCGTTATCTCCGTCACCAGCCCGTCCAGCTGGCTCCTCTCAGCAATGTGAAGAATCAGCGGATTGTCGGAAGGCCGGCATTTCGCCGCGTAAATTTTTTCGGACGCCGACGCGTCAAGGCCGTTTCCGCCGAGCCCGTACACCGTTTCCGTCGGGAAGGCGACAAGCCCTCCGGCTCTCCAGATCCGCGCCGCCTCCTCGGCCGTTTCGCGGTCCTCCCCTGTCATTTTTCTGATTATCGTTTTCATTCTGAACAGATTCCTGTCTTTCCGTAAAGGTATAATCCAGCTCCGCCGAGGTTTATCCGTGTATCAGCTTATCCGGATGTCCCATCCGCGGACGTTTCTTCCTCCGAAGCCGTTTCCGTCTCATACGGCCAGGACTCCGGCACCTCGGCAGTTTCGCCGCTCAGCACCGCGTCTATCGCTTCCCAGGCGTCAGCCGTGTCAAGCCCAAGCTTGAAATACGCCACGCCGGCGGTATTGTACGACAGGGCTGTCTCGGTTTTGATGGCGATGGAATAGGCGTCCTCGATCCAGATGCGGTACCGGCTGTGATCTTCCGTGTATTCGGCGTAAAACTGCTGTTCCTCATCCAGCCACTCCGGGATCACTCCGTGCTCGGCCGGGATCTGCTCCGCCGTCGTCATGCCTACCTCAGTGCTGGTGAGCTCGTAGGTGCCGAACGGCGAGTTGTCGTTGGTCACCAGCGTCGCCCCATCGTCCGCGTAAGCCTCCGGCGTCTCCTTCCACAGCCTTGTGTAGAAGGGAAGTCCCACGATCACGCGCTCGGCCGGGACTTCCTCGATCGTGCGCTCCGCCGACTGCTTTACCCAGCTGATGGAGGAGGTGGAACCCGCGGTTTCCCCTCCCGCGTAGTGTTCATCGTAAGCCATCACGATCACATAGTCAATGATCTGGCCCTGCTGCGTGCGGTCATAATAAGCCGTATGCGGCATCGGCGAATAGTTGTCGATGGAGAATGTGAGGCTGTTTCTGCGGCAGGCCGCCGAAAGCTCCCGGATAAACTGCAGCAGCGATTCGGCATTGTCGGATCCTACCGACTCAAAATCCAGATTGACGCCGTCCGCCCCGACGCGGAGGGTTTCGCTGATGATATTCTCTGTCAGGGTCCTCCGGTGGGAGGTCGTACCGAGCAGCTGCGCGTCATCGATATCAATGTTGATGTTATCGACCATCACCCACACCTGCACGCCCGCTTCATGGGCCATTGCGACGTAATCCGGGTCCGCCAGCGACTGGATGTTTCCGACGGTGTCGGCCACCGTAATCCAGGTCGGCGTAATGACGTTCATGCTGTCCGCGCGCTCCAGATATTCCGGCAGGGAGTCGATGCCGGAAACCGTGAAGACCTGGTGCCAGGCCATGACAACCGTCTCATCCAGCAGCCGCGTCGTATATTCCGGAAGGCTCCGGCCGTCCGGAGTGGTTTTTTCCGTCTCCGCGGGGTCCGTCAGCCGGTTTTTTCTCACGCACCCGATCAGCCCGTCCTCAGACTGGACCATGTCCCACCTGCTGCCTTCCTCGAGGATTGTGACGGTGCTGCCTTTTTCGAGGTTTTCGATCACCGCGTTCTTGATTCCGGAACCGGTCCGCAGAGCTTCGTTCTTTTTCAGCTCCGCCGTGGTTACCGTCCCGAAAGACGTCTGGATCCACAGGAAATTCTCCTCCTCGTCAACAGTGCAGTACGCGTAGCCGATCTGCTGCAGGTAGTCGGTGCTGATATACAGCGTGTTTCCTGAGAGAATGCACGGTGTGTAATCCGTTTCCGTCACGTTTCCGTCGGTGTCGGTATATTTCTGCTCCCCGGGCACCGCTTCCCAGGTTGTCAGCGGTCCCGTGTAGAGCAGCGCTTCCCCGTCATAATAAAACTTATTGCAGATACTGCTGTAAACCGTGTCCAGATCGATGTACCAGGACGACTCAAACTGCTGCGGAAACGCGGAAACCCGGCTGTCGTCAACAATCAGGCCGGTCTGCGACTCATCCGCGATCCCGAAATACCCGGTGCGGCTGTATTTTTCTTTGGACGGCGTGAAATGCAGCACCAGGAAAACAGCCAGGATTGCCAGCAGAACCAGCGCCGCGGGAAACGCAATCTTTACAAAAAGCCTCCTGCGCTGGTAAGTTTCCATCGAAACACGGCGCGGTTTCCCGCCGCCTTTGCCGGCTGCCGCCGTTTTCTTTTTCCGCGTGCCGCTTTTTGCGCCGCTGATCCCGCTCCTTTTCCGGCTCCCGCCGGAAGAGCGCCTGCTGTCCGGGTTTTCTCCCCGAGCCGATCCAGGTCCTGTTTCCGGCGTCTGCTTCGATGCCTGGTTCCCCGTCTGCCGTGATTTCTGCCCGGGCGCCTGCCCCGACTGCCGCTCCGGGTTCTGTCCCGGTATCTGCTCCGTTCTCTGCCCGGGCGCTGTCTGTTCCGACGCCTTCTCTGACGCCTTTCCTGACGGCTGATCAGAGTTTCGTTTTACGTTCCGGTCTTCATCCATACTCAACCCTTTCGCGGGATGCTATTCCATCTCCGCGTCTTTGTAATAAAAAAACGGCAGTCAGGCACCTTGGTGCAGTGCGGTGTTCCCGTTTTCCTGACTGTCGTTTATCATGCAATGGGCAATGTCCGTTCCGCTCTTGCGGGAGCCGGGCAATCTCCGGTTCGGCCGGATGTCGCCCTGCCGGTCCGCAGGATCCGGATACTCTCTCATCTGCGATCTGAAATTCTGCCGGAATGCAGATCTGTGATAATATTGGTTTTCTGTGTGACTGTACAGATTCCCGGCCTGCGGACAATGCTGTTTCCTGTATTTCCCGGAACCGTCTATGTACCGTCCGGTTTCACTGAAGTGCGCCCGTATCCTCCGGATCCCGGACCTGTCCGCCTTCCGTGCTCTCTGTTTCAATGAAAATTCTTCCGCATGCTCCGGTTTCCCGGTCTCAGGAATTGTCCGCCGTATCCCGGTAAAAAACAGAATGTCCTCCGGAAACCCGGTGCTGCAATCTGTTCCTGCACTGCCCGGATGCGTCTGAATTGTCCTCTGAATCACTGGTTCCTGATGCCTGCCGGCTCCCCCGTACACGCTGTTTCGCAGGAAACGTGCCGGAAAAGGGCACGGCCGCGGCCGGATGCCGCTGTCATTACTCTATCGCAACAGGGTCAAATTTTCAAGCCATTTCAGAATTTACTTTACGCCGCGAATTTTTTTGGCTATACTATGCCAATGACACGGCGGCGCGGAATCCGGCTGTATCGGGCTCAGCGCTGCCGGAAAGATTTCCGCGCGCAGAAAGCCTCCGGAGGCTGGACTCCGGGAAGGTCAGGCGGACACGGAAGGTTTCCTTCACCCGGAGAGCTGACGGTATTTCCGCCGCCCCTCCCACACCGAAGCCCGCGTTTTCCGCGTCGCCGGGATGCCGCTGCACACAGCGGCCATTTAAAGAGGTGGTTATTCTGAAAATAGAAAAAATCAGCGATATGCAGATCAAATGCATACTGACCGACAGCGATCTGAAAAACAGGAGCATCAGCCCTTCTGAACTCGCCTATGGTTCCGAGAAAATCAGGAACCTGTTTCGTGAGATGCTGACGCAGGCAGCGCGGGACGTCGGTTTTTCGGTGGAAAATGTTCCGCTGATGATCGAGGCGGTGCCGGAGGAAAACAGTTCCCTGGTTATTCTGATCACCAAGGTTTCAGATCCGGAGGAGGTCGATACCCGGTTTGCGAAATTCACTCCGGCAGATACCTCTTCGGTAGAGGATGACAGCAGCGGTTCAGACCAGGCCGAAAGAAAAGGGGCGGACGACGTGCTGGATACTCTTCTGCACTCTCAGACACCGGACAGCGGCGGCGGGCAGGATGGGCAGAACGCCAATGCGGATTTCTATCTGGCCTGGCATTTTGCGGACATTGACACCGCCTGCCGCGCGGCGCATGTCATCGACGGCCTGTATGACGAGGACAACACGCTTTATCGCGATCCCGACCAGGAAGGCGCCTGCATTCTTGTGATGCACAAGGGTTCGCAGAGCCCGGAGGACTTCAACCGCCTGTACAATATAATCTCGGAATACGGAGATCCCGTACACCGTCCCGCCGCGGAGGCGTGGCTGGCGGAGCACGCTGAAGTGATCAGCGCGCATCACGCAGTTCAGGTCATTAAAAATCTGTAAAGAGAGTATCTTTTGAAAGGAGAAACGGCAAGAACTATGACACTGCTGGAAGAGTGGCGGAATTACGCTTACAACGAGAAAGATCAGGGAAAATACAACCGTCTGTGGAATGAGTACTTTGCGCTGGAGAAAAAATTCTACGAATCTCTTCTCTCGTCGGAAGAAACCGTGAAGGGAACGATCCCGGAATTCTGCGAAAAATACAAGGTAGATCAGAGGAATATGGTCGGTATTCTCGACGGGATCAACGACAGCCTGAAAACCCCGAACCCCATCGAGACGATGGACCTGACTACCGAGCTCTCCCTGGATTACGATAAGGAAAAGCTGTATTACAACATGGTGGCGGCAAAGGCCGAGTGGCTGTACACTCTCCCGCAGTGGGACAGCCTGCTGACGGAGGAGCGCCGCAAAGAACTCTATAAGCAGCAGAAAAATTCCGGCACCATCCGCAAGGGAAAGAAAATCGGCCGCAACGACCCGTGCCCGTGCGGGAGCGGCAAAAAGTACAAGTTCTGCCACGGGAGAAACGCGTGAGCCCGTTCGGTTCAGCCTGAATGTGTTCCATCCGGACCTGCATGGAAAACGGAGACGCCCTGTATCTGATATGATCTCCCTATATAGGACACTGAAATATAAAAGTCCTATGGAGGGGGATCATATCAATCTCGGGACGTCTCCGTTTTTGTGTCTTCGCAGCGGCGGGCAGAACAGATTTTCATGCCTCCAGTTCATCGCAGAACCTGTCCAGAACCGCGAAATAGTTTTCGAAGGTCTTCCGGCAGCACATCGGGTTGTCAATCACGATCCCCGGAGCGCGGAGGCCGGTCAGGGCAAAGCTCATCGCCATCCGGTGGTCGTCGTAGGTCCGGATCAGAGCCGGCTTCGGGGTTCCTGGATATATTCTGATGGAATCTTCCCGCTCCTCGCACCGGATCCCGCATCGCCCGAGTTCCGCGGCGATCCCGTGAAGCCTGTCGCTCTCCTGCAGCCGGATGTGTCCGATCCCCGTGATCTCCACAGGGGAATCCGCGAAAGGCGCGATCGCGGCGAGCGTCATGGACTGGTCTGAGAAAGCTCCGAAATCGGCCGTGATTCCGTGAATCCTTCCGTTCTCCGGCCCGGTCACAACAATACCTTCCGGCTCCTCAGCGATCCGGCATCCCATCTTCCGGAGAATCTCCAGAAAGCGCAGGTCGCCCTGCAGGCTCCCGGAATGGACCCCAGGGACGCAGACGGAAATTCCCAGAACTGCCGCCGCCGCGTAAAAATAGCAGGCCGCCGAGACGTCCGGCTCAACGGCATAATCCCGTCCGGTATAATGGGATCCCTGCGGAATGCGGTACACGGGGCCGTCTTTCCGGACAGACGCGCCGAACTGCCGCATCATCGAAACGGTCATCCCGATGTACGCCTGCCCGTGCGTTCCCGTCACCCGGATTTCCACCGCCCTGCGGTTCGCGCCAGCCGCGATCAGGAGCGCTGAGAGAAACTGGCTGCTCTGGTCGATGTCGACGGTGTAAGATGCCGACCTTCCGCCGTTCCCGGTGATCTCCATCGGAAAATGGCCTTCTTCTTCCAGACAGCGGATTGAAGCCCCGGCCTCCCTCAGGGAATGGACCAGAGCTCCCATGGGGCGCTTTTTCATCTGGTCAGAGCTGTCCATCCGGTAAGTCCCGGAGGAAAGTCCGAAGACCGCCGCGAGGAAACGGGCTGCCGTGCCCGCGCTGCCGACATCCACCCTGGCGCTCTCCGCCGGAAGGGATCCTCCGCATCCTGAGATTTCCGCTTCCCTCTCCTCCTCCCGCACTTCCATCGGGATTCCGAGCGTTTTCAGGCATTCCATCAGGTGCCGGGAATCATCCGAAAAGAGCACCCCTCTCAGGGTGCTCTTTCCATACGCCAGCGCTGCCGTCAGAAGAGCCCGGTTTGTGATGCTCTTTGAGCCGGGGACGCAGGCTGTCAGCCGTTTTCCGCGGACGCTGCCGGGGGAGAAAGTTCTCACGGCATACTCCCGCGTCCCGGACCGCGCGGGGCCGGCCTGCCGGCTCACAGCTCTCTCAGGCGCTCAATCGCGCGCCTGGTGTTTTCATAGGTTCCGAATCCGGTCAGGCGGAAGAAGCCCTCGCCGTGAGGCCCGAACCCGGAGCCCGGCGTTCCGACAATATTCTTCTCCGCCAGCAGCCGGTCAAAGAAATCCCAGCTGCTCATTCCGTCAGGTGTCTTGAGCCATACGTACGGCGAATTTACGCCTCCGTAGACAGTGTAGCCCGCGTCCGCCAGGCCGTCGCGGATCGTGCGGGCGTTGCGCAGATAATAGCGCACCTGCTCCATGACCTCGCGTTCTCCCTCCGGCGTCAGGGCCGCTTCCCCGGCGCGCTGAATGATATAGGGCGTTCCGTTGTACTTCGTCCCGTGCCTGCGGGCCCAGAGCGCGTTGGCTGTCACACCGCCGCGCACGATGTCCTTCGGCACGACAGTGTAACCGAGGCGGAGACCCGTAAATCCGGCCTTTTTGGAAAAGCTCTTCATCTCGATCGCGCACGAGCGGGCGCCTTCGCACTCGTAGATGCTGTGCGGGAGATTGTCTTCGGTGATGTAAGCTTCATACGCGGCGTCGTACAGGATCACCGCGCCGTTTCTGCGGGCATAATCCACCCACATCTGCAGCTGGTCCTTCGTGATGGAAGTTCCGGTCGGATTGTTCGGGAAGCAGAGATAAATCAGGTCAGGGGTTTCCTTCGGAAGATCCGGGGCAAAGCCGTTCTGCTCGGTGCAGGGCATGTAGATCACCCGGCTCCAGGTCCCCGACGAGGCGTCGTAATCGCCGGCTCGTCCAGCCATCACGTTGCTGTCCACATATACCGGATAAACCGGGTCGCACACCGCGATGCGGCTGTCCGGGGCGAAAATCTCCTGAATATTCGCGCTGTCGCTCTTGGCTCCGTCCGAGACGAAAATTTCATCGGCGGAAAGTTCGATTCCCCTGCTCCTGTATCTGGCCGCGATCGCGTCGCGAAGGAAAGGATAGCCGAGATCAGGCGCATAGCCGCGGAATGTCTCGGCCTTTCCCATCTCGTCAACCGCTTTGTGCAGGGCTTCAATAACCGTCGGGACTATCGGCAGGGTGACGTCGCCGATGCCGAGCCGGATCAGATCCGCCTGCGGGTGCTCCGCCTGATACGCGTTCACTTTTTTCGCGACAGTTGAGAAAAGATAGCTGCCAGGAAGCTTGATAAAGTTCTCATTCAGCTGTGCCATAACCGGTTCCTCCCCATAAAAAGCATGCCGGACACGCTCTCCCCGCCGCTTCCCTGCGGCCGGAACCGAACTGTCCGGCAATGGTGCCAATGCTGATCAGTAAGCCTTGCCCCAGTATACCATGGCTTTGGCTTTGCGGCCGCAGCACACGCAGGTGTCGGAAAGATGTTCCTGCGCGAACGGGATGCAGCGGCTGGTCGCGGTTGTATCCGCCTTGATCTTCGCTTCGCATTCCGGATCACCGCACCACATGGCCTTCACAAATCCGGGCCTGTTCGCGATGGTGTCCCTGAACTCTTCATAATTGACCGCCGTGTAAGTATGGTCTTCCATGAACTTCTTCGCGCGGTCGTACATGTCTTTCTGCATCTGCTCCAGGGTCTTCTCCACATTTTCGGTGAGCTGTCCGATCGGTGAGAAAATCTTCTCGCGGGTGTCGCGGCGGACGATGACTGCCTGTCCCGCCTCGAGATCCTTCGGCCCGATCTCCACACGGACCGGAATGCCTCTCATTTCTTCCTCAGCGAACTTGAAACCCGGCGCCTTGTCCGTCTCGTCGATCTCCACGCTGAATTTCTGGGCGAGGGTATCGCGGATTTCCTCCGCCTTCTCCGAAACGCCGGGTTTGTGCGCGGCGATCGGGATCACGATCACCTGCGTCGGGGCGATGCGCGGAGGAATCACCAGGCCGCTGTCGTCCCCGTGAACCATGATCAGCGCGCCGATCACGCGGGTCGTCATGCCCCAGGACGTCTGATAGACGTACTTGAGACTGTTGTCCTTATCGGTGTAGGTGACGTTGAAAGCTTTCGCGAAGCCGTCGCCGAAATTGTGGCTGGTTCCGGACTGAAGCGCCTTGCCGT
Source organism: Lachnospiraceae bacterium (assembly GCA_050944455.1). Lineage (GTDB taxonomy): Bacteria > Bacillota > Clostridia > Lachnospirales > Lachnospiraceae > Anthropogastromicrobium. Next base: position 13,269 of record JBMNRC010000021.1, read on the forward strand.
CGCGCATCATGGATTCGACGGTGTAAGTCGCCTCCGCCCCGGCGAATTTCTCCTTATCGGTTTTGCGCCCGCGGACAACCGGGATTGCCAGGACCTCCTCCAGAAAATCCGCGTAAAGGTTGAGCATCATCTGGGTGCGTTCTTCCGCCTCCTGAGCGGTGGCGTGGGCGGTGTGCCCTTCCTGCCACAGAAATTCCCTCGTGCGGAGGAACGGCCTTGTCTCCTTCTCCCAGCGGACGACCGAGCACCACTGGTTGTAGATCCGGGGCAGATCGCGGTAGGAATGAATGTCCCTGGAATAGAAATCGCAGAAAAGCGTCTCCGACGTCGGGCGGATGCAGAGGCGCTCCGGCAGCTTCTCCAGTCCGCCTTCCGTCACCCACGCGACTTCCGGCGCGAAACCCTCGACATGGTCAGATTCCTTCTGCAGAAGGCTTTCGGGAATCAGCAGCGGCATCTGCACATTCTTCACGCCGACAGCCTTGAAACGGCGGTCAAGCTCTGCCTGGATGTTCTCCCAGATGGCGTAGCCGTACGGCTTGATGACCATAAAGCCGCGGACGGACGAATAATCGCACAGGCCGGCTTTCGTGCAGACGTCTGTGTACCACTGCGCAAAATCATCTTCCATTGAGGTGATCTGCTCAACGAGTTTCTTATCCTTAGCCATTCTCTCCTCCACTCAAGAAAACCCCCGGCCGGTGATCCCGGACGGGGGCAGTATTCCGGCGATAACGGCATTATTCTATCGCCGGGCCCGGCAGGTGTCAACCCGCGCCGGATTCCTGCGGCGGTTCTTTCAGCCGTTCCGATGAGCGGTCCCGCCTCTGTGTATACCGGCTGTCTTCAGGGCTGGCTGTCCGCGCGGTTCCGGGCCAGCTGCCGGTTACAGCTGTGTGGTCACAAAGATATCGTAGATCGCGCGGATCGCGTTCTCGAAGTCAGCGTTCTTCACGCCGATGATGATATTCATCTCGCTGGACCCCTGGTCGATCATCTTCACGTTGATCTTGGCGTGCGCCAGCGCCGCGAAGATTCTGGCGGCGGTGCCGCGGTTCTCCTTCATGCAGCGTCCAACGATGGCAATCAGCGCGATATCCGGCTCCAGGTCGATCGTATCCGGGTGAGCCAGCCTGGTGATTTCCGTCAGGACTTTCTGCTCTTTTTCCTGGAAATCCTTCTGGTTGATCACGATGGTCATCGTGTCGATGCCGGAGGGCATATGTTCAAAGGAAAGGCCGTATTCCTCAAACGCTGTCAGGACCTTGCGGCCGAATCCGACCTCGGAGTTCATCTGGTCCTTGGCGAGATTGACCGCGACGAAATCCTTCTTTCCGGCGATACCGGTGATCGTGTACTTCGGGATTCTGCTGGTGCGCTCAACGATCCAGGTTCCCTCGTCATCCGGCGCGTTGGTATTGCGGATGTTGATCGGGATTCCCGCCTGCCGCACCGGGAAGATAGCGTCCGCGTGAAGCACCGAGGCGCCCATGTAGGAAAGCTCGCGGAGTTCAAGGTAGGTGATGGTGCGGATCACTTCAGGGTTGCGGATAATGCGGGGATCGGCGACCATCACACCGGAAACATCCGTCCAGTTTTCATACACGTTCGCGCTGACCCCGCGGGCGATGATGGAGCCGGTGATATCCGAACCGCCGCGGGAGAACGCGACGATTGTCCCGTCAGCTTTCGAGCCGTAGAATCCCGGGATTACCGCGCGCTGCGTGCCTGCCAGGCGCTCTCCGACCAGACGGTTGGTAGCTTCCGGGTCGAAATGGCCTTCGTCATCGAAACGGATAATCTGGGCAGCGTCCACAAACTCATAGCCAAGATAGGCCGCCAGCACAATGCCGTTCAGGTATTCTCCGCGGGACGCTGCGTAATCCTTTCCGCACTGGCTGCGGATATTTTCATCGATCTTTCTGAACTCATCCGAAAGGTCTACCGAGAGATTCAGTCCTTCGATGATTTCCTGGTAGCGGGATTCGATTTCGCTGAGCGTATCGGTGAAATCATCGCCGGATTCCGCGGCGGCATAACAGGTGTACAGAAGATCGGTCACTTTGCTGTCACCGTGAAAACGGCGTCCCGGCGCGGAAGGAACCACATAGCGGCGCGATTCATCCGAATGGATGATATCGCTCACTTTTCTGAACTGTTCCGCGCTGGCCAGAGAGCTTCCGCCAAACTTCGCTACTTTAATCATAGATTATCCTCCCGTCCCAGGTAAAAGTCATGATCCTGCCGGTCGCCGGATGCCTGAGGGAAAGCTTCACGGCCGCGAGGGCCACCGCTCCCCGCCGGATCCGGATACCGTCTGCCGGTCTGCCGTACTTTGTATCGCCGAGAACCGGACATCCGGCATGCGCCAGCTGGACCCGGATCTGATGGTGCCGTCCTGTCAGCAGGGTGATTCTCAGCCTGCCGATTCCTGAAACCGCGCCGTCCGCAGCTGATCCTATGGACCTGCCGCCGCACAGGATGCGATGCTCCCCGAAACTGTCAGCCTCACTGTCCACAGAAAAGCATTCCAGCTCCGACTCGGGAATCACATGGTATTTCAGAACGGCTCTGCGCGCGCCTTTCACTTCCGGCGCGCTGCTGTCAGGAAGGTCCGCGATCAGCGAATAATTGCTCCCGGCCGCGGGAAGAATCCAGTCCGTCAGGGTCCCCTCTGAATTCCCGGGCACGCCGAGCGTCAGGGCTTCGTACTCTTTCTGGTTTTCCCCTTTAGAAAATGAGCGGCTGAGAACAGCCGCTGCATTTTTGGTTTTCGCGTACACCATCACCCCGGCTACCGGGCGGTCCAGCCTGTGGACAACCGCAAGATACGGATCAGGACGGTGAGTGCTCCGCGCGAGATAATTTTTCAGTTCGCTCTCGAGATCCATCGAGAGATCCCTGCCTCTCTGGGATTCCTGCCCGGCGGGCTTCCGCACCGTCAGGAGGGAATCGTCTTCATAGAGGATGTCCGGCATCAGTCTTTTGCTGCCTCGGCAAGCTCTTCCGCCTTGTCTGTCTTCTCCCAGGGCAGGTTGAGATCGGTGCGGCCGAAATGGCCGTAAGCCGCGGTCTGCCTGTAGATCGGGCGGCGGAGATCCAGCATCCTGATGATTCCTGCCGGGCGAAGGTCGAAGTGCTCGCGGACAAGCTGCTCCAGACTGCGGTCGGAGATCTTTCCGGTGCCGAACGTGTCGATGCTGATGGAAGTCGGATGCGCTACGCCGATCGCGTAGGAAATCTGGATTTCGCAGCGGTCAGCGAGTCCGGCCGCAACGATATTCTTCGCGACATACCTCGCGGCGTAGCTTGCGGAACGGTCGACCTTGGTGCAGTCCTTCCCGGAGAACGCGCCGCCGCCGTGGCGTGCCATGCCTCCGTAGGTATCGACGATGATCTTGCGTCCGGTCAGGCCGCTGTCGCCGGCCGGCCCGCCGATGACAAATCGTCCGGTGGGGTTGATGAAGAACTTGGTGTTCTCATCGATCAGTTTTTTGGGAAGAATCTCGTCAAAGACATACTTCTTGATATCGGCGTGGATCTGCTCCTGGGAGACATCCGGATCATGCTGGGTGGAAAGGACGACCGCGTCCAGGCGGACCGGCCTGTTGTTGTCGTCATACTCCACGGTCACCTGGGTTTTGCCGTCCGGGCGAAGATAGGTGAGGGTCCCGTTCTTGCGCACATAAGCCAGCTGTTTTGCGAGTTTGTGAGCCAGCATGATCGGGTACGGCATCAGCTCCGGAGTCTCGTTGGTCGCGTACCCGAACATCATGCCCTGGTCTCCCGCGCCGGTGTCAAGGTCGTCCTTGTCCTCGCCTTCCTTGGCTTCCAGCGATTTGTCAACGCCCATCGCGATATCGGTGGACTGCTTGTCCAGAACCGTGAGAACGGCGCAGGTATCCGCGTCGAACCCGTATTCGGAGTTGGTGTAGCCGATCTCGCGGATCGTCTTTCTGACAATCTGCTGATAATCGATATGAGCATTGCTGGTGATCTCGCCCATGATCAGCACCATACCGGTGGTGGCGATTGTCTCGCAGGCGACGCGGCTCATCGGGTCCTGTTCCAGGTGGGCGTCAAGAATCGCGTCGGAAATCTGGTCGCAGATTTTGTCCGGATGTCCTTCAGTTACAGACTCGGAAGTAAATAAGTGTCTTGCCATTTCTGTGGTTGATCCTTTCTCCAGTCATTGGATAATACGTGCGGCGTTCCGTGCCGCCTCCGGGATGCACGGCCTGCTGCGGTACAGGATGCCGGCAGGCATATCCGCCTGCCTCACCGGATAACCTTCCTGCGGAAATCTCACAGGATGAAAAAAGCCCTCTTTCAAAGAGGGCGACAGAATTACATCTGATTTGTAATACCGTCACCTCTTATTGTTCGAACGCACGGGTTTACACCGTACAGCAAACAGCATATGCCGTCCGCCCGCTCAGGCTGGCACCTTCCGCAAAGGGGGTTGCCGTGACTTCATCGATCCTTGTATCTCCATCACTCTGAATAAAAGGGCTTGTATGACTGTTCTTCACAGTCAACGCTGATTATAACATACAGATGTAACTTGGCAAGTGATTTTTTTGATAGAAATTTATAAAGTTTGAATTAAATTACGTGCACTATGGCAATGGCTGGGAACCGGAGGAATCAAAAAGCCTGCCGGAAGAACCGGCAGGCTCACAAATCAGACATCAATTCTGATACAGAATCCGGAAAAAATCCGATGATTCAAAAAGCTTCAGGTTTACAGCTCCACCGCCTGCTTTGAACTGCGGCTCATGACCTTCATGCGGAACTTGTTCAGTTCCCTCTCGGAGCTGACTTCCTCGATCATTCCGCCGAGGCTTCTGATCTTGGGAGCAAAATCCTCATAGCCGCGCTTGATGAACTCGATATCGTCAAGCGTGGTGATGCCGTCGGCAGCGAGCGCCGCAATAACGAGCGCTGCTCCCGCGCGGAGATCCGGAACCGTGACGGCGGCTCCGGTCAGTTTCTCACAGCCGTTGATGATGGCGATATTTCCGCCCTCCACACGGATGTCGGCGCCCATGCGGGAAAGCTCGTCAACATAGCGGAAACGGTTTTCGAAAATACTCTCCGTCACAATGCTTGTTCCCTGGGCAAGAGTCAGCAGAACAGAAATCTGCGGCTGCATGTCCGTCGGGAAACCCGGGTAAGGCATGGTGTTCACGGAAGTGCAGTGAAGCCTGTGGTTGCACACTACCCGGACAGCGTCGTCAAACTCGGAGACTTCGCACCCGATCTCGCGGAGCTTTGACGTCAGACACTCAAGATGCTTCGGAATGACATTCCTGACAGTGACATCGCCGCGCGTCGCGGCGCTGGCAAACAGGAAGGTCCCGGCCTCAATCTGGTCCGGGATGACAGTATATTCAACTCCATGGAGGGAACGGACTCCCTCGATGCGGATGACATCGGTTCCGGCTCCCTTGATATTCGCGCCCATGGCGTTCAGGAGGTTTGCGACGTCGACGACATGCGGCTCTTTCGCCACATTTTCAAGAACAGTACGCCCCTCCGCGAGGCACGCAGCCAGCATCACATTGATGGTGGCTCCGACGGAAACCTTATCGAAATAGATGCGGGCTCCGGTAAGCTTTTTCGCGTCGACAATGATCATGCCGTTCATGACCTTGCCGGTAGCGCCGAGAGCCTTGAAGCCTTTCAGATGCTGGTCGATCGGGCGGGTCCCGATATTGCAGCCTCCCGGCAGGGCAACCTCAGCGTGATGATATTTCCCGAGAAGAGCTCCCAGCAGATAGTAGGAAGCACGCATTTTCCTGATGTAATTATTGTTGACAACACAGTTATATATGCCGGCTCCGTTTAAAATGGCCGTATGGCGGTCTACTCTTTCCACCGCTGCTCCGGTCTCGGAGATGGCTTCCAGAAGAACGTTTACGTCATTTACGTCGGGCAGATTATTAATCGTTACGGGCGTGTCCGCCAGAATGGCTGCGGCGAGAATGCCGAGCGCGGCATTCTTCGCACCGCTGATCACGACTTCTCCTGCCAGCGGGTTCCCGCCTTTGACGATATACTGTTCCATATATATCTCCTTAAGCTTCTTGCAGGCATGGCGCCTGATAGTCAGCAAAGGATATATTGCATCCCAAACTGCACTTAACGCGCTTATTATAACATGAATTTCCCGTTTGTAAACTTACAATGACGTTTTTTGTTATGAATGATACAGATGTTTTTCTTTTCTGTAATATTTTCGTAACAATTCACAAAACAGAGCGGCCGCCGGAGGATAAAAACAGAGTTTTTGTTTCTTCCGCCGGCTCATCCGGGAAAACAGATATTACGCACTGTACGCCTCATCGATATTGTCCGCGCACCAGCGCTGCCTGTTTTCTGTCAGACGGAACCGGAATCACGGGCCGGGATCCCGAGACGGATTGAATCCTGAGGTCTCTGTCCTCACCCTGAGTATTTCCTGCCGGTTTCGCAAGAACCATGCCCTTACCGGGAAGATTTTCTGCCCGTATTATACGGCCGATAACTTTGTCCGGATGATTTGCGTCCCGTGTTATATGCACCGTGCCCTGACCCGGAACCGGATTTTCTCTCCGGTCCATGATTCCTCCCGGAACTGTGTGTCCTTCCGGAAGAACCGTATCCGCCGCCGTGCCCGCGGCCCGAGGATCCTTTTTTCGCGCCTTTTCCGGAGGAATATTTATATCCGTCCTGTTTCCGTCCGGAAGGGCGCTTCCTGACAGCATTGCCGTACCTGTCAACCTTTTTCGGCAGATCCGCGCGCGGCCTGCGGACCCGCGGCGCCTGTTCAGGCAGCGAGCCGTCCGTCTCTCTGCTGTGATCCGTTCCTTCAGCTGATCTTATTGCGGCATCCGCTGCCGCTATTCCGGCCGGTTTGCCCTCCTGGGCCGTCGGTTCTCCGTCCGATTCTGTTTCTCCGGCTGTTCCCCTTCTGCCGTCCGGTCCGGTCTCCGAGACTGCCGCCGGCCTTCCGCCGGCTCTCCGCATCACCTGGTGCGCGGACTGCGGCGCGCCGCCCCGCACGGAAAAGCCGAAACTCCCGAGCTCTCTCCCCAGGCTCCAGTACACGCCATGGGAGTAGGCAGCGAGTCTGGCTCTCTCCAGATGGAGTTTCCCGCTCTCGTCGATCAGATCCCGGTCAACGCTGACCGCCGCGACCTCCGCGAGAAACAGATCATGGGAGCCGAGAGGGATGATCTTCTTCACCCGGCATTCGATGTTCACCGGGCTTTCCCCTATTCCCGGGGCGGATACCTCCCGCGACGGAACCGGGGTCAGTCCGGTTTCCGCAAATTTATCCACATCCGCGCCTGACCGCACGCCGCAGTAATCGGCTGCCGGAACCATCTGTTCCGTCACCAGGTTGACGACAAATTCGCCGGACTGGCGGATCAGTTCGTAGGAAAACCGCTCAGGCCTCACCGAGATGGACAGCATCGGCGGGTCCGAGCACACTGTGCCTGTCCAGGCAACGGTCAGCATATTGATTCTGCCGTCGTTTCCTCTCACGGATACCAGCACGGCCGGAACCGGATACAGCATGTTTCCGGCCGGAAAATATTCTTTCTCTTTCATGAATGGGAATAACCCGCCTTTCTGATCAATTGAAGCGGCATCTGTTCCGCGGGCGGTACGGCCTCAGCTGATCTGGTGCAGCTGTTCCACGCCCTGGGTCAGCGCCGGTACCAGCTGCTTTTTTCTGGAGACGACGCCTTTCAGATAAAGCCTTCCGTCCGGTGAGTCAGCGCCGAAAGCCGCGGATATCACACGCCCCGCCGTGGGCTGCTCGCCGTCGTACAGCAGAACCGAATCCTCCTCCAGAATTCCCGTGAGCATGATGCAGATCAGCGACACGCCCTGCGCCGCTCTTGCCTGAGGAAGATACGGTTTCATGATCTTCTCCAGATTCTCGAGTTCTTCCTTGCTCATCGAGCTGATCTGGCCGATGCCGATTTCCATGCCGTCGATATTGAAACGCTTGTAATCCTGGAACAGAATCTGCTCCGGCGTCTTGCTGTGCAGGCTGCTTCCGGCGGCGAACATTTTTTTCGCGTAATCTTCCGGATCAATTCCGGCTATGGAAGCCAGTTCCTCCGCGGCCTTCCGGTCAAGCTCCGTGCAGGTCGGAGACCGGAAAAGAAGCGTGTCGGAAATGATCGCCGAGAGCAGGAGTCCCGCAGTGTCTTTGGCGATTTCCACGCCATTCTCGTGATAGCACTGCCAGACGATTGTCGCGGTACAGCCCAGCGGTTCGCAGCGGAAATAGACCGGGGAAGCCGTCTCAACCGTGCCCAGCCGGTGATGGTCGAGAATTTCGAGAATTTCCGCGTCACGGATTCCGCGGACAGCCTGGTCCGGCTCGTTATGATCCACCATAATGACCTGCTTGCGCTTCGCTCCCAGCAGGTTTCTGCGGGAGATCATCCCGATGTAGGATCCGTCCTCGCCGATGATCGGAAAATCCCTGTGGCGCAGGCTCGCCATGGTAGGCCTGATGTCGTCAATGTAATCGTTGATGGAGAAAGTCACCAGGTGATCCTTCTTCATGTAAAAGCTGACCGGCATAGACTGGTTGATAAACCTGGCCGCCGTGAAAGTATCGAACGGCGTGCTGATTACAATGCAGTTATGCTCCTGCGCAAGTTTCTGGATAGTGATCGAAACCTTGACGCCTTCGCACACGACGATACAGGCCGCGTCCATCTCGATCGCGCAGAGCTGCGCCTCATAGCGGTTCCCGAGAATGACAAGGTCACCTTTCTGGATATAATTTTCCATCACATCCGGGTTGGCGGCGGCGATGAAAACTTTTCCATGAGTAAAGTAATTGTTGGGGTCGCCGACGACAGCCGTCCCTTCCAGCGTTTCCACGATATTCGTAAAGCGGGTGTGAGCCTTGGAGAGCACCATGTTGTCGTACCCGTCCATGAACGATTCGGTGATATCCGAAACCGTGATCAGGCCCTCCAGCCTGCGGCTGCGCGTGATAGGCAGCGTGACGATCGACTGGCTGTTCATCAGGTTCCAGGCCGATTTCAGCGAGATCGTGCGGGAGACGCCGGCCGTCCGGTGAATTTCGATATCGCTCACCTGCGTGCGGACGTCCTCCACCAGTCTCGGTTCGGGTGTCTGAAATTTGTCCAGCACAAAAGCCGTCTCGTCGTTCACTTTGCCGGCGCGGCACGCCAGATAATTCTTTTCAGGATCCACCGCGTTCTTCAGTCTCGCGTAGGCAATAGCGGAGCAGATAGAATCGGTGTCCGGGTTTCTGTGGCCGATGACGAAAACCTGAGGTTTTGCGGGCATGTTATCACGCTTCTTTCTTCTGCCGGAATACCAGCAGCTTGCTGAACACATAATTCAGGATGACAACGATTACACTGACCAGGATCTTCGCGATGCTTCCCTCAATTCCGAAGACTGTCTGATCCAGCCCGCAGCCCACGAGAAACGGAACCAGGAAGCTTTCCAGAAGGCCGGTTGCCGCTCTCGATCCCGCAAACTTCAGAAATTCCGGGACCGCGACCGAAGGCGCGAAGGAGCGGGACTCAAAAACACGGATTTTGTTGCTGAAGAAAGCGAAAACAACCGCTGCGGCCCACGCGATGACATTGGCCCAGAAAATGCGGGACGAAAATTCGCTGCCGAATATCCGCAGTGTCGCCGGGCTTTCCGGCAGTATCCGGACGCAGGCAGTATAGACGATCCAGTTGACGATGGTAGTCATGACGCCCCAGAAGAGATAGGCGATAACTTCGTGGTATTTATGCCAGAGTTCTTTGATTTTTTCCATAAACAAGAAGATGTCTTTCCGGTATCACGGAAAGTACACGCACTGATAATAAAAGGCAGACCGGCTGAAGAACTGGCCGGAACAGCGCAAAAAGCGGGTTCAGGAAACGCCTCCGCAAGCGCCGCGGAAAAACCGCGGGCCGGCATCCTGTCCGGTGAAAGCCTGTCGGACAGGTCAGAGTCATTGACAGTATAACGCCGGGGCAGTCTTTTTTCAAGAAAACAATGCCAAGCCGCGGGTTTACGGCCGCGGGATGCCGGTACCGCAGCTGAACGGAAATCCGCGGCCCTGTCCCGGAAACGCGGAAACAGAGAATTTCGTTAAAAAAAAGCATGGACCTTGATTTCTTAAGATCCATGCTTTCATTGTCAGAGATTTTTCTGAATGGCGCTGGTAAATTCCCGTCTTGCGGATTCTCAGCCGGCAGCCGTTGCGTCGTAAACGGACTCCCCGGTGTCTTCCCGGGAGGATGTCTCGAATTCGGTTTCCGCCTCAGATTCTGCCTCAGACTCAGCCTCAGATTCGATTTCTTCCGCGCTGTCCGAAGCGGTGTCCTGGATCCCGCAGTAATCGGCAAGCACAAAGGAATCAGTATCGAAACTGGGCATTGACGCCAGCTTCTTCTGATAAGAATTATACGCGCTGATGCCTCCGGCGACGCCGCATCCGGCGACAATCGCGCAGATCACGAGGATCGTGCCGACTTTCCACATGCGCTCGTGGAACTGCTCTTTTTTGATATTCTTGCGGCGGTTTTTCTTGAATTTCTTATACTCGTCGACTTTTTTCTGGCTCATGTGACGCTACCTCTTTCCCTGATCCGGCCGGCTCTGACGTTCACACGGTCCGGAAAATTCTTTTCACAAGATCTGAATTATACAATATTCCCCGGTATAAGTCCAGCTTTTCGGCCCAACCGCCGCCTAGCGTTTCCGGTTACCTGCCAATCTGCCGTATTGCCTCTGTTAAAGAGCTTTTTTAATCGCGTCCAGCAGATCGCTGTAAGTCTCGTAAGCCGGGATCTGCGGATAATCCTTTTTAATCTGGTCGGTTGTGTGGAACAGGAAACCGGCCTTGCTTGCCTCAATCATCCCGAGATCATTGAAGGAATCCCCGCTCGCGATCGTGTCAAAGCCGATGGACTGCAAGGCTTTCACCGTCGTTTTCTTGGAATCCTTTACGCGCATCCTGTAGCCTGTGATCATTCCTTCCGGGGAAACTTCAAGGGAGTTGCAGAAAATAGTCGGCCAGCCGAGTTTTTTCATCAGCGGGCTCGCGAACTGCTCGAAGGTATCCGAGAGGATAACCACCTGAGTGACGCTTCTTAATTCATCCAGAAATTCCTTTGCGCCGGGCAGAGGGTCAATTTTCGCGATCGTGTTCTGAACCTCCCTGAGCCCGAGCCCGTGCTCTTTCAGAATCGCGATGCGGTATTTCATCAGCTTGTCGTAATCCGGCTCGTCGCGCGTTGTGCGGGAGAGCTCAGGGATGCCGCTTTCTTTTGAAAAGGCGATCCAGATTTCAGGTACGAGAACGCCTTCAAGGTCCAGACAGACAATATCCATACTTATTCCTCCTGATGCTGTACAGCTCAGTTTCACTGGCTGAGGGCCATTCTCGCCGCCCCGTAGATTCCTGCGTCGTTGCCCAGCTCGGCCAGGACGATCGGGACCTTTTTCTCGGTAAGCGGGGTGTACAGCCTGTAATATTTCGTGATGACGTCCGTCAGGATCGGGCCGGCCTTGGAAACGCCGCCGCCGATGACAAACACGTCAGGATCGACTGTCAGGGCGACTGTGGCGCAGACCTGCCCCAGATATTTCCCGAGGATCTCTACAGCCTGCAGGGCCAGCTCATCGCCTTTTTTCGCCGCGTCGAAAACGTCCTTCGCCGAAAAATGCCTGTAAGCGCGAAGCAGTGAATCTTTGCGGCTTTCCCTGAGGATCTTGGCCGCGACTCTCGCCACGCCGGTTGCGGACGCGTACTGTTCCAGGCAGCCGTGATTGCCGCAGTTGCAGGCTTCCGGCTCATCTGGATTGACGGTGATATGTCCCAGTTCGCCCGCGAGCCCCCTGTGGCCCGCAAGGATTTTTCCGTTCTGGATTACTCCGCCGCCGACGCCCGTCCCCAGCGTGAAGAGCACGACATCACGGTATCCCTCGCCGCCGCCTTTCCACATTTCGCCGAGCGCGGCGACATTCGCGTCGTTTCCGGCAAAAACCGGGACCCCCAGCATTGCCTGGAGTTCCTTTGCCGGATTGATATCTTCCCAGCCGAGGTTCACGCACACTTCCACATAACCGTCGCTCTGGGTCGGGCCCGGAATGCCGATGCCGACGCCGATAATATCGTTTCTCTGGAGATGCTTCTCGGCCATTTTCGCGTTGACGGATTCCGCGATGTCGCCGAGTATGTATTTGCCTTTTTCTGCCGTGCGGGTGCGGATCGACCAGCGTTCAAGGAGTTCGCCCACTCCGGAAAAGATGCCGAATTTCACGGATGTCCCGCCGACGTCGATGCCGATGCAATATCTGTCCATGAGTTTATTCCTCCGGGGAAATATTCAAACCGCGGCCGGTTTTCCAGTCCGCCGGCCGCAACTGTTTGGAGTATATCACGGTTCTTCCGGTTTGTCACTCACTCCCGCCGCCGGCTTTCTGATGAACTGCCCTCCGCTCCCGGAAAAGACTCCGGCACCGGAACCGGCAGCGCCTTTCTCCCCGGGATGGAATACAGATAGATTTCAGACACCGGCCTGCCAGTCATCGCCTGCAGCGCTCTCGCGTACAGCTCAAGCTGTACGCGGTATCTCTCGGTCAGCTCTTCTTCCCAGCCGTCCCCTCCGATGTGATCGGTTTTGTAGTCGTACAGGATAATCCGGCCGTTTTCCGTAAACCACGCGTCGATAATGCCGTGGATTTCGACCAGCGCATCCGGGTCGATCCGCAGGTTATCCGGTCCGCCTTCCCGGTACCGGCCTTCAAAGATCTCCCCTGCCCGCAGACCGAGGCAGAACGGATACTCTGTGTGCAGAGTGCCCGCCTGCGCTGCCCTGCGGCTTCTCTGACCCAGATCAGACCGGTAGAAAATTTCCAGGTCATCCAGGCGTACCGCGGAAAATTCCTGCTCCGTGATCAGTCCCCTGCTGACCAGTTTCCGCGCCTGCTCATCTAGAGGCCTGCCGGATTCCGGTTTCAGGTGCTGCAGGAGATAATGGTAAACCGTTCCGCGCCTCGCCCCGCTGAGCGGTTCGGCAGGCCGCATGAAGGCGGGACGCGGAGGAAGAATCTCCGCCGGATTTCCGGCCTGTGCGGCATCTCCTGTTTTTGCGATGGCGTTGATATCCCGCGTTTTTCCGTCCTCCGGCAGGGTTCCGGAGATATTCTTCGGGTCCAGAAGAATCAGCTCGTCTTCCCTCATCGCTTCGATGTGCTCCATCTTGATCTCGGATACCGAGACAGAGGAAGGAAGACGGTACATATCGTCATAGTGGCTGTCCTCGGACAGCCGGGAAGCCGCGGTATCTCCCTCCCCGTCCTTCTCCGGCGCGGAAACCGCACGGATAATTTCCCGGGACAGATACTCACGGTCCAGGCTTCTGGCCTGATCCGAGGTTTCAAGCTCACCTGCGTCCACCGTTTCAATGGCAAATCCGGCATTAACACTGAAAAGCTCTCCCGGTTCGGGCTGGCCTGCCGCCGCTGCCGTCCACAGATCACTGCTGCACCGGTTTTTGGCAAACGCGGCAAGAATCCAGTCCAGATAAGAGGAAGCGCCGGACAGTTCCCGGAAACTCAGCCTGCGGCTGGCTGGGTCTGACTCGATCAGGGTTTTACGGATCCAGTCCCACAGGTTTCTGACTGTTCCGGTGATGACCAGCTGCTCCTTGGCGCGCGTCATCGCAACGTAAAGCACTCTGAGTTCTTCGCCGAGGTTCTGCAGCTCCAGATCTCTGGCCAGCAGCTGTTTCATCAGGCCCGGCGCCTTCGTCCGCCTTCCGCAGTCCACCGCGTTTGCGGCGACGCCGTAATCCGGATGGAGGATCACGGAAGCCCTGGAATCCTGACGGTTGAATTTTTTTCCGGCTCCGGCGAGGATAACGATCGGAAACTCCAGTCCTTTGCTCTTATGGATGCTCATGACATGGACGATATTCTCCGTCCCCGCGGCCGACGCTTCCGGAAAATCGATATTGTAGCGGTTCAGCCGCTCCAGATAGCGGACAAATTCGAACAGACCGCTGTAGCTGGTGGACTCAAACTCTTCCGCCCGCTTCATCAGCATGGCAAGATTGGCTGTCCTTCGCTCTGAGCCCGGGAGGGAAGCCGCGTATTCCGCGTAGCCCGTCTCCGTGAGCAGTCGGTCCAGGAATTCATGGAGCGGGAGTACTCCGGCTTCCTCGCGGAAATGGTCCAGTTTTGCCAGAAATTCCGCGGTTTTCTGCGCAAGGCCCGCTTCCGGTGAGTCTGTGTCTTTTCCTGCGGACGCATTTCCGCCGGCCGCAGCGTACGCCTTCAGTTCGCCGTACAGGCCGTCCTCGTTGTCTTTCGGCGCCGCCAGATGGATTTTCGCGAGTTCCTCCGACGAAAAGCCGCCGACAGGGGAGCGCAGAACCGCCGCAAGCGGGATATCCTGCACCGGATTGGAGATGATTTTCAGCATGCTGATCGTGGTTTTGACTTCCCTCGAAGAAAAATACCCGGTTCCGGAATCCGCCGCCGCCGGGATTCCATATTCCCTGAGCACGGATACATAGTTGTCCGCCCAGCCGTTCATTGCCCTGAGAAGAATCACGATATCCCCGTACCGTGCCGGCCTGAGTGAACCGTCAGATCCTTTCACGAGAGTCCCGCTGTCCGGGTCCGTCATTTTCAATATCTCTCGCGCAGCCAGGGCTGCTTCCAGCTCCCTGGCCGTTCTCCGCCCGGTATGGCTTGCGGATCCGTTTTTCGCGGAAGCCTCGCCGTCTTCAGCTGTCCCATCGGTTTCTTCCCCGGCTTTCGCGGAGACAACCTGCCGCTCATCCGGCCCGCCTGCCGTATCCGCGGAACCCCGGCTGGCACCCCAGTTTCCTGATAATTCCGGATCTGCTGAGTCTTCCTCCTCCGCGTCTTTCTCAGATCTCTCGGGGGCGCTGCCCGGATCCATCAGAATAAGGCGCACGGGTCCCCCTGCCCTGCCTTCCTGCCCGGCCTGGGCTTCAGGATATACCGCGCCCTGGTACAATGCCTGGTCTTCGGTATATTCAATACCGCCCAGTTCACTGTGCATCGCGCAGTAAAACAGATAGTTCACCGCGGTCAGGATCTCCCCGCGGCTGCGGAAATTCCGGCTGAGCCCGACTTTCTGGTGATCGCTGTCCTCCAGCGTATACTGGCTGTATTTCTCGGTAAAAAGTTCCGGCCTTGCCAGCCTGAAGCGGTAAATGCTCTGCTTGACGTCTCCGACCATGAAGCGGTTCGGGCGTCCCTTTCGATCCCCCGAGATGCTCGACAGGATCAGTTCCTGGATGCGGTTGCTGTCCTGGTATTCGTCGATCATGATCTCATCGAAGCGGTCCGCGTACTCTCCCGCAGTTTCGGTCGGAACTTCCTTTCCATTCTTCTTCTCCGAAAAAATCTGTAGCGCAAGATGTTCCACATCGGAGAAATCCAGGATGCGGCGGCGCCTTTTTTCAGACTGGAACGCGGAGAGATACTCCAGCGTCAGGTCGATCAGGGGCAGGGCGATTTTTGCTGCCAGCCTGTGCCTGCGAAGCAGTTCCTCCGGGTCGGTCCCAAAAATCCCATCGCGCTCCTTATCAACCATTTTTTTGATCGCATTTCTCTCGCCCCACAGCGTATCCGCTTCAGAGTGCCCCTCTTCATCTTTATTCACGGCAGGTTTTCTCTGATAGGCTATGCTCTTCAGCGAGGCCGAGAGAGCCTCGAAGCCCCGGGCTTCCGACGCCGATTGCATCTGCCGCGCCTCGAACTGAAGGATATCCGCGAGGTCAGCCATCTTCTCCGAAGGGGACGCCTTCGTTTTCTTCGCTTTCCCGGCTTTGCCTGTTTTTCCGCCGGAAGGATTCTCCGTTTGCGCTCCGCCGGCCTCCTTCGCTTTCAGGGCGGCGCTTTTCTGGCGGGCTGTTTCGGCCAGTCTTTCTTCTGTTTCCCCATATTCCCGGAGCAGCAGCGAAATTTCATCGCAGTATTTCTGCACGAACTCTGACGAAAGCAGATCCTTCGGCTCAGTGATCTGGTAAATTTTCCGGCAGGAAACCAGCCAGTCCTCCGGCCTCGGGTTGGCTTCCGCCAGGCTGCTGAGGCCAAGCACCAGGTTCTGCGCTCTGGTATCGTCTTTTCCGGGATTGCAGCACTCAAAAAACCAGAGAAAATCCTCATCTTTCTCCCTGAGTTTTCTCTCAATAAGATCCTGCAGGACATCCTCGCGGATCAGGCGGATCTCGCCTTCGTCCGCAATCCGGAACGATGGATCCAGGCCGATTTTCGCGTACTGTTCCTTCAGCACGGAGAGGCAGAAACTGTCGATAGTCGTTATCTTCGCTTCCCGTACCAGGGTCAGCTGGCGGCGCAGAACCGCGCTCTCCGGGTTTTCCGCCAGTTTTTCAGCGAGCGCCTTTGTCACGCGCTCCTTCATCTCGGAGGCGGCTGCCTTGGTAAAGGTCACAACCAGAATCCGGTCCATGGAAAGCGGATGTTCAGGGTCCGCGGCTTCGCGGGCAATGCGCTCCGCGAGAACGGCAGTTTTCCCGCTTCCCGCGGCCGCTGAAACCAGCAGGTCCCGATTCCGCAGTTCTATTGCTTTACTCTGATCTTCCGTCCATCTGACCGCCATCTTCCTCCGACTCCTTCCTTTTCCAGAGATCATCCAGGCTGAGCGTCTCAAGCTGCCTGAACTGGCATCCGTCTGTCCCCGGCTCAAAATCGCAGATTTCCCGCATCGCGCAGAATTCGCAGGCGCTCTGCCGGTTGTAGATTTCGGGATCCGCGCCGATCTTCCCCTCAAACATGCTTTCGGCCAGTTCCGCTGCCTTTTTCTTCGCGAAGCTGATCAGCCAGCGCATCTGGTTTCTGTCCGCGACCTTCGCTCCGGCCTTCAGTTTCCCGCCTTTTTTCATTTCCAGGCCCTTTACAACCATGCCTGAGCAGTTCCTGTCAATCCGGGAACGGACGTCTTCCTCCGAGCCGGTTACCCCGGTCATCGTCAGATCCTTCAGCCGCTGGACGTCCTCGCCGCTGCCTTCGTCGACGACCGGATCCTGCAGCGTATAATAATAGGCTCCCGCCGGAATCACCGTTCTGTCAGGGTTCAGGCTCTGCTCCAGCTGGGTCATCGCGTCGAGATAAAGCAGAATCTGAAGTGCGAGCCCGTAGTAAACTTCGCCGGCGTCAAAACTGACTTTTCCCGACTTGTAATCGATGACCTTGACATAGGAGGCATCCGCTGTTTCCGCGATATCCGTGCGGTCTACCCTCCCGGCGAGGTCAGCCTCCGAACTGTCCGGCAGCGTGATTTTGATTGAGCTGTTCTTTTCCCGGGAAAAGGTGAATTCCGTATAGGTTTTCCGGTAATCTCCGCTCTTCCACTGGCTCTGGAGAGCCCACAGCGTGCGCCGGATCATCCTGACAGCCCGGGTGACCGTATACTGTCCGCGCGAACTTGCCGTGAAGACCGGATTCTCCAGTTTCTGAACCGCCTTCTTCACGCTGTCTTCCGCCAGGTTTCCCAGTTCCTCCTCCGACAGGTCGGAAAAATTCATGGATTTCTGTTTCAGCGTGCTGAAAAAGGCGGACAGCGATTCATGGAAGACGGTCCCGAGATCCGCCGCGCGCACAGTCGGCTGCGCGCGCTCCGACAGCTTCAGGCCGGACCTCAGGAAATGCCGGTAGGGGCAGGCCGCATAATCTTCCAGGCCGGTTACGCTGATCTCCCCGTCCCGATGGAAAATCGCGCCGGCGGTTTCTTTTGAGAGCTTATCCGGATGCCAGCTGTAGGTAAGCCCGTCGATCACTTTCTTCAGGAGTTCCGGATCATTGCGTTTAAACCAGCGGACGAGACTTCTCCAGTCAGCGCTGCCTGCAGTATCCGCCTGATTCTCCTCAGAGACCGCCGCCTTTTGCGCGGCAGAGTCATTCCGGTTTCCTGCCTGATTCTCCCCCTGATCCGGGTTCTTCGACAGCTCAGCGGCGTATCTGTTCAGTTCTGAAACCAGAAGCCGGACCCCCTCCTCCGCGGAAATCAGACGGTCAGCCGCGGGAAGCGCCGCCGCGGCTTCCCTGATTTCCAATTTGGGGAAAATCCGGCGGATTTCGCGCATCAGCCAGGAAGGCCGGATCTCCCGGCCGTCCCTCCCGCGGACAACATACGAAAAACTGATTCTGTCGGACGCCCGCGAAATCATCAGATAAAGATATTCTTCGAGGTTGAATTCCGTTTCCGCGGCAGTCGGCAGCAGCGATATGCCTTCCTTTTTGAGCGCCTCCCGGTCAGCGTCCGTGAGAATGCTTCCGGAATCGTGCCCGGCAGGAAGAACACCGTCGTTCACCCCGAGAAAATAGAGCGCCTTCACGTCCTGGAGGCGGGAGCGCTCAAGGTCAGCCGCCACAACGCGGTCGAACGTCACCGGGACAGTGCCGACTTTCAGGGCTTCGAAACCGTTGTTCAGCGTATCGGCAAACAGTCCGATGTCCAGCGGATCGTCTCCCATCAGGCCTGCCATCTGGTCCAGAAGCTTCATCACCGATTCATACGCCTGACGGTATTCGCTCTCCCGGACAGTGTCGCCTTCCTCAGCGAATTTTTCTCGCAGAGCTTCCATTTTCTGCGCGGAACCGCATTCTTCCAGAAAATACACCAGGGCTTCACAGCCGTCTCGGACCGTCGGCATGTTCTTCGGCTGTCTTTCCCCCGCGTTTTCTGTTCCTGCTGTTAAATCCGATTCCTGCCCTGCCTGCGCCTGACCGTCTTTACCATTGCTTTCCCTCACGGCGCCGGGGATGAATACCGCCCAGAGCGGACGGAAAAGACCGCAGATTTCCGCCCTGACTTCATTGACTTCCGCAAGCCTCTCATCCGTGATTTTCGCGTAATGCAGCTGCCACTCACGCTCATAGGCCGACCGGCCGCGGATTCCGGAGGCAACCAGATAGTTGTCCAGAAGGTCTGCCTTTTCAGGGCTGATGGGACACAGAGGGCTGCGCAGCACGCACATGACCGACGCGTAGCTGAAATCTTCCGTCATCGCCTGCATCACCGCGCTGATATATCCGGCAATCGGGTTCTCACGCAGACGGCGCTTTTCGTCGAGATACAGCGGAATTCCAGCGCGGGAAAACACCCGGGAAAGAAGATTCCGGTAATCGTCGGAATCCCCGATCACAAGGCCGATTTCGCTGTACCGGCACTTCTTCTCCCGCACGAGCCTGCGGATATCCGCGGCGGTGAAACGCACTTCTTCCTCAGGGTCCGATGCCCGGACAGCCTGAACGCATTTCGGCGGATCCGGCCACGGAATGCTGTTCGGAAGGAATAGTGACCTTTCCATCCTGCGGAATTCATCAGGGACTCTCCTCTCCGGCGTCCCTTCCGGTTCCCGGCAGACGAACGCGAACCCGTATTTTTTCGCCAGCCCGCGGACCTGGCTCAGCGTCTGGCTGAACATCGGGAAATGATCCGTGTCCAGCCGGCTGCCCGGCGTGCGGCACGTTCCGATCACGGTTGTGTCCGAGGCGCGGAGCATCAGCTGCTCTATAGCCCGCATCTGGCTTTCACGGAAACTGGTAAAGCCCATGACGACCAGTTCACAGCAGCCGAAAAGCGAAGACTGCGGGATCAGGGCGGTGAGTTTTTCCAGAAGCGTCTCGGCGGTGCTGTACCGGGTGCCGAGTTCCCGCTGGAATTCCGAAAGGACGGTATTGATGTCGGCAAGCTTGCTTCGGAGAGCCTCCGGAAGATCCGTGTCAGCCGCAATCTTTCCGAGCACGCCGGGCTCGGCGCACGAAAGCATCAGTTCATCGACAGCCCTGGAAAGCTGAAGGGTAAATCCGGCCTTTCCCTGTTCCCTGGCGAAAGTCGGGAGTTCCTCTTTTTTCTCCCTGAGGATGCGGCCGATGATCATGGATTTGCCGGTATCATCCAGAAGCGTTCCCGCGGCGGTCTCCCGCTCATCCAGCACGCTGTAGGCAAGGCCGGTAAAGCTGACTACCTGGACGTTGGCGAGCACATGGCCGGGCGAGGCCGTCATCCAGGCGCGCTCCGCCTGCAGGGTAGACTGCTCCGGCACAAGGATATAGTAGGTTTTATCCGGATTTCTGCGTGATTCCTCAAAAATGCGGTTTCTGACAGGCACTTCAGGATGCCTGCCGCCGTCTGCATAGTAAAAATAAACTGACATTCCGTTCTGATCCTCCGGAAAATTGATCCGCGGTTTTCCGCCGCGGAGGCAGTAACAGTGAGCTTATCAGAGAAAGGTTCGTCCCCTTGCATTGACCCGCTTTCTCCTCCCCCAAAGCTATAATAACATAACAGCATGCCGATAGGCAATATTTTTCCTCATCAGAAACCGTACGCAATCCCGTGTGAATTCCGGAGGCCGCATCTGTCCCTGCTGTCACTGGTGAAATCGAAAAATGCGCGGATACTAACGGCCTGCATTCCGCAGGATAAGAAAACTGCCATAAAATCAGCCGCGCCGCGGCATACACAGTACGCCACAGCGCGGCTTTGCGCATATTCTTCTGACTGCCGGCCGGCATCTGTTCACCCGGCCGGATCGATCCATCCCGATTCTCTCATCTGTAAATGATATCGCCGCGGCCGGGGCCGTTCGACACCATCTTCACCGGAACTTCGAGTTCCTTTTCGATCGCCTCGATGTAAGCGCGGCACTCTGCGGGAAGCTCTTCGTACTTTTTGATCCCGCGGATATCCTGTTTCCATCCCTTAAAGACCTTCCACACCGGCTTTGCCTTTTTCAGCTGGGAAGTATTCGGGAAATCGCGGGTTACTTTTCCGTCGATCTCATACCCGACGCACATCGGGATCTCATCGAGATACCCGAGACAGTCCACAACTGTCAGGGCCACTTCCGTAGCGCCCTGGACGCGGCATCCGTAGCGGGAGGCAACAGCGTCAAACCAGCCGACTCTTCTCGGCCGGCCTGTCGTCGCACCGTACTCGCCCTTGTCTCCGCCGTGATGGCGGAGCTCATCGGCTTTTGCCTCATCGTGGATCTCACTGACGAATTCACCGGCGCCGACCGCGCTGGAATAAGCCTTTACCACACAGGTGATATCCGTGATCTGATAGGGAGCGATACCGCAGCTCACGGCGCCGTAGGCGGCCAGCGGCGAGGAAGACGTGACCATCGGGTAAATCCCGTTGTCCGGATCCTTCAGGGTTCCGAGCTGGCCTTCCAGAAGAACCGTCTTCCCTTCCTTCAGCGCTTCATTGATGAACATAGAGGTGTCGCAGACGTACGGAGCGATCATCTCCTTATACTCCATCAGGGTGGCGTACACTTCGTCCGGCTTCAGCGGCTCTTTGTGATACAGGTTTTCGATCATCACGTTGTGGATGGTGCACACACGCTCAACCTTCTCGCGGAGATCCGCCTCGCTGCCGAACAGCTCGCTGACCTGGAAGCCGATCTTCGCGTATTTGTCGGAATAGAAAGGCGCAATTCCGGAACGGGTAGATCCGAACGACTTTCCCGCCAGACGGTCCTCCTCATAGGTATCCAGGGCAACATGGTACGGCATCAGAATCTGCGCGCGGTCGGAAACCAGGATTTTCGGCTTCGGAACACCCGCGTCGGTAAGGCTCTTCAGTTCCTTCACGAAGAACGGAATATTGAGGGCCACTCCTGAAGCAAGGATGCTTGTGGTATGTTTGTAGAACACGCCGGACGGAAGCAGATGAAGCGCGAAACGCCCGTAATCATTGATGATGGTATGGCCGGCATTGCTTCCTCCCTGGAAACGCACCACGATATCCGAGGTCTCCGCCAGCATATCCGTAATTTTTCCTTTTCCCTCGTCGCCCCAGCAGGCGCCGACAATGGCTCTTACCATAGCAGGCTCTCCTTTAATGACTGAATTTGTTTTTGGCTGCGCAGCGCCGGAGATTCTGCGCTTCCCCGGCGCTGCGCGCAGTTTCCGCCCGGTTTCCTCACCGGATATCAGACGTTGATCTCCGCCTTCACGCCGAGCTCATCCCTGTGCTGGTCCAGAAGCGGATAAACGGTTTCGTCAAGGAATTCCGTGACCTGTGAGGAAGCACGGCCCGTATATCGGGACGGATCAACGACTTTCTGCAGCTGCTCTTCCGAGAGATTGAACATCGGATCGGCCGCAATGCGATCCAGCAGATCGTTGTCCCCGCCTTCTTCCTTCACGACCCTGCCTGCTTCCATCGAAAGCTCCCGGATGCGCTCATGGATTTCCTGGCGGTTTCCGCCGGCTTTCACGGCGTCCATCATGATGTTTTCGGTAGCCATGAACGGAAGCTCGGCCATCAGGTGTTTATGAATCACCTTCGGATATACCACAAGCCCGTCCACAACATTGAGGCAGAGGTTCAGGATCGCGTCCACCCCCAGAAATCCCTCCGGGATGCTGATGCGCTTGTTGGCGGAATCATCCAGCGTGCGCTCGAACCACTGGGTCGACGCGGTCATCGCCGGGTTCATCGCGTCCGAAATCACATAGTTTGCCAGCGACGCGATGCGCTCGCAGCGCATCGGGTTTCTCTTGTAAGCCATCGCGGAGGAACCGATCTGGTTTTTCTCAAAAGGCTCCTCAACCTCCTTCAGATGCTGCAGAAGCCTGATGTCGTTGGACATCTTGTGCGCGGACTGCGCGACGCCTGACAGCGCGGCCAGAATCTTAAAATCGATCTTTCTGGAATAGGTCTGTCCGGAGACCGGGTATACGCCCGGGAATCCGGCCTTCTCGGCAATCATCTCATCAAGGCGGCGCACTTTCTGCTCGTCGCCGTCAAACAGCTCCATGAAGGACGCCTGTGTGCCCGTGGTTCCCTTGGAACCGAGCAGTCTCAGATTGTCTACGATACCGCTGATGTCCTCATAATCCATCAGAAAGTCCTGCAGCCACAGGCAGGCGCGCTTTCCGACGGTCGTCGGCTGAGCGGGCTGGAAATGCGTGAAAGCAAGCGTAGGCAGATCCTTATAGCGGCCGGCGAAATCCGCCAGCTCCTTCATCAGGCTGAGCAGTTTTTTCTGTACCAGCTGAAGGCCCGCGCGCATGACAATCAGGTCGGTATTGTCACCGACATAACAGCTCGTGGCGCCGAGATGGATGATGCCTGCTGCCTTCGGGCACTGCACTCCGTAAGCGTACACGTGCGACATGACGTCGTGGCGCACGACTTTCTCGCGCTCCCTGGCGACGTCGTAATTGATGTCATAGATATGCGCGCGCATCTCGTCAAGCTGTTCCTCGGTAATCGGAAGTCCGAGCTCCTTCTCGCCTTCGGCCAGATAGACCCACAGGCGGCGCCATGTGGAAAATTTGACGTCCTCTGAGAAAATATGCTGCATTTCCCAGCTCGCATACCGCTCGCAGAACGGGCTTATATAAGTATCGGTTGATCCTGCCATGAATAACCTCCTGTAGTTCTGCCTGACAGCAGAAACCGCGCCGGATTAAAACCGGAACGCACGGCGGAAGCGTGCTCCGGCGCATACTGTCTAATTGTAGCATGAAACCCTCTGCTTCTCAATCAGATTTTGCGTCCTGCGGGATCCGGCATCCATTCTGGAGAAGATCTGTCCGGGCACGTCCCGGCCGGATCCTCAGTAGCCGAAAGTCCCGCTCAGCGATTCGTCGTTGTCTACCCAGTCGGAAACCCTGATCACGCGATAGTGGTCTTCATCGTCACGGATGTACACGGTTTCAATGCCGGCGTTGATTATCATCCTCTTGCACATGGAACAGCTGTTGGAGTTTCGGATGTACTCGCCGGTGCTGACTTCCCTGCCGGAGAGGTAAAGCGAGCTGCCGATCATCTGGTCCCTGGAGGCGCTGATAATCGCGTTGGCCTCGGCGTGAACGCTGCGGCAGAGTTCATAGCGCTCCCCTCTCGGGATATTCAGTTTCTGGCGGATGCACCAGCCGAGATCCGTGCAGTTTTTCCTTCCTCTCGGAGCCCCGACGTAACCTGTGGAGACCACCTCATCATTTTTCACGATCACAGCGCCATAACGGCGGCGCAGACAGGTGCCGCGCTTGCTCACGACATCGGCAAGATCCAGATAGTAATTGATCTTATCTCTTCTCATCTGTCAGGACTGCGCTCCTTTCCCCGGTTCTGCAGTGTCCTGCCGCGGCTGGTCCGAAAGCCCCCGCGGCCTTCTGTTTCCTGCTGTTTGCCCGATATATGGATTATACCATGAAAAGCCTGCCTTCAGCACAGAAATCTGAGCATCTGTCCGGCGTCCGGAGAATCCTGGTGCCGGCGGTTCCTGTGTCGGAAATCCGCCCGGTGCTTTGATTCCGATTCAGGTTGTTTCCGGATGCGGGCATATGGCCGGCTTTTCAGGCTCCGGCTGCTGCCAGGTCCGACTCTTCGGCTGAGATATGCTGCCTGAGCGTCCACGTCTTGAATCTGCAGTGCCCTGATGTTAAAATGTTGATTCGTGCAGTATGAATGAAACAGACGGTTTTCCCGGCAGTTCCCGGGATTCCGGAGCCCGGTGCGGACATTCGCGTCCGCATTTGTCTGCACACAGAAGCCGGAAAGGGCCCCGGCTGAGAAAGGAAGTACTGAGATGACTTTTGAACAGCTGCAGAAAGATATGATTGCCGCGATGAAAGCGCACGACAAGCCGCGCAAGGACGCTATTTCGTCTCTCGTCTCCGCGGTAAAGAAGCTGGCTATCGACGAGGGATCCCGCGACAATATCACTGAGGATATTGTCGGCCGCGCCATCATGAAAGAATATCATGCCGCCAAGGATTCGCTGGATTCCTGCCCGGACTCCCGCCCGGAACTGAAAGCGGAATACCAGTTCCGCTATGACGTCATCAGCGAATACGTGCCGAAGATGATGTCCAGGGATGAGATCCGCGCTTATCTCACGGAGAAGCACGCTGATCTCCTCGCCGGCAAAAACCGCGGGATGATCATGAAGACCGTCATCCCGGAGCTGAAAGGCAAAGCGGACAACAAGGACATCAGCGCAGTCGTCGGGGAATTCTGCTGAGATGGAAACTGCTGGTAATCAGGGTTTCAGCCCGATGGTCTGCAATCTGCATTCCCATACAGTCCGGTGCAATCACGCCTCCGGCAGTGAGGAAGATTATATCAGGGAAGCAATCCGGGGAGGGCTCAGGGTTTTCGGTTTCTCAGACCACACGCCGATGCCGTTTCCGGAGGGCTATTACTCTACATTCCGCATGAGGCCCGGACAGCAGGAGGATTATGTGAAAACGCTGCTCGGCCTGCGGGAAAAATACAGGGGAAAGATCGATATCCGGATCGGCTACGAAGCCGAGTACTATCCGAAGTATTTCACCAGCCTGCTGGAAATGCTGCACCGCTTCCCGGTTGACTTCATCATCCAGGGCCAGCACATGCTGGAGAATGAATACCCGGACGTCAGATACTGCGGAATTACGACAGACGATCCTGAATATCTTCACGCTTTTGTCTCCCAGAGCTGTGAGGGCATGGAAACCGGCGCGTTCACGTATCTCGCGCACCCCGACCTTCTCGACTTCAGCGGATCCTCCGTCATTTTTGAGGAGGAGTACGGACGCCTGATCGACTGCACCGTAAGGCTCGGCGTTCCGCTGGAAATCAATCTTCTGGGCATCCGCGGCCGCAGAAAATACCCGCACGAAGAGTTTTTCAGGCTTGCCGGGGAGATGGGGGCAAAAATTGTCATCGGGTGTGACGCGCACACCGCCGCGGACGCCTGTGACAAAGCGTCATACCGCAAAGCCATCCGGATGGTTGAGCGCTATCATCTGAACTATATTCCCATACCGGATCTGGTCCAAGTCCCGGAAAAAGCCTGAATGAAATGACTGCACCCTGCGGGTTTCAGACCGGACCGCCGGCCTGGCTTGAGGCTGCATTCCTGAAGAACCTGAGCTGAATTTCCCGTTTTCCGCGGGCTTCAGTCCGCACTGCAGCCGGGCGGCATGGGAACGTTTAAAAGAAATCCGGCTGAAATTCTCTGAATTTCGCAGATTTCTGATCATAAACAGAAAGGAACCGGAAAGAACAGACCGGCAGGAATATAAGAAAGGAAAATCCGTAACCGGCCATGGAGAACAGCAGAATGATTGTATTCTTTGACATTGACGGAACGCTGATAACCGAGGACGAGCGGCAGATGCTGCCTGACAGCACAGTGAGATCGATTACGAGAATGCGTGAAAACGGGCATCTGGCTTTCGTCAATACCGGCCGCACGCTTTTCAACGCGACCATGTGGCCATATATCAAAAAAATCCCTTTTGACGGTTTTGTGTGCGGCTGCGGATGCGACATCCTGATGCGCGAACAGCAGCCCGGCAGGGAGATTGCCGACCCGCATGCCAGTCTTCGGACCGCGGACGCCCTCTGTCTCTATGATACCGTTCCCTTCCGCCGGTATATGAACGTCACCGTACCGGTTGAACTTCATCCCGTGATTGTCAATGAAGCCCGCAAGGCGCACATGGATCTCATGCTGGAAGGGCCGGACAGTTTTTACTTTGACTTCAGCAAACCGCTGAGCCAAGGAGCGGAAAGGCTTATCGCGAAGGATCCGGGGCACTGCGCAAGCGTCGACGATCACAACAAATGCTTTAACAAGTTCGTCACCTGGGAAGATAAAGACAGCCTTCCCGGACAGTTCTGCAGGGCGGTATCTCCCTGGTTTGAATGCCTTGACCGCGGAAACGGCTTCCGCGAATTTCCGCTGAAGGGATATTCCAAGGCGTCGGGCATTCTGGACGTCTGCCGGATTCTGAATGCGCCTCTGGACGACTGTATCGTAATCGGGGATTCGGCAAATGATGAAGCCATGCTCAAAGCTGTCAGGCACAGTGTCCTGATGGAGAACGGAATTGACCGGCTGAAGCCTGAAGTAGAATTTGTGACCCGCAGCGTCGAGAATGACGGAATCGAGGCCGCGCTGCAGCATTACGGACTGATCTGACGCGTTTTTCTACTATCCGCCCACAGTGAGCTTTTCATCTTTCCTCTCCGGCGAGAGTCTGAAGAAAATCCCCGTCCCACAGAAGAATGTTGTGGCTCTGCGCAAGATTCTCCGCCGCGGACGTGAAGATGGAATTCGTCATCACAACCCCGACGTGGCAGTGATAAAAATCACGCCCGCTGTAGATTTCCTGCACGGCTTTGATGCCGACCGGCCCGTCGTAGCACTTGCACTGAAAAGCCCAGGTGATCCAGTCCTTTTCCGCCAGCAGGTCGACCCCGTAATCGCCGGACGCCCTCGTCAGGCGCACATTTTCAAAGCCGGCGTCCTCCAGGATGGCGGCGCAGTATTTCTCAAAATCAGTTCCGACCCTGCTGCGCAGTTCTTCGGCCCTGCGCCGCGACAGCAGCCGGATTGCGGCATAGACAGCCGCGAAAACGGCGGCCGCCGCCAGAATCAGCAGAATGATGCTCTGCGGATTTTTCAGTGCGTCCAGAGTACTACCTTCCCTTCTTTTCTTGTCCTCGGAAGATCAATCAGCCTCTGATTCTCCGAGCCGCGGAACAGCAGGCTGATATTTTTCTGCTCTTTGATGTAGGGGCCGTCAACCAGAACATCCAGATACGAAAGCAGTTCTTCGGTGCAGGATGTTTCGGGGATTACCCGGTGTACCCCGTCCGGCGTATAAAGGTAACCGGTATAGCACCAGATATCTTTATCCGGCAGTTCCCTGCGCACCCTGCGGACAAACGGCAGCAGCCCTTTCTGGTTTGCGGGTTCCAGCGGTTCCCCGCCCAGCAGGGTGAGGCCCTGAATATAGTCCGGCTTCAGCGACTCAATCAGCTGATCTTCCACTTCTTTTGTGAAGGGTTTTCCGTACCGGAAATCCCACGCTACCTCGTTGAAACAGTCCTCGCAATGGTGCGTGCACCCGGAAACAAACAGGGAAACCCGGACGCCGGGCCCGTCCGCAATATCATAGGCTTTGATCTCCGCGTAATTCATCACGGCACCGCCTTTCTCTTTTCTCATATTTTTTCAGATACGGAAGCAGATTTCGGAAGACAATCCGATAAGCGTTCGCGTACATATGAACGCCGTCGATGGCAAATTCCGTTTTCTGTTCCCCATTCTCATCGGTCAGGCCGGCATTGACGTCGATATAGTGCTGCCCGTACTTTTCCGCAATCTTTTTAACGCGGCGGTTGCACTCCTCAATATTCTCGGGGGTGCGCTCCCGCAGCATTTCCACCTGCCAGGGTTTCTGGTCCGGCAGATGCCGGTTGGTCGGATAATAGGCCATCATATAGATTTCCACACCCGGGATTTTTTCACAGGCGGTGCGGATGATTAGATTGTAATTGTTCATCAGATGATCCATCCATGCATCGCCGTATCTTTTCCGCGTCATATCGTTCGTCCCGATATTGATGAAAACCGCGGATGGCTGAAGATCAAGCAGAACCGTGTGTATGCGCGCGAGAAAATCATCCGACGTGGTTCCCCCGATCCCGCGGTTGTAGATCACCTGCTTCAGGCCCGCGCTCCGGGCAAGCTCCGCAACCGGAAAAAACTCCATCAGCGATGAACCGGTGAACAGCGTGGCTCCCTGAATGGCGTCTTCGTTCAGGAAGTCATAGTTTTTTGCCTTGGTTTCCTGTTCTTCCCTGCTCCGGTCTTCTTCTTCACTGGAAAGTGTTCCAGCCTTTTCAGGTACTTTCCCCGGCGTCATCTGATCTTCCTTCTCAGCCATGTCCCCTTAATGGTCCTTTCCGCTCCAGGCAATTGAACAGCTGCCGGAAACCCGGGTTTCCGGTCCCCGCTGTCATATCGCCTGATATCATACCATAGATTTGCCTGTTTTGCTATTTTCCGTGTTCTGACCGGCCTTGGATTCAGACATTGTACTGAGCACGGGATAAGGTCATGGACCGGATACAGGAGCCGCGGCGATGAGCTGCGCAGATCGCGTGTGAGTCTTCGGAGAATATCAGCACTGATACAGGCTGCGCCTGTTACCGCAGAAAAGACTGAGGTCAGTTTCCCGACAAAGAAAACGGCAGAAACGGTTTTGCGCCGTTTCTGCCTTGAATGAGGTTATTATACACGGTATGTTGCCCGCTCACCGGCCTGCCGGAATTCCTCCAGCGCTTTTTTCTGGTTCGGAGTAAGGTTCTTCGGCACCTGGATACCGATAATCACATACTGATCGCCGCGCTCAGAACTCCCCGCGGATACCGGAGCGCCCTTCCCTCTCAGACGGATCTTGCTTCCGCACTGAGTGCCCGGGCGGATATTGCAGACAACCCTGCCGTCGATGGTATTGAAGGAGGCTTCCCCTCCGAACACAGCGGTTGTAAACGGTATCTGTTCGTTGGAGTAAAGGTCGCTGCCCTTTCTCTCCCATCCTTCCTTCGGCTCAACATGAATCTTCAGGTACAGGTCGCCGGCCGCTCCGTTCTGGCTTCTTCTGCCCCTGCCTCTGAGGCGCAGGCTCTTTCCGTCCTCCATGCCTGCCGGAATACTGACTTTCAGGTTCTGGACCTGTCCGTCCTGGCTGCGCAGCGAGATGGTTTTCGATGCCCCGAGAATCGAATCCTCAAAGCTGATATTCAGATCCGCGTGGCTGTCCAGCGGATTCCCGCCGCTTTCCGTTCCGCCGCCGAACCCGGATGAACCGTAAGCGCCGTCGGAATCAAATCCGCTGCCGTAACTGTACGACGTTCCGCCGCGGGATCCGCCGGCGCTGAACCCGCTGCCGAAGCCGCTGTTTCCAAAACCGCCGAAACCGCCGTAAGTGCCTGATCCGGAAGCTCTCCTGCCGCCGAACATTCCGCCGAAGATATCGTTAAAGATATCTTCCGCGCTGCCGTCGCTGCCGGAGAAATGGAAACTGTAGGAACCGTTCCCGTTGGACCCGGCAGTATGGAAATTGCGGAAGAAATCCGAAGCGTCCCCGCCCTGGGCACCGGCCGCTCCGCCTTCCAGGCCGGCAAATCCGTAAGTATCGTAAATTTCCTTCTTCTTCGGGTCGCTCAGAACACTGTAAGCCTCGCCGACTTCCTGGAACCGCATCTCCGCATTTTTATCCCCCGGGTTCGCGTCCGGGTGGTATTTTTTCGCCAGTTTTCTATATGCTTTCTTAATCTGGTCCTGCGACGCATTCTTCGGAATGCCGAGGACTTCATAGTAATCTCTCTTTGTCATCTGCCATCATATCCTTCCCCACATGTCTGTCTTATCATCCGCAGATTATTCAGGCTCCTGTCCTGTTTTCATCACAACTGCCGGGCCTGGGACAGCTGACGCTGTCTCTGTGCCCGGCAGACTGTACAGTGAGGAGACTAGAACAGAAATCTGCCAGCAAGGCTGTATCTGTTCTACACATTATATATCACATAGAATTCCGGCTGTCAAGGGAAAACTGAACAAATTCAGCGGAATGTCAGATTTTTCTGAATTTTCCGTCAGATTATTCCCATAGAAAATCACTCACAGATCTCTGACCCATCGCTCAGCCAGGCGGATCCAGTCAGCCGCCGCGTCCACCACGTTATCGTCGTTGTTATGGCAGGCCGTCTCCCTGTTGGCGAGTGCCAGGCCATGGCCTCCGTGCGGATAGATATGCATTTCAACAGGAATGCCCGCTGCGTGCAGTGCACTGTAGAACAGGATGGAGTTTTCCACCGGAACCGCCCCGTCTTCCGTCGTATGCCACAGAAAAACCGGGATAGTATCTTTCGTCACACGGTATTCCAGGGAGAGTTTCTCCCTGTCCGCCTCATAGCGGTCGCCGAGCAGCGCTTTGAATGAACCCTCGTGCGCGAATTTCCCGGAGGTGATCACCGGATAGCCCAGAATCATCCCCGCGGGCTTCAGTTCATCCCCGGAGACGCCGAACGCGTCCTTCAGGAATTTTTCGTTCCACATGGTTCCGAGGCAGCCGCACAGATGGGCGCCGGCGGAAAAACCGTTGATCACGATCTTTTCCGGGTTGATATGGAATTGTGGCGCGTTGTCCTTCAGGTATTTCACGGCACCCGCAAGCTGGAAAAGAGCCACCGGGTATCTGGCCGGGCTCACGCTGTAGCGGATCACCGCGGCGTTAAAACCGCTGGCGAGATACTGGATCGCTATCGGCTCCGCCTCGCGGTCGGAAGTGAACTCATAACCGCCGCCCGGGACAACCAGAACAGTCGGACGAACACGGTTCGGATCCATTTCCTCGGAATTATCCAGGCTGTAAACGGTAAGTTCTGCCTTTTCCGGATAGCCAGGCGCTTCAATTTCAGTGACTGTGTAATTCATCTGTCATACCCTCCCAGTTTTCCCGGACGTCCGCCAGGCTCATCTGAGCACTGCAGGCTTCCGGCACTGCTGACTATTATATTGCGGCCGGTTCTTTTGGCAATGGCGAGTTTTCCGGGTCTGCGGGATATTTTTTTCTGCCCTGGGCCTCGTGCGCCTGGCCACCCGGCTTGACGAAATCAGTTCCCGGACCTAAACTGACAGGGATTTCTCCCGCAGAGATTTCCGCAACTGTGAAAAAGCGGTTTGAGTGGATATCTCAGAAGGCCGCCGCTGTCTGAATCGCATTGATATCTGAAATAATTTTCTCATCAGTTTTCTGGCAGCGTCTCCGCAGGACAATCAGGAATTGATATAACCAGAAAGGCTGACAAATATGGAAACAATGAAAACAGCTCCGACGGTTCTCGGACTGATCCATGATTTTAAGACACAGAAACAGCTCTCCCATTTCTGCCGGGAGCACGGATACGGATGGAGAGCTCTCCGAGATTCCGATCGGAACAGGGTGATCGCCACTATCCTGTACGGAAAAATCCCGGAATCGATGCAGCCTTTCCTGCCTCAGAATTTTGAGGAAGAAAAACGATCCCCGGAAAGTTCCGGGAAAAAGCTCCCTGATTTCTTTCTGATTGCCGGCTTCACTGACAGCGGCCTCGACCGTTTTCTTGAGGAGTATCGCAGCGCCGGCCTTCCGAAGGAAATCATCAAGGCAGTTGTTACGCCGGTCAATCTGTTCTGGACTGTAGCGCAGACGGCAGAATCGGTGGAGGAAGAACGGAAAGCTATGCGGCAGGAGCAGTAAGAACAGCAGGATCTGTATGCAAAAAACAATCAGTAATCCGTTTCGCGGGAACAACAGGGGCAGACAGGAATTAATCATCCTGCCTGCCCCTTTTCATGCCCTTTCTTTACTGCCCTTTCTTTACTGACAGAATCCGCTGTCATTTATTGAAATCGGCTGATTCCGTCCATTATCGGTATATTCCGATTATTTCCTTCTTCTGATCAGCACGATAATCAGAATTACGGCCAGCGCAGCGCCGCCGAGGATGCAGATCAGGCCGATGATCTGGCTGTAGTCGGTAATACCGAGAATCTGGTTTGTACCAGCAGTTGAAGAAGCGGCTGTCGATGCTGTTGTCGCAGCGGTTGTTGAAGCAGTCGTTGCAGCAGATGTTGTCGCTGCGGCAGACGTTGTGGCCGGTTCAGATACTGTCACACTGCAGATGACCTGGCTCTGAGCCGCTGACGCTCCTGCTGTTATCTGTACTGTACCCGGCTTCAGAGCAGTCACTGTGACGGTGGAAGTGATTCTCGTCATGCTGCTGTCCGACGGATCTGTCGTTTTAGTGACTGTCGGCGTGCTCAGTGAAGCTATAGACGAATCGCTCACATTCCAGGTAATCGTCATCGCGTCCGGATTGGTCGTGGAAATCGACGCCGTAAGCGTATGAGTCGCGGATGTCGTCATGTACAGGCTGTATGTATCCAGAAGCAGCTGAGAACGTTTCTCCGCTGTCGTCGTCTGTGCTGCGATATTTACGTCCGCCTGGACCTGTACGTATTTTCCGCTGCTCTGCGAAGTCGCGGTAATAATTGTCGTGCCGTTGGCGTGCGGAGTAACCACACCGTTGGCGTCGACGGTAGCGATTGCCGGGTTGGAGCTTACAAAGGTAACGTTCTTATTGGCCGCGTTATCCGGTGTAAGCACTACATTCAGAGTCTGCGGATCCGAGGCAGTGAAAGTGAGTTTTGACGGAGTGACGGTAATTCCTGTTACCAGTACCGCAACGGTCACATTGGCCTGAGCCGTCTTCTGCCCGTCTTCCGTAGTTGCGGTGATGACAGCGCTGCCGTTTCCGACCGCGGTCACCAGTCCGTTTTCATCGACGGACGCAACCGATTCGTTACTGCTCGTCCAGTTGACCGATCTGTTATCCGCGTTTGTCGGGAGAACGGTTGCTGTCAGCTGAAGCTTCGTATCAAGAGCCGTGAAGTACAGGCTCGTACGGTTCAGGGTAATGCTCCTGACATGCGTGACAGCTTCTGTTGTGGGCTCTGCTGTGGTCTGCTCCGCTGTTGTCGGCTCTGCCGTCGTGGGTTCTGCCGTCGTCGGCTCTGCTGTTGTAGGTTCTGCCGTCGTAGGTTCCGGAATGTTTACTGTTACGGCAGCTTCTGCCGTATAGCTTCCGTCTTCCGTCGTCACCGTGATCGTCACTGTTCCATTGCCGACCGGGGTAACGACTCCGTCTTCATTCACGGTGGCTACCGATTCATCGCTGCTGCTCCAGGTAACATTCTGGTTATCAGCGTCATCCGGTTCTACCCCGGCCGTCAGTGTCTGGGTATCCGTTGTTGTGAACGTAAGCTCTGTCGGGCTTACTGTGACTCCTGTCACGGATACCGGAATGTCTACCGTTACTGCTGCCTCTGCCGTATAGCTTCCGTCTTCCGTCGTCACGGTGATCGTCGCTGTTCCATTGCCGACCGGGGTAACGACTCCGTCTTCATTCACGGTGGCTACCGATTCATCGCTGCTGCTCCAGGTAACGTTCTGGTTATCAGCGTCACTCGGTTCTACCGCGGCTGTCAGCGTCTGGGTGTCTTCCGTCGTGAACGTAAGTTCTGTCGGGCTCACCGTGACTCCTGTCACGGATACCGGAATGTCTACCGTTACTGCTGCCTCTGCCGTATAGCTTCCGTCTTCCGTCGTCACGGTGATTGTCGCTGTTCCGTTGCCGACCGGGGTTACCACTCCGTCTTCATTCACGGTGGCTACCGATTCATCGCTGCTGCTCCAGGTAACGTTCTGGTTATCAGCGTCATCCGGTTCTACCGCGGCTGTCAGCGTCTGGGTGTCTTCCGTCGTGAACGTAAGTTCTGCCGGGTTCACCGTGACTCCTGTCACGGATACCGGAATGTCTACCGTTACTGCTGCCTCTGCCGTATAGCTTCCGTCTTCTGTTGTCACGGTGATCTTTGCGGTGCCGTTTCCTGCCGGCGTCACGAGGCCGGTCGAATCGACGATTGCGATACTTTCATCGCTCGATGTCCAGCTGACGTTCTTGTTGTCCGCGTTGTCCGGAGCGACTATCGCTG
>JBMNRC010000022.1:0-47553 GCA_050944455.1 Lachnospiraceae bacterium
CGCCATATGGGCCCAAGGAGGGAGACGTCAGATCCATGCCATTCCATTCTAACAGCTTTAGCAATGAAGGATGTAGATCCCAACTGGCTGTTGGGTTCTCTATACCCTGACTTTATTGTAGGAGCAGAGAGGCAGACTCATGAAACTGACGATGCTGGGTACAGGAAACGCTGTGGCGGTGAAGATTTATAACACGTGTTATGTCTTTTCGGAAGGTGAACGGCAGCGGATTGCCTGAGCAATGATGCTTCGTCCCGGATTGTCCGGGCGGAATCGGGGCCTGCGGCCCCGGGGGAGGAAAAAGCGATATGGAAGAAAAAATTCTGACAACCAAAAAGAACGGCATGCCGATGCTGCTGCTGATTCTGGCGCTGTACGCGGTCGGAACAGCCCTGGTTATTGTGGGAGCGTCCCACAGCATGGACGCGGTAATCGTCGTCGCCATCATTCTGTATGTGGCGGGAACGATGCTGCTGCCAGGCCTGAAGGTCCTGAAGCCGCAGGAAGCTCTTGTCCTGACTCTTTTCGGCAAGTATATCGGGACGCTGAAAGGCGACGGCTTCTTCTTTGTCAATCCGTTCTGCACGTCCTTCAACCCGGCCGCGGCAACGCAGCTCGGCCAGAGCGGGGACGTGGACAGCGGCTTCAGGATCAAACCTCCGAAGGAAGGCTCTGACAGCAAGTCGGAGTCCGAATATTACTCCAAAAAGATTTCCCTGAAGATCATGACGCTGAACAACGCGAGGCAGAAGGTCAATGATGTGCTTGGCAATCCTGTGGAAGTCGGCGTCGCCGTCATGTGGCGGGTCACCGACACGGCTAAAGCGGTCTTCAACGTAGACAATTACAAGGAATATCTTTCCCTGCAGTGCGATACCGCGGTGCGCGATATCGTGAAGATTTATCCGTACGACGTCGCCCAGAACATCGATACGACCGGCGACGGCAAGGCGGACGACGGCTCGCTCCGCGGATCCACGACTGTGGTAGCTGAGAGAATCCGCAAGCAGATTCAGTCCAAGGTGGAAACCGCCGGACTGGAAATTCTGGAAGCAAGAATCACCTATCTGGCTTACGCGCCTGAGATTGCATCCGTCATGCTGCAGCGCCAGCAGGCTTCAGCGGTGGTCGACGCCCGCAAGATGATCGTCGACGGCGCGGTCGGCATGGTGGAGATGGCGCTTGAGCGCCTGAAGCAGGATGGCGTGGTTGATCTGGATGAAGAGCGCAAAGCCGCGATGGTTTCCAACCTGATGGTTGTGCTCTGCGGCAACCATGACGCGCAGCCGGTGGTGAACTCCGGCAGTCTGTACTGATGCCGGCTGCCCGGCAGGAGGAAAAACTCCGGAAGAGAACAGACAGGAGAGAGGCCTGTGATATCGGTGAAAGAAGAGAAGTGAGGACAGATGGCGAAGAAACAGATTCCGCTCAAATTGAATGAGAAGTTGTACGATGAGCTTGCCGCATGGGCAGAAGATGATTTTCGCTCTGTCAACGGTCAGATCGAGTATCTTCTGACGGAATGCGTGAAGCAGCGCAGGAAAAACGGGAAATCCGTCCCAGACCATCTGGACGAAAAACCAGAGCTGGATATCCAATGATCCTGTGGCCGATCAAAACGCGGCGATGCCGAAGAAACCTCACGGGCACCGCCGAATGACGCCGGAGAAACCCCGGAAATACCTGAAAAGCAGGTGTTTCCGGGGCGTTTTTCTGCCTGTTCCCAGGCGGCCAGCTATGGGAACTGCTGCTTATGATCCCTTAAATGGCCGGAACGCGGTCGGAGAAGAGGTCTATTGCTTCACCTGCGTCAATCAGTCTCATGAATGACCGGCATGCGGCCGGAGAGGGCAGCGGACAGTTCAGCCGCTCGGGATTGTTGCGTTTCTACATTGTCTTATGTTATAATAGACAAAGTTCAAAAAATGATATTTATGGTACTATATCGAACTAAATGTTCGATAAAATAGGATCGTTAAAAATCATCTTGTTTTGCGGCGGGAAACAGCACCCGGTCTGACGCCGCGGGGTATCAGATGATGACCTCACGCATAAGGTACCTGAATTCCGGACAGCACAAGGAGGAAATATGCACATTCCTGACAATTACCTCAGTCCGCAGACATGCGGCGTCCTGGCAGCGGCAATGGTGCCGGTGTGGGCAGTTTCCATCAAAAAGGTGAAGGAAGACCTGCCGAAGGAAAAGATTCCCATGCTGGGCGTCGGCGCGGCTTTCTCCTTCCTTGCGATGATGTTCAATGTTCCGCTCCCGGGAGGAACGACAGGTCATGCCGTCGGCGGTACGCTCATCGCGCTCCTGCTCGGGCCGTACGCGGCCTGTATTTCGGTGAGCGCGGCTCTTCTTCTGCAGGCGCTGCTGTTCGGCGACGGCGGCATCCTGTCCTTTGGCGCCAACTGTTTCAACATGGCCTTTGTGCTGCCGTTTGTCGGCTATACCATCGCGCAGGCGGTATCCAGGGCTGTAAATGGGAAGAAAGGGACGCTGATCGGCGCAGGAATCGGGTCATATGCCGGCATAAATGCCGCGGCTTTGTGCGCGGCCATTGAATTCGGTATTCAGCCGTACCTTTTCAGGGACGCGGCCGGAAACGCAATGTACTGCCCATATGGGCTTGCCGTTTCCGTTCCGGCAATGATGGCCGGTCATCTCACGGTTTTCGGGCTTGCGGAGGTTGTCTTTACGACGGCGGTTCTGGCCTTTGTGATCAGAACATCTCCGTCCGCGGTCCGCGCGTCGGAAGAAGGAAAGACATCCGCGCCGATAAAGATTCTCCTTGCGCTTCTGATCTGCGCGACGCCGCTCGGCCTCCTCGCCGAAGGCACCGCGTGGGGAGAGTGGGGAGCAGACGAAATCGCGGACACAGGCGCAGGCTATGTTCCTTCCGCGATGGCGGGAGATTCGGGCTGGCAGGCGCTGCTTCCGGATTACACAGTACCGGGGATGAGCGGCGTGATCGGCTATATCGTCTGCGCGGTGATCGGCACAGCGGTGTTTATCATCCTTTTCAAGCTGATCGGACTCGCGGCTCAGAAGAAAAAATCATAACAAAGATCAGATATGGGTTTGAAATTCATGGAACTGATCGGTCATCTTCTGGAATCCGATGGCTTATACCGCAAAAGGAATGCCAGAGTGATGCCGATTCTGAGGATAGCTGCGGCTTTTCTGGTTATCCTTTTATGTGCGCTGTCGCAGAACGCTTTCTTTACTGTCAGTATTATTGCGGTTCTTCTTGCGCGTCTCGCCGCGATGGAAGCGTCTGCTATCGCTTCTGTCCTGAAAAGGATGGCTTTGCCGGTTCTGTTCACGATGGTGCTGATGCTTCCGGCTGTATTTCTGGGAAATCCGCGATCCATGCTTACGGTGACGATGAAAGTTTTCGAGTCTCTGCTGGTCCTGGGAATTCTGAACGAAGAACTCTCCTGGAAGGAGATCACGGGGAGCCTGGAATCGCTGCATTTGTCCGGCATTGCTGTGATGACGCTGGATACGGCGATCCGTTTTCTGGTCATTCTTGGCAGGTTCGCGAACCGGATGTCGGAAGCGGTTTCCCTCAGGCGGGTCGGAAAGAAAAACTGGCGGAATGCGGGTACGGGAGGAATTCTCGGGACAGTGTTCCTGAAATCACAGCAGATGTCCGCGCGGACTTCGGAAGCGATGCGCTGCCGGTGTTTTGACGGAAAATATCAGCATCACGGGAAGAGAAAACCCGGGGCGGCGGATGCCTGCTATGCCCTGCTGATTCCGCTATTGGTCATCTGGTTTCTTTATACCAGCCGTGTTCACGGCGTGTGACAGCGCAAAGGCCGGATGGGACGCAGTGCAGAACGGATTCACCATATCCTGTCCGGCCTGTTGAGCGTGACAAAAACCGTAACCCGAAAGAGCAGCAGCAGTGCCGGAGAGTGCGATGGAAAACTGAAAGGCAAAAGAGCGCGCGGGAACGGTGACAGGAACCATTTCAGCAGGTTTTCAGATGAAACTGCAAAAATGAACAGTTTTTTCATTGGTAAAAGATGATGATTGATCTGCAGCATATCAGTTTTCGGTATAAAAATGCGGATTCCCCTGCCCTGAACGATGTCAGCGTTCAGTTTGAGAACGGAAAGTGCTACTGTATAGAGGGGCCGAACGGATGCGGAAAATCAACGCTGTTCCGGATTCTTCTCGGACTGGATTTCGCGGATTCCGGGAAGTATTTTTTTGACGGCAGGGAGATTACTGAGAAGACGATGAAATCAGATAAATTCAGCCGGGAATTTCACCGCCGGATCGGGTTTCTTTTTCAGGACAGCGAGATCCAGCTGTTTACGGACAGCGTGGAGGATGAGATCGCGTTCGGGCTGGAACAGCTTGGGCTTTCGGAAGTGAATGTCCGGGAAACTACCGAACGTTATCTCTCGATGTTCGGACTGGAAGAAATTCGCGACAGAGCCCCATTTAATATCTCAGGCGGGGAAAAAAAGCGGACCGCTCTTGCCGCGGTGTGCGCGATGGACC
Source organism: Lachnospiraceae bacterium (assembly GCA_050944455.1). Classification (GTDB taxonomy): domain Bacteria; phylum Bacillota; class Clostridia; order Lachnospirales; family Lachnospiraceae; genus Anthropogastromicrobium. The sequence continues at coordinate 4,523 of JBMNRC010000022.1, forward strand.
CGGATGTGCTAATATTAGATGAGCCGCTGGCCGGTCTGGATGAAGAAGGACAGGACTGGTTTACGGGCTTTATCCGCCAGCTGAAGAAACAGAACCATCTGCTGATCATTGCGACCCACAGCCGGGCGTTCGCTGAGCAGATGGCGGATGTTCATGTGCTGATGGATAAAACTCATTCAATCGTCAGGCAGATCAGAAGAGAAGAGTATGGACAGACGCCAGAAAAAAACCAGAAAGGCCATATATAATGCCTTTTCGGAGCTGATTCAGGAAAAGAACTACGCCGACATTACGATTCAGGATATCATTGACCGCGCGGATATCGGCCGCAGCACTTTTTACGCGCATTTCCAGACGAAGAACGAGCTGCTGGAGGATCTGTGCAGCCAGATTTTCGAACATGTCGTGCTGGACCATTCCGCACGGGAGGATACGCACGACTTTTCCAAAGCGCCGGATACGCTGACGGAGATGCTGACGCACCTGCTGTATCATCTGAAAGGACAGGAGCAGATCGTCTCCGGCATGCTTCTGAGCGGGAGCAGCCAGGTTTTTCTTCGATATCTGGACGGGTATCTTTCTGACCTGCTTTCCGGCTTTATCCCTGAGAACACCGCTGCGCCGAAAGAGTATCTGATGGACGCCGCCGTGCACAGCTTTTCGCGGACAGTGATCTGGTGGGCGCAGCATCATATGAGCGAAACTCCGGAGCAGATGGAACAGATGTTTGAAACCGCGGTTCCCTGGCTGGAGTTTGACGCGGCACGGAAGACAAAGGAACCGGCATAATGTATCTTGACTGTGAACGGCGGAACCGCGAAGACTCTGCATCTGTTGATATCCGGCCAGGAGACTGAATAAGCGGAGAACAAGCTTAAAGATTCCTGCTGAAACTGAACGGGCCTGAACTGTCAGGAACGGTGAACCGAAAGAAGCACAGTCGGAAGGAGAAAAACGATGTGTACAGCAGCAGTGTATCATTCGTCAGGAGACCATTATTTCGGGCGCAACCTGGATCTGGAGCGTTCCTACCATGAGACGGTGACGATTGCCCCGCGCAACCTCACGTTCCCGATGCGGCATCTGCCTGCGCTTTCTTCACATTACGCCATCATCGGGATGGCTTTTGTGGTGGAGAAATACCCGCTTTTCTATGACGGCATGAACGAGAAGGGTCTCTGTATGGCAGGGCTGAATTTCCCGGGCAATGCCTGCTACCGGGGGCCGGAGGAAGGCAGGACCAACATCGCGTCGTTTGAACTGATCCCTTATGTGCTTGGAACCTGCGCGACGGTGAAGGAGGCGCGGGAATTCTTCACCCGCGCCAATATTACGTCCGATGCTTTCAGCCCGCAGCTGCCGCCGTCCCCGCTGCACTGGATGCTGGCGGACGCGGAGGAGTCAATCGTCGTCGAGCAGACGTCGAGAGGCCTGGCGGTTTATGACAACCCGGCCGGCGTGATGACAAACAATCCGACGTTCGATTATCAGATGACACATCTGACGGACTATCTGAATGTCACGGCTGAGAAGCCTGAAAACCGCCTGGCTTCTCAGCTCGAACTCAAGCCGTACTGCCTTGGCATGGGAGGAATTGGGCTCCCCGGGGATCTTTCATCTTCCTCCCGCTTTGTGAAAGCCGCTTTCACCCGGCTGAATTCCGTGTCGGACGGAAGCCGCTCCGCGGATCTCAGCCAGTTTTTCAAGATCCTGGGTTCGGTGGAACAGCAGAAGGGCTGCAGCCGGCTGGGCAAGGACGCGGATGGACAGCTGATCACTGAATACACAGTGTACAGCTCCTGCTGCGACATGGAAGAGGGAATTTACTATTACACGACCTACGAAAACAGCCAGATCACCGGCGTCAGCATGAACCATGAGAATCTGGACGGATCAGAGGTGATTTCGTGGGAACTCGTTCACGGGCAGCAGATCCGGATGGAAAACTGAATTGTCAAAATCTGTCCGGACAGTTAAAACGTGATTTCACAGGAAACCTGTTCACGGACAGCAGATCCGGATGGAAAACTGAATCGTCAAAATCTGTCCGGACAGTTGAAACGTGATTTCACGGGGACCCGTTTTCGGGCAGAAAATCCGAATGAAAAATAAAGCACCGGTAATGGATCATCGTGACAGCAGAAGAGAAGTCCGGGAACAGCGCTCAGCCGCTGTTCCCGGACTTCATCGATATCGAGGTGAGGACAAGCATCGCGAAAACACACCCGAAGCCGATGGCGTCGGACAGGGTGAACGGACTGCCAAGGAAGACAGTTCCGATCGCCGCGGCGGAAACCGGCTCCATGAAGCCGTACAGAATAGCTTTGTTTCCGCCGATTTCGGTCACGCCGGCCATGTAGATCGGGAAAGCCAGCAGGTTTCCGATGACGACAACCCCGGCTATGCACAGAAAAGCCGTGGGACCCGGGGTGTAGGCGTAGGACCACGGGCGGAAGACCAGAAGGAACAGCGCGCCGCTCAGGAGGAAAGCCCAGCTCTGGACAATCAGAAGAGGATGCCTGGACAGAAGCCGTACGGGCTGGATGTTGTACAGCGCGACGGTGAGCGCACACAGAACGCCGGTTGTCAGCGCCGCGCCGGAGACACTGAAGGATCCGGTTTCCCCGTGCGTGGTGATCAGAAAAACTCCGACGAGGGCGAGGATGATGCTCAGGATCTCCGCCGCTTTCGGCCGCCTCCGGCTTTTCAGGCACGTGAACAGCAGGATCGGGATCGGAGAGAGATCCTGCAGGATCGTCGCGGTGCCGGCTGTGGAAAGCTGGATGGTCTTAAAGTACAGAAACTGGCAGAACCCGATGCCGGGGATCGAGTAAATCAGAAGATCCAGCACGTCCCTTCTGTCGGTCCATGGCCTGAAGACATTTTTTCCATAGCGAAACAGGTTCCAGATCATCAGGATGATCCCGGCGGTGAACAGACGGATCGGCACCAGCCATTCCGCCTGCATGGCGGTGTGGGTGAACGCGTACTGCCCGATCGATCCTGAAATTCCCCAGCACAGACCGCCTGTGAGTGCGAATACCGCTCCCCTGATCTGTCGTGTTCCTTTGCTTTTCTGGTTCTGATTTTTGTCTGACATCTGCTGTTTCCTGTTCCTGTTTCCGAAGCTGTCCGCTGAAATCCGCGGAGAAAACGCTTCTCCGCGCTTTTCGGCATCCCTGTTTCACGGAAGCTGTTTCCATTTCCCTGAATCTGGTTCACGGCGGCGTATTTCAAAAGCAGCTTAGCAGATGCAGCCTTTGAAAACTGCCGCAGGAGACAGCAGGGCGAAATGTGAGGCCCCTTTCAGAGCCTGCTCTGAAAGGGGCCTTCTGCTTCAGGATATTTACGATCAGTCCGTATCGGAAAACACCGATTTTCCCCGGTTTTCCGGTTTTTGTTTTATCAGGTTTTCACTGCAGCGGAATGAGAAGGAGGGCCGGCTCAGCCGTCGATATGGTCGATCAGCTCGAGCGAATGTTCCTCGTTCATCTTTTTGCACATCTGAATGAAGGTATCCAGCGGAATATCATGGAGTTGCTGGCTGCTGCCGCGCATATTGATGGAGACGGTATTCTGCTCGGCTTCACGGTCGCCGAGAACGAGAACATACGGATCTCTGTAGTTCTTGAAGGTCTTGATCTTGGTCTTCATGTTCTTGTCGGCGTAATCAGCCTCGACGCGGACGCCGGCCTTCAGCAGCAGATCCTCAACCTTGTGCGCGTATTCGTTGTGCTCCGTGCGGATCGGGACAATGCCGACCTGGTACGGAGACAGCCAGAACGGGAAGGATCCCTTGAAGTTTTCGATGATGATTCCGATAAAGCGCTCCAGTGAACCGTAGATCGCGCGGTGAAGAACAACCGGCATTCTCTCGGTGCCGTCCTGGGCGGTGTAGGTCAGGCCGAAGTTGTGCGGAAGCTGGAAGTCCAGCTGAACGGTGCCGCACTGCCATTCTCTGCCGAGGGCGTCCTTGATCTGAAGGTCGATCTTCGGGCCGTAGAAGGCGCCGTCGCCTTCGTTGATCTCGTAGCCGCCCTTGCCGTACTTCTCGTCGAGGATTTCCTTGAGGTCCGCCTCAGCGCGGTTCCAGACCTCGATGTCGCCCATGTAGTCGTCCGGTCTGGTGGAAAGCTCCGCGCGGTAGGTGAGGCCGAAGGTCTTGTAGATTTCGTCGGCGATGGAGATAATGTCGGCGATTTCATCCTTGATCTGGGATTCCATGACGAACGTGTGGTCGTCATCCTGACGGAATTCCTGAACGCGGAACAGGCCGTTCATCTGTCCGGACTTTTCCTTGCGGTGAAGGACGTCGTACTCGCTGTAGCGGATCGGGAGCTCCTTGTAGGAGCGGTTCTTGCGCTTGTACATCATCATGGCGTTTGGGCAGTTCATCGGCTTCGCGGCCATGGTGTCAATGTTTTCCCGGTTGTAGAGCGGCGCGCCTCTGAGAATCTTTGACTTTTTCTTCTCGCTCTCGCTGTCGTTCGGAAGGGAATACAGATCTTCGATATCCGCATCCGCGCTGGTGTAGCCGTCGACGCCCGGAACGATAAACATGTTGTTGAGGTAGTGAGCCCAGTGTCCGCTGATCAGCCAGAGTCTCTTGTTGTTGATCAGAGGAGCGGAGATTTCGGTGTAGCCGTGGCGCCTCTGCACTTCGCGGGAATATTTGAGCAGCGCCTGGTACATCTGCCAGCCGCGGGGAAGCCAGTAGGGCATGCCCGGCGCGGTTTCGTCGAACATGAACAGCTCCAGCTGCGCGCCGATCTTCTTGTGGTCGCGCTCGTGGGCTTCCTCAATCAGCTTGATGTGCTCCTTGAGTTCGTCTTTGGTCGGGTACGCGTAGAAATAGACGCGCTGCATCCTGTCGCGGTGCTCGTCGCCGCGCCAGTAAGCCATGGAGGCAGAGTGAATCTTGAAGGACACGCTCATGAGCTCCTGGGAATTTTCCACATGCGGGCCGCGGCACAGGTCAACGTAATCATCGCCGGTATAATAAACGGTGATAGTCTCACCTTCGGGAAGGTCATTGATCAGCTCGGTTTTGAACTTCTGATTTTTGAAGATTTCGAGGGCCTCCGCCTTCGAAACTTCCTTGCGGGTCCAGTTCTCCCTGCGCTTGATGATTTCATGCATCTTGTTCTCGATGGCCGTGAAATCTTTGTCTCCGATGTTCTGCCCCTCCGGCAGGACGAAATCGTAGTAGCCGCCGTCCTCGATCTGCGGTCCGATTGCGTACTGGACGTCCCTGCCGTAAATCTCGATTACGGCCTTTGCCAGGATATGGCAGAGTGAATGACGGTAAACCTGTAAAAACTCTTCATTAGACATAAGTCTGCTCCTTTGAATCGCTTTTTTCTGCCCCACCAGGGAAAAGAAAAACGAATGAGATACGCCCATTACATTAAGCCCCTATGCCTGAAAAGTCAAGGCAAATCTGCGCAAAGAGGCGGCGGAGGCGGTTTTCCCGCAGTCGATATGCTGACGCAGGCTGGCTCAAGGCGGTGTTATCCCTGCGGCCAGGGCAGTCTTCGCAGCGGATACGCTGACTGGAAGCCCGGACAGAGCCACGGAACAAAGATGGGAGGAGACAGGGAACCGCGCGGTCTGGAGGAAAAATGGCCTGGAAGAACAAAAGCAACAAAACCACGCACAATCAGTCATAACCAATCAGACTCAGTGAAACCGACCGGCGCCAAAAACGTCAGAAATACAGAAAAAGATTGCCTAACCGCCCGCAATCCGGTATAATGCTTTTAACAGAGGAGTACAGTGTCCGGAAGGCATCGGTTTCCGGGTTCCTTGTCACAACTTTTCATAAGGAGGTTTAACAGAATCATGTTAGTTGAAACCAAAGCACGTGTCGGCGTTTTCGCCATCGCACTGGGCGCCTATCTGCCGCAGTTCCCGCAGCTGGTTCCTGAGTTCAACGCGCAGTTTGAGGATTTCAAAAAGCGCATTCCCGATTCCGTCGAGCTCATCGACGGCGGTGTCGTCACCACAAAGGAACAGTCCATGGCGGCCGGCGACAAGTTCCGCGCGGCGGATGTCGACCTTGTCATCCTGCAGCTGCTGACTTACGCGACTAGCTACAACATGCTGCCGGCAGTCCGCGATCTGGATGTTCCGGTTGTCCTGGTCAACCTGCAGAAAAAGCGCCAGCCTGATTACGCGCACACGGATATCCCGACATGGCTGGGAACCCTGTATGCCTGCGGCGCCGTCGGCGAGATGGTTGCAGATCTTGAGCGCGCCGGCAAGCGTCACGCGGTGATCACCGGCGTCGTCGAAGGCGGAGATGACAAGGCCCAGGCGGAGATCGAAGACTGGTGCCGCGCGGCTCAGGTCCGCAGGCGTTTCCGCGATACCAACCTCGCGCAGATCGGCCGTCCGTACCCTGGCATGATGGATCTTTACATCGACGAGACCAACCTTTACAACCGCATGTGGCTGTACACCAAGCAGTTCGACTGGGAGAAGATGTGGGCTATCGCCGATGACATCACCGATGAGAACGCGATCCGCGCCAAGGCGCAGGATATCCTTGACACCTTCGACATTGAGGGCGGCGGAACCGTCGAGAAGGTCTGGGACATGGCAAAGTATGTCGTCGCGTTTGAGCGCTGGGTAAAGCAGGAAAAGATCGGCTTTGTCGCTTCCCATTACGACGGCTTCGGCAAGGGCGTTGCCGGAAAACTGGACAGCATGCTGATTCCGGCGTTCTCCATGCTGATCAAGCAGGGAACTGCCTGCGCTGTTGAGGGCGATATCAAGGTCGCCATGGCCATGGGTATCCTGAAGACCATCGCGGGAACCGGGCAGCTTTCCGAGATGTACTCCATCGACTTTGACGAGGACATCTGCATCATCGGCCACTCCGGCAGCGGTGACGCGGACATCTCCCTGGCGAAGAAGCCTACCATGAAGATCGTCCCGGTCTTCCACGGAAAGACCGGTGGCGGCTACCTGACCCAGTTCTATCCGGCTCAGGGACCGATCACCTTCCTCGGTATTACTCAGGATAAGGACGGACACTTCAAGTTCGTTGTCGCTGAAGGCGTCAACGAGCCCGGCCCGATCTTCACTTTCGGCGATACCAACATGCGCATGCGCTTTACCTGCGGCGCACGTGAGTTCTGCGACAAGTGGAGCGAGGCAGGCCCCACGCACCATATGGCAGCGGCAATCGGCCGCCATATCGACACGATCCTGAAGGTCGCGGAAATCTTCAACGTTCCGGTGGATATCATCACCCGGTAATCTGCTGAAAGACATTCCGGCAGCAAGTCTAATCCGAAGTGCGCTTCGGATGAGATGACCGCCGGAGCACTATCAGGTCGGAAATCAGGTTCAGGCTGCTGCGGATTTTGCGGAAGCAATCGTGATGCGGCAGGCGGCCAGACATCAGTATGGCAGAAAACAATGCACGGACGGAATGTCCGGCGCGCTGTTTTCTGCCGTTTTATTTTACAAATGGCGTATTCAATGGTACGATGCTTCCTGGTCCGGCTTTTTCAGAGATTTTGGCCGGCAAAGGAGAACCAATGGCAAGAACATTTACAAGAGAAGAACGCTACCGGGTTTTGCAGAGTCCTGAGGAAATCCGGCCGCTCCATGATAGAATCAGCCAGTCCGCTTTCCGCCAGACTTATCATATCCAGCCGGTGACCGGGCTTCTCAATGATCCGAACGGATTCTGCTTTCATGACGGGCTCTGGCATCTGTTTTACCAGTGGTGCCCGTGGGGCGCGGTACACGGCCTGAAATACTGGTACCATGTCACCAGCCGGGATCTCGTGAAATGGGAGAATCAGGGCGTATGCATCCGGCCGGACACAGAGTGGGATAATAAAGGCGCTTACTCCGGATCGGCGCTCACGGGAAAAGATTCTCTGTATCTCTATTACACCGGCAATCACCGCGACGCCGACTGGAAGCGCACTGCGTACACCTGCCTCGTGCGGCTGGGAGACGACGGGTCCGCGAAAAAACTGGACCATCCGCTGTTCGGGCCGAATCCCGATTACACCGAGCATCAGCGGGACCCGAAAATCATCCACAATACTGACACCGGGAAATACTACCTCCTCCTGGGAGCGCAGACGAAGGATCTGCACGGCTGCATCCTTGTGTACGAATCCGACAGCCCCTTCGACGGATGGAAATTCCGGGGTCAGCTAAGGGTTCCGGGGTTTGAGTCGTTCGGCAACATGTGGGAGTGCCCTGCCGTGGAGCATTTCAACGGGATGGACATTCTGCTGTTCTGCGCTCAGCACCTCACGCTCCCGGGCCGCGGAGGCGTGCAGAATCACAATGGGTACCTGATCGGCCATATGGATTACGAAAAGCTCCAGTTCACGCCCACCGGACGTTTCCATGTGCTGGACCGCGGATTTGACGCTTACGCGGCAGCGTGCGGCGCGACGATCCACCATGACAAAAACAAGGCTGTTCTGATAGCCTGGATGGGCCTTCCCGATTCTTCGTACCCGCCGACCGATGACGAGGACTGGGCGTCCTGCCTGACGCTTCCGAGAGAGCTGCGCATGCGCGGCCGCCGGCTGATCCAGACTCCGCTTCCGGAACTGAACAGTCTTCGCGGGGATGAAGTGGATCCAGAGGGAAGAAAGCTTCCCCTGGCCTGCAATATGGAGGTGCACTGTTACAGCACGGACCTGGAGCTCAGGCTGTTTACCCGGGGCGGCGGCGAGGGAGGCTTTGTTATCCGGTATGACGCCGGAGAAAAGAAGATTTCCGTGGACCGCACCGGAATGCTGGAGCGTTTTAACCAGTCGGATGGGGAAGTGCGCGAGAGACTGCTGGAGAACGGTCTGCAGCTCCTGCGCATTTATGTGGACCATAGTTCCGTGGAGATTTTTGTCAACGACGGCGACGCGGTATTCAGCTCCCGCGTGTTCCCGCATGAGGAGGAGCACGGTTTTACAATCAGGGGCGGAGGCACGGCGAAGATCTGGACAATGAACCCCGCGGTGAAGGACGATTTCATCATCTGACGATTCAACTGTCAGTTTATCAAAAAGAAGGCACGGACAGAACCATCATGCGGTTCTGTCCGTGCCTTTCTGCGGTGGCAGAGTCCACCTGCGATTCAGTGAATCCGGCTTCCTGCCAGCTTGTAGTTTGCCGGAGTAACTCCGTATCTGGCTTTGAACGCTTTGATAAAGTAGGAGACGTTGGTATACCCGATTTTTTCGCAGGTGTCCGAAACCGAAAGGTCAGAGACCGTCAGAAGCGCGCAGGCCAGTTCCATCCGCTTATCGATGACATAATCTCGGAAGGTTTTTCCTGATTTTTCTTTGACGGCTGAACGGATCGCGGCAGGGGTCACCGAGAGATCATCAGCCGCCGATTCGATCGAGAAATCAAAAGAAGTGAAATGTGAGTCGATATACTGCAGTATACCGGATTTCTCATCATGGCTGATTTCCTCCTGCTGCTGACGGTATTTTTCACTGTACTCCAATAGAAGGCGGGACGCGGATTTCTCGAAATCGTCGATGTTTCCTGAAGCCAGAATCAGGCTGAGTGACTGGTGGGAGAAAAAGATATGGTGCCTGTACGCGGTTTCCGTGACTTTGCTCAGGAAATCAGCTGTGATGTATCGTTCCATCAGCAGGGACAGGCCGGGCGTCCGCAGCTGATCCGCGTAAGCTTTCACGGCGGTCTGCATCAGTTCTTCCGAACCGCTTTCCATCGCGCTGATAACCGGCTGGTAATCAGGCGCCTGCCACACGCCGGGCTGCTGCGCCGTTCCGGCCGCGGTACCGGGCTGTGTCGCCGCCGGCTGATGAAGGCGGTCCATGGCTTCCAGGAAGGACGCCGCGAGATTGCCGGCTTCCTCATAACAGCCTCCGGCAGCCGTAGCGCTGTCCGGGAGAGCGCTCTGCGCCAGTTCGCGCACGTCGTTGCATACAGATTCCCACCGGGAAGGCGATGCCAGGCTGGCGACGACTGCCAGACAGGACTGGTCGGGTACCTGCACCGGATACAGGTAAAGATTTTCACCGGTATCGCTGAGTTCCTGTACGACAGCAGTCAGGCGGGCCAGTGATTTCGGGTTGTTGGTCGACTCTGTGGAGATGCACAGAACGCTGTACCACGGCCCGGGAAGGGTTAGTCCGCTTTCGGTCAGATACGGTTTCAGGTCATAAGAAAACCGGCTGGAAAGAAGCATCAGGAGAGCCTGCTCCTGGATCTGCCGCTGTTTCTCCGTGATCTTTTTTGCGGCCTGATCGTTCTGCCGGATGACCTGGTCGGCAAGGGAATCAATTTCTTCCAGCTGGTTGGAGTACTCCGTTTTCGGAGCCTCGGGAACGCTGGATTTGAGTTTCTGCGCCAGCCGGATCAGCGGCATGCTGGAACGCCAGGCGAGAATTGTCGCGATCACTAGGAGAAAAATGACCGCGCAGAGAATCAGGAGCACCTGAAATGGAAAATAGACCGGCATGTTGGAATCGGGATACAGAAGAATCGTGTAATTTCCCGAAACCGCGGATTCGGCTTTTTCCGGGGAACTCAGGGACGGGCTGTCATCGTCCGTCCGGTACAGCAGGGTTGTGCCTGCATACAGGGAGTAGCTGCCTGCCAGGCCTCCGCTGATATTGCTGATTCGGCTGCCGATTTCTTCTTCAGTCACGATGAAGCAGAGTACCGCGTTGTACTCCCCGTTGTTCATGATTTTGAGCGGGAACTGGATAAACAGCCGACCGTTCTCACAGGTAAAATTGATCTGATCAGGAAGCTGGTTCAGGTTTTGTGTGAACTCAAGAATACTATCCTCCGGAAGATATAGCTGCAAATACTGATTCAGCTGGGAAGTTTTCTCGGAAGAAGTAAAAATTCTGTCGGAATCTTTATAATATAAAAAATATTTTCCTGAAAATACCGTGTAATTTGTATATTCTTCCAGTATCTCCAACAGTTCTTTTTCATAGTATTTGTTTCGTTCGTAGTAGAAAGGCTGAAAATGCCTGTCAACCGAAATTTTGAGCCCGATCGTTGAAAGTTCGTTCATTTGGGTCTCAAAATCTTCTGCGGCCAGATTGAGCTTTTCCGTTCGGTAAGCGGATTCTGAGGCACGGGCGTTGCGCATACTGGCATACAGAAAAACAACTGTAAGCAGAATACAGCAGATCAGCGCCAGGCTTAAGTAGGAAACCAGATACGGATTCTTGCTTGCGGTATTGTATCTGGCATTCACTTTCTCGGATATTTTCTTTCTATTCATATTTTTTCTGAAAATTTTTATTACTAATTGTAATGATCGCAATTGACAGCATTTGTCTGTATCAGCTTGACGAAACCTGCCGGCATAACTGTCAGAAAGACTGCAGAAAACAGACTGACAGATATAGATTTTTCCGTTCAGGTATATAAGGGAAGGATATATGCCCTCCTTTATAGTCCGCATTGCTGCAGTGCGTTTTGGCATTGTTCCGTGAGCTAAAATTTTACATCAATTCTCTGAATAATGATTTTAGAGAATCTCAGATATCCTGTCAAGAAAACATCAGACGGCGGAGATTAATGTCAGGGAAGAAGTTCGACAGCGATCAGGCGGAACCTATCATGAGATTATCATCCCCGACGAACGACGTTCAGGATGAGCGTCAGTCGACAGCGAACGAGAAAACCTCTCCATCTGTTTTCCCTAAGAATTGCAGCATAGCAATCGCCAGATTGTTATCATTTGAATTGCGGAGTGTCGTGAAATAGAAAACAGGAACAGAAGAACTGTACATAGCGCAGAAAAAAAACAGCAAAATAACGAATAAGCGTACCGGAACAAAAGCAATATTGACAAAAAACACATTCAAAATACGGAAAAGAGGATTGAATTGACCCAAACAGAATGCTAGCCTGAGCTCAGAAGAGAAAGCGTCAGATTTGCCAATTAACGATTTGGTGACAGATTTAATGGCAGAGGAGGGGAATATGACAGGTGGAATTTCTGTCACAGAGAAAGCCGCAATAAAGGAACAGCACAGGCGGAACCGCAAGCACCTGTGGAAACAGGTAAAGCGATGCAGAACCCTGTACCTGATGATCCTTCCGGCGGTTGTTTCGGTCTTCATTTTCCATTATATCCCGATTTACGGGGTTCAGATCGCGTTCAAGGATTACCGGACAAGCCAGGGAATTCTGGGAAGCAAATGGGTCGGGCTGAAATACTTCAAACAATTTATTGAGTATCCGTATTTCGGAAAGATCATGTGGAATACGATCAGGATCAGCCTTTGCTGCCTGATTACGTTCCCGATCCCGGTTCTCTTTTCCATACAGCTGGATGAACTGAGAAACCAGAAGTTTAAAAAAGTATCGCAGATGATCACGTATGCTCCGCATTTTGTTTCTACGGTCGTCGTCTGTTCGATGCTGATTCTGTTTCTGGATAGCGATGGCCTGATCGGACGGCTGGCAGGCAGAAATCTACTGGCCGAACCCGCCTGGTTTGCGCCGATCTATGCCATCAGCGATCTGTGGCAGGGGCTTGGATGGGGAACTATCATCTATCTGGCGACTCTGGCCGGCATCTCCATGGAACTGGTAGAAGCGGCCGAGATCGACGGAGCCGGAAGATTACAGATTATCAGGTATGTCAAGCTTCCGCATCTGCGCAATACGATCATTACGCTGTTTATCCTGAAAATCGGACAGCTGATTTCAGTTGGTTTCGAGAAAACTTTTCTTCTTCAGAATTCGCTGAATCTGGACGCATCGAGCATCATCTCCACATATGTCTACGAGGTCGGTATCACTAACCATAAGTTCAGTTATTCGTCAGCAATCGGACTGTTCAACAATATCATCAATGTTATTCTGGTCGTTTCGGCAAACACGATAGCAAAGAAATTTTCCGAGACAAGCCTGTGGTAAGAGGGGGCATCATGACAAATACAGTAATACAAAGAAAGCGCGGAAGAGGTCTGAAATCCTACACGACGTTCGATTTCGTCAATACCCTGATCGTTCTCGCCGTAACGATACTGACGATTTATCCGCTTTATTTCTGTGTCATCGCTTCGTTTTCAGATCCGAAACAGGTGGCTCTTGGAAATACAGTTTTTACTGTCAGAGGATTTACAACGGAAGCGTACAAGTACGTGCTGAGGGAACAGAGACTGTGGATCGGCTACCGCAATACGATCATTTACACGCTGCTGGGAACACTTTATGACCTTGCACTCACGATCCCGTGCGCATATGTGCTGACCAAAAAGTACCTGCCGTTCCGCAGCGCGCTGTCCTGGTATTTCTTCATTACCATGTATTTTTCCGGCGGCATGATTCCCACCTACATGCTGATCAAGGATCTGGGGCTGATCGACAACCCGCTGTCCCTGATCATCGGCGTAGGCGTGAACTGCTACAACATGATTGTTACCCGGCAGTATTTTTCTTCCTCAATCCCTCAGGAGATCTATGACGCCGCCCAGATCGACGGAGCCGGCGAATGGAAGAGTTTTGTCAAAATAGCGCTTCCCCTGGCCAAGCCGATTATCGCGGTCATGGCCCTGTATTACGGTGTGAACCACTGGAACAGCTATTACAATGCTCTGCTTTATATCCGCAGCGATAAGTATTATCCTCTGCAGCTCGTCCTGAGAGGAATTCTGATTTCAAATGAAATTTCCATTGTCGGGTTTGATAATGCTGATGTGGAGACGGCTAAGTATATGATTCATCGTGCTGAAGTGGCGCAGTCGATGAAGTACGCGATTGTCTTTATCGCCAGCGCTCCGCTTCTTATTGCCTATCCTTTCCTGCAGAAGTATTTCACGAAAGGAATTATGATCGGGTCCGTCAAAGGCTGAAAACGGGGTCCGCTGATCAAGGAAAACTGGCCGTTTTCCCCGCTTTGGAAAAACGGCCGCAAAAATAAAAGGAGGTTTGTTATGAGACACAATCTGTTGAAAGCGGCTTCTGTCGTCACAGCTGCAGCGATGCTTCTGCCCGTCACGGTACTGGCGGACGAATCTTCCGGACGCCCTGATTATCTGGGTGATCCTGGAACGATCCCGATCGTGAAGGAGGGGGAGGAGAAAACCCTCACGATAGCCTGTATGATGAGTGTAGACTCACAGGATCCTGAGGACATGTGGTTCTACAAGTACATCGAGAATGCGATGAACATCAACCTTGAAGTGACGAAATTCACTTCTGAGAACAGGGATGAGTTTATCTCCCTGATGTTCGCGGACGGCGACCTACCGGATGTCATCATCAATGGCCGGTTTACCACAAATGAACTGGTCACCTACGGGGCAGTTGAAGGTCAGCTGATGGACCTGTCATCTTATATCAACGAAGATCTGATGCCTAATCTGTGCGCTGTGTACGAAGAGCATCCTGAGTATAAGACGGCGGTCACCGACGCGGACGGTCATGTCTGGTCGCTGGGCTACATGAACGATCCGACCGACAAGGGCCAGATTCCGAGAGCTTACCTGAATTATGACTGGCTGGAGGAGGCCGGTCTGGAAGTACCGGAGACACTGGATGATTTTATTGCCGTAATGCGTACGTTCAAACAGAGAGGCGACGATGTCATTCCGCTCGGTGGTTCGTATACTTCCACCAGCCCGTGCCTGTTCATTCTGAATGCGTACGGTTATAACACAACCGATCCGACCGGTCTTTCCATTGGAATGCGCAATGGGGAGGTTGTGCTCCCGGTGGCGGATCGCGAAGCGTACGGCGAGTATCTGAAGACGATGAATACACTGTACACGGAAGGCCTGATCGATCAGGATTTCTTTACAATGGACAGCACAACAGTATCCGCGCAGCTTTCTTCCGGAAATGTCGGGTTTATGGCACAGGCGCCGATTGTCTACATGCAGGATGCCTCGGCATGGTGGGGCGCGAGACCTCTGACAAGCGATTACAATGACACTCAGATGTGGCCTTCTTCGGTAACTTCGATCACGGAGGGCGGATTTGTGGTGAGCTCTACCTGCGAGGAGCCGGAACTGGCAATGGCGTTCGCGGACTGGTTCTACGGCAACAGAGGAGCCAACTATGAAATGTCCGGAAACGGACCGGCGGACACCATGACAGATTATCTGTACGGCGTCAGCGGATTCCACATCGATAAAGAAACCAAGGCTATGACTTACCAGGACGTTATCGACAATCCTGATTTGTATTCCAGCAACGGAGATTACGCGACCAAGGTTCTGCAGCTTTGGAGTTACAAGACGATTGGCCTTGGCAGCACCAGCAGCACTATACAGAGAGAAATTCTTTCCGGCTGGCCTGATGATGAGTTGGATGACGGATATCCGGATATCAGCACTATGGAGGATCCTTCTGAACTCAGAAAGACACTAACGGACGCTGATCAGTTCTTCCGCACGGCTCTTCTGGATACGCTCTGCCCGTATGTGGTGGAAGGATATCCGGCAGTTGTGTATCTGGATGAGGAAACCGCGCAGGAAGCATTGAATTACCAGATGGTTATCTCGGAATATGCTGAGCAGGAAAGCGCAAAATTTATCACCGGTGCCCGCTCTCTGGACGAACTGGACAGCTACTTTGATGAACTGGATAACCTGGGAGCCCAGGAATATGTCCAGATCTATGCTGATTATTACGAGAGCATCCAGGAGTAATACTGGGAAACATCGAAAAAAACTATGGCAGCGCCGGATACTCGAAATCCAGGAAATGAAATCGCTGATAGTTCTGTTTCCTGGTGAGTCATTGCGGAATCAGACTGACTGACATGTCCGGCCGGAATCTGAGGCGAAAGCTGAAAGCTCCGGCCGGGTTTTTCTGTGGAGCAAATCTGGAAACCTCGGAAAGTGCAATTCAGTTAAGTGCGCTGCGTAACGCTCTGCATATTTAAGGCAGAAACAGGCTGTTGAATTCTGATGAAAGAAAATGCCCGATATGCTACAATAGGTAAAACTGAACTCCAACGGAAAAGTATCAGGTATTTCTGCCTGACATTCATGTACAGAAGAGAATGCGGCCGCGGTCTGGATGCTTTGCTGCGGGCTGGCATCGGCGTTACTGCATAAAACGGAACAGCGGGCAGAGCGGCGGAGAAATAAACAGAATGAAAGGCGGGAAGAACAAGGAGCGGTATCGTGGAAAACAGAGACACGTTCAAAAAGGAAATGACCGGGGCCGAGCTCCAGTCAATGCTCAAGAGCAACATCAATTTCAAGAGCCTCGGAGGCCAGCGCAGCGATTCGCTCACCCTGCCTCTTTCGGACAAGAAGTGGTGGATGGACGCCAAAATCGGGCTGTTCGTTCACTGGGGCATCTACTCCGTGATCGGCCACGGCGAGTGGGCAAAATTCAACGAGAAAATTCCGGACGACGTCTATCTGCGCACAGCCGAAGAATGGATCCCGCAGAATTTCAGCACCGATGAGTGGGCGGAGACCGCGCAGGATCTCGGGGCAAAATATGCCGTGATGGTGACAAGGCACCACGACGGATTTGCCCTGTGGGACAGCCCCGCCAGTTACGGCGGATTCACGTCCGCCAGAATCGGCGCGCACAGGGATTACGTGAAAGAGTTTTCGGAGAGCTGCCGCAGCCATGGGCTCCGGCTGGGACTGTATTATTCGCTGATGGACTGGCGATTTCCCGGATATTTCGATCCGAAAGGGCTGCCGGAAAACGCGGCGCTGATGAAAAAGCAGTGCTACGGCCAGGTGGAGGAGCTCTGCAGCCGTTTCCATCCGGATATCCTGTGGTATGACGGCGGATGGTTGGCCCATAAGGGCAGCGACGCGTCGGCGGCCTGGTTCTGGGAACCTGTGAAGCTGAACACGCTGGCGAGAAAATATAATCCAAAACTTCTGATCAATCCGAGATCCGGTTGGGAGGGGGATTTCTACTGCGACGAAGGTTCCGCGGAGATCAGCGGGAACATTATCCCGCTGCCGTGGGAGAAGAACATGTGCATCTGCTCCGGAAAATCCTGGGGCTGGATGGCAGACGACCCGGTTTCGGATTTTGACTGGCTGATCCAGATGATGGTCAATGTGGTATGCCGCGGCGGAAACTGGCTGCTGAACATCGGCCCTGACCGCGACGGAAAAATCTCCCCGGAAATCCGCGGCCGGATTCATGAGATCGGAGAGTGGCTCAGAAAATACGGGGAGAGCGTCTACGGAACATCGGCCGGCCCGTTTGAACCGGTGGACCACGTTTACGGAAGTACGTGCCGGGATAAAACAGTCTGGCTTCACATTCTCGATCCGAAACCGTTCTACGGCGGTGAAAACGGTGAGAGGAATGCGTCCGAATCAGAAGAACCCGGCGCCTCCGACGCGGCTGTTCTGCCTAAGGAAGCGCTGAAGGGCAATGCCATTGTCTCGGCTTCGCTGTTCGACGGAACCCCCGTTCAGCTCCGGCAGACGGAGAAAGGAATCCGGGTATGCCTGCCTCAGGTCCCCGCGGCACCGGACACGATTGTGGTGCTGAAGATGAGAGACGCGGTAAAGCCGGTGATCAGGGAGGATATCCATTTCACCGGGAAGCAGTAAGAAGTTCTGATCCCGCCGGCATGTTCATTTGCAGGCGTGCGTGCCGCATGGGTCCGGATGTCCGTATTCTGATTATTTCGACACTGTTTGAAGAACCGGGCGGCCAGGTTCAGAACAGCCGCGGCTCAGCGGAAATACTGTCCCTGCCGGTACTCCGGCTGTCGGACAGCAATCATAAAATATCATTCAAACAGCCCCACAGGCTGTCACCCAACCGGCGGCCGGAGAGGGGCCGCAGACAGGAGAGGAGAAATCATGAACCGGCTTTTTGATCAGCATGAGGTGCGCGCAGTCCGTTCCCTGGAGGGAATGTGGAAGTTTGAGGCGCTGGACGCCAAGTCCGATGTGGCGGAGATGCCCGTGCCGGGCGCCTGGGAAACGGATCCGCAGCTGGCCTCCTACCGTGGGAAAGCGGTCTATACAAAGGAGATCTCGGCAGGCGGGAATGTCCGTTTTGTTTTCGAGGGAGTCAGCCATACCTGCGAAGTGAGCCTGGACGGAAAGCAGCTCGGAACCCATTACGGCGCGTACGGTGCTTTCGATTTCATTGTGAAAGATCTTGCGGAAGGAAAGCACACGCTTACCGTTCAGGTGGATAACAGCTTCCACGAGCACTCCGCCCTTCACATTTCCAACGACTATTATTCCTACGGTGGAATTACCCGCCCGGTTCAGGCCGAAAGCCTCGGGGACGCCTATATCCGCGGAATGCATATCACAACCGTGAAGAAGGATGGCGTCTGGCAGGCGCAGGTTGAGCTGACGCTGGTCAATCTCACGGACGAACAGCAGGAATATGAGGCGGCCGTTTCCCTGGCCGGCGCCGGGGTTTCCACGGATGTAACGCTGAAACCGGAAGAGACCGCAACCGTGAACCTGACGCTGTCCTGCCCTGGGGCGGAGGATTACTGTCTGATGGGCGATCCGGACGGAAAGCCGGCGCTTTACACCGCGAAGGCTGTCCTCACCCGTGACGGGGAAGCTGTCGATGATCTGATCGACCGCGTCGGTTTCAGGGAAGTGAAGGTATCCGGAAAGGATATCCTGTTCAACGGGAAGAAAATCCGCATCAAAGGCTTCAACCGCCACGAAGATTACGCGGAGTTCGGATGCGCGGTTCCGCTGCAGGCCATGGTGCGCGACGTCGAGCTGATGAGGCAGTGCGGCGCGAACGCGGTCCGCACCTGCCATTATCCCAATGACCAGCGCTTTCTGGATCTCTGCGATGAGACCGGAATGCTCGTATGGACGGAAGCGCACGCGAGAGGGCTTTCGGAAGAACAGATGCGACATCCTGATTTTGCCTGGGAGGAGGAGCTGACGGTGCGGGAAATGATCGAACAGGATTTCAACCATCCTTCGATCTTTGTCTGGGGCCTGATGAACGAGTGCGCCAGCCATACGGAATACGGGGCTTCCTTCTACAAAAAATTCATTGACCTGATTCACAGCCTGGATTCCAGCCGGCCGGTGAGCTATGCGTCCTGCCATTTTGACGACGATCTCTGCCTTGGCCTGGAGGATATTGTTTCCTACAACATGTATCCCCGCTGGTATACAGACGCCTCTGTATCAGACACCCTGAAGGCGCAGAAAGAATACATCAATTCTGCGGGCGGAGCAGGCAAGCCGCTGATCATCACGGAAATCGGAGCCGGCGCGGTATACGGCTACCGCACGGAGACGGAGGACAAGTGGTCTGAGGAATATCAGGCAAAAGCGCTGACCGAGCAGCTGAACACGGTTCTGTCGGATCCGGACGCCACGGGATGCTTTATCTGGCAGTTTGCGGATGTGAGGATCGCCGCCGGAAAACGCTGGTTCAGCAGCCGCCCGAAGAGCCAGAACAATAAAGGCGTTGTCGACATGTACCGGCGCAAAAAGCTGGCTTTCGCTGCGGTTTCTGAAATTTATCACAGGTTCTGACACCGGCTTGTCATTGCCGTGTTAAAGACTGTCTTCGTTTTGACGGCGGTCCGGACAGACAGGACAGCGGGATACAGCACATCGTAAGATACTCAGTTACAGGCTGAGATTCAGGAGGTCTGAAGGCGCCATGTGTCTTCAGGCCTCTTTTTGGCAGGACTTTCCGGCAGTTCAGTTTCCGGCTGGGCCGCGTTCCGGCTGAGCCTGCTGGCGGATCAGTTTTTGACCGGATCAACGGTGGGATATTTTCCGGTGTATCAGAAGGGATAAATGTTCAGAATTGGATGATCTGTCCTGAGAATGCTGCAGCAGTCCGGCAATTCAGAGCCTTCTTTGGGAAATCTGCCGTTGACTTGCCTTACCGGAACGAGATATGATCATAGTTGATTTGACGGCCGGAGCGCACCGCGACGGCACATTCAGCCCGCACGGGCGGGGACGGAAATCCGGTTCCGGATACCGGACAATTGGCCATGAATTCATAGCACAACATCCGGGAGCAGGGGAAACAGAATGGCAACGATCAAAGATGTAGCGCGCCTGGCAGGGGTTACGCCAGGCACGGTATCGAGAGCATTCAACGGCTATACCATCAGGGAGGAGACGAAGGAGCGCATCATGAAGGCGGCGGCGGAGCTGAATTACACGCCGAACGCCAATGCCCGGAGCCTGTCGATGAAATCCGCGCCGAATATCGGGATGATCATGGAAGTCCCGAAAGAAGATCTTCACGACAACTTCTTTCTGGCCATGCTTGTCGGGGCATACCGGTACAGTACGGCCCACCAGCTTGAGATCAGCGTGCTGATCACGGACAGCGAGCACCAGAAGCAGATGTCCTTTGAGCAGTTCTGCGCCAGGCACAATCTGCAGGGAGCGATTGTCACCGGCATCTCGCTGACGGATCCTTATTACGAGGAGATCAGGCAGAGCGGCATCCCCTGCGCGATGATCGATATTGCCACGGACCGTCCGGGATCGGGATGGGTGACGACTGACAATGTGTCCGCGGAAAAGCAGATGACGGAATACCTGATCCGGAATGGCCATAAAAACATCATGATCATGGCGGGGAAAAAGAATACGACGGTCGACCAGGAGCGGATGGAGGGCGTTCAGAAAGCGTTTGACGAAGCAGGCATTCCGTTCCGCAAAGATCATGTCCTGCGCGGTGATTTCAGCGAATTGACGGCTTACCGGAAAACGCTGGCATGGCTGCAGAAATATCAGGAAAAGTACGGAAAACAGGGGAAAAACCCATCTGGTGACATTGCCTTCCTGTGTTTCAGCGACCTGATGGCCTTCGGCGTCCGCAAGGCGATCCGCGAATGCCATTACCATATCCCGGATGATTTTTCACTGGCCGGTTTTGACGGACATCCGGTGACGGACTATATGAATCCGCCGATCACGACGATTGACCAGAATTTCGAGTCGATGGGGTATGAAGCGGCAAGACTGCTGCAGAAACTGATGAGAAACCCCGGGATCAGTGAAAAGGTGTATGTCCCTTATCTTTTCTGTGAGAAAGGAAGCGTGAGCAGGCTGGCTGGCCCGTCCGCGCAGAAAACTGAGCAGAGCCCGGACATCTGAATGTTGTACAAAAGAGGATCGGTCTTGCCCGCGCCTGGAACTGAATCATGAGCCGGAGACAGCTGTACTGGCGGCTGTACTGCGCTGCGTCAGAACGATTGCTGCTGTCAGCGGTTCGCTGCCAGATGAGCAGCTTTATTACAGCCGAATATACTTTACTGCCAGTACGCGAAAAAGCAGGCCTGTTACCTGCCCTCGCCGCGGCCCGGCAGGGCGATGATAACACCCCCACCTCCAAAGAACAGGAAAAGGGGAAATCAGCCCTCTTGACAAAAACGTTTTTGCCCTTCATAATTGCCGCATCAGTATTCTGTGACAGCAGGAGGAACGTGAGATGGAAGCATCGACAAATGCCGTGATGCCAAAGTATGTCTGCGGCAATGACCGCCTGAAAATGTTTGGCACGATCGACGGGTATTTCCCGGATTTCGGACATCATCTGGAAGGGGAGATGGGAGGCCTGTGGCTGTACCCGGTAAAGCTCCTGGACGGTTTCTGGATGAAACTCTCGGTGGCGCAGGATCCACTTGCGGGCGGTTACATCCGCGCGGACAGTTTCCGGCAGACGCCGTACAAGAACGAGTTTTTTTACCGGAGCGGTCTCGGCCATACGGTGGTCGAGGTCAAAAGAACGCAGTTTGCGCCGGAGAACGTCCAGGGTCTTTACGTGATTTATGATCTTGTCAATACGGACGGAACGCCCAGGGATCTCAGCCTTGAATTCCTTTTCCGCACCGATCTGCGGCCCTGCTGGCTGTCGGAAAAGGCGGGGCTCCTGGACGGATCGGAGGACGTCATCCGCTGGAACGGGCAGGGAGGATATTACCTGGCGAAGGACTGCGGCCATGACTGGTATGTCGCGGTGGGATCGGACAGAACACCCTCCGGGCACAGCGACGGGCAGTTTTTCGGGCCGGAAGTGACCAGGGGAAACGGGGTGAGCGGCCGGCTGGAGTATCAGGTCCGCCTTGGAGGCTATCAGTCCGAGAGGCTGGTTTTCCGGATCGCGGGCTCCCTTCACTCGGCGGAGGACTGCGAAGAGCAGTACCGGATGCTGGATGACGCCGGCGCCGCGGAGGAGAGCAGGAAGAAATCGTCGGAGCGGCTGGTCAGCCGGAGCAGGATCCGCACTGGTGATCCCTCTTTTGACGAGGTATTCGACTGGGTCAAAGTGCACATGAACTGGCTCACGCTGCAGGCGGATGGAATCGGCCGGGGAATCGCGGCAGGCCTTCCGGAATATCCGTGGTGGTTCGGCTGCGACAGCTTTTACGCCCTTCAGGGACTGGTGACGCTGGGCGATTTTGACCTGTGCCGCTCCACCCTCAAAATTCTGCTGGACCAGTCGGAACGCCTGAACGGGGACGGACGGATCATCCATGAGATCCTGCCCAACGGAATCTCGCCCAACCTCGGCAACACCCAGGAGACGGCGCACTTTATCGTGACGCTGTGGGAATATTTCCGCTGGTCGGGGGACGCCGGATTCCTCCGGGAATGCTACCCCTATATCTCCAAATCCGTGCGCTGGCTGAGAAAGATGGATGACGACGGAGACCTGTTCCCGAGTGGGTACGGGATCATCGAGATTGCCGGGCTGAACATGGAGATGATCGACACGGCGGTCTACAGCAGCGCCGCCATGGGCTGCTACGCGAAAATCACAAGGCTGCTGGGAGAGGGTGACGGAAAAGAGTGGGAGGATCTGTCCAGACGCGCGGTGAAAAATATCAACGAGCTGTTCTGGATCAAAGACCAGCACCTGTACGCGGACTGCTTCGCGTCCTCCGAAAAAATCAGAAGCAGTGAAGAACAGATCCTGAGGAGGGCTCCCCGCCGGGAAGAATACCGCGGGTATCTGGACGGGATCCTGCAGGAACATCAGGACGGGCGGGAGCATGGCTGGCTTCTTCAGTACAACTGGGTGATCAATACGCCGATGGAGGCCGGGATCGCGGACAGCGAACATGCCCGGGAAGCCCTGGAGGCCATGGATTCGGACCGCTTTATCGGGCCTTACGGCATGTACCTGAGCGGATATGAGCACAGCGCCGCCATGACGGTTTCGACGGGGGTCATGGCTGTGGCGCAGGCGCGGTACGGCTATCCGGACAGAGCGCTGGACCTGATCCGCAGGATGTTCAGCACGTTCTCCCGCATCGCACCGGGCGCCCTGGCTGAGATGTCCCCGGACTACGGATGCTTTGTGCAGGCCTGGACCTGTTACGGCGCGATGGTGCCGGCCGTGAAGTATTTCTTCGGAATACAGCCGGACGCGTCGGAGCGCAAGATCATTCTGGATCCCTGCCTGCCTTCCTCATGGCGCGGCCGCGGCGTTTCGATTGAGCGGGTGAAGGTTTTTGACGGGATGATCTCGATGAAGTTCTTCAATGACGGGGAAGGAGAGGAAAAATGCCGCGTGAAATATTCGGGAAAAGCGGAGATATCCGTGCCTGACCAGTGGAAAGGCCGCATGACAATTATTCGGGAAAATTCCTAAAAAAGTACTTGACAAAAACGTTTTTACATAGCATAATAAAAATACAAAAACGTTTTTGCTCTGTCCGCAGCGGCATTATGCCGAAACACAGAGAAGCGGCAGGCAGAAATCTCACATTTCAAGGAGGATATGAAATGAAGAAGGCATTGGCAGTAGCAGCAAGCGCAGTGATGGCGGTGTCTATGATCGGAGCCATTCCGGCTGCGGCTGATGACACGGAACCGGTTACCATCCGCGTTACCAGATGGGGCGAAGGAGATGTAGAGCAGCAGCTGATCGATGAGTTCAACGCCAGCCAGAGCGATATCAAGGTAGAGTTGGATGTGATTCCGGGCGACGGCTACGGCGATCGCCTTACCACGTCCTTCTCTTCCGGCGACGGCTATGACATTTTCCTTTCCGGCGAGGGCGATTTCTACAAGTGGAAGAGCCTGGGAATGATCACCGACCTCGATCAGTTCATCGAGAGCGATACCGAGTGGGAGAACCCGATGTCCGATTCCATCATGGCGATGGGCACGGTTGAGGGAGAAGTCGATTACCTGATCAAGGATTACAACCCGATGTGCCTGTGGTACAACAAGGATCTTTTCGACGCGAACGGCGTGGAGTATCCGACGTCCGACTGGACATGGGACGATCTGTACACCGCGGCCCAGGCGCTCACCGTGAAGGACGGCAGCACCTATGAAAGCTACGGCTTCCAGGCGCAGTCCTGGAGCTACGCAGTTTCCTGCTATCTGGAATCCCTGGGCCTTTCCTATGTGTCTGACGATTACAGCACCTGCGACGGCTACCTGAACAGCCAGGATATGGCTGACGCCCTTGACTGGTACTTCGGAATGGCGGAAGGCGACGACCGCGTATCCCCGACAGCCGGTGAAGTCAGCGGCTACGGCGACGGAACCGCGATGATGGTTCAGGGCAAGCTCGCCATGTTCATCAGCGGCGGCTGGGTCAAGGGATCCTTTGACGACGCGGGCATCAATTACGGCGCGGCGCTTGTTCCGGGCAGCCATCAGTGCTATTACTGCGCATCCGGCTACGCGATCAGCTCCACCTGCGAGAATCCGGAAGCCGCATGGGAAGTCCTGAAGCTCATCACCGGCGAGGAAGCTTCTGAGCTCAGAGTTGAGATGGAATCCGTATTCCCGACCGCTCAGGATCAGCTTGACGCGCTGATTGCTTCCATGGATGAGGATCTTGCCCCGATGTTCGAGTCCCTGGATTACGCGGTCAACCCGGTTGGTATGAGAGGTGCCGTAGGTTCCGCGGTCAACGAGGAACTCGGCGACGTGTTCGACCGGATCGTCAACGACGACGGCGAGACCATCGATATCCTGAATGACGCTGTGGAAGCCGTCCGCGAGAGCCTTGCGGAAGACGGGATCGAGATGGGCGCAGCGGAAGAGGCTGAGACCGAAACCGCTGATGAAACCGCAGCAGAGTAATTTCTGATGAAAGAGAAGATGTAAGCCGCGTCTGCCTGCCGCCCCGCAAAGGGCGGCGGCAGAGCGGAAAAATCAGGCAGGAATTTCGTCTTTGGGGAATTCCTGCCCTTTTTTTACCGAAATTCCGGGATACTGTCTGTTTGAGAAAGGAAGTATGGCAATGGCTAAGAGCAGGACGAAGTCGGTCAAACCGGTGTCACCCCGCATGAAACGGGAAAACCGGGAAGGGTATCTTTTTGTGATGCCCTGGATTCTGGGATTTTTCCTTTTCACCCTGATCCCGATGATTTTTTCGCTGTTTCTCTCCCTGTGCAAATGGAATATTGTAACAGGGCTTTCCACGATTCAGTTCATCGGATTTGAGAACTACGTCAAGCTTTTCCATGACGAAGATTTTTACCAGGCGCTGAAAGTCACCTTCAAGTTTGCCCTGTTCACGATCCCGGCTTACCAGATCATCGCGCTGATCATTGCTGTTCTTCTGACACTGGATATCAAGGGCATGAAGTTCTTCCGTGTCCTGTATTTCCTGCCGTCGGTCATCCCGACCATCGCGGCGTCCCTGATCTGGGAGCGCATTTTCGCGCAGAACGGCATACTCAACCAGGCGCTCAGTATTTTCGGAATCCAGGGGCCCAGCTGGCTGCAGGACCGCCATACGGCGCTGTACGCCCTGATGATCATGGGCGTCTGGGGAATCGGGAATACGATGATCATCTATCTCTCCAGCCTGCAGGGCGTGGACAGCGAGATGAAGGAAGCGGCAAAAATTGACGGAGCTAATTCTTTCCAGATCTTCTTCAAGATCGTGATGCCGATGATTTCTCCGACCATCTTCTTTAACGTGGTGATGGGCGTGATCAGTTCATTCCAGTATTTCACTCAGGCCTATGTGCTCACAGAAGGCGGACCCATGAAATCCACCCTGTTCTACAACCTGTATCTGTACCAGAAGGCTTACGAGCAATACGAGATGGGGTACGCCGCGGCGATGGCGTGGGTGATGTTCATTATCATTCTGCTGCTGACCCTGCTGATTATCCGGAGCTCGAGCTTCTGGGTCTACTACCAGAATGACGATGACAAAATGTGAGAGGAGGAGAGAAGATGGCACATCAAAAGACCGCATCGATGCACAGACGTTCACGCAGGTCCAAAGTGGCCGGCGTTATCGCAATGATTGTCCTTCTTTTAGGCGGCGTCCTGATCCTGATTCCGCTGCTGTGGACATTCAGCATGGCGCTCAAGCCTGATTCGGAACTGTATACGGCGAACTTTTTCCCGATGAAGCCGGAATGGGACAACTTCTACCGGGCAATCACCCAGATCGATTTCTTCCTTTATCTGCGCAACACCCTGATGATCGTGATCCCGAACGTGATCGGCACCGTGTTCTCCTCGGCGCTGGTCGGATACGGCTTTTCCCGGTTTAACTTCAAGGGCAAGAGAACCTGGTTTCTGATCCTGCTGGCAACCATGATGCTGCCCGGCCAGGTCACGATGATTCCTTCCTATCTGATTTACAGACAGCTCGGATGGGTCAATACCGTGCTCCCGCTGGTTGTACCGTGCTTTTTCGGAGGCGGAGCGTTCAACATTTTCCTGATCCGCCAGTTTATGGCCGGAATCCCCAAGGATTTTGACGAGGCCGCCCGGATCGACGGAGCCAGCTCCTTCAAGATTTTTACCAAGGTCATCATGCCGATGACCCGCCCGGCGATGACCGCCGTGGGTATTTTCACCTTCATGGGAACATGGAATGATTTCAACGGCCCCCTGATTTACCTGTATGACAGCGACAAATACACGCTGGCGCTCGGCCTCGCGTTCTTCAAGGGTCTCTATACCAGCAAATGGAACCTGATGATGGCGGCAACCGTGGTTGTCATGCTGCCGGTGCTGATCCTGTTCTTCTGCGCTCAGGATCTGATTATTGACGGCATTTCCATTTCGTCCGGCACGAAAGGCTGATCAGACAGGAGGACTGGAGAACGATGATTAACTATACCAAAGGCACAGGCGAACTCACGGACTGGCTCATCGAGGAAACCGTTTTCAATGAAGAGACGCTCGGGAAATGCGAAGCCATTTTCTGCCAGGGCAACGGGTATCTCGGAGTCCGGAACGCGCTGGAGGAAAGCTATCTGGGCGAGACCAGGGACCTGCTGGTCAACGGTACTTTCAACAAAGCGGGTGAGAATGAGGTCACGGAACTCCCGAACCTTCCGGATATCACCGCGATGGAGATCCGGATCGACGGGGAGCGGTACGCGCTTGACCGCGGCACCGTGAGGGAATATTCGCGCGTGATGAACCTCAAAAACGGCGAAGTGACCCGCCATACGGTGTGGAGGAGCCGGAACGGGGCGGAAGTGACCACGGATTTCAGGCGGGTCGTTTCCCTCCCCAGAATCCATGTGATCGCGGCGCAGGCTGTCCTTTCGGCTGACCGGGACGTGACCGTGTCCATTGAAAGCGGCATCAACGGCCGCATGACCAATACCGGTTCCCAGCACTGCGAGGAGGGAACCTGCCGGATGTATGACGGCAGATGCCTGGAGATGGTCGGCGGGACCAATCAGTCGCGCGTCGCCTACGCGATTCACACCCAGCACAATTTCTTCCTGGATGGGGAGCCTGTTTCCCCTGAAGCTTTTCCGGTGATCGACCGGCGGAAAATCACCGCCCGGTATCAGATCCGGCTTCCGGCCGGCTCAAAACTCACGGTGGAAAAGATCTCCTGCGTGCATACCGGGAGAGACCTGGTTTACGACGGACTTTCCGCGGAGGAGACGCTGAAGCGCCTGAAAACGGACAGCAAGGCCGAGAGCCTGGCAGCGGCGGAACTGGGATATGAAAAGATCGCGGCGGAGAGCGCCGAGGCCTGGAAAAATTTCTGGGACAGGGAAGATGTGAAGATCGGGTCGGAAAACCCGTTCGACCAGCTGGCCGTGCGCTTCGCCCTGTATCACCTGAACATCATGCAGAACAAGGACGACAGCCGCGAGGGAATCGGCGCGAAGGGCCTGACGGGAGAAGGATACAAGGGCCATTCCTTCTGGGACACGGAGATTTTCATTTTCCCGTTCTTCCTGATGACAGATCCGTCGAGAGCCCGCACGCTGCTGGAATACCGCTACAAGAACCTGTACGGAGCCAGAAAGAAGGCCGCGGAGCATAAGCTGCAGGGCGCGATGTACCCCTGGGAATCCGCGTGGATCGACGACGGCGAGGTAACCCCGCTGTGGGGCGCTGCGGATATCGTGACCGGCGAGAGCATGCCGATCCTCACCGGCTTTCTGGAGATCCATATCAGCGCGGATATCGCGTACGCGGTGGATGAATATTACCGCGTGACGGGCGATGAGGATTTCATGGACCGGTACGGCGACGAGATGATCCTGGATACCGCGCGCTTCTGGCTTTCCCGGATGACGTGGAATGATCAGAAAAACCGGTATGAAATCCTGGATGTGATCGGGCCTGACGAATACAAGGAGCACATAAACAACAATGCCTACACCAACTATATGGCGGCTCACAATATTCATCTGGCGGAGGAAGTCCTGAAGAAGATCAAAAAGGATAAGCCTGAAGTGTATTCCCGCCTGCGCGGCCCGCTTCAGCTGGACCAGATGGAAAAAGACCTGCCGAAGGCCCGCAGGCTGTACCTTCCGCAGCCGAACGAGGATGGCATTATCCCGCAGTTTGACGGATATCTGGACCTCAAGTCGATCGACCTGACGAAATACAAGGAGAGTTCCGTTGTCGGAACGATCTACAACGACTACAACAATAAACAGATCAATACGTTCCAGGTGTCAAAACAGGGAGACACCGTGGTGCTGCTGGAGCTTCTCGGAGATCAGATGGATCCGGAAATCCGCAGAAAGAACTTTGTTTACTATGAAGCCCGCACCCTACATGATTCCTCGCTGAGCAAGTCTACGCACTGTGTTCTCGCGGCGGATCTCGGGATGGACGACATGGCCTATAAGTTCTACGAAGGAGCGGCTGCGGTCGATCTCGGCCAGCAGATGAAATCTTCCGATATGGGAGTGCACACGGCGGCCATGGGCGGCATCTGGCAGGCCGCGGTTTACGGCTTCGGCGGGCTCCGCCCGGAGAAGGATTCGGTGCGCGTCAGCCCGAGGCTTCCGAAACAGTGGAAAACACTGTCTTATCCGGCGGTGATCGGAGGCGCGCGGGTGACGGTGAACGCGGATCACGAAAAGGTCCGGATCACCTGCTCCGCGGATTCCGCGAAACCGGCAAGGCTCACCGTCTACGGCAGCGCGGAAGTGATTGAGCCGGGCGAAACCAAAGAGTTTGCCGTATGAGTTCCAGCCTGGAGACTGACAGTGACAGCCGGAAGCAGGCCCGCAGACCGGGAGGTCCGGGCCGCTCCGGCCTTTTTCATGGCTGCGCGCGGCGGTGCGGGAAGAGGGACGCCAGACCCTTCTGCCCGATTTTTGTAATGAAGGAAAAACGGGCGGCCCGGCTGACTGCCGGGCTGTCTGTACACTGACTATTTTGCGGGATGATTCATGATGAAAAGAATCTATGAGAAAACAGTGACCTCCGATCCGGAGGAGATGCTTCTGGCGGAGACAATTTTCCATAACGCGAACGGCTATCTCGGGGTGCGTTTCTGCCCGGAGGAGGGCGTGCCGGACGGGCAGAGCACGATCCGCGGAATGTACATCAACGGCTTTTACGACATCACGGAGATGAAGCAGGCGGAGCCCCTGCACGGACTGATCGAGGAAAAGCAGACGATGCTGAATATCTCGGACACGCAGGGAATACGGCTTTTCGTCGATGGTGAGAAAGTATCGCTGGCCGGACGTCCCGGCAGCGAAATCTGCCGGCTGGACATGGACCGCGGGACGACAGGCCGGGATTTTACCTGGACATCCCCCGACACCGGCAAGGAAATCCGGATCCGCACATTGCGTCTGGCTTCGTATGAAATGCCGGAACTGTTTGTGCTCCGGTATGAATTCACGCCGATCAATTTTTCCGGCCTGATCCGGGTGGAGTCGGAACAGATCGGGGAAGTGCGGAATTTCAGCGATCCGTCCGACCCCCGTGTGGCCGGATCCAGTGTGCAGTACCTGACGGCGGAGGCGCCGAAGATCGAAGACGGCCTGTCCCTGATCACGGCGCACACCTCCCGATCCGGGCTGTCCGTCTGCACCGGCGTTTCCGAGAGACTGGCGGCGGCGCAGACTGCGGCGGGGACTGCGGGAGCGCCTGCGGATACTGCCGGAGAAAACGCGGAAATCCCTGACAGGGTCGGCGAAATCTCCGGAACCGTCACGGTCATGGCGAATCCGGAAAAAGCAGCGGCAATCCCCGGTGAGTGCGCTGTGCATGGGACTTCTGTGGTTCGGACGTATACCGTGCGGGCCGGTCAAAATCAGAGTTTCGTGCTGGAAAAGGCCGCCTTCCTCTCGGATTCGCTGCGCCATCCGGATCCCGCGGCGCGGGTCAGATCCTGCTTCGATGAGTTCCGGAAAAACGGCTCAGGTTATTATTTCCGGAGGCAGGAGGAACGCCTTGCGCGGTTCTGGCAGGATTCGGAGCTGACTATCGAGGGGGATGACGACACCGCCCTCGCCGTCACCTACAACATGTATCAGCTGATCCAGTCGGTATCCCGGGACACCTTCGGCAATATCGCGGCGAAAGGGCTGAGCGGAGAGGGATACGAAGGCCACTATTTCTGGGATACGGAGATGTACATGCAGCCGTTCTTCATCCTCACCGCGCCGAACCTCGCGGCAAACCTGATCCGGTTCCGCTACCGGATTCTGCCGCAGGCCAGGATCAACGCGCGGGAGATGGGACATCAGCGGGGAGCGCTGTACCCCTGGCGGACCATCATGGGGAAGGAATGCTCCGGCTACTTCCCGTCCGGCACGGCAGCCTACCATATCAACGGCGACATTGCCTATTCGGTTGTCCAGTATTATCTGGCGACCGGAGACAGGCAGCTGCTGGAGGATTGCGGGGAGGAAATCCTGGTCGAGACAGCGAGGCTGTGGCTGGACACCGGCGTGTACGTCGGGGACAGTTTCCAGATCCAGGATGTGACCGGGCCGGACGAATATACCTGCCTGGTGGACAACAATTACTACACGAACGTCGTCGCCCAGTACAACCTGCAGTGGGCGGTGAAAGGCCTTGCGGAACTGGCGCCGGAAGCCGCGCGCAGACTGCGGGAAAAGCTGAACCTGACCGACGGCGAGCTGAAGGAGATGGAGCGCGCCGCGGAGCACATGTACCTTCCGTACGACGAAAAACTGGGGATCCACCCGCAGGACGATTCGTTTCTGAAGAAGAAGTACTGGGACGCGTCCACCATTCCGGAGGAGGACAGGCCGCTGCTTCTCCACTATCATCCGCTTTATCTGTACCGGCATCAGATCTGCAAGCAGGCGGACACGGTGCTGGCCCACTTCATCCGGGAGGAGGTTACCGATCCCGATAAAATGAAGCGCTCGTACGAATACTATGAGAAGGTCACAACGCACGATTCCTCCCTGTCCACCTGCATTTTCAGCATCATGGCGGCCAGGCTCGGAGATCTTGGGAAAGCGCGGGCGTATCTCGGCGATTCCGCGCGGCTTGATCTGTTCAACACCCATAAGAACACGAAAGACGGGATTCACACAGCCAACATGGGCGGCACAACCATGGCTATCATCTACGGTTTCGGCGGGCTCCGGCTGTCGGCGGAGCGCGGCCTTGTGCTGAGACCGAGGATTCCGGAAGGGTGGAAGAGCTATTCCTTCCGCTTCCTGTACCGGGGAAGAAAAATCAGGGTGAGCGTCACGCAGGAGAAAGCCGTGATCAGCCTTCTCTCAGGCGATCCTGTTGAACTGACTGTAAATGACCGCAGGGAAATTCTGAAAAATGATCTGACCGCGGAATCCGCGGGGTAATGAAGGGAGCAAACAAGAAATGATTCAGGGACTGATTTTTGATCTTGACGGGGTTCTGGTAGACACCGCGAAATATCATTATCTCGCGTGGAAAAAAATCGCGGATGAGCTTGGGATTCCGTTCACGCTTAAGGATAATGAGCGGCTGAAGGGCGTGAGCAGGGTAAAATCCTTCCAGATTATCCTGGAAATCGGGAACAGAACCATGCCGCCGGAAGAACAGGAACAATGGTGTACAAAGAAGAATAATCTTTACCGGGAGTATATCTCACACCTGACCAAAGACGAGATCCTGCCGGGCGCCGAGGAGTTCCTGCGCGAAGCCCGGAAGCGGGGATACAAAACCGCGCTTGGCTCCGCCAGCAAGAACGCGGGAATGATTCTGGACAGACTGGAGATTTCGGACCTGTTTGACGCGCTGATTGACGGAACAAAGGTCAGCAGGGCAAAGCCCGACCCGGAAGTTTTTCTGCTTGGAGTCCAGGAACTGGGGCTGAAGCCGGAGCAGTGCGTTGTCTTTGAGGACGCCGCGGCCGGCATTGCCGCCGCGCACAACGGCGGCATGAAGGCCGTCGGCATCGGAACCCGGGAGAACCTGCCGGAGGCGGACCTGATTTACCCGGCGGTGGGGCAGTGCTCTTTCGATGATATCAGCAGGCTGTAAGAGTTCCAGTTCCCCCTGCCTCCCAGCGGGAGCAGTCAGACCCGATTGCCGCCGCGGGTAAACGCCGCCGCAGCCGCCTGCCCCACCGGCGCGGAAGGTTGGTTCAGTTACGGCCGATAATCGTCCCGGATAAACGGCGCCTCGATCTTTGTCTCCGTCAGGATCCCGTATTTGCGCGGGTGGCGGTAGGCATTGCCCTGGACCTCGTGCTCCCGATACTTTCTCAGCAGGGAGACATCCAGATCGGCCACATAGATTCCCTCATCGCTGCCTGCCTGAAGAATGCAGGTGTCGCGGGAATCGCTCTCGCCCGGCAGAAAGGCGACTCCGTCGAATACGGTGGAATTCCCGTTGCAGTCGGGCACGTCTTTCGGGTAGTTGCAGGTCGCGACTGCGGTCATGTTTTCGTAGGCTCTCCCTCGCAGCTGGGAGAGCCTGTTGATTTCCATGGGGCAGGCGTTTGGCACGAGGATCAGTTCGGCTCCCTTGAGCATCAGAATCCTGGCGCTCTCCGGGAACTCGCGGTCATAACAGATCATCGCGCCGGTTCTGACGATCCCGCAGGATGCGGTGTCGAGACCGGTCACAGTAAAATCGTCCCCCGGCGTCAGGTTCCGCTCATCGCCGAAATCGCAGGTATGCACTTTGGCGTACACAAACTGAAGACGGCCGAACCGGTCGAACAGCGCGACGGAATTCCGGGGATCCGTCCGCTGATTTTCCTTCCCCTGCCCGCTGTCTTCCTGAGAATTTCCGGATGACGCGGGCCCGATTTTTTCCAGAAAAGTAATTCCGATAGCCATCTCCAGCTCACGGGCGAGTCTGCCGAACGCGTTCACAAACTCCCCGTCGGCGGGGACGGCTTCTTTTTTCCATTCTTCCGCAGGACGGCTGATTCCGTAGCCGATGCTCCACATTTCCGGGAACAGCGCGATCTCCGCGCCCATTTTCTTTGCCTTTCTGCAGGCGCTGATTCCCTTCTCCAGGTTTGCGCGGAGATTTCCGCAGGGCGCCAGCTGGAGAAGCGCGATCTTCAGAATGCTCATGGCATTTCCTCCTGATTGACAGATGATTGAGACTGAGTCGATATTTCACTGCATTATTCCGGCGCGTCCGGCGCCTGTCAGCAGGCGTGCGGGAAGCGGGCCGGGGACGTACACGCCCTGCTTGTTCTTGCGCCTGTCAGCAGGCATGCGGGAAGCGAAGGTTTGCGCTAATCCCGCGCTGACACCAGTTTACCATGAAATACGCGCAGTCTGAGGAAATAATGGTGATCAGCGATAATGATTTTTGCGGACTTTTCCGGTGAAAAAATAATCGGATGTCCGGTTGTTTGGATAAAGCGGAGCCGGTATAATAGACTTAATAAACGGTGTGGGAATTCCGCGCCATATTGCGAAACGACGGAGAAAGGAAGGCCATGAACCTCATGGCCGCAGAGGGTAAAATGAAAAAGGAAGATCTGTTGGAGCTGCTTTCAGACATGACGCTGGAGGAGAAAATCGGCCAGATGGTCCAGATCTCCGGACAGCTGTTCGGTTCCCGGGACGCGCTGATTACCGGCCCGGCGGGAAACTTTCAGATTTCCGACAGCAAGAAAAAACTGGTCGGCTCCGTGCTCGGCGTAAAGAGCGCAGCGAAGATCAAAGAGATGCAGGACCGGGCGATGCGGGATCAGCCGCATCATATTCCGATGATGTTCATGCTGGATGTGATCAACGGATTCCAGACGGTTTTCCCGATTGACCTGGCGCTCGGATGCAGCTTTGACCCGGACATGATGGAGCGCACCTGCGCGGTGGCGGCGGATGAGGCTTCGGCAGCCGGCGTCCAGCTGACTTTCGCTCCGATGGCGGATCTGGTGAGGGACGCGAGATGGGGCCGCGTGATGGAATCGACCGGGGAGGATCCGTACCTGAATTCCCTCATGGCCGCCGCGCAGGTGAGAGGATTCCAGGGAGGCGATAAAACCGTCATTCCCCGCGGAAAAATCGCTTCCTGCGTGAAGCACTTCGCCGGATACGGGGCGCCGGAGGGCGGCCGGGAGTATGAAAACGTGGAACTTTCGGAGCGCACTTTCCGCAATGATTACCTTGCCGGATACAAAGCGGCTGTCGACGCCGGATGCCGGATGGTGATGACGTCGTTCAACACGCTGAACCGCGTTCCGTCCTCCGCGAACGCGCATCTGCTGCGGGACATCCTGAGGGGAGAACTCGGCTTCAAGGGCGTCGTTATCTCGGATTACGCGGCTGTGGAGGAACTGATTCCGCACGGGATCGCCGCGGACCGCAGGGAAGCCGCGAAACTGGCTGTGCTGGCCGGGGTCGACATCGAGATGATGTCCGGCTGCTATCTGGAATCCCTTGCGGATCTGGTGAGAAACGGGGAAGTTTCCGAAAAGATGATTGATGAAGCGGTACTCCGCATCCTGTCGCTCAAGAATGAGCTGGGGCTGTTTGAGAATCCCTGCAGGGACGCGGACGAGGCAGCGGAGAACGAGAAGATTCTCTGCGCGGCCCATCGGGCGGAGGCGGCGAAAGATATTCCCGAAACCTTTGTCCTCCTGAAGAACGAAGGGAAGATGCTTCCGCTTTCCAGGAAGGATCACCGCAAAATCCTGTTTGCCGGCCCGTATCTGGACAATCACCTGCTGTGCGGATCCTGGTCGTTCCCGAACGATGTGGAGGGAATACCGACCATCGGGTCGAAACTTCGGGAATATCTGGGCAGTGATCCGGACGTCTCCTACGCCAGAGGCTGCGGCGTTGTTCCCGATGGAACCCAGCTCAAGGGGAATACGCTCAAAGACCTTACGCCGGAAGAAAATGAGGCGGCAATCGAAGAAACCTGCCGCCTGGCGGAGGATGCCGACCAGGTGGTGCTGTTCCTGGGAGAGCACGTTTACCAGACCGGCGAGGCGGGAAGCAGGACGGTTCTGCGGCTGCCTGAGCCGCAGAGAGAACTTCTCCGCCGGGTTTCCGCTGTCAATAAACAGACCGCGGCAGTTCTGATTACCGGAAGGCCGCTGGTGCTTTCAGAAGCGGAGCAGGCCGCGGACGCGATTCTGATTGCCTGGAGGCCGGGAACCGAAGGCGCGCAGGCTCTGGTGAAAGTGCTGTTCGGAGAGGAAGAGCCTTCGGGCCGTCTTTCCATGAGTTTCCCGGTGACGGAAGGACAGGTGCCGGTGTATTACAGCCGGTTCCAGGGCGGGAGGCCGAGGTACAGAAAGACGGATTCCACTTCCTTCCGCCTGGGCTATATCGACGTCGACTACCGCCCGGAGTTTTCTTTCGGGGCGGGCGAGGGCTATACCAGCTTTGAGTATTCCCCGGTTGTCCTGGATTCGGACCGCATGGATGCCGATGGAAGCATTGAGGCTTCAGCAACGCTCAGGAATACAGGAAGCCGGACCGGCACCGAAGTGGTGCAGATGTATCTGAGAGACCTTACCGGGAGTGTCGTGAGACCGGTGAAAGAACTGAAGGGATTCCGCCGGGTGTCCCTGAAACCCGGTGAGGCGCAGAAGATTTCCTTTAAGATCGAAGAGCCGATGCTGCGCTTTATCCGCGCGGATATGACCTGCGGCAGCGAACCCGGAAAATTCCGTGTTTTCATCGGCCATGACAGCACGACGGAAAATTCTGCGGAATTTACTCTGTCCTGAGGTGCAGGGTCCGGCACGAAATATGCCTGTACTGTCCTGAACGGAAAAACTGGCACGAAATGTGCCTGTACTGTCCTGAACGGAAAAACTGGCACGAAATGTATCTGTTCTGTCACGAAATGCATGATCCTGAAGGCTGCTCTGAGATGGCGGGCCGCCAGGAATGGAGGAATCATATGACCAAAACCTATATACCGGCAAATGAGAAGGCAGTTCTGCGGGACGATCACTGGAGGATTTCCGTGCTGACCCCGCAGATGTTCCGGCTCGAGTATTCAGAGCAGGGGGATTTCACGGATGAGATGACGCAGAAAATCGTCTGCCGGGATTTCCCGGTTCCGGCCTTTACGGTGAAAAACAGGGATGGGGAACTGCAGATCATCACCGAAAACGCGGAACTTCATTATGACGGTAAGCCGTTCAGCAAAAGCGGCCTGTCTATCCGCGTGCGCGGAAACGGAGGGAGCGGGACCTGGCATTATGGAGAGACAGGGGACAGCCTCCCGGGAACCGCGAGAACGCTGGATCAGGCTGAGGGCGAGGACCTGATGAACGGGACAAAACTGAAGCTGGAGGACAGCCTGTTCGCGATGAGGGAGGGTTATTCCGTCATTGACGACAGCCGTTCGGTGACGGTACACACGGACGGGACTGTCAGCAGCAGGCCGGTGGGAAACCTGGATCTCTATTTCTTCGGCTACGGGCATCGGTTTCATGAAGGGCTCAGGGATTTTTACCGCCTGACTGGCAGGCCGCCGCTGATTCCCCGTTTTGCGCTCGGCAACTGGTGGAGCCGGTATTATAAATATACGGAGCAGGAATACAAGGACCTGATCCGGCATTTCGAGGCGGACAGGGTTCCGCTTTCCGTTGCCGTGATCGACATGGACTGGCACCTGGTCGACATCGACCCGAAATACGGAAGCGGATGGACCGGATACACCTGGAACCCGGAACTGTTCCCGGATTACCGGGAATTCCTGGCCTGGCTGCATCAGCACGGGCTTCGCACGGCCCTGAATATCCATCCGGCGGACGGCGTGCGGGCGTATGAGGCGATGTATCCGCAGATGGCGGAGGCGCTGGGCCGGAACGCCGCGGAGGAGGAGCCGATTCCCTTTGACATTACGGACCCGGAGTATGTGAAAGCGGCGTTCCAGTACATCTATCATCCGTATGAGAAGGACGGCGTGGATTTCTGGTGGCTGGACTGGCAGCAGGGAGCCGTGACCAGGATCCCCGGCCTGGATCCTCTGTGGATGATCAACCGCAGCCATTATGTGGACAGCTGCAGGAACGGAAAACGCGGGCTGACTTTCTCCCGGTACGCCGGCATCGGAAGCCACCGTTATCCGATTGGATTCTCGGGAGACACAATCTCCAGCTGGAAATCGCTCGATTACCAGCCGTTCTTCACGGCGTCCGCCTCGAACACCGGGTTCGGCTGGTGGAGCCACGACATCGGCGGGCATATGCTCGGCGCGAAAGATGAGGAACTGACTGTCCGCTGGGTTCAGTACGGCGTATTCTCCCCGATCATGCGTCTTCACAGCTCAGACTGCGAATTCATGCACAAGGAGCCATGGCTGTTCAGCCCCGGTTACAAAGAGACCCTGGAGAGGTACCTGAGGCTGCGCCATTCCCTGATTCCCTATCTTTACACGATGAACGTCAGGGCAAGCCGCGACGGAGTTCCGCTGGTTCAGCCGCTGTATTACGGGGATCCGGAAAACTGGGAACTTTACAGGCACTTCCGCAATGAATATTATTTCGGGGACAGCCTTCTGGTGAGCCCGGTCACGCAGGCGAGAGACAAAACCGGATTCGCGGAGGTGAAGACGTGGATCCCGGACGGAGGATGGACCGACCTGTTCTCAGGCGTTCACTACCGCGGGAAACGCCAGACGGAGATGGTCAGGGACCTTTCCGACATTCCGGTGCTCGCGAAGGACGGCGCTGTTCTTCCGATGACGGATCTGAGCACGGAAGAGCTGTATACCGCGTCGACCGACAGCCCTGAGCATCTGCTGCTCAAAGTATTCCCCGGGAAGGACGGCGCGTTCGAAATGCTGGAGGACGACGGAACAGGAACGGAATACCAGCCGGAACACTGGTGCAGTACCGTCATCTCCCAGACTTCCGATCCTGTCCGCGGGACGGTCTCGCTCACCATCGGGGCGGCCTCGGGGAATGTTTCCTGTGTTCCCGGGCAGAGAACCTGGAGGGCGGAGTTTTACCTGGACGGGTTTGAGTCTCTGCTGGCGGCCGGAGCAGCTTCGCCGGATGCGGCGTATGCTGCGCCTATGAAAAAGGAACTTCCTTACCGGACGACGCTCAGCGCCAGCGGCTCAGTGGACAGCTTTTCGCGCCCGGATCTGGGGAAATGTGTCTGCGGATGGGAAATCCGGGTGTCCTCCGACGAGGAAATCCGTGAAGTATCCTGGGATTCCTCCCGCAACGTGGCCGCGGTGTCCTTCGGACCGCACGCAGCCGGAAAAGAACTGAATGTCATTCTGGCTCTGAGTCCGTCAGGTACAGGGCGCGGTCTGGCGGAAGAGGCGGACGCGGCCCGCGAGAGCCATCTGGTTTCCCGGCTGTACGGAGTTCTTATGGAGGCCAACGCGGAATATCTGGAAAAGCAGAAAATCGGGGATATCCTGCACTCCGGCTGCAGCAGATCCCAGATTCTGTCGGATGTGCTGACCTCGAAGCTGCCGGAGAAGATCAAGGAAGCTTACGCGGAGCTGATCCTTGCGGAAGAATGAGAAAAAGGAAAAATTCAGAGATCGGCAGGATAATCGGAAGACAGAGAAAGATAAGTAAAAACAGGCGGCAGCGCAGGTAAAAGTAACCAGCGCCGGGGAATCCGGAACAGCTCTGAGAAATCCGGAACGGCGCTGATATCCGGAACGGCTCCGAGAAATCCGGAACGGCGCTGATATCCGGAACGGCTCCGAGAAATCCGGAACAGCGCTGATATCCGGAACAGCTCTGAGAAATCCGGAACAGCGCTGATATCTGGAACAGTGCTGGAAACATCAGGGAGAACGTGAAATGAAAAAACTGGATCTGGATCAATTTTATCGCAAAGCTTCCGCTCTGAGAGTCATCGCGGTGATGGTTTCTCAGAACGGTGAACTGCTGGCAAAGCACAATTTCGATGATGACTGCCGGAGAAATATCTATTCGGCGAGCAAAAGCTTCACTTCCGCGGCGGTAGGCATAGCACAGCGGGAAGGGCTGCTCTCCATCAGTGAAAAACTGACGGACGCTTTTCCGGACGATCTGCCGGATACGGTGAGCGACGAACTGGCAGCCGCGACGGTGCGGGATCTCCTGACCATGTGCCTGGGACAGGGTGAGGCTCACCTGATGGGCGGCCAGCGCCCGTTTATTGAGGAGAAGGACTGGGTGAAGCTGTCCCTGTCCTACCCGTTCACGGACATGCCGGGAACCAGATTTCTGTATAACAATGTCGGGCCCTATCTTGCCGGAGTGCTGGTCCAGCGCCGGGCAGGCTGCGATCTTGTTTCCTATCTGATGCCGAGGATGCTGGAGCCGATGGGAATCCGCAGGCCGATGTGGGAGCAGGATCCCTGCGGCTATACTTTCGGCGCCGGCGGAATGTTCCTGAATCTTCCCGAGCTGCACAGGCTCGGCCTGCTGTACCTGCAGGACGGGAACTGGAACGGCAGGCAGCTGGTCCCGAAGGACTGGGTGCGGGAGAGCACCAGCGTTCAGGCGGATAACGGAGCCTATGGCTACGGATATCTGTTCTGGGGCGGAGAACAGGGTTCGTTCAGGGCAGACGGGAAGTACTGCCAGCTGTCCATCATCCTGCGGAGCCGGAACGCCGTGATTTCCCTGCTCTCAGAGTGCAGGGACGGGGACGCGCTGAACCGCGCCATCTTTGACGAGATCGTCCCGCAGCTCTGATCCCCGGCCGGGATTATAATCCGTACAGCCGGCGGGACGTTTCGCAGAAACGGATACTGCTGTGCACAAAACCAGAAACCGAAAAAACATCGCGAACGGGTTCACGCGGCCGGACAAATATGATAGAATAGCGGAAGAACCTGAGGAAACAGCCTGCTGTTTTACGGGCTGACAAAGCAAGGAGTGTGTTTGTATGGCAGATTCAAGACATAGAAAAGACAGGACAGAAGACGCCTTCGACGAAGAGGAAAGCTTTGCTGTCTCTGATGATACGGATGAGGAAGATGAAACGGAAGAAGAGAAGGGCGGTCACGGCCACGGCGGGCTCGTAGCCTTTCTGATCATCCTGATTATCCTCGCCGCTCTGATTGCGGAAGTGGCGGTTTATACCCACTACACCGGAACGAATCCTCTGAGCGGGGTCCCGGTAATCGGCGAACTGTTTGACAGAGCGCTTCCGTCCGACAGCCAGACTGAAACCGTGTCTCCGACGGTTGCTGCAGTCACAACGACGGCCGCGGAAACAACTACCGAACAGGAAACGACGACGGAAGCGACTACAGAGGAGCCGACGACTGAGGAACCGACAACCGAGGAAGTTACGACCGAAGAGGCGGTAACTGAGGAAGAGACCACGGAAGCGGCAGCGGCGGTTACGGAAGCGGCTCAGGCAGCAGACCAGCAGATCGTGAGTGACGGCAATACGTCGCCGCTCTCGGTTCTGACTGTCGTGACGGATTCGCTGAACGTCCATTCTGACGCGAGCACCAGTTCCACAACAATCGGCCAGCTGTACAGAAGCGAAGAGCGCTACGTTTACCAGACCGCAAACGACGGCACTTACAACTGGTATCGCGTTCCGGAAGGATGGGTGGCTGACAACGGCACGTTCGTACAGGTCAGCCCGCTGCAGTAAATACGCAATCTGCGGCCGGCAATGAACCGGCGCGAGCCGTGTAAGCGGATCCCTTGCAGAGTTCCGGCTGAAATTCATCAATCATACGCTGTACGCTGACGGCCAGGGCCGGAAGCGAAAGCCAGACAGACAGCAGGCAGACTGTTCACTCCGGGGAGAATGAACAGTCTGTTTTTTTAATGCTGCTGTTTGCTTTTTTTTGCGGTCTCCGCACAGCTTTACCGGCATCTTTTCAGCTTTACCGGCAGTTTTTCAGATTTTCAGACAGGTTTTCAGGGAGATCCGGCGGACGCGGAGTGACTGCGAAATACCTGAAAAGCCAGCTGATTCATTCAGAGGCCGGCCGCGGGGCCCGGTGAATACTCGTACATTTTGATGGATTTTCACAAAGCGGACAGAGTTATCGGCCGATGGGTTTTACTATGCAAAAACGGTCTGTCTGTGATAAAATTATTGCTGTTTCAGGCGGACTGAACCTAAAATCTGAATCTCTGCGCTGTTCCTTTCCGCGGCTCAGGCGCAGCCGGAGTTTCAGAAAAGATGAACTTTATACTCTTGCTTTTTATCCAATTCAATCTGAACAGACACCCAAGGTAAAGGAGGAGGGAGTACCAATGACAGACAAATATAAAAACAACCGTCTCCTTGCAGTCATTATCCTGCTGATTCTCGGCATCATTCTGACGATTTTTCCCAGCGGTACGCTGGAACTGCTCTGCAGGATCCTGGGAATCGCGGCGATCTGCTTCGGTGCGGCAACTTTATACGGAGCCATCAAGAAAAACCAGGACGGCATGACCATCATGCTGGCGGTGGCGGCGATTGTGATCGGCATCTTTTTTACGGCGCAGCCGGGGGTCCTGGCTTCGATTATCCCGTTTATCATCGGTATTGTCCTGGTGGGCAACGGGATCCTCAATCTCAGCAATTCAATACGCAATAAAACCGTGATGGGAAGTCGGTTCTGGTATTCCGTGCTTGTGGCGTCCGCCGCGATCATCATCGGCATTCTGATTCTGTTCAACCTGTTTTCCACGGCGAGCGTTATTGTCAGGATTATCGGAATCGGCCTGATCATCGGGGCGGTTGACAGCCTGCTGACGATGAAAAAGTAATGTTTTCGGAGGATAAGACTCCCTGATCGTATGGCCGGAAAATTTTCCGGATGCCGCTCTGCCGAAAAAGACGTCAGACGGCAGCAGACAGATCCCCATTCATTGGAGAAAGCGGAAATGAAATGAAACATCAGCTGAAAATACTGCGGGTATATGAACTCAAACCTGATAGTGAAGGATATCGTGTCCTGATTGACAGACTGTGGCCGAGAGGTCTCCGCAGGGAGGCGCTTGAACCGTTTGTATGGGCAAAGGATATCGCGCCGTCCAATGAACTCAGAAAATGGTTCGGGCATGAGTCTGACCGCTTTGAAGAGTTTTCCCGGAAATACCGGGAAGAGCTGGAAAACAATCCACAGGCGGATAGGTTCGTAAATGAAATTGGAAACAGTCTCAATGATAAAGATGTTGTGCTGCTGTATGCTGCAAAAAACAAAGAAGCCAATAATGCAGTCGTATTGAAAAGATGGCTGGAAGAAAAGCTCAGGTAATCTTTTTTCGGAACTGCCGCGGACTCATTCCACTGAACTTACGGAACGTGTTAGAGAAATGCTCAGCTGA
This sequence comes from Lachnospiraceae bacterium, assembly GCA_050944455.1. Lineage (GTDB taxonomy): Bacteria > Bacillota > Clostridia > Lachnospirales > Lachnospiraceae > Anthropogastromicrobium. The sequence goes on from JBMNRC010000022.1 coordinate 47,333, forward strand.
CGAAAACCCGATCTGTTCTGAAATATCCGCGACCGAAAGTTCGGTTGACTGAAGCAATATCACAGCGGCGCTCATACGCGCCGCTGTTTTTTTCGTATGCGCGCCATGGGCGCGCTCTAATGGGTGAAAGTCCCTGGTACGCCTTGGCAGCGAGGAAGTACATAGCTGAACAGCAAGGGTGTCCGCCGTGAGGCGGAATCTGAAAGAAGCTGTAGGCAAAA
>JBMNRC010000023.1:0-42042 GCA_050944455.1 Lachnospiraceae bacterium
ATGGAAGCACTTGGTTTATCCAAGCCTGTTCCTGCACCGCCGAAGAGGAAACGCGGAAGGCCGCGAAAAAACACTTCTACTGAATAGGTCAGCAGCTTATAGTACCAAAACTTGGGAAACCATTAATGAAATGAAAATAAATTATAATTTCACACTTGAATAAAATACAGAACTGAATTATACTGTAGAAGACCACCGAAGAGAGGAGTCCTGATAAATATGCAAAGCCTAACAAATACAGAAGAAACTATCATGAATTGCATCTGGGAACAAAATGAAGATGTTTCAGTCGCAGATCTTCTGCAGTATATGAAGGATACCTACGGGAAGAATTACGCGCGCACTACAGTGTGCGTGTTTATGTCTTATCTGAGAGAAAAAGGATATGTGGTTTATCATAAAAAGAGCCACGCCTATGTATATCATCCTCTGATTTCCAGGCAGGAATACCGCCAGGACCGGCTGAGAGATCTGGTCAGCCGGTGCTTTGAGGGATCGTATGTGGAGATGGTCAAAGCCATCATTCAATCCAACGAACTGACCCCGGATGATAAGGCACAGCTTTCCGCCCTTCTGGCTGAGTGAAGAAAAGCCGGCAGGTTTTCTGAAAGCAGTGTTAAGTCTGCACTGAGGCAATTTCTGCCCCTGTGAGCATGTCTGCAGACGCAAACGCAAACCTGTTGACCAGGTGCGCCTGCGGCAGCGCCGTTTTTACAGCGCTGCCGCAGGCGTTTTTTTTTCTGCGTCCGGCTTTTCTGTTTCGCCTGTCTGCCATATATGGAGAGCCTGCACTAGTAGTCAAGTCAAATATTGAATACTGTTCTACTGTCTGCCTTATACGGAGAGCCTGCACACAGTAGTGAAAAGCAACAATTAACTGGTCATTTAATCGTTAATTTATTAACAAATCTCTGAAATTGTCCGAAATCCGCGTTTTAAGCCGATTTCCGTTGACTTTAACTACTGGATGTTGTATTATGAACAAGCCGAAAGTATATCCTACTGAATTAGTAGGATTTTATCCGGCGAGCAGCTCTGCCGCGGCGAAAATCCGCCGGGGCCATCGGACTGGCAGCATATTCGGAGGTTATCATGTCTGACGCATTATTAAAGATAGAAAATCTGAAGGTCGAAGTTGAGGACAATGAGATCCTCCACGGGATCGACCTCGAGATCCGTCCCGGCGAGACCCACGTACTGATGGGCCTGAACGGCGCCGGAAAATCCACGCTGGGCAACACCATCATGGGTCACCCGAGTTACCATGTAACCGGCGGCGATATCCTGTTCAAGGGAAAGAGCATCCTGGGCGAGACGCCGGACAAGCGCGCGAAGATGGGCATCTTCCTGTCCTTCCAGAACCCGATCGAGGTTCCGGGAGTCACGCTTTCGGGGTTCATCAAAAACGCCCTGGAACAGAAAACGGGCGAGCGCGTCATGCCCTACGCGTTCCGCAAGAAACTGCGCCCGATGATGAAGCTGCTGCAGATGGATGAATCCTACGCGCAGCGCGACCTCAACGTCGGGTTCTCCGGCGGCGAGAAAAAGAAGGCCGAGATTCTCCAGATGCTGATGCTGGAGCCGGATTTCGCGATTCTGGATGAGACGGACTCCGGCCTGGACGTCGACGCGGTGCGCATCGTCTCCAGAGGAGTCGAGGAGTTCCAGAAAAACAGCGACAGGTCCCTTCTGATCATCACCCACAGCACCAAGATTCTTGAGGCGCTCAAAGTCGATTACACCCACGTCCTCATCGACGGCCGCATCGTGGCGACCGGAAGCGCTTCGCTGGTCGATGAAATCAACGCGAACGGCTTCGAGCAGTTCCTGAAGAAGGACGAACAGAAGGACGATCAGTAAGTTTCCATCGAACCGCCCGCGGGTCGGCTGAGCATTTATCCGCGAAACGAAAACATGAAAGAAAAGACCTATGTAGAAGACATCGACCGGAACATGTACGACTTCCGAAATGTCGAGACGGCGGAGGATACCTACCGTGTCGACGAGGGCCTTACGCCGGAGATTGTCGATCAGATATCCAAAGAAAAGAACGACCCGGACTGGATGCATGAGTTCCGGCTGAAGAGCCTGGAGATCTACAACCGCATGAAAGTCCCGGACTGGGGCCCGCCCATCGACGGCCTGGATATGCGCCACATCGTGACGTACGTCCGCCCGAAGACGGGGATGAGCGCCAAATGGTCGGACGTTCCGGACGATATCAAGGATACGTTCGAGCGCCTGGGCATCCCGCAGGCGGAGCGCAAGTCTCTGGCCGGCGTCGGCGCCCAGTACGACTCCGAGCTGGTTTACCACAACGTCAAAAAGGAAGTCGCCGAGCAGGGCGTCGTCTACTCGGACCTGGAGAGCGCGATGCACGGCCCGTACGCGGACATGATCCGCGATCACTTCATGCACCTGGTGCCGCCCACGGACCACAAGTTCGCGGCGCTGCACGGCGCGGTGTGGTCCGGCGGTTCCTTCGTGTACGTCCCGGCGGGCGTGACCGTGGAGATCCCCCTGCAGTCCTACTTCCGCCTCAACGCGCCCGGCGCGGGCCAGTTCGAGCACACGCTGATCATCGTTGAGGAAGGCGCGAACCTTCATTTTATCGAGGGCTGCTCCGCGCCGAAGTACAATGTCGCGAATCTCCACGCCGGATGCGTCGAGCTTTTCGTCGGGAAGAACGCGAAGCTGCGCTATTCCACGATCGAAAACTGGTCCAAGAACATGTACAACCTCAACACCAAGAGGGCAATCGTCGCGGAGGGCGGGACCATGGAGTGGGTTTCCGGATCCTTCGGCTCCCACACTTCCTACCTCTACCCGATGACGATTCTCAACGGCGCAGGCGCGCGCATGGAGTTCACGGGCATCACCTTCGCGGGCAGGGGCCAGAACCTGGACACCGGCATGAAAGTGGTTCACAACGCACCGGATACCTCCTCGGTGGTGAGCACCCGCTCCATCAGCAAGGACGGCGGGATCAGCACCTACCGGAGCAGCGTCCAGGTGACCAAAAAGGCAAAACACGCCAAATCCTCGGTCTCCTGCACTTCCCTGATGCTGGATTCGAAGTCCCGCTCGGACACCATCCCGGCGATGGACGTGCGCACGAAAGACGCCGACATCGGCCATGAGGCGAGAATCGGGCGCATCAGCGACGACGCTGTATTCTACCTGATGACCCGCGGCCTCTCCGAGGAGGACGCAAGGGCGCTGATCGTCAGCGGCTTCGCCGACAACGTTTCCAAGGAACTGCCGCTGGAGTACGCGGTAGAGATGAACAACCTGATCCGCCTGGAGATGAAAGGCGCGATCGGCTGAGGGAAATAAAATGAGTGATACAAATACCTTTTTCATCAACCCGCTCCCGACCAGAACGTGGAACCATCTGCGCATGAACGAGACGGAGGTGGCTGTTCCCGCCGGCGGGCAGGCAGTGAAAGTACAGACAGAGATGGAAGGCTCCTGGAAGGAAACCGACGACGCCTCCCTGCGCGCTTCCCTGGCGGGAATCCCGACCGGATGCGGTTCCGCGGTCACTGAATTCCTGAGCGCGGAGAACACCGGCGTGAATACCTTCGAGAAGGACGACCGGTCGGAGGATGTGCTCCGCCTCGGCTTTCATTATCAGGACGGTACCCAGGGCAGAAACTTCATCGGCATCACGGCCGGCGAAGGCGCGCTCGTCACGGTGGTGGAAGACTTCACGTCCGAACCGCGGGAAACGCGCGGGGACGTCAGCGGGCAGGCCGAAAAGGAGCAGGGTGGCAGCGGCGCCGGGGAAAACAGCGCTGAAGCCGGCGCGGAAGTGAGCGGAACCGCCATTGTTCAGACGGTGATCCGGGCGGCGAAAGGCTCGCTTGTGCGTCTGATCCAGATTCACCGCGCCGCGGACGGATTTACGGTCATCAATGATACCGGAGCCGACTGCGCGGACGACGCGCGCGTGGAAGTGATCCACGTGGTGGAAGCCGGAGGAACCAACTACATCGGCTGCTCGGCCGATCTCGTCGGAAACCGCAGCACTTTCGCGGCCGATATCGCCTACACGGTGACCGGGGACAACCGGCTTGACATGAACTACGTCGTTCTGCAGAAAGGCAGAAAAACCGACAGCCGCGTGGACGCGCTCGGCGTTCTGCGCGACAGGGCGTTCAAGCTGTTCCGCGGGACGATCGACTTCAGGCGCGGATCCTCTGAGTCGGTCGGAAACGAGAAGGAAAATGTTCTTCTGATGGACGACGATGTCGTCAACCAGACCATCCCGCTGATTCTCTGTTCGGAGGAGGACGTCGAGGGCAACCACGGCGCCACCATCGGCGAACTTGACGCGGAAACGCTGTTCTACCTGGAAACCCGCGGGCTGTCCAGAGAACAGGTGAACGAGATGGTCGCGAAAGGACGCATGGATTCCGTCATCCGGCTGATTCCGGACGAAAAGACGAAAAAAACACTGCTTTCCGCCGAAGACTGAGAGAGCGGACAATCGGAGGGATATGGCACAGCAGAATGAAAAGAACGCCGGCGCTGCCGGCGCTGATGAATACGGTACGGCGGAGGATCTGGACGTCCGGGCGGTGCGCCGGGACTTTCCGCTGCTGAACAGTTCCGACCTGGCTTATCTGGACAACGCTGCAACCTCACAGAAGCCGGCGTGCGTCCTGGACAGGGAGAGAGAATTTTACGAGCGAACCAACGCCAATCCGTTCCGCGGGCTGTACGACATCAGCGTGAAAGCCACCGATGAGTACGAAGCCGCGAGAGCCGCCGCGGCGGATTTCATCAACGCGCCTGACCCGGCGGAAATCATCTTTACCCGCAACACAACCGAGAGCATGAATCTGCTGGGCTGCAGCCTCACGGGCGTTCTGGTCAGGCCGGGAGACCGCATCCTGATCAGCATCGAGGAGCATCACAGCAACATGCTTCCCTGGCGTCTCGCGGCAAAGCGCCTCGGCGCGGAGGTCACCTACGTCTATCCGGATGAGAACGGGGAGATTACGGCCGACGCGGTGAAAGCCGCGCTCACGCCCAACACGAAGATCGCGGCGGTCACCCAGATGTCCAACGTCTTCGGAAAGCTCAACGACCTGAAGGCGATCAGCGCCGTCTGCCACGCAAACGGAACCGTTGTCGTCGCGGACGGGGCGCAGAGCGTCCCCCATGTCCCGGTGGACGTGCAGGACCTGGACGTGGATTTTCTCGCGTTCTCCGGCCATAAAATGCTCGGGCCGATGGGAATCGGCGTGCTGTACGGAAAAATGGAGTATCTGGAGAAGATGCCCCCGTTTATGTCCGGCGGCGAGATGATCGACATGGTGACCGAAAACCGGATTGTGTACGCGGAGATTCCGCACCGCTTTGAGGCCGGAACGGTGAACGCGGCCGGAGCGGCCGCACTGGCGGAGGCGATCCGGTATATGCGCAGGCTGGGATTCGCGCGCACGGAGAAGCGGGAGCTTGAGCTCACCGCCCGCGCGATGGAAGGAATGAAGCAGATCCCCGGAGTCCGGATCCTCGGTTCGCCGAAGCCGGAGGACCACCACGGGATCATCGCCTTCAAGGTGGAAGGCGTGCATCCGCATGATATCGCGGAGATCTTCAGCGCGGACCATATCGCGGTGCGGGCGGGGCATCACTGCGCGCAGCCGCTTCATCTGTACCTGAAGGTTCCGTCCTCCACGCGCATGAGCGTCATGTTCTACAATACGGAGGAAGAGATCGACCGGTTCCTCGAAACCCTGGGAACGATCAGGAAGAGAATGGGATATGGAGAGTGAAAGCAACACTTTTTATAAGGAAATTGTGATTGACCACAACCTGCATCCGGGCCACAAGCACAAGCTGGAAAACCCGGATCTGATCCTGGAGGGCGTCAACCCCAGCTGCGGCGACGACCTGGTCCTTCAGCTGAAGGTCAAGGACGGCGTGGTTACCGACGGCGCTTATGTGGGCGACGGATGCGCGATTTCGCAGGCTTCGGCGGATATGATGCTGGACCTGATCATTGGGAAAACCGTGGAGGAAGCCCGGCATTACGCCGACATCTTCATGCGGATGATCAAGGGCAAAGTCACGGACGAGGAACTCGACGAGCTGGAGGAGTCGGCTTCCCTGCAGGATATCTCGCACATGCCGTCCCGGGTCAAGTGCGCCGTCCTGGGGTGGCGCACCATGGACGAGATGCTGGAGAAGGGCAGCGGGGAAGACGGCGACGGCGGAAACGCCGGTGATACCGGAAATTCCGGCGAAGCCGCAGATTCCGGAACAGCCGGAAATATGGGCGTATCGTCGGAAAACGCTTAATCAATCGGCACGCATAATCAGCGGCACAGCGGAGAAAGTCCGCTGTGCCGTTTGCTGTAAGTGCACCTGCATGCGGGTAATCCGGGGCAGCGGCCGCAGCTGCGCCGCCAGTGCCTCAATAGCCCCGCAAGTGCGCCTGTATGCGCGAAATCTGACGGCCGGCGCCGTGGAGGACAGGAACCGCGCTGTCAGCGCGTTCCGCGGGACTGAATCACCCGGCGATGCCGATGAGCGCACGTCCTGGCGGAAGCAACCTCCGAAGGAGATGAAAACCATGCGGAACTGCCGGTGCTGATACGCGCACGTCCTGGCAGAAGCGCCGGGAGATCCGGGAAGAGAAAGCGGGAAGAATGGAAAAAGTGATCAGGCTGCGCGTGAGTGCGGAGGAGGACGGCTGCAGCGTCCTGGAGGTGCTTTCGGCGGGAATGGGAATGTCCGGACGGCAGATCCGCAGAGCCAAGTACCGCCCGCAGGGAATCTGCCTGAACGGCGTGAGAGTGCGGACGGACGCGGTGGTCCGCGCCGGCGACACGCTATCGGTGCTTGTGGAGACGGAAAAGGAGGGATCCGTCCAGCTTGTCCCTTCTGAGACGGACCCGGTGGTTGTGTATGAAGATGACGACCTGGTGATCGTCAACAAGCCGGCCGGCCTGGCGGCCCATCCGTCCCGGGGCCACTTTTCGGAGACGCTGGCCAACCAGATCTACGGCTATTACCTGCGGCGCGGGCAGGAAATCCGCGTAAGAACCGCCGGGCGGCTGGATATGGATACGTCGGGGCTCCTGGCCTTCGCCAAGAACGCCCCGGCGTCCGCAATGTACGAACGCCTGCACCGGGAAGGAAAAATCCGTCGGACCTATCTGGCGCTGATCGAGGGAGTGCCGGAAAAACCGGAGGGAACCGTCGATTTTCCGATCGCCAGGGTGCGGAGAACGCTCCCGGACGGCCGGGAGATGGACCTGTCGGTGGCGGTGACCGGCGCGGCAGGCCGGGACTTGAGGGCAGCAGCCGGCGCTTCCCTGCAGGAAGCCCGCACGCAGTACAGGGTCCTGAAAACTTACTCCCGCGGGCAGTCCGTCTATTCGCTTGCGGAATTTTCGCTCGCGACCGGACGCATGCACCAGATCCGCGTGCATATGGCGGCGATCGGACATCCGCTGCTCGGGGATTCCCTTTACGGCCCCGAGGCGGCTCTCACCGCGGAGGAGCGGGCGGTTTATCCGCGGATGATCGGCCGCACCGCGCTGCATTCCGCGAGGCTTTGCGGGATCAGCCCGCTGACGAAAGTCCCGTTTGACCTGAAGGCGGAACTGCCTGAAGATATGAGAAGGCTGACGGAAGACTGAGCGGCGGGACGCAAAAATAAGCCGCTGCCCGTAGGAGGTTTCGGACAGATCCCTGTGCACCGACGGTGTTGTTGATGAGAAACTGAAGAAACCGTTTTGGAAAACAGGGCCAGTGGCCCTGAAATCTAAAACGAACGTTGACATGTGGATCAAAGGAGAGTGTCATCATTTTAGAAAACGGGACCAGCGGCCCCGAAATCTAAAATTGCGCAAAATGATCAGACGAACAGGAAAGGGGCCGAAAAGCATGGAAATGACGAGCGCCGTGAAAACTAAAGCGGACACCGCAGCGGAACGTGCGGGCGGTGACGCCGGAGCGGGTGAGAATATTGCCGCTGGAATGCCGGTGACTGACGAATCCGCGAAAACGGCGGAAAACAGGGCCGCGGATACCGCAGGACCGCGGAACACCGGACGGAAAACTGCTCTGGTAACGGGAGCCAGCTCGGGGATCGGCCGGGAGATGGCCAGAGTTCTGGCAGGCCTGGGTTACGACCTGATTCTGACCGCACGCCGGGAAGAACGGCTGGCGGCCCTCAGGGAGGAACTTCTGAAAGAAGCCGACGCCGGAAAAAAGACGGAAACAGGGGAAGCGCGCGCGGGCAGCGGAAGCGGAAAAACAGGAGACCGGAGCGGAGAGATAAGCAGAGAGGGAACCGCAGGAGCGGGCATCCGTATCTGGATCATCCCCGCTGATCTTTCCCGGGAGGACGAGTGCCGCCGCCTGTACCGGGAAGTGCACAGCCGCGGGCTTTCCCCAGAGTTCCTCGTCAACAATGCCGGGCTGGGGGTCTACGGCAGGTTCGCGGACACCGATCTGGAAAGGGATCTGGCTGAGATCCACGTGAACGTCACGGCAGTCCATATCCTCACCAAGCTTTTTCTGAACGATTTTCTGAAGGCCGGCCGGGGGATCATCCTGAATGTCGGTTCTTCCGCGGGGTTTATGGCCGGCCCTATGTTCTCCGGCTATTACGCTTCGAAAAACTATGTGGTGAGACTGTCCGAAGCGATCCATGAAGAACTGAAGCATATGGACACAGAGGTCACGGTTTCGGTATTATGTCCCGGCCCGGTGGAGACTGAGTTTGACCGCAGCGCCGGTATCACAAAGAGCATGAGAGGCCTCGATCCGGCGTCCGTGGCGAAGGCCGGGATCGACGGCGCGCTGAAAGGGAAAATGCTGATCGTTCCGGGTCTGACCATGAAACTCGGGCTTTTCTTTGAGCGTTTTCTCGGGGAGCATCTGATGACGAAAGTGACCTACGCCATCCAGAAGCGCAAGGCAGGCAGCCGGCCTGATTGACAGAGCAGGACAGAACAAATATACTGGCATGGTCATATCAGAAAAATCTATAAGGAGCACAAAGTTGAACAGTTCACAGGTACTGCCCGGGGAACGGTCTTTTGAAATCACGGTGAACGGGATTACCGTCGCGGCAGTCAGGGAGCACAGGCCGCAGAACGTCGCGATCGGGGCGACGGAGGATGGCCGGCCGCTCCTGGCGATCCCGGCTGAGATGACGGTTCCGCAGCTCAGGGAGTTTGTCCGGAACCACAAAAGGGCGATTCTCAATCAGCGGGACAGAGTGATGGAAGGCCGCAGAGTGCGGCGGGAAGCGGAAGAAAAGCAGCTGACGATGGACGACATCCGCAGGCTCGGAAACGAACTGCAGCAGGACATCGCGCCGAGGCTTATCCGGTATTCCCAGGTGATCGGGACGGATTTTCACAGTGTTACCATCCGGAATCAGCGCACCCGCTGGGGAAGCTGTTCGGCCAAAGGCAACCTGAACTTCAACTGCCTGCTGATGCTGGCGCCGGAAAAATGCCGCGACTATGTTGTGGTTCACGAACTCTGCCACCGGAAGCACATGGATCATTCTCCCGCTTTCTGGGCTGAAGTAGAAAAAGCCATGCCGGATTACAGAGTGTGGCGGGACTGGCTGAAGGAGCATGGTGAGGAGATCATGGCCCGGATGACCTGCCGAGGCGGGAAAATGTTATAAGGCAGCCTGAGGAACAGCTTCCCTGAGGCAGTATGCGCAATGGTTTTCCGGCAGGTGAAAGTTTGCGGAACCGTTTTCGCCAGGCGGCAGCCTGCGGGATTGTTTCCGCCGGGCAGCAGTATATGAAACCGTCCTTGCCGGGAAGCGGTATGCGGAACCGTTCCCACCGATTCAAAAGAAAAGGGATCATCATGAAGAGAATCAAAAGTTTTTCCATCAATCACAACGTGCTTGTTCCCGGGATTTACACTTCCCGCGTGGACGGGGACGCCGTCACCTACGACGTGCGCATGAAAAAGCCCAATGCCGGCGATTACCTGGCAAACGGCGCGCTCCATACCATCGAGCATCTGTTTGCCACCTACGCGCGGAACAGCGAATATTCGGATTCCGTCATCTATGTCGGCCCGATGGGATGCCGCACCGGATTTTACCTGGTAGTGCGGGATTCCGTCTGCCCGGAGCAGGCCATTGACCTGGTGAAGCGCTCGATGAAATATATCGCGGATTTCGAGGGGGAGATTCCGGGAGCGAAGCCGGAAGAATGCGGAAACTACCGCGAGCACGATCTTCCCGGGGCGAAGCGGGAAGCCGCGGCCATGTACGAGGTTGTGAAGAACTGGACTCCGGAGCAGCTGGTGTATCCGGAATAATCAGAGCGCCGGACGACAGCAGTCAGCCGGGACGGATTGGAGAAAACAGAGATGAAGCGGGCGGGAACGCGGAAGAAAACGGATGTTCTGAGGAAAGCTCTTTTTGGCGTCATTGCGGCGTCGCTTGTCTGCAGTCTTGTGGGCTGCAGAGAGACGGATTCATCCGGGCAGAGCGGCAGCACGCAGCAGACGTCAGCGTCCGGGCAGGGCAGCTCCGGAAGTGAAACCGCGTCCGGAGAGCTTTCGCAGGAGGATCTTCAGCAAACTGCGGAGCAGTCATCATCTGTCTCCGTTGTCGTGGCAGACCAGAATGGTGAGCAGGTCGGGGAGCAGACGCTCGCGGCGTCCGCGGGAACACAGGCCGCCGCTGATTCCAGCGCCTCATCCGGCAGTCCGTCCGCGATCACAGCCGGCCATTCAGCCCAGGTATACCGCCGCGGGGAAGTTCCGGAGACCACTTACGCCGCGGAAGGCGGCTTCGGAGAACTTTCCGAAGGCGTGAATTTCACCGGAGACAAGCATCTGGTCATCTGCGGGGATTCCCGCACGGTCGGCCTTTACTGCTCCCAGGCGTACGATGAAAACGAGTTCGCGTCGCACATGTTCTACAACATTTCTTCCGAATATACTGGAATAGCCAACAACATGGTTTTCGTCGCCAAGGGCGGGGAAGGGTACGATTTTTTCGCGAAGCTGGGGCTTGCCCTGGCGGCGCTGTATCTGGATGAGGACGCCGTGCTGGTTGTCTGGTACGGCGTGAACGATCTGCAGAAAGCCGACCAGTATGTCTCCTACATGAACGGCGCCGGCCTTCAGTTCGGCGTGCCCGTTTATTACATGACCGTCGGCCCTGCCGACAAAGACTGGGCCTACGATATGCCGGATATCCTGGCGATGAACCAGAAGCTCCGCGACGGCCTGGATCCGGCTATCGGCGTCATCGATACCTTCACTTTTATACAGTCGGGAATGGAAGCCGGCACCTGCGCGACGCTGGACGGCCTGCACTATACCTATGAGACCGACCGGCAGATCGTCGACTACATGAGACAGGTGATTTCGGAGGATCTCGGGGGAATTGAATTATGACACTGCAGCAGCTGAAATACGCGATCACCGTGGCCGAGGCCGGATCGATGAACGAGGCGGCCAAAACGCTGTTTCTTTCCCAGCCCACGCTCTCGGGAAGCATCCGGGCGCTGGAGCAGGAGATCGGCATCGAGATTTTCAAGAGGAACAGCCGCGGAATCACGCTCACGCCGGACGGCGTCGAGTTCATCGGCTACGCCAGGCAGGTGGTGGACCAGTTCAACCTGCTGAACGACCGCTACGTCGAAAACACAAAGCGCAAAAAGAAGTTCGGGGTTTCGATGCAGCATTATTCCTTCGCGGTGAAAGCTTTTGTCGACCTGGTGAAGGAATACGGCATGGATGAGTACGAGTTCGCCGTCCGGGAAACACGCACCATGGAAGTCATCGACGATGTGCGCGATTTCCGGAGCGAGATCGGCATCCTGTACATGGATGACTTCAACCGCAAGGTTCTCACCAAGCTCCTGAGCGAAAACAACCTGGAATTCACACCGCTGTTTCCGTGCCGTATCTACGTTTTCATGTGGAACGGGCATCCGCTCGCCGGGCGGAAGAGCATCAGGATGGAAGACCTGGCCGAATATCCCTGCCTGTCGTTCGAGCAGGGAACCGACTCCTTCTTCCTCGCGGAGGAGGTGCTGAGCACGTATGAGTACAAGCGGGTGATCAAGGCCAATGACCGGGCCACCATGCTCAACCTGATGGTAGGCCTGAACGCCTACACGCTGTGCTGCGGCCTGATCTGCCAGGAACTGAACGGCGACCAGTACGTCGCGATCCCGCTGGAATCCGACGGGATCATGACCATCGGCTATGTCTCCCGCAAAGGAATGGGGCTGAGCCGGATGGGGCAGGAGTATGTCGAGGCGCTCAAGGGATATTCGACGGAAGTGCTTCAGGCCTGAACAGGAAAATTCCGGTAAGGATTCTGGAAAGGGAAAACCGGAAAGACAGGTATGGCATTGCGGCGGAAGATATGGTATATTGAGTGCACGAGCGAAATCCGGTGCCGGTTCAGAAAACAGATGAAGACAGATGTCAGTAACTGACAATGAAAGCCGAACAGGAAGCGGAAGCATCAGATTTTCCGGATCCTCCGCCGCGCGCGGACGCCGGAAAAGCCGGATACTGCGGCAATGCGGATATGAATGCCTTTGAGGCATTATAGATACGATTGCGATAAATGATATTGGAGGAAGAAAATATGGCAGTGACAGTTGTGACCAAAGATAATTTTCAGTCGGAGGTTCTCGATTCCAAACAGAAGGTACTGGTCGATTTCTGGGCGTCCTGGTGCGGCCCGTGCCGCATGCTCACCCCGGTGGTGCATCAGGTGGCGGATGAAAATCAGGGATTCAAGGTCTGCAGCATCAATGTCGACGAGCAGCCGGAACTCGCGGCACAGTTCGGCGTTATGTCGATCCCGACCCTGATCGTGTTTGAGAACGGCAAGGCTGTGAGACAGTCGGTCGGCGTCATTCCGAAGGAACAGATTCTGTCGCTGGTAAAAGGCTGATCAGGTTCAGGCTTTTCCGGCTGTGTTCTGCAGAGCAGTAATATCCCGGGCCGGCAGCCGAAAGCATGCCGGCCCGGTTTTTCGATGATCTGCTCAAAATAATGCGCTGATCATCGGCGCATCCGAAGTTATGCCCTGAGCCTTGAAACGGCTTTGCCGGAATGGACAGGCTGCAAAATGGACAGGCTGCAAAATGGACAGGCTGTAAATCAAATTCAGGATATAACGCGCTGAAAAGCGCGCGGGAAAGGAGTTTGCTGATGGCGGATGTTATTATTGTCGGTGCCGGGACAGCCGGACTTTCCGCGGCGATTTACGTGCAGCGGGCGGGTAAGCAGGCACTTGTTTTTGAATCCACCGTATACGGCGGACAGATCATCAACACGCCGGATATCGAGAACTATCCGGGTATCGCGCATATCTCGGGTTACGATTTCGCGAGCAGCCTTTACTCGCAGGCCACCGGCCTCGGCGCGGAAGTGAAGTTCGAGAAGGTTCTCTCCATCGAAGATCAGGGGGAGAAAAAAATCGTAAAGACTTCCGGCGGGGAGTACGCAGCGCAGGCGGTGATTCTGGCGACCGGCGCGAAGAACCGCCCGCTTGGCCTTCCGCGGGAGCAGGAGCTGACCGGCCGCGGGGTATCTTACTGCGCCACCTGCGACGGGGCGTTTTTCCGGGGAAAGCACGTGGCGGTTGCCGGAGGCGGGAACACCGCGCTGGAGGACGCGGCCTATCTGGCCAACGGCTGCAGCAAAGTGACTGTGATCCACCGGAGGGACCAGTTCCGCGGCGATGAGAAGGAAGTTCAGCTTCTCCGCGAAAAGCCCAACGTGGAATTCGTGCTCAACGCCAATGTCACCGGGCTTGTCGGCGGAGATAAAGTCGAGGGAGTGGAAGTGACGGACAAGTTTTCCGGGGAGAAGAAAACCCTTCCGGTTTCCGCGCTGTTCGTGGCGATCGGCCAGCAGCCGGATAACAAGCCGTTCGCGAATCTCGTCAGGCTGGACGCCAAAGGCTATATCATCGCCGGGGAGGACTGCCGGACGGAAACGGAAGGCGTGTACGCTGCCGGCGACTGCCGCACGAAGACCGTGCGCCAGCTGACGACCGCCGCGGCCGACGGGGCTGTTGCCGCGATGGGGGCGTGCGGGCGCCTGAGCTGAGCATAACCTGATCCTGACCTCTGATCTGCCGACCCTGCTGATCTGCAGATCCTCTGATCTGCAGTGTACTGAGCGGCGCGGCGCGCTGTCGATCGTTTGATGGCGCGCGGCGCCGCTTTCTGTTTTCGGCCGGCCCGTTTGGACAGTTACCCGGAGCGGCCGCTCTGTCCCGCTTTCCGGACGTTCCGCTTTGACTATTTTTCCGCCCGCCGTTATAATAATTGTCCGGTATGATCACAGGCGGAGCGGTTCCGCCGTACAAACAGAGCCGGATTGTGAGGTTTTATGACCAATAAACAGGAAAGCGCCGCGCGTGAAGATAATCTGCTGGAGACAATGCCGATGGCCCGGCTTCTGGTCCGCATGGCGGCCCCGATGATGATCTCGTTTTTCATCCAGGCCCTCTACAACATTGTGGACTCCATCTTTGTCGCCAGGATCTCAGAGAATGCCCTGACGGCGGTTTCGCTGGCATTTCCCATGCAGAACGTGATCACGGCGGTTGGCGTCGGACTGGGCGTCGGACTCTCGGCGGCGCTGCCGAGGGCGGCCGCGGCCGGGGACGGAGAGCACGCCGACGCCCTGATGAACACGGACCTGTTTCTGAGCACGGCCGTATGGGCGGTCTTTTTCCTGCTGGGCGTCTTCGCGTCCCGTCCTTATTTTTCCCTTCAGACAAACGTGGCTGAGATCGGGGATGGCGGAACCATCTATCTGCGCATCTGCTGGATGGCTTCCTTCGGCGCGCTGTACGGACAGATTCTGGAGAAGGCGCTCGTGGCCACCGGACATTCGCTCAGCGCGATGGTCAGCCAGGCGACGGGGGCGGTGTTCAACATTGTGTTTGACCCGCTGCTGATTTTCGGAATCGGGATTTTCCCCCGGATGGGAATCGCCGGAGCCGCGGCAGCAACGGTGCTCGGGCAGATTCTCGGGGCGTCGGTCGCGCTGTTCTTCAACCTGAAATTCAATTCGCAAATCCATATCGGGAAAAATTTCTTCCGGCCGTCCGGAAAGGCGGCTGGCCAGATTGTGACCGTCGGCTTTCCGTCGATGATCACCATCGGCCTTTCCTCAGCCATGAGTTTTCTGGTCAACCAGGTGCTTCTGACCTACAGCACGACGGCGACGGCGGTGTACGGCATCTGGCTCAAGCTTCAGAATTTCTGCTTCATGCCGGCCTTCGGCCTCAACAACGGGCTGGTACCGATTCTCTCCTATAACTATGCGCGGAAAAACCGGGAGCGTGTGCACACGGCAATGCGGATGGCGTTCTCGTTTATCTTTTTACTGATGCTGGCGCTGACGGTGATCCTGGAGTTCATTCCGGGTCCGCTTCTCGCCCTGTTCTCCGCAACGGACAATATGATGGCGATCGGAAAGCCGGCTATCCGGATCTGTGTGCTTTCGCTGGTATTCGGCGGGATGAACGTGGTCGGCGCGACCGCGATGCAGGCAATGGATCACCCCGGGTATACGCTGGTCATCAATATCCTGAGGCAGTTTGCGCTGATTGTCGCGCTGTTTTATCTCCTGTCCGTGATATTCCACCAGCTGGATATCCTCTGGATTTCCGTTCCGATCGGGGAAGCGGTCACGATGATCGTGATGATCGTCCTCTTCCGCAAAAACATGAAAGTGCTGGACGGGTGAGAGTGAAGCCTATCTGGATTTCCAACCGGGCCGCTGCTCGGAGGAAACTTTGCCGGCCGGGATTTTCTGCCGCTTTGGCGGCGGAGAGCCCCGGCCGGCTGTATTTTTCGAAGTTTTTCCTTCGGCAGGGCGGCCGGGCAGGAGAACAGAAGAACAGACGGGCAGAGGAACGGATGACAGAAGAGCGGATCAGTGCTTCCCAGGCATTGACGGCGATGACTATACTCCTGAGGATTACGCATCACAGTTCGGAGTGCTTCCCAGGTATGGACTGCGATGACTGCGGCAACATCCAGTCGGACGCGGATTCCATCGTGCTTCCCAGGCACGGATGGCGATGACGCATCTTCCGCGCACGCTCCATCCAGAGTCCGTAAGGAGTTGGGTGGAGAGGCTCACTTGGAAAATATTCAGAAAATATATCTTTAAATAGTGAGCAAATATCCGAATAAATCAGGTTATTACATACAAAACATTGAGCATCAAAGAAATGAAAAATAATATAGGAAAAATCAAAAAATCGCTTGACAAATCCGGGGAGACATTGTATATTAAAGCCAGAAAGAGAGAGAAATGAAAGGAGAAAGTAAAGCAGAGACGATGAGAGCTTTACAAAGAAGAGAAGTCTTAAAAGAATTCTGAACGAAAGGAGGACAAACCGAAGTACTAGCAAGTAATGTTCTGACGGTGTTCTAAAGCCGGGACAGGACCAGGATGAACGAAATGCGGATCTTCAATCAAAAGTTTTCAAACGTATCAAAAGCGGGCCGAACGACATCAGAGGCTGCGACGAGAAAACAGATCTGAATAATTCTGAAGCGCAGATACTAAGAGAGAAGAGAAAAAGGAAAACGGTACTTGGCTGAAAGATAAGCAGAGTAGAGAGAATTGAAGGAATTTTAGCAAGAAAGAATTCGAAGTTAAGTTTTCAACAAAGAAAGTTTTCCAGTAAGATTTAGCAGAAAAATTTCCAGTTAAGATTTAAAGAGAGTATTTCAAGTTAAGATTTCCGACGAGTTAACAGTACATTGAAAACTGAAATCCGAAAGCTTCATTTCATCAGGCCGGAAGTAAGTTTCTTGAATTCCCGCAGAGCAACAGAAGGGTTCAGGGAAGCTGAATAGAGGTGCCGGTACAGATAAACAAAGAAAATCGAAAAATGAGATGAAAGCTGACAGTCACATCCAGGAGGTACAAACCATTGGACAGTGAACAGTAAAGCGGGTATTGAATCGGAAGAGACGAAAAAGATTCAGTACCCGCTTTCATTTTTTGCTTTTTTTCGGAAAGAACATCCATCAGCAGCCGGATCAGAAACCAGTGATGTCGACGGCGGACTCGATCATGCGGACAAGCCGCGTCAGTCCGCTGAGGTCATCTTCGTGAAAACGGTCCGGAACAGGGCTGTCGATATCCAATACACCGGCGGGCGCAGTCCCGCCTTCTTTTGTTTTCCTGTGAATCGGAATGACGATTTCGGAGCGGGAAGCACTGTCGCAGGCGATGTGCCCCGGAAACCGGGTGACGTCGGGAACGACCTGAGGAGCGTCCTGCGCGATGGAAGTTCTGCAGACGCCTCTGCCGACGGGGATCTGGATGCAGGCCGGTTTTCCCTGGAACGGCCCGAGTACCAGCTCTCCGTTCCGCAGGATGTAGAAACCGGCCCAGCTGATCCGGTCCATCGACTGCATCAGCAGGGCGGAGAGATTGGACATCAGCGCAACGGCGCCGGCGTCGGCCGAAGCCAGGGACTGCGCCTGGGAAACGATCAGATCAAAATCAGCCATATCAGACATTGCCTCCCTTACCTCCCTGCCTCCCGGATGACGGCCGGGAAACAGCGGCCATCTCTTTTCAGAAAAATCATCCTATCGGTTTTTTCCATTATAGCAAATGACCAAGGCAAAATATGGCTATGGAAAATATGGCTACGGAAAAATATGGTTATGGAAAAATGTGGCTATGAAAAAATATGGCTATGGAAAAATGTGGCTATGAAAAAATTTGGCTATGGCAAAATATGACTGGGGAAAAATATGGCTATGGCAAAACAGAACGGAGCGGCATCCGCGGATTCCGGTCGGGCGGATGATACCATGTCCATGTTTATCTGGACGCGGTCCGGACGCGGAACGGCTTCAGCGAGGCTGCTCGCAGCGCGTTTCTCCCCGGAGCTTCTCCCCGGATTTTCCGCATATGCTATACTGATTGCGGTTGGCCATGGAGTGCCGGCGGCATCGCAGCCGGGCGCGTCCGCGGCCATGTGATTCATATACATCTTATCCGGAACGCCGGAAAACAGGAGGTCTGAAATGGTCAGAAAAACAATGAAGAGAGAAGCGTCCAATATCCGCGGAGGAAAGGGAACCATTTACTTCGACGATATCATCACCAAAGAAGAGTTCAACGGGCACGGTTCTTCGTACACGAAGGTGACGATGCCGGCGGGAACCAGCATCGGCTATCATCAGCACGTTGACAACACGGAGCAGTACTACATCCTGTCCGGCAACGGAACTTTTCTGGATACGGATGGCTCCAGAGTGGAAGTCGGCCCGGGCGACGTCTGCTACATCGAGGTGGGCCAGAGCCACGGAATGGAAAACAATTCAGACGCTGATCTGGTCATGATGGCGCTGATTTACAACAAGAAAGCCGACTGATCCGCAGCACCCGGCCGGGCGGTCTGCCCGGCGGCAGGAAACCTGCATTTTTGTGCCCCTCCAATACAAACCTGTGAATCGTAAAACGCTATGGCTCAGGAATACAGATGGCACAGGACGCAGCCTGATTTAATAAAAGTTTAATATCTGGACGGTTGAAACCATTTCTCCGCTGGTATAAAATTTACATGTGTATAAATAATAACATTGTCATCAGATATTTATATGCATGGTTAAATAATAAAACTGTCAGTCCCGGCAGTCTCGGCGCAGCGGCCGGATTTCCGGGGAGAAGGAGGAGAAATGGCGGATTTGGCTCATGCGGCAGAGAGAAAAGTTTTTGAAACCGCGTTGAACATTGCCGGAAACAAGGCGAAGAAACACACCGGGGAAGGATACGCCGGCGTTGTCGACGCCATGCAGAAGGTCCTGAAGGATGGCTGGAAACCCGAGGCTTACGACCGTCTGCGCAAAGGGCTGAGTTCCGGCGGCAAGTGGCAGATCTTTTTCGACAACCTGATTACACAGCGGGATTCCGATTATCTCAAGGGTCTGGTGATGTCTTTCGGTTACGAGGGAGCGCTGTCCGGATTCCGCCGCACGCGCGCCGTCAAGAAAAAGCTGAATATGCCGATTCCGTGGGTTATACTGTTTGACCCGACCAGCGCCTGCAACCTGCACTGCACCGGATGCTGGGCAGCGGAATACAAAAACACCCTGAATCTTTCGTACGAGGGTATGGACAGCATTGTCCGCCAGGCGAACGATCTGGGCATCCACATGTTTGTCCTGACCGGCGGTGAACCGCTGGTCCGCAAGAAGGATGTGCTGCGCCTTGCGCAGGAGCACCCGGACAACGGCTACATGATTTACACCAACGGCACCCTTGTGGACCAGGCATTCATCGACGAGATGAAGAAGAGCAAAAACATTCTTCTCTGCCTGAGCATCGAGGGAATGGAAGGCGCCACCGACATGCGCCGCGGGAACGGCGTGTTCCGGAAGGTCATAAAAGCGATGGATCTTCTGCGCGAAAACGGAATCGTGTTCGGCACTTCCATCTGCTATACTTCCCAGAATTACAAGGCTGTGACCAGCGACGAGTTTCTGGATTTTCTGATTGAGAAGGGAGCCGTCGTCTGCTGGTACTTCAACTTCATGCCGATCGGCAATGACACGACGGTCGACCTGCTTCCGACTCCGGAACAGCGCGAGTATATGTATCACCGCCTCCGCGAGATCCGCGGATACACCGGCGGCAAGCCGATCTTTACCATGGACTTCCAGAACGACGGCGAGTTCGTTTCGGGCTGCATCGCGGGCGGAAAATACTACTGCCATATCAACCCGAACGGCGACGTGGAGCCCTGCGTGTTTATCCATTATTCCAGCGCGAACATCCACGACATGAGCCTTCTGGACTGCCTGAAGCAGCCGCTGTTCAAGAACTACCAGGCGGCGCAGCCGTTCAATGAGAATCTCCTGAAGCCCTGCCCGATGCTGGAGAATCCCGAAATCCTCAGAAGGCTGGTCAAACAGTCCGGCGCGCACAGCACGGATATGAAGAGCCCGGAGGATGTGGATCACCTGTGCGGCAAGTGCGACGAGTACGCGAAGGAGTGGGGCCCGACCGCCGACCGGCTCTGGAAATCCAACCATCCGGATTATGTGATTCCCAAAGAAACGGAAGAGCAGGTTGAGGAACAGGAAGCCGCGATAAAGGCTGCGGCGCAGACAAGCGGAGCGGCTGAGTAAGGATCGGCTGGCGGAAGTCCGCCGGACAGTGGCGGGCGGAATGCAGCCGGGCAGATATTGAACTGCAGAAAGCCGGGGAATGGTCTTTGAAAGATCATTCCCCGGCTTTCTGCACAAGAGGATTCTTTTTTTGAGTGCGGTCGATTTGCGCGGATCTGATTATCCGGACCGGTTTTCCAGGACCGGCGCCGCTCAGGCTGTCTGCGTCGGCGTGGAACTGTGCGCCTGCGCTGGTTCGAACATCCATTTGCAGTGGCGGAGCTGGTAATAGGAAGTGGATTTTGCCGTCTTCGAAGCTATACGCGCGGCAAGCGGGCCCCAGAAAGCGGCGACGGACAGGCCCCAGCGTCTCCATCCGTACTCGGCGCCGAAAAGCTTTCCGATGCGGAAGCAGGATTTGAAGTTGTAGAAGCTGCGGGAAGCCTTGTAGAATTCGTTCTGCAGATCCCACGGAGACAGGTTTTTCGGCTGGTAGGTCACGTTCATCATGTCGAACCAGGACCACTTCGCGAAGTCGAGCATACGGCCTTCCTTCTGCATCTCTTCGTAAACCGGGGTTCCGGGGTACGGCGTCAGGATGGCCGGCTGCAGCTGGTAGGCGTCGATGGATTTCGCGAAATTGACGGAGCGCTCCATATCCTCGGCGGTATCCTCGTCCAGGCCCAGGACAATGCTGGCGATCAGCCGGATGCCGTGTTTGCGGCAGGCTTCCCCGGCGCGGCGGATATCTTCGATGTTCTGGCGCTTGTTGACGGAATCCAGGGCCTTCTGATTGAGGGACTCGATGCCGATCAGCACGCGGGTCAGGTGGGCGTCATGCAGCAGGTTGAGCAGTTCCTCGTCGTTCGCCATATCCGTGCGGCCGAAGAAGAAAGTCTCCTTGAACGTCAGGCCCTCCTTGATCATGCGGCGGCAGATTTCCTTGGCGCGTTCTTTGTCCGCGGTGAAGTTGTCATCCTCGAAATTGAGGTACTTGAAGCCCATCTTCTTGTACATGCGGATTTCTTCGATGACATTGTCGATGCTGCGCTTGCGGTAAGGCGCGAACATGCGCGACGTAGTGCAGAAAGTGCAGCGGAACGGGCATCCGCGGGTGGAAATGACGTTGGCGGCCTTGCAGGGCGTCTTGAGGATGGAATAATCCGGGAACGGCACTTCGTCAAGGTTTTTGATCGGGATTCCGTGGACGATCTTGTCCTTAATGCGGCCCTCGACGACGTCGAGGATAACTTTCTCGCCCTCGCCGACCATCACCTGGTCAGCGTGCTTTGCGCATTCCTCCGGACAGCTGGTAGCGTGGAAACCGCCCATCAGCACCCGCGCGTGGCCTTCTTTATGGATGCGGTCCGCCAGTTCGAATCCGCGCTCGGCGGACGCGGTCATGATGCTGATGCAGAAGACGTCGGTGGTCGGGATGAGTTTGTCATAGTCGACGGAGCCGTTCAGCTCTTCATAAACTTCCACGTCATGGCCGGCTTTCTTCAGAATGCCGCCGAGAATCAGGGGACCGGTGATGGAATTGGACTGGCCGTAGATTTTGCCGTTCTGACGGTAGATCCACAGGCGGCGCAGAGCGCTGGTCGGAGTGATAAATACGATTTTCATGCGTCAGAGTACCTCCCGAAAAATGCCGCGGGACGCAGAAGGGATCTTTGGGCCGGCAAACGGGCGGAAATCCGCGAAGCTGTGCCTGCAGCAGGCTTTAGTGGTATTCCGTATAGAAAAATATTTTCTGAAAACGGATAATATAAGAAATATTATTACAGAAATAGGATAAACTATACACATGTATAAATATCCTCAAATTAATATCGCCTTTTCAATTTGAGAAGTCAATACGGCCGCGGAATAATTTATAAATTTTTAATAATTTGCAGGAGAGCGGGTACAGCGGTAAGGAAACTAAAGTCGGCCCGCCGGAAACGGACCTCCTGTGTTTCAGCTTTGACAGCCGATTGTCCAATAACCGGATAAGTCCACGTCCACCCTACAGCGGGCGGAAGACAGGGGAGTACAGGGAAAAGGGCAGGGCAGGAAAAGCGAGAGAATCGGGGAAGGGAAAAAGTCTTTAAAACAGGGGCCGCGCATGATAAGATGAAACTCAATCGGGAGCGGCCGGAATCCCGGCGCGGACGAAAGTCCGCGGAGAGACATGGCGGAAGGGAGTGAGACGGACAGTGAACAAGGAAGATCTGCTGCGGGAAGCAAAAGCGCTTGGTCCCCATCTGACGGAACTCCGGGAGGAATTTCACCGCCACCCGGAACTGTCGGGCGAGGAGGAGAAAACCGCGGACAGGATCGCGCGGGAGCTCCGCTCGATCGGCGGATACCGGATCCGGGAGCATGTGGCAGGGTACGGAATCATTGCGGACCTGGACGCCGGCTTTTCCGGCCGGGACGGCGATCATCGCGCCTGCCGGGTGCTTCTGCGGGCGGACATGGACGCCCTGCCGGTTGAGGAAAAAACAGGCCTTCCGTTTGCCTCTCAGGAGCCGGGAAAGATGCATGCCTGCGGCCACGACATGCATATGGCTTTCGTCCTCGGCGCGGCGCGCCTTCTGGCGGCGCATCAGCGGGAACTGAAAAACAGCGTGAGGCTGGTCTTTCAGCCGAGGGAGGAGCTTGCCCCATCCGGCGGGTCCCGCGATATGATCGCGGCGGGCTGCCTGAAGGATGTCGACGCGGCGTTCGGCCTGCACGTGTGGCCTTCCCTGACGGCCGGCGTGATCGGGTGCCGGGAAGGCGCGCAGATGGCGGTTTCCGACCGTTTTGCTGTCGATATCGCGGGAGAGACCTCGCACGGGGCGTCCCCCGACCAGGGCCGGGACGCGGTGCTGGCCGGATCGCTGTTCGTGGCAGCTGCGCAGCAGATCGTTTCGAGAAACGCAGAGCCGCAGGACGCCCTGGTGGTATCCATCGGGATTTTTAACGCCGGTGAGCGCTACAACGTGGTCGCGTCCGGGGCGCATCTGGAGGGAACGGTCCGCTCGCTGAGCGATGAGACGGCGGCCATGGCCGAACGGAGGCTGAAAGATATTCTGGAAGGGATCTGCGCCGCCTGCGGATGCACGGGGACGCTGGCTGTTCAGAAAGGGTACAGCGCGACGAGCAATACAGGGGATATGGCGCGGTATGTGCTCAGCGAAGCCGCGGAGCTTCTGGGAGAGGAAAGGGCGGCCCGGGTGCCGCGGTCGGGAATGGCCGCGGAAGATTTCGGATTCTATCTGAAGGAAGTCCCGGGGGCGTTTTTCTGGATCGGGACGGCGGAACCCGGAGAGCCGGTGTACCCGCTGCACAGCGCCCGCTTCCGGGGAAACAGCCGGATCCTTCCGGACGGGGCCGCGCTGTTTGCCGCGCTGGCGATGGATTTCTGAGGGCACGGTACACGGGAATGGCGGGATGCCCCCGTCAGGGAAAACGCTGCCCGGTGAACAGCTGCCCGGGAAAACGCTGCCCGGAAAACCGTATGGATCAGAATCAGGAATTCCCGTTTTGTTCCCTGACGGCTTTCTGCGCCTTCACGACCGCTTCCAGCTCTTTCCGGTCGAGCTTCCCGGCGGCAATGGTGCTGTCCACCCACAGCTGGAGGGAAGCCACGGTGCGGGAGATGCGGGTCAGTTCCCCGCGGATACGGACAAAATCGGCGAGTTCGCTTTCACTGATCTGGCCGTCCACGGAGATGTCGACGAGCAGGTCCTTTTCTTTCGCGAGGGCGTTGACGGAGGAGATGACTTCCAGGACAATCTGGGAGAGATCCTCGGATTCCGCCTCCGGGACATACTTCCGCCCGATCGGGCACTCGTGGGAGCAGTAATAGTTGGTGAGCTCCGGCTTTTTGTAGGCCTCAGCCATGGCGAGAACGTCCTCGGGCAGCACCTGGACGGACCCGTTTTCCATTTTTTCGATGCGGGCGTCCGAGATAAACTGCATCGCTTCGCTGGCCGCGGCGCGGGTGAGGCCGGCGGCTTCCCGGGCCTTCTGGTATACGTTTTTATTTTCTTTGACGGATTTTCTTCCCATGGTTTCTGCTTTCCCTGTTTTCTTATCGGAATACAAATCGGAATAATGCTATATCGGAGTAACGCTGTATTGATGATACGGCGGCGCCATCATTATAGCACGGGAACGCATGGGGCGGCGGCCGGGACTGCCGGGGAGGCCGCAGCGTGGAACCGCAGCACGGAAGCGGGCTGCGGTTTCACGGAATACGGATACGCCTGGGCGGAAACCGCGGCGTGAAACGCCGGACAGCAGCCTGCGGGCGATGGCTGACAATGGGAAATGCCGGCGTGAAATATCATCGCGGCGCGAAACCGGCGATACAGAAAAACAGTAAGGAGAAAGCAGAGAGACGGAAATGTTTACAGAATTGCTGAAAGAAGGGACATCCCCCTATATGGCGGCGGGATTTGTGCGCAGAAAACTTGAGGAGGCGGCCAGCCCGTTTTGCGGACTGTCCCTGACAGAACCGTGGAGACTGGAACCGGGGCGGAATTATTATGTGGATCTCGACGCAGCGGTGATCGCCTTCCGGGTGCCGGAAAAGACTTCCGCAATGACCGGCGGGTCCGGGAAACCCGGGAAGCCCGGCCTCCGCGTCTCGGCGCTCCATCTGGATTTCCCGGGCCTGCGCATAAAAGCTGATCCGGACATGACGCTGGACGGCTGCGGGAGAATCAATACCGAAGTCACGGCGGCGCCATCGACAATACGTGGCTGGACCGCCCGCTCGGCGTATCCGGAGTGGTGACGCTGGACTCCGGGGATCCTTTCCATCCGGATACCGTGTTTTACAACAGCGGACGGTCGCTGCTTGTGATCCCGAACCTGGCCATCCACATGGACAGAACGATCAACGAGGGTAAGCCGGTCAATCACCAGACGCAGCTGATTCCGCTGTTTACGACGGAGGCTTCCGGGCATGATTTCGCCGATTTCCTGGCGGCGGAGACCGGAGCTTCGGACGCGTCCCGGATTCTCGCCTGGGACCTGACGGTGTACAACTGCGACCAGCCGGCGCTTGTGGGACGGGAACAGGATATCCTGTCGTCCCCGCGCATCGACAACCTTTCCTCCGCGGCGGCCTGTCTCGAGGCGATGGTGCGGGAAGATCCGGCACAGTCTCTGGAGATCGCGGCGTTCTTCAATCATGAGGAGATCGGAAGCTGCACGAAGCAGGGGGCGGATTCCGAGATCCTGCGGGACGTTGTCGCCAGGATCTGCGGCGCCCTGGGATTCACGGAGGAGGAGAAACTGAGGATGATTTACGGAGGCTTCCTCGTCTCCGCGGACGTGGCTCACGCTTTCCACCCGAATTATCCGGAGAAGGCGGATCCGACGAACCGCCCTGTGATGAACCGCGGTTTCGCGATCAAGGAGGCTTTCTCCCAGTCGTATACGACCGATCCGAAGGGGATCGGCATCGCGGAGGCCATCTGCCGGAAAAACGGCATTCCGTACCAGAGGTATTTCAACCGCTCGGATATCCGCGGCGGGCGCACGCTATGCGCGTTCATCGATTCATCGCTCCCGATGCAGGCGGTCGATATCGGCATTCCGATCCTCGGCATGCATTCCGCCAGGGAAACCTGCGGAATGAAAGACTATGATTCCCTGAGGGATTTCCTGATGGCGTTCTATCGTGAGTGAGGAAGAACCGGTCCGGAACTCAGCCGCGCAGTCAAAAGCCTACGGGGCTTGCCGGTCCGCGGGGCATCTGAGGGATAGCATGAGATCAGAGCCTGAGCCTGCGGGGAGGTGTCCGGGCCTGCGGGGCTTGCGGCCCCGAAAACCAAAAACAGCGGTTCTGCGATCGTGGCTTATCACGATTGGCAGAACCGCTGTTCTTTTTGCCTTTGATTGCTGACTGCGCCTTCGGCTGCTTACCGCGCGGTAAGCAGATCAGCATGGCGCCTGCTTTCCGAAATTTCCGGATTTATTCCGGCTGCTGTCCGTTCCGGCGTTAAGGAGTATAGTTCTCGTCCGCTGTCGCGGGATTCCACACTTCGCCGTTCTTGAAGGTGATGTAGTGGTAGATGTCGTAGCCGAGGTAGCGGTAGACGCCATTGCCTGTTGTATCCTCAACCAGCTGGTTGGTGACATTGCAGTCGGAAGCGACGTACAGCGTACCGGTCATCGCCCGGTAATGGTCAGAATTCCATTGCGTGACCTCGGTTTCGGTCTCCACGCCGGTTGTCGGGTCGGTGATGTAGACGTGCTTGTAGGAAACCGCGGTGACCTCAGGGTGAACCTCGACCTCCGCGTAAGTTTTCTGGGAAACGTCGGCGTCAGGGCCGTAGGTCGCGATCGTATCGTCCACGACCACGTTGTAGAGCGGATCGGGGAAATTGACCGAAGTCACTTCATAGCTGAAATCAACTCTCCGGGTGAGATCCTGGTCGATACCCCAGATATTGCAGTAGATAGTGTCGCCGTCAACCCACATTTCGATATAGATCGGGTTCTCCAGGTCGTTGCGGAACTGCAGATCCGGTCCTCCCGTAGATACGCTGGCGTCCAGCGCCGGCGGCACATAGGTGACCAGCATCGAATGGGCCGAACGCTTGGTGATGGTAATTTCGGCGCGGATCAGGGCGTTGTACAGCGTGGTTGTCGTCTGGCAGACACCGCCGCCGATCGCGGGAACCTGCTGCCCGTTCGCGTAACCCGGAGCGGTCAGGTATCCGTTCGCTTCCGTCTGCTCTCCGTAAAGGTCCAGAGCGGAAGCGGATTCGCCCGGCAGCAGGATCGTTCCGTTGACGCGGGACGCCGAAAGCTCAATGTTATGCGCGCGGTTCTCAATGCCGAGGCCGCTCGTGGAGTAGGAGCCGAGCGGAGTCGCGGTGAAGGTGAAGTTTACGCTCGTATACTGGGGAGTCAGCGTGGTGTACGGCAGATCATAGACCAGCTCGTCGGTGCTGTCCCAGTCGCTGATCAGGGTGGTCAGCTCCGACGTGATGGCGTCGACGTCAAAGGACTGCCCGTAAACCTCAGGGATGATCTCGAAGCCTGAGGACGTTTTGGTGACGGACGCGTTGACCGGATCCGCGTAAAAGTAGTTGGCCAGATCCGTGATGACCTGCTGCAGGGTGGCCTGGTCGAAGGTCATTTCGATCTCCAGATTCACCGGATTGTTTTCCAGGTCCTTCTGCATCTTGTACTGGTCGATGAAATTGCCGGACGTGATGTACTGCGTGAGAGTATCCTTGATCTCGGGATTCGCTATCGTGACGCCGAAACTGGCGCCGTTGTAGTTGTACACGTTCGATTCGAAAACCGTGAGGGTGATGGCCCGGTTCTGACGGGCGGTCACGTAACTGTCGATCCAGGCGTCCGCCTCTTCGAGGGTCATGTTCTCAAGGCTCTGGCCTTCCACCGAAATTCCCTTCAGAAAAACCGGATCTCCGCCGGTGCGGACGTTGATGTTGTATTCTTTTGTGCTGGCGTCCGTGACAGAAGTTTCGTCAGCGAGCGTGCTGACAGCCTGAACCGCGGACAAGCCCGCCATCACTGACAGGCCGGCCAGCAAGGGAACGAAAACTTTAATCAGCTTCATTACCTGAGTAACTCCTTCCTGAAATACATCACAGAGAATAGCATAAAAATCCAAAAATGCACAGAGGCGGATTCTTAAGAAATTCTTTCGATTTGTTCTATGCTTTGTAGCACACAGTACAGTAAAACACCAATCCCTCAGGCCGCAGTGTCCGCGGCGCTGTCCTGTATCCGGCCGCGCCGCGGCTTTCACCGTCTCATGGACGAAAAGCCAAAGTTTGGGTATACTTTGCAGTATGCGGACAGTTCCGGGAAACGCCGTCGGCCGCCCGGGAGTCTGCTCCGCGATTGGAGGTACCATGCCGGATCACATTACAACATACACCGGCCAGTGGTTTTATCCCACGCAGCCGGATCCCGAAGCCATTCATATCGAAGATATCGCCCATGCCCTTCCCATGATCTGCCGGGGAAACGGGCACGTGAAAAAGTTTTTCTCCGTGGGGGAACACTGCATTCTGTGCGCCAGGGAGGCGCAGGCCCGCGGATATTCCGACCGTGTTGTGCTGGCCTGCCTGCTGCACGACGCCAGCGAGTGCTACATGTCGGATGTGCCGAGGCCGTTCAAAAAGATGCTGCCGGAGTACATTGAGAGTGAAAACCGCCTGCTGGACCTGATCTATGAAAAATACCTGGGCAGTCCCCTTACGGACGGGGAACAGAAGCAGCTGAAGGGAATTGACGACGACCTTCTGTGGTACGACCTGAAATATCTGCTGAACGAGGAGTGCGGGCCGCAGCCGGAGGTTCATGTGCGGAGTTCCTACGAATGGATCCCGTTTGAACGGGTGACGGAAGAATATCTGGCCATTTTCCGGGAGTACAGCAGCCGGCTGGCGCGGATGCGGGATACGGATTCAGAGTGACCGGGGCAGGGTTTCTGCCCGGCCCGTTTTTTCCGGACAGCAAACCCGTTTCCAACTGGCCGCTGTTCCGGCCTGCTGCCGGCTTTCCAAAGTGAGAACCCGTTTCCGGCCGGCGGCTTGTTCCGGCCCGCCGACGCCGGTATCCGAAGAGAGAGCCCGCTGCCGGCCGGCGGCTGTTCCGGCATGCTGCTGCCGGCTTTCCAAAGTGAGAACCCGTTTCCGGCCGGCGGCTTGTTCCGGCCCGCCGACGCCGGTATCCGAAGAGAGAGCCCGCTGCCGGCCGGCGGCTGTTCTGATATACTGCTGAAGTTTTCCTTCGCGGGGAGAGAACGGAGAAAGAAACGAAATGGATAACCTGCTGTTTTCATTAAACGCTACTCTGCCGGTGTTCCTGCTGATGATGATTGGCTGGGGGTTCCGCAGAACCGGCATTATCAGCGGCCGGTTCGCTTCGGACATGAACACCTTTGTGTTTAAAATCGCGCTGCCGGTGAGCCTGTTCACAGAACTTTACAATGTGGATTTTTTTGAGGTCTGGGACACCCGCTTTGTCGTGTTCTGCTTCCTCGCGACGCTGGCTTCCGCCGCGATCGCCTGGGGGATGGCAAAACTGCTGAAAGACCGCGGACAGCGCGGCGAGTTCATCCAGGGAGCGTACCGCAGCAGCGCGTCCCTGCTGGGAATGGCCTACATTGAGCTGCTGTACGGTCACGTGACTTACGGCTCGCTGATGATGATCGGCTGCGTTCCGCTCTACAACGTTCTGGCGGTGATCGTGCTGACGATGCCGGAGGAGAGCGGGGAGCGGAACCGGGGCGGAGAAGGCAATGGCCTGGCCGCCAGCCGCGGAGATGCGGGCAGCGGATCGGGCATCGCCGGCATGGACAACGGCAGCGGCGGCCAAAGCAGCGCAGCTGGCAATGGAGGGAGCGGCAGCTCCGGCGTGATCGTGAACGGAGTGATCGTGAACGGCGTCAACAGCAGCGCCGCCCGCGGAAACGGCAGCGGGAAAGGCCGCAGAATCCGCAGGCTCCTGATCGGGATCGTCACAAACCCGATTATCCTCGGCATCATGATCGGCTTCGCATGGGCGCTGCTCCGGATTCCGATGCCGGAGTTCGCGAGTACCACGCTGAACTTTATCGGACGCACGGCCACTCCGCTCGGCCTGCTGGCGATGGGGGCGTCGCTGGATTTCGGAAAGATGTTTCATGATATCAGGCCCGCGCTGGCGGCTTCATTTCTCAAGCTGGTCGGATTTGCCGCGATTTTCATTCCGATCGCAGCAGCCCTCGGCTTCCGGGGCGAAAAACTGGCCGCGGTGCTGATCATGCTGGGATCCGCGTCCACGGTGGCAGGCTACGTGATGGCGAAGAATATGGGCCATGAGGGAACGCTGTCGGCTTCGGTGGTGATGATCACGACGTTCTTCTGCTCCTTCACGCTCACCCTGTGGATCACGCTGCTGCGGGGCATGGGGCTTCTGTAAGCTTTTCCGGCAGCCCGGATATCTGCCTTTCGGCGGACGGAGGGTCTGAGACACCGGGGACGGCGGAAACGCTGTAAGCTGCGGGAACGCTGAAAGGGATGGGCAGGCCGGAAACGAAAGAAACGCCGACGGCACCGGACCGCGGAAAACGGCCTGCGCTGACAGCCCCGGATTTCTTTTTCATCCTCTCGACAACGGCACCGAATTTTTTTATGATAGTGGCATCATTGATCGCTGCCGTCTGCCGCGCAGGAGTGAAGATCAGCGTCAGGGCACCTGCCAGGGCCATTATCCTGCCATCTGCCGCGCGGGAGTGAAGGAAAACTTACAGTATGGAGCAATTCAATTTTCAGTTTTACTGGTCGTACCTGATTATCCTGGCGAACGTCATCGTGTTCATTCTGGAAACCATCCGGGGCGGGAGCACGAAAACGGAAAACGCCGTGCGCTTTGGCGCGCAGTCCTGCCAGCTTCTGGGCGACGGACAGTGGTATCGGCTGTTCACTTCGATGTTTGTGCATTTCGGTTTTCTGCATCTGGCCTGCAATATGTACGCCCTGTATCAGCTCGGCCCGGATGTGGAAACGCTGCTGAACGTCTGGTATTTTCTGATTATCTACTTCGGCTCAGGGATCTGCGGAAATCTTCTCACCTACTTTGTGGGAACGAAAAGCGGAAGGGACAGCATTTCAGCCGGCGCGTCCGGAGCGATTTTCGGGCTGTTCGGAACATTCCTGGCGCTGTACCTCATTCCCGAAACCCGCGATTTCGTCAACGCCGGAAGCCTGCTGCAGACGCTGGTCATCAACCTGATCTACGGGATCGTCAACCGGAGAATCAATCTGTGGGCCCATCTCGGAGGACTGGCCGGCGGAACGGTTCTGTCGCTGGTCATCATCGGGGGAATCCTGCGCGGATGGTTTCCGGTGTGATGCCGGGGAAGAAACCGGCCCTCCCGCCCGAATGCCGCAGACTGCGGTTTCACAGGGAGAGAAGGAAATAGAACAGAGATGAAATCGCGGCGCCGTCGAAATATCGGCATCTCTGCCGCGGAAGAAAGGAGTTTTTATGATTGAGAATCTTGTATTGCAGTCGAGAAGCTGCCGCGGATACGATGAAAGCGTTCATCTGACCCGGAAACAGCTGGAGGATTTTGTCAGCTGCGCGCGCCTCTGCCCGTCCAGCGGGAACAAACAGCCGCTCAGATATTATATCGCCTGGGAGGACGCGGACGTCGCGAAGATCCTGAAATGCACAAAATGGGCGGCAGCCCTGCCGCAGATACATCTCCCGCACGAGGGACAGAACCCGACGGCCTTTATCGTGATCTGCCAGGATACCTCGATCGATCCTGATCTGCTCCGCTACCAGAGGGACGTGGGCATCGTTGCGCAGACGATCATGCTGAGGGCCGTGGAGGAGGGCTACCGCGGATGCATGATCGGGAATTTTCAGGCTTCCGCCCTGCATGAAGCGCTTCATCTGGCGGACAGCATCCGCCCTCAGCTGTGTCTCGCGCTGGGGAAGTCGGTCGAGACCGTGAAGCTGACGGACGTCCCGGAAGACGGAAATACCAATTATTACCGCGACGAAAACGACGTCCATTATGTTCCGAAGAGAAAACTGGAAGACCTGCTTCTGGACTGATCCGGGGACGGAGCGCCCGAAGCCGTCCGGATTCGCCGGAAAAAATTAAATGAAGGAAGATGAGTCCGGACGGCAGGGAAGAAGACGGGAGGAATGACCGGGTGAAACAGCTTTTTACAGAATGGGGTGACCGGATCTACCGGGAGATTGTGCTCCCGGGGATCAGCGGTGAAACAGGGGGAAATCCGGAGACGGAAAATCCGGATATCCTTCCGGAATACCCGAGGCCGCAGTTCCAGCGGGCGGACAGCACGTGGCAGTGCCTGAACGGGTGGTGGAAATATGCCATCCGCAAAGCGTCCGCCGATGGAAAAGACAGTTTTCCGGAAGCTCCGGACGGCCGGATTCTTGTGCCGTTTTCCCCCGAAACCGCGCTCTCGGGGGTAAGCCGCCAGCTGCAGCCGGACGAAGTTCTCTGGTATCAGCGGAAACTGCCGGAACTCCCGGACCTGTCCGGGAAGCGCGTGATTCTGCATTTCGGCGCGGTGGACCAGACAGCGTGGGTGTTCGTCAACCAGCAGATGGCATTTTCCCACACCGGAGGCTATCTGCCGTTTGAGGGCGACATTACCGACGCCCTGAATCCGCCGGGACAGAAAAACCTGCTTACCGTAAAAGTGCGGGATCTCTCGGATACCTCGTACCACGCCAGGGGAAAGCAGAAGCTTGAGCGCGGAGGGATGTTCTATATGGCCACCAGCGGCATCTGGCAGACTGTCTGGCTGGAGGTCGTTCCGCTGGACTACATCCGGGAGGTTCACGCCGACGCGGACGCGGACAGCGGGGTAGTCACCTTCCATGTGGATATTTTCCCTGCCGATACCGCCGATGCCGACCCGGTACAGGAGGATGTCATCCAAACCGGTTCGTCCAGGGACGGCACATCGCAGACCGATCCTGCGGCGCCGCCTGATCCGTCAGATCAGTCCGGCCCGTCACAGGCCGATTCATCCCGGTGTGATCCGGCGCAGACTGCCGATCCCCTGAAAACCGACAAAGCCAGATTCGGTCCGGCGCAGACAGATTCGTCCCGGCCCGGCAGAGGCGCGGCGAAGGCCGGCGGCATCGGAAAAATCCGCGTGGAAGTGATGGAGCCGGGGATTTTCCGGGGCGGAGTGCGCACAGAACCGTCCGACGTTTCTGACCCGTCGGCGCCGGATCCGTCCGATCCCTACGGGCCATCCGGACCGTGGCGGCCAACCGACTATTTCGGGCCTTCGTCTTCAGAGACTGCCGATCCCGCTGAACCGTCAGAGCCGTGGCGGTCATCCGATGACATGCCGCGGAATGGGGATTCAGCGCAGCCGCGGCAGACCGGTTTCCCGGATTCGTCAGATCCGCCGGCATCGCCAGAACCATCAGCGTCGTCAGATCTGTCTGTATCGCCTGATCCATCTGCGTCGTCTGATCCGTCTGTATCGCCAGAACCATCAGCGTCGTCATATCCGTCGGCGCCGCCTGATCCGTCAGATCGGTCCGGTTCCCCGGAATCCCCGCGGATGCCGGAGCTTCCGGAAGGCCTCAGAGTCATCGGGACGGCATGCAAAACGGCGATGGAATCCGGCAGGACAGTGCTCAGGGTGATCATTCCCGACATGAAACTCTGGACTCCGAGGAATCCTTATCTCTATTATTATAGAATAACTTTCGGCGAGGACACCGCGGTCGGGTATTTCGCTTTCCGCGTCTTTTCCGTGGAGACCGACTCCGATGGGATCCAGCGGATCTGCTTAAACCACAGCCCGCGCTTCCAGAAAGGCGTGCTGGACCAGGGGTACTGGCCGGAGAGCTATTACACCGCGCCGTCCGATGAGGCGCTGGCCTGGGACGTCCGGAAAATCAGGGAAGCCGGCTTCAACATGGTCCGCAAGCATGTCAAGATCGAGCCTGACCGCTGGTACTGTCACTGCGACCGGGAGGGGCTGATCGTCTGGCAGGATATGGTGTGCGGCGGCGGAAAATTCCGCAGCTGGTACGTGACCTATCTGGCCAACCTGATTTCGCAGACGCCGGTTCCGGTGACCGACCGCACCAGATGGCTTCTGGGGAGGGGAGATCCCGCCGGCCGGAAGGAATTTGCCGACGAGCTGAGGGAAACCATCCGGCGCCTGAGGGAACATCCTTCGATCGCGGTCTGGGTGCTTTTCAACGAAGGATGGGGACAGTTTGACACCAAAGAAATGACGGAGCTTGCCCGCAGGTGCGACAGCACCCGCCTGATCGACCAGGCGAGCGGCTGGTACGACCAGGGCGGCGGGGACCTGCGCAGCATGCACAACTATTTCTTCCCGCAGCATGTAGTGAAGGACCCGAAGCGCGCTTTTGTCCTCTCCGAGATCGGCGGGATCCCGCTGAGTGTGCCTGAGCACGACGCCTACGACCAGGAATACGGCTACAACGGGAAGGGGGATACGCCGGAGGACCGCAAACTGTCCGCGGACATCCTGATGAACCGGATGCGGTCGCTCAAAAAAGAGGGGCTGTGCGCCTGTGTGTGGACGCAGTGGACCGACGTTGAGGAGGAAGTGAACGGCATATACACGTGGGACCGCCAGGTAAAGAAGCTCTGAGACAGGCAGTCCGTGAACCTCTCCGCCTGAGCCGCGGTTCAGACGAAACCCGCATAAGCCGGAGTGTTTCTCCGATTTCAAGGGAAATGATCGAAAGAGTCCGCGGCATCAGCGCATTTACAGCGCTGATGCCGCGGACCCCTGTTTTGGGGGTTATTGCCCCGTTACTGTCTGGCAATTCTCTTTCCGGCAGGAATGCGGACGGCCGGATCAGAGATATCTCCCGGTCACACTGTCGGCGCAGTTCCGGATATCATCGATGCTTCCGCAGGCGGTGATCCGGCCGCCGGCCTCTCCGCCGCCAGGCCCCATATCCACGATATAGTCGGCGTTGCGGATGACGTCCAGATCGTGCTCGATCACGATAACCGTCGCGCCCTGGCCGATAAGCGTCTGGAAAACCGTGAGAAGGGTCTGGACGTCCAGCGGATGCAGTCCGATGGTCGGCTCGTCGAACACAAACAGGGAGTCCTGCTGCGGACGGCCCATTTCGCTGGCGAGCTTCAGGCGCTGCGCTTCGCCGCCGGAAAGTCCCGGCGTCTGCTCGCCGAGCGTCAGGTATCCGAGGCCGAGATCATGCAGGACCTGAAGCCGCCGGTGCACCAGAGGAAGCCCCCGGCAGGCGTCCAGGGCCTCGTCGACGCTCATCGACATCAGCTGCGGCATCGAAAACGATCTGCCTTCTTTGTTTGTCCAGAGAATCCGTCCGGCCTGGCTGCTGTAGCGGCTGCCGCGGCAGTCGGGGCAGGTGATTTCCACGTCCGGCAGGAACTGGACGTCCAGGCTGATTGTACCGGTTCCGTCGCACGTCGGGCAGCGGAGAACCCCGGTATTGTACGAAAAAGCCCCGGCTTTCAGATGCTGTTCCTTTGCCTGCGGGGTTCCGGCGAAAACTTTGCGCAGCTCGTCGTGCACGTTGGCGTACGTCGCCACTGTTGAGCGCACATTGATGCCGATCGGCGTCGCGTCGATCAGCCTGACGAGATGGATCCCGCCGGTCTCCACGCTCTTCACAGGGTCCGGCAGAGGTTTGCCGTCGATGGCGGCCTGCATCCCGGGAATCAGGCTTTCCAGAATCATCGTGGTCTTGCCGGATCCGGACACGCCGGTCACGACAGAGAGAACTCCCTTCGGAAAACGGACGTCGAGCGGTTTCACGGTGTGAATCGGTCCCGTCGTCATGCGGATCGCGCCTTTGTCAAAAAGGTGCGCTGCCGGAACCGGATGCCGGACCACGACGCTCCTGGCGCCGGACAGATAGGGGCCGATGACGGAAGCGGAAGAGTGCTCGATGGCGGGGATGGTACCCTGTGAGATCACCGTTCCTCCGGACGCGCCGGCTTTCGGGCCCATCTCGATCATCCAGTCTGCCTGCTTCAGTATCCGGGTGTCGTGGTCGACAAGAACCACGGTGTTGCCGTCCGCGATGAGGTCGTCCATCACGCCGGCCAGGCCGTCGATGTTGGCGGGGTGAAGCCCGATGGACGGCTCGTCCAGAACATAGAGCACGCCGGTCGTGCGGTTTCTCACGGCGCGCGCCAGCTGCACCCGCTGCCTTTCGCCGGTCGAGAGCGTCGACGCCGCGCGGTCGGGGGAAAGATAGCCGAGCCCCAGATCGAGCAGTCTCCGCGCCACGCTCTGAAACGAACCGCAGATGCTTTCGGCCATCGGGCGCATTTCCTCCGGGAGCGAGCCCGGAACGCCCTTCACCCAGACAGTCAGTTCGTCGAGTGTCATCCGGCACGCCTGGTCGAGCGAAATTCCGCGCAGACGGGGAGCGCGGGCCGCCTCCGACAGCCGGGTGCCGTGACAGTCGGGGCAGACGCCGGTCTTCAAAAACTTTTCGACCCGCTTCATGCCTTTCTCGTCTTTGACATGCGAGAGAGCGTTCTCCACGGTATACTTCGCGTTGAAGTACGTGAATTCCATGTCGCCGGACGCGCCGGTGGTCTGGTTCTGGTAAATGATATTTTTCTTTACGGGAGGGCCGTTGAAGACGATATCGCGCTCTTCCGGCGTCAGGTCTTTGAACGGGACGTCGGTCCGGACGCCCATTTTCCGGGCGATGTCCTTCATCAGCGACCACATCAGCGTCTGCCAGGGCAGCACCGCGCCTTCGTCGATGGAAAGATTTTCATCCGGGACCAGCGTCGATTCGTCGACCGTGCGGACAACCCCGGTGCCCCCGCAGGTTCTGCACGCGCCGCGGCTGTTGAACGCCAGGTCTTCCGCGCCGGGGCCGTAGAATACCGCGCCGCAGACCGGACAGCGGATCTCCTTCATTGCGGCTACGTTCATCGAGGGCGGAACATAGTGGCCGTTCGGGCAGCGGTGGCTTGCCAGACGGGAAAACATCAGGCGGAGGCTGTTGAGCAGTTCCGTGGACGTGCCGAACGTGGAGCGGATGCCCGGAACGCCCGGCCTCTGATGGAGCGCCAGCGCGGCCGGAACATACCGCACGTCGTCGACTTCGGCCTTTTCAGCCTGCGTCATCCGCCGCCGCGTGTACGTCGAGAGCGCCTCGAGATACCGGCGCGATCCCTCCGAATACAGCACGCCCAGCGCCAGGGAAGATTTTCCGGACCCCGACACCCCGGCGATCGCCGTGATTTTGTGCAGCGGAATATCCACATCGATATTCTTCAGGTTGTGGACACGCGCCCCGCGGACCTCGATGAAGCGCGGTTCCCTGATTGTCGTGTCACTCATGCCAGTTCCTGCCTCCGTAATTCTGCAAATGCGCAAGAGTACCCCGCCTGAAAAGCGCGGCAGCGTTCAGACGGGGTTCATTCACTGCTGTGATCCGTCCGATGTCCTTTCAGATGAAACCGCCTCCCTCAGCCTGCCGGTAAAGTGATAGGCGCCGGGCTGGAGATCGAACACGCCGTTCTGCCCTTTGACCCGCAGCACGCCGCGGGCGTAGCCGTCCTTCAGGGCCACATCTTCCAGGTTCTCCGGGATAAAGAAACGCGCTGTCGTGCTGCAGGGGACGGTAAACCGCAGGGAGACTTCCCCGCTGTCCCTGCTGACGCTCCAGGAGGATTTCACGGTTCCGTGAACCGTGTGCATCGCGGCAGAGACGGAATCGATGCCGCCGATGTGCGGCGCAAGGAATATCCTGCGGTACCCGGCTTCCCCCTTCCGGCCGGAACCGGAGATGCCGGCGGCCGTCTGGTACAGCCACTGGCCGACGGAACCGTAGGCGTAGTGGTTGAAGGAATTCATGGAGACGTCGCCGAATTCCCCGGTCTCGGCATTGTAGGAATTCCAGCGCTCCCAGATCGTCGTCGCGCCGTTTCTGACGCTGTAGAGCCACCCGGGGCAGTCCTTCTGAAGCAGAAGGGACCACGCGGTCTCCGTGAGCCCCGCTTTGGTGAGGGCCGGGAGCAGATGGCTGATCCCGAGGAAACCGCAGGTGAGTTTTCCGCCGCGGTCGGAGACCGTGCGGGCGAAATACCGGGCGGTCCGGTCCATGGTCTCCTCAGGCATCAGGCCGAAATCGACCGCCAGGGCATAGGCGGTCTGGCTCGGGCGGTACGGGCTCCCGTGCTCCGCGTACAGGGTTCCGCACACGTCGGTCCCGTCCGGGTTCTTCCCGTTGTAGGTGGCGTCCCCGATGTAGCGGATCGAGCCGTCCTCCCCGACGAAAGCCTCGCGGAAAGCCCGGCGGATCTGTTCAAAACGCTCCGCGTACTTCTCCGCGTCTTCGGTCTTCCCGAGAATTTCCGCCGTCTTTGAGAGCAGCAGCGCGGAGCGGGCGGCGTAGGCCGTCGCGCAAAGGACGCTTGGCGTCGAGGGGTCGAAGCTCAGATGGTCGCTCCGGGTCTGCGGAACCTGAAGCCAGGGTTCGGAGGAAGTCCCGGGAATCCGGGTATCAGGTGCCTCATCATCGGCCGGCCGTGCGCCGACAGAGGAAGTCCCGGGAATCCGGGAACCGGGGGAGCCGCTGCCGTCGCCGCCCCGCCCGGGTCCGCCGGCCGCTGCCGCTTCCGCCTCCGCCGCCGTGCGCACGCCGTCCCAGCGATTTTCCGGGAACGCCTCATAGTCCACCCAGCGCTTCATGCAGTCATAATTCTCCAGCAGGATCCGTTCGTCGCCGTAGGCCTTATAGATTTCCCACGGGAACAGGACGCACGCGTCGGCCCACATGCTGCAGGGGCGCGGGCGGTTGTCGCCGCCCATCGGGCAGGTATCCGGGATGGCTCCCCGGCGGTTGTACATCAGCTGGCCGTCGCGGATGTCCTGCATCCACTTGCGGGCGAAGGCTTCCAGATCCATGTTGAATACCGCGGTCGGCGCGAAAACCTGGGCGTCGCCGGTCCAGCCCATGCGCTCGTTGCGCTGAGGGCAGTCGGTGAAAACCAGGAGGGAATTGCCGCGCTGGCTCCACTGGATGTTGCTCTGCAGCCGGCTGACGCCGGGGTCGGAGCACTCGAAGGTTCCGGTTGCTTCGGGCGTGTTGGTGATCGCTATGGCCTCGATGCTCTCCAGAAAAGAGCCGTCGGTGAGCAGGGTCCCATTGCCGGTGATCTCCGCGTAGCGGAAACCGTGGAAGGTGAAGAGGGGGACGAATTCTTCGGTCCCGCCGGTTCCCGCCAGCGTGAAGAGGTCCGTGCAGTACGCGGAACGCAGGTTTTCGGTGTAGACCTGCCCGTCCCGGTAGCACATCTCGCCGTAGCGGATGCGCAGGGAAAGACCGCGCGGCCCTCTGACGCGCAGGCGGATGATTCCGGTCAGGTTCTGGCCGAAGTCGAAAACGAAGTGGCCGTAGGGGAATTCCCGGCGGCTTACCGGCTTAAGAACCCTGTATGCGCGGGCGTACGGCTCTTCCTGGGCGGAGAGCCTGAAAGTCTCCCGCTTTTCAAACACGCCGTTGGACGGCACCGGGTCTTCCGGCCAGGGGTAGGTTCCGCAGGGGACCCATCGGTCATCGTCGTACTTTTCGCTGTCCCAGCCGTCCGGGATCAGGCGGGCGTCGTAGGTTTCGCCGTCCAGCACGTCGGAGTCGGTCACCGGGCAGAGATCGGTGTAATACCATCCGGGCCCGGAGACCAGTTCATCGGAGGAGCCGTCGGCGTAGGTGAGTGCAAGCCGGCACAGAAAACTGTTCTGCTCCCCGTAGACGCAAGGGCCGCTGTAGCCGACGAAGCCGGAGAAATACCCCTTGCCGAGTTCCGCCAGCAGGCGGTTGACTCCGGCGCGGACCAGGCCGGTGACGTCGTAGGTCTGGTACTGGATCCGGCGGCGGTAGTCCGTGAAACCGGGGACAAAATACACCCTGTTGTCATCCGCGGGGCTTTCGTCCGCAATATCCGGGGATTCCGCGGAGGGAAAACCGCCGGCGGCCGACAGGCCGTCATCGGACAGATGATCCGCGGATGGATGTCCGGCGGATGGAATTCCGGCGGCCGCACTGACCGCGGCGGAATCCGATGAGCCGGCCTTTTGTATCCCAGAGAGCTCTCTTCCGCTCAGGGTGTTTTCAATGACGCATACCGGGCGGCTGTTGAGCGAAAGATTGTAAAATCCGCGGGCGGCGGCGTAGATTCTGGCGCTTTTCACCGGCTTGCGGATGATGAAGCCCGTGAGGAGCATGCCGGACGGCGCCGGATTCACGATGGAAAAGGCATGGCGGACCGTCAGCACGCCGTCCCTGACGGTTCCCAGCGAGCGCAGGATGCCGGCGGAGCGGCTGAAAGTCTCATCCAGCAGGGTGAAGTCCCTGTCGGGAAGCGAGATGGCGATCCTGCGCACCTCAATTTCGGAATTGGGCTGGCGGAAGCCGATTTTCATCAGCGCGGATTTGCGCGGGACGAAAGTCCCCGCGGAAGGCATCAGGTCCGGGACGCGAAGCAGGACGGTATGCCCGTTGATGCTCACGGAGACCTCGCGCCCGTTCACCGTGATCCGGACGGTCATCCAGCGGTTTTCGGAGTCGGCCGGAAGCGCGTCCGGCGGGATTTCATAGCCGTCGGGGCTTCCGAGCGTCACCACGGACGGGAAATTTCCGTCCTCGAAACGCCCTGCCCGGGAATTGTCGCTGAATTCGCGGAGCAGCAGGTTGCGGCGGGAAGGGCAGATGCAGAATTCGACAAAGTTATCCCTGTCCCTGGCCGCCAGGACGATGCCGATGCCGTTCCCTTCGGCAAGGCGCACCTCGGTTTCGAGGCGGTAGCAGGTGCACGCGTCCGCGTTGATGGAGCGGTTCGGGGAGCCGATCCACTGGGCCCCGTTCCACAGCGAGCTTCCGGTGCCGCCGAGGCCGGTCTCGAACGAGGCTGTCTCACTGGTGAAAGAGCGGCCGCTGTTGGTGATGCCGGCCACTTTCCAGTAATAGACGGTGCAGGGGTCGAAGGCGGGTCCGCGGTAGCGCAGGGAGGTTTCGGAATCGGTCTTGGTGCCGCTGTCCCAGACGGGGTCGAGAAAATCGGGGTCGGCGGACACGACAACCTGGCACGCGGCCTGGCGCACGCCGTCGGCGTCAGATTCCAGTTCCCATCGGAAAAGAGGGGCGGCATGGTCGAGCCCCAGCGGATTTTCCAGCGCGTCTGTGCGGAGACGGACTGCTTTGACAGATGACATTTCGGGTACCTCTTGGATTCAGTTTTTTATAATGCGGTTCTGAAAAAGACATGCGGCGCGGAGTATTCCGCGCGAATCTTTTGTGAGTTTAGGACGAACAGGCTGTACTGTCAAGCTCGATGGACCGGCAGCCCCTCATTCAGGAAGCTGTCCGCGTTTTCTTTTTTCTGATTTCATATTGACAGCCCAAATGTCCATAAATGAAAGCCTGAAATATGTTGATAAATATAACGATAAATAATATAGTATATTCTAAGGAGGAAAAATCATATGTCATACGCGGATGCCCTTAAGAATATCGTACCAATTTCATTGTTCAATAAAGGCAAGGCTGGCCAGATCTTCAAAGAAGTCAAAGAGTCCGGCACGAAAATTGTGATGAAAAACAACGAAGCAGAATGCATTCTGCTTTCCCCGGAAGGATACGTGAAAATGTCTGACGCAATTGCTGATCTGTCCATCGAGCTGGAAGCAATAAGGCGGCTGCAGTCCTACGATCCATCCAGGAACGTTCCGGCCGAGGAGACCTACAGGATCGCCGGGATCACCGAAAAGGACCTGGAGGGATGGGAGGACGTAGAAATTGAGTGAATGGAAAATTATCTATTCTGACGAGGCCCTGCAGGATTTACTGAATCTCGGCGGGCAGCAGCAGCGGTTAATTGCCAGGGCCATTAAAAAAGTGTCCGGGAACCCGCTGCCGAAAACCGAAGGCGGCTGCGGCATCCCTCTGGGGAATAAAAACCCTCACGGCCTGACGCGCTGCCTGGAAGTCAGATCAGGGAAGGCCGGTTTGAGAGCCGTATATACCTTGCAGAGAACCGAAATGGAGCAGGATATCATTGTAATCGCCATCCGGTCGGATGACCAGGCCAGCGATACCGCACTGAATCGTACCCGCACGCAGTGAAATGTTTCCCACGCGCATCAGCGGCCTGCCGTTTGCGGCGGGGACAAGGAAAAGGCCCCGGCTGCTGCGGCCGGGGCCCTTTGCTGAGGGAGTTATGAGTATGTTTTTATCAGAAGTCTGCTTTCTTCTGATGACTTAATTAATGGTTTCCCAAGTTTTGGTACTATAAGCTGCTGACCTATTCAGTAGAAGTGTTTTTTCGCGGCCTTCCGCGTTTCCTCTTCGGCGGTGCAGGAACAGGCTTGGATAAACCAAGTGCTTC
>JBMNRC010000024.1:0-41997 GCA_050944455.1 Lachnospiraceae bacterium
CGTCCGAGAAAATACCCGAGCACGCCGATCGAGAACACCTGGAACAGGGAGTTGGCCATCAGTGTGCTGAAAAAATTCTGTATTACGTTCATATGCCTCCGGAAAACTGCAGAATCAGCCGGCGGGTCCGCACTCCGCGGTCCCGCCGGCAGGAAGATCCCCGCATGATTATCTCGTCCGGCGGAAGGCGGACGAGTCCGTTCTTCCCGCCGGTTCTGCCGGTCTGATTACAGTCTGGTCATCTTGCGTCTGTAATCCGGAAGAAGCTTCGGAGATACAGCGTCAGAATGAATGCCGGCTGCCTCGCACTCTTTCTCGAAGGCAGCGACATGATCCAGCGTCAGGTCAGACAGTGTCACGTTCCTGAATGCCTTGCCCGCGCTGCGGCCCGCGTTGCGCCCGAAGACGACAACGTCCAGCAGCGAATTGCCCATCAGGCGGTTGCGCCCCTGGACTCCTCCGGAAGCCTCTCCGCCGACGAACAGGTTCGGGATGTCGGACTGGCCGTCCGCGGTGATGCGGATGCCGCCGTTCTGGTAGTGCAGCGTCGGGTAAACCACGATCGGCACCTTGCGGATATCGATATCCAGGCGTCCGTACATGCGCAGCATGCCCGGGATTCTCTTCTCGATGGTGCCCTCGCCGTGCAGAGCCTCAATCAGCGGGGTATCCAGCCAGACGCCGTCCTGCGTCGGGGTGTGGACGCCGAGATGGCGCTCAGTCACCTCGCGGATCACGCCTGCCGCCTCAACGTCCCTGGTCTCCAGCGGATTGATGTAGGCAACGCCCTCGCGGTTGACCAGCTGCGCGCCGCAGGAACGGACCTTCTCGGTGACGAGAGCTCCGAAGATCTGCGCCGGGAACGCGGCTCCGGTCGGGTGGTACTGCAGGGAATCCTGGTACAGCAGCCTTGCGCCTGCTCTGTAGGCGAGCACCAGGCCGTCGGCGGTGGCGCCGTAATGGTTGGACGTCGGGAATCCCTGATAGTGCATGCGTCCCGCGCCGCCGGTCGCGATGATCGTGGTCTTCGCTCGGGCTACCATCAGCTCGCCGGTCTCCATGTTCATCAGCACAGCGCCGGCCGCCTTGCCCTCGGTATCCTTGATCAGCTCGATCGCCGCGGTGTAGTCGACCACCGGGATCTGGCGGTTCTGCACTTCGTCGCGGAGCACTCTCATGATCTCGCGTCCGGTGTAGTCTCTCGCGGCGTGCATTCTCTTGCGGGAAGTTCCGCCGCCGTGAATGGTGATCATGTTGCCCTCGGCGTCCTTGTCGAACAGAACGCCCAGGTTCTCCAGCCATTCCACAGCCGCCGGGCCTTCCATAACCAGTTTCTCAACCAGTTCCGGGACGTTGGCGTAGTGGCCGCCGCCCATGACGTCCAGATAGTGCTGCGCCGGGGAATCGTTGGCCTTGTCAGCCGCCTGGATCCC
Organism: Lachnospiraceae bacterium; assembly: GCA_050944455.1. Classification (GTDB taxonomy): domain Bacteria; phylum Bacillota; class Clostridia; order Lachnospirales; family Lachnospiraceae; genus Anthropogastromicrobium. The sequence goes on from JBMNRC010000024.1 coordinate 1,434, forward strand.
GCCTTCAGCCATCATGGTGTTGGCGTCGCCCATGCGGAGCTTGGTGACCAGAAGGACATTGGCGCCGGCGTTGTACGCTTCCAGCGCCGCGGAAGTTCCGGCGCCGCCTCCGCCGATGATCAGCACATCGACATCGTAGTCCGGGTGGGCGAGATCCAGGCTGACATTCTCCACGCGGCTTCTCGCCTGGAGCATCGCCGCCAGTTCCTTCGGAGCCTTCTCGCCCTTGTTGGCGCCGGCCTTCAGGATTTCAAAAGCGTCATCGTTATAATCCGGATGGAACTTCTTCAGCAGCGCGTCCTTGTCGGCGGCGCTCATGCGCGGAAGGTCCATGCCCATGCGCTCTTTGCGGGTGGCTTCGACTTTCGCGACGGATTCCATCATCTCGTCGGTATACGGAAAACTCATCTCTTCTCCTCCTTACTTTTCGATGACGCGGGTATCGTACATCTCTGCCAGCTTTTCCTTCGGAAGCGCCATGATTTCCTTCATGGACTCGTCGAACTTGCCGTCAGCGATTTCCTTCACGCGGTCAGCCAGATGCTTTGCCTTCGGACGGAGATACTTGCCGGTGAGCCTTCTCGCGAGGATCGCTACCTGAGCGTGCGAAATGCCGGCCGGGCAGCGGTCGGAGCAGACGCCGCACATGACGCAGTCGAAGGACTCGTCCGTGCATTTCTCGTACTCAGCGCGCTGCGCGTAGGCAATGTACTGCATGACGTTGAGCTGCTGGGTGCAGGCCTTGGTGCAGGCGTTGCAGCCGATGCACGCGTAAATCTCGGGATACAGCTGCATCATGATCTGCTGGGTCGGGCGGATGTCCTCGATCTCGTACGTCTTCTTCTCCAGCGGGAAGAACGGCAGGGAGGCGACGCACATATCCGGCTGCACCTTGGTGCTGCAGGCAAGGCATCCGTAGAGTGTGGAAGAACCCTTGATGCGGTAGATGGTGGCGCAGGCTCCGCAGAAGCCGTTGCGGCATCCGCAGCCCCTGACGAGCTGATAACCGGAATACTCAAACGCCTCCATGATGGTCAGGCTGTCCGGCACGGTGTATTTCTTGCCGTACAGGTAAACGGTAATCATATTATCCATGTTTTCCTCCAAAACTCCCATGCCCCGGATTCCGGGACACTGCTAAATCAATACTCGTCAGGAAGTTCATCAAGCTGATCGAACCGGAATACCGGGCCGTCCTTGCAGACATACTTGGATCCGACGTTGCAGCGGCCGCACTTTCCGATACCGCACTTCATGCGCAGCTCGAGGGTGGTGTACACCTGGTTTCTCGCGAAACCGAGATCCATCATGTTCTGAAGGGTAAACTTGATCATGATAGGCGGTCCGCAGATGAGGGCTACCTTGTCCAGCGAGGGATTGATTTCCTTGACGTAATTCGGCACAAATCCGACATGGCCGTCCCAGCCTTCCTGCGGGCGGTCGATGGTCAGGTGCATCTTGAAGTTGTCGGCGTGCATCCAGCTGTCCTCGATTTCCTGGATATCGACCAGGTCGTCCTTGGTGCGGGAGCCGTAGACAACTTCGATCTCACCGTAATCCGCGCGCTTCGCGAGGCAGTAGTCGATGACCGAGTGCAGCGGGGCAAGCCCGATGCCGCCGGCCACGAACAGGAGGTTCTTTCCCTTCAGTTCGGTGTCAACCGGGAAGCCGTTTCCGTACGGTCCGCGGATCGTGATCATGGAACCCGGCTCCAGCTCGTGGATGAATCCGGTGAGATATCCGGCCTTCTTGATGGAGAACTCCATGTAGGACTCGATTGTCGGGGAGGAAGTGATGGAGAACATGCCTTCGCCGACGCCCGGGATCGAAAGCATCGCGCACTGGCCCGGGATATGCTCGAACGGCTTTTTCCCGTCCTGCGTCACCACGCGGAACGTCTTGACGTCCGGCGTATCGCGGCGCACCTCCGTCACTATGCCGATCTCCGGGATCAGTTCTTCGTGTACGCTGTTCACTGTGCGTCACCTCCGATCTTCTTCGCAACTTTGACAATATTCTTTCCGACCGGGCATTTGCGAAGGCACCTGCCGCAGCCGACACAGCTGAACTCGCCCTTGTTGAGCGGCGAATAGACCAGCTTGTGCATGAAGCGCTGGCGGAATCTCTGCATCTGGGTCTTGCGGCTGTTGACCGCGGCCATCAGCGTGAAGTCGCTGTACATGCAGGAATCCCAGCAGCGGTAGCGGGTGATCTGCCCGTTCCCGTTGTTGAAATCACGGATATCGTAGCACTGGCAGGTCGGGCAGACGAAGGTGCAGGTGCCGCAGCCCAGGCAGCCCTGGGAGAGCTCCTCCCACTCCGGACGGCGGAAGATCTCCAGCTGATCCGTGTTCGTGAAATAATCGAGGTTGAGTTTTCCGATCGGGAGTTTTTTCAGGATATCCTTCACGGAAGCCTGCTGCTTTTCCACCGCGGAGGTGTCGTCGGCCTCCGTGAGCAGGTCTTTCACCAGCTCCGTCAGTTTCTGCCCCTTTTCGGTTTTCGCCTCCCAGTACAGCGCTCCGTCGGCGAGCCAGGTCACCACGTCGCCTTCGGGGTCTGTCGGGTCGATATCGAAAGTCTGGCAGAAGCAGGTCTCCTCCGGGCGGCTGCAGGCGAGGGACACGACAATGCCGTGCTGTCTCCTGGCTTCATAGTAACCGTCCTTCGGGTCCGACAGGAACACATGGTCCAGAATCGAGAAGCTTCTCGCGTCGCATCCGCGGACGCCGAGAATGGCGAAGTCCTCGTCTTCCTTCTTTCCGGCCTCGATGCTGAAGCTCTTCTGGTCCTTGTGGAATTTCATCAGGTCTTCAGTGATCGGGAAGAACGCGTCCTTCGCGCTCTTCACGGTCTGGAATGCGTCCAGGCGCACCTTGCAGGATTCGTCGTACGGGCGGAATTCCACCTCGCCCGCGACTTCCACCGGGAGGTACAGACGCATTGACTGCGCGATCGCCCTGTACAGGCGGTCAAGATCATTGACAGCAATTTTCTGCATCTCAGTTCCCCCTTGTCAGCACGATGGACGCTTCCGCGTCGCCGTCAGTGTAAGAGACCAGCGGTCCGCGCACATCCGGCTGCTCTCCTGCCTGGAACGTGCCGTACAGCTCATCGATATCCTTGATGAACTTGCGGTTGAGCAGGTGAAGCGGAATGTTCTGCGGGCATACGCGGCTGCACTCTCCGCAGTCCGTGCATCTTCCGGCGACATGGAACGCGCGGATAATGTGGAACATGTTTTCCTCAAACGTATCCGCGTTGACCTTGGCCGAAACGCCGGACGCCGGGTTGTCGAACACGCAGGTCCGGCAGGTGCAGGCCGGGCACGCGTTCCTGCAGGCGTTGCAGCGGATGCACTTGCTGAGCTGGGCTCTCCAGAAGTCGAAGCGCTCCTGAGGCTTCATCGCCTCGAGCTCCGCGACCTGCTTCATGCGGTCGCCGGCTTCCGGCGTATCCGGGGCTTCGTCGTCCGGGATGAGCATCTCGTCGCCCGCCACATGTTTCTTGCCCTTGCAGAAATAGCAGCGGTCCTCGAGAACATCCTTCTTTTCCACCGTCTCGTCGCCGTAGATCGTGTGAACGGTCAGGGTCTTCCCCGTCTCATCCTCATCGATCCCGGTGATTCCGGCGATTCCCTTCGCGCGGATCTTGTCGATATCGACCATGCCCGTGCACGGGATCCCGATCGCGTGGATCTTATCCGGATTGATGCGGTGTTCGGTGATCAGTTCGTTGAAACTGTAGGTATCGCAGGGTTTGAGCAGAACGATGATCTTCTTGTCATCGCTCTTCGGCGCGTTGACCAGGTACTTGCTCTGGTTCGGGCCGCAGAAGTCGTCGTAGATCATCTCATCGACGTTGTCCGCGGTGAAGATCTCGGGCGTCACGTCGTAGCAGAACTCTCCGGCTCTCCAGCCGATCACGCGGTCGCAGCTGCCGTCAGCGAGAAGCTCTTTGACACGGTTTACCAGTTTATCTCTTATTTCGCGCATCTCAGATCCCTCAGCTTTCTGTTCTTGCCCAGACGGTTGATCGTCTCGGCGAAATCATTCATGACAGCGGCGAATTTCGCCCCTTCCGCCGCGGAAACCCACTCCATGCGGGTTCTCTCGCGCTCGATGCCCAGATAATCCAGCATCGAGAACAGAAGGGTCATTCTGCGTCTCGCGTAGTAGTTTCCGGTGGTGTAGTGGCAGTCGCCCGGATGGCATCCGCAGATGATGACGCCGTCGGCGCCTCTCTGGAAAGCCCTCAGCACGAACAGCGGGTTGACGCGGCCGGAGCACGGAACGCGGACAATCTTGATGTTGGCCGGATACTGGAACCGGCTGCTGCCGGCGGTATCGGCGCCGCTGTAGGAGCACCAGTTGCAGCAGAACGCCACGATCAGGGGCTTGTATTCCTCGACAGCTGCTGAAGCGGTCTCGCCTGCGGTTTTTTCTTCATTTAATTGCATATCGCATCTACCTCCGCCATAATCTGGTTATTTGCGAATCCTCTCAGATCCATAGCGCCGGACGGGCAGGTAACCGTGCAGGCTCCGCAGCCCTGGCAGATCGCCTCGTTGACGACCGCGACGCGGCGGGTCTCACGCACGCCCTTCCAGACAACCATCTGGTCCTCGTAGGAAATTGCGCCGTAAGCGCAGACATTCTCGCACTGAGAGCATCCGTTGCAGAGCGCCGGGTCGGAATGGGCGACGCACGGATTGGACATCAGGTGGTCCTTGGACAGAAGGCCGACGACCTTCGCCGCCGCGGCGGACGCCTGGGCGACAGTCTCCGGGATATCCTTCGGACCCTGGCACATGCCTGCCAGATAGATGCCGGCTGTCGGACTCTCCACAGGACGCAGCTTCGCGTGAGCCTCGGAGAAGAAATCGTTGGTATCCATCGAAGCGGTGAGCATCGTGCCGATTCTTCTCGCGGAAGGATCCGGCTCGATTGCCGCGGCGAGGACCACCATGTCGGCGTCCATGTGGATCTGGCGGTTGTTGAGCAGATCGGAAGCCTGGACTTTCAGGCAGCCGTCGCCCTGCTCGACTTTGCCGACCATGCCCTTGATGTAGTGCACGCCGTACTGTTCGACGGCCCTGCGGTAGAACTCATCGAAGTTCTTGCCCGGCGTACGCACGTCGATGTAGAACACTGTGCAGTCGACTTCCGGCCAGTGATCCTTGACCAGGATCGTGTGCTTCGCGGTATACATGCAGCATACCTTGGAGCAGTACGGCTTTTCACGGCTGGTATCGCAGCCGCGGGAACCCACGCACTGGATAAAGACGATATTCCTCGGCCGCTTTCCGGTGGACGGAACGCGGAGATCGCCTGCCGTCGGGCCGGAAGCGCTCATCATGCGCTCGAACTCGAGGGAGGTGACGACGTCCGGGCTGTTGTTGTACAGATATTCGTCAAATTTGGTCGGCCTGATCTGATTGTAGCCGGTCGCGATCACGATCGCGCCGTAATCCTGCTCGATGTAGGTGGGCTGCTGATCATAGTCGATCGCGCCTGCTTCGCAGACTTTCTGGCACAGACCGCACTTTCCGGTCTTGAAATGGATGCAGGCCGTCGGGTCGAGCGTGGCGACCAGCGGAACCGCCTGAGCGAAGCTGATGTAGATGGCCGGACGGGTGTTGAGGTTCATGTTGAACTCGTTCGGCGTCTTCCTGCTCGGGCACTTGGTGGTACAGAGGCCGCAGCCGGTGCACTTCGTCGCGTCCACGTATCTCGGCTTCTGTTTGATCGTAGCGTGGAAGCTGCCGATGAAGCCGGAAACTTTCTCAAGTTCGCTGTAGGAATAGATCGTGATATTCTCGTTCGCCGCGACGTCGACCATCTTGGGGGTGACGATGCAGGACGAGCAGTCGAGCGTCGGGAACGTCTTGTCCAGCTGGGCCATCTTTCCGCCGATGGTCGGCTTCTGCTCGACGATATCGACCTTGTATCCCGCTTCCGCGATATCCAGCGCGGTCTGCATGCCGGCGATTCCTCCGCCGATGACCAGCGCGCGCTTGGTCACCGGGTTCGGGGACTCGAACAGCGGCGCGTTGAGCTGGACCTTGGCGACAGCCGCGGTGCCCAGGCTGATGGCCTTTTCGGTAGCGGCCTTTCTGTCCTTGTGAACCCAGGAGTCCTGCTCGCGGATGTTGGCGATCTCAAGCAGGTACGGGTTGATCCCCTCGGAAGACACGCACTTGCGGAAGGTTGCCTCGTGCATGTGCGGGGAGCAGGAGCAGACGACCACGGCGTCCAGCTTGTACTCGCGGATGCATTCTTTGATCATGTTCTGGCCGCTGGCCGAACACATATACTGATAATCTCTGGAAACGACGACGCCGGGCTGCTTTCCCAGTGCCTCGGCGACGGCTTTCACATCAACGGTTGCGGCGATATTGCTGCCGCACCAGCAAACAAATACTCCAATTCTCTGCATATCGTCTCCCCCGCCTTATTTCTTGTATTTTCTGAATGCCATGACAATAGCCTGCTGCGGGAGATCCTCGTCCAGCATTCCGGGGATCTGCTCCGGAATGAGATGATCCATGTTCTGCTGGCGGACAGCAGCCAGGCGCACAGCCTCGATGAACTTGCCCGGGGCCACGTTTCTGGGGCATCTCTCCACGCACGCCATGCAGGAAAGGCACAGGTACAGGGATTCGGAATGGAGAAGCGGCTCGATGTCGCCGCGGTCCACCATGTCCACGAACTGGTGCGGATGGTACTCCATCTTGTCGTAGGCCGGGCAGGTGCCGGAACATTTGCCGCATTTCATGCAGAGGCGCGGATTCGAACCGCTGATCTGAACAATGGTTTCCCGATCAATCGCCATTTTCAACCTCCTCCTTGACGCCGAGCGCTTCCGCGAGAAGCTCGGTGAAATAATACACCGGAAGCTCCGTGACGGAATTGACGGTCAGATTATATCTGCAGAGAGGGCATGCCGTGATAAGGCAGTCCGCTCCCTGGGAAACCGCTGACCGGACAATCGCCTCGCTGCGCTCCGAAGCAAGTTCCTTATCGTTCAGGGTCTGGTAGCCGCCGCAGCACTCGTTTCTCTGGCCGAAAATCACCGGCGTCGCGCCGATCGCGCGGATAAAGTCCTCCATGATCTTCGGGTTCTCGGGATCGTCGAACTGCATCACCTTGCCCGGACGCAGAAGAAGGCAGCCGTAGAAGGCGCCGATTTTTCTGCCCTTCAGCGGATTTTTCACTGCTTTTTTCAGGTTGTCGAAGCCAATGACGTCGCGAAGAACCTCAAGGTAGTGGACGACGTTGACTTCGCCGTGATATTGGATTCCCTCCTCAGCCAGATAGTTGTTGGACTTCCGGATGAAGTTTTCATTGCTGCGGGAATCCTCGTTGACCCGCTTGATCACGTTGTAGCAGGCGGAACACAGGGTCAGCAGATCCTGCCCTTTGTCTCTGGCCTGCGCCAGCGCTCGGACGGAAGTGAGCTTTGTGGCGATCTCGTCGGTGGACGCCGTGTAGGCGCCGCCGCAGCACTGCCAGTTCTCCACTTCCTCCATCTCGAATCCCAGGACCTTTGCGGAGGCAATCGCGTAATCGCTCAGAATCTTTGCCTTGGTCCGCAGGGTGCAGCCGGGATAATAACTGTAAGTCATTGTCAGTTCTCCTTCTTTAATGAGGACGCGCGGAAGGCTGTCCGCCTTTCCGCTCATCCGCAGTACGCCTTATGCCATCTGTTCCGGATGGAACACCTCGTCAAATTTCTCCGGCGTCAGGAAGCCGAGGCTCACGCACGCCTCGCGCAGGGAAATATTCTTCTCGTACGCGTAATGCGCCGTTTTTGCCGCGTTCTCATAGCCGATGTACGGCGAAAGCGCCGTCACCAGCATCAGGGAATTGTGAAGGTTCGCGCTCATCTTCTCCGGGTTCGCCTTGATGCCGACCGCGCAGTGGATGTCAAAGGAACGGATCACGTCCGCGAGCAGCCGCACAGACTGCAGGAAGTTGTAGGCGATCACCGGGATGAAGACGTTGAGCTCGAAGTTTCCCTGGCTGGCCGCGAACCCGATGGCGGCGTCATTGCCCATCACCTGGACCGCGACCATGGTCATGGCCTCGCACTGCGTCGGATTGACCTTGCCGGGCATGATGGAGCTGCCGGGCTCGTTCGCCGGGATCGTGATCTCGCCCAGGCCGCATCTCGGGCCGCTGGCAAGCCAGCGGACGTCGTTGGCGATCTTCATCAGGTCGGCGGCGAGGGCGGCGAGCGCGCCATGCGCGAAGCGGATATCGTCCTTGGCCGTGAGCGCATGGAACTTGTTCTCCGCGGTCACGAAGTTTTTGCCGGTGAGCGCGGAAATCTGCGCTGCCGCCTCGACGTCGAATCCTTTCGGAGCGTTCAGCCCGGTGCCGACGGCGGTTCCGCCGAGGGCCAGTTCCTTAAGCCCCGGAAGGGCTTTCTGCAGCATGTCCTTTGTTTTCTCGAGCATGTTGCGCCATCCGGAGATCTCCTGCGAGAAACGGATCGGAACGGCGTCCTGCAGATGCGTGCGGCCGGACTTCACGTACTGGGTGTTCTCAGCCTCGAGTTTCCTGAACGTGGCGGTCAGCTCATCCATCGCGGGGAACAGATTGTCCTCGATCGCGAGGGTAGCCGCAATGTGCAGCGCCGTCGGGAACGTGTCATTGGAACTCTGGGACATGTTGACGTGATCGTTCGGGTGGAGGATTTTCTTCCCCGCGATCTCGTTGCCGCGGTTGGCGATCACCTCGTTGGTGTTCATGTTGGACTGGGTGCCGGACCCGGTCTGCCACACGACCAGCGGGAAGTTGTCGCTGAGTTTTCCCGAGATCACTTCATCCGCGGCGGCGCAGATCGCGTTTTTGCGCTCCTCGTCCAGCTTCCCCAGCCTGTAGTTGGCCAGGGCGGCGCCTTTTTTGAGGATTCCGAAGGCGTGGATGATTTCGGGCGGCATTTTCTCCCCACCGATCCTGAAGTTCTGGTAGCTGCGCTGGGTCTGTGCGCCCCAGTACTTATCCGCCGGAACCTTCATCTCGCCCATGGAATCATGTTCGATTCTGTATTCCATCAGATCCCATCCTTTCCTGGTGAGTTTCCGGGCGCGGGCATCCGCGCCGGCAGATCAGTCTTTTTTCAGCCCGTCGATGATTGCCTTGAGGGAATCAGCGCTGTGGCGCATCTTCGCGACTTCCTCGTCAGTGAGCTTTACCGGAACCGTGCGCTTCACGCCGTTCGGGCCGATCACAGCCAGGCAGCTGAGGCATACGTCGTCAACGCCGTACTCGCCGTGCATCATCGTGGAAACCGTGGTGATGGTCTCATAGTCCGCCAGCAGCATGCCGATCAGGTTGACGACCGCGACGGTCACGCCGTAGAAGGTAGCTCCCTTCTTCTTGATGATCTCGCTGCCGGACTTTTTCACATACTGATAGATTTCTTCCTTGTCGAGCGGCTTTGCGCCCGGGACGGAATCCTGAACATATTTATCGTACTCGTCAACCTGCATTCCGGAGATGTTGCAGACCGACCACGGAATGAAGGAGCTGTCGCCGTGCTCGCCGAAGACATAGGCGTGGATGTTCTTCTGCGCGATGTGATAGTGCCTGGACAGACCGTAGCGGAGTCTCGCGGTATCCAGCTGCGTGCCGGAACCCATGATGCGGTTTTCCGGGATGCCAGAGTACTTCATGAAGGTGTAGGTCATGATGTCGACCGGGTTGGCCACGATGATGTACAGGGCGTCCGGAGCGTACTTCCCGAGCTCGGGAGCGATGCTCTTGATGATGTTGACGTTGGTCTGCGCAAGGTCGAGGCGGCTCTGGCCCGGCTTCCTGGCAACTCCGGAAGTGATGATGACGATATCGGAACCTGCCGCGTCACTGTATTCACCGGAATAGATGGAGATCGGATCACGGAAAGCGGTGCCCTGCGCGATATCCGTCGCTTCCCCCTCTGCCTTGTCCTTGATGACGTCGATCAGCACGATCTGGGAAACAAAACTCTCCTGGGACAGTGCGAACGCGAGTGTGGCGCCTACGGAACCGGCACCGACGATAGTGATTTTGCTGGCCATAATTCAGTCTCCTTTCAGAATGTGTGAAGCTGTTTGGTCCGGGTAATGGTCTCCCTTTTCCGGCCGGGGCAGAGGCCCTTCGGAAAAAAGAGGAAAATCTTCGTCATGGTTAATCGTTATTGTCAAAACATTAACGATCTTGCGGCTAATATATCAAAAAAGCGCCGATAATGCAAGACGGTAGTTATGTCTAACTCCCGCGAAAGCCAAAAAAAACAGGGATGCCGGAAGGCAATCCCTGTGATTTTCCGCTGTCCGCGGTTTTCCTCCGGTCTGCGGAGCAGGCTGCTGCTGTTTCAGCTCCGGGTTTCTCTGTTTTGCGGCAGTACTGCGCCCGCGGCCGCGCCGCTGCGGTTCCCGCAGCGGATTTTCCCGCCGCCGCGGTTTTCCTGTCCCCGCTGCCTGCCGCCGCTGCGGCATGCATCCCCGCGGGTTACTGCGCCGCCGCGGTCTCTCCCGCAGCTGTTTCTCCCGCCGCAGTCGTTTCAGCCGCGGCCGCGGTCGTCGTCGTGCTCTGAAGCAGGCTGGAAGGGTCAACCGTGTTGAACGCGCCGGCGTCGTACTGCTGCAGCGTCTGCGGGGAAATCGCCGTCAGCCGGTTTCGGATTTCCGTCACCCACTGGCCGGACGGGAACTGCTGCAGATACTGGATATACAGCACAATGGCTTCATCCTGATTCCCCAGCTCTTCCGTGCAGAGCGCCTTGTAGAACAGCGCCGAGTCGTACGTCGAATCCAGTTCCAGGATCTTGTCGCAGATCTGGATCGCGGTCTCGCGGTTTCCCTCGGTTTCCCTCGCCGATTCGGCCATCGCGAACAGCCGGTTGGTCAGGTTGTTCTCAAAATCGCTCTGCATCAGCGAGTACATCTGCTGATAGGCATCCTCGTCGGACGCGTCCGGATCCAGGTTCGGGAACTCTTCCGCGAAAGTCATGAAATCATTCTGGATATACAGGTCAGCCACCGACATGATCGACTCGTAAGCGCTCTTGAGTCCGGCGGTGTCCGTCTCCTGGCTGTCAAGCTGGGAGTTCGCGGAGTCCAGCTCCGACGTCAGCTCCTCGATCTGGGTGTTCAGATCGGAAATCTGGGCGTTCAGCGAGTTGTACTTCTCCTCGTACTGCGCGATCTGCTCGTCGTTCTGCGCCTGGTACTGGCTTTCCCGCCCCGGCATGATTATGAAATACAGGACGCCCAGAGCCAGGACAAACCCGGCCAGGATCAGCAGCGCGTTCATGAAATAGCTGCCGTAGTCGCGCATCCGGACCGGGATGATGACTTCCTCCCGCTCCAGTTCGCCGGCCACGCCGATCGGCTGCTTTTTTCTGGCAGGCAGATACTGGGCGATTTCCTTCTTGAACGCGATAGCCTGCGGATTGCCGCGGTCCTGCTTCAGGCAGTGGCTGATGACGCGGTCGGCTTCCTCGTACTTCTGGTCGTTCATCAGCAGAAGGGCGAGCAGCAGATGCGCCTTGAGCATGCCCGGCGTCGTGGAAATGACCTTTTTGAGCTGGATGACGGCCAGGTCATAGGAACCGCTTCTCGCGTATTCCAGCGCCTGGTTGTACTTGTGGATGGAGACGTCCGCGGAATCCAGCGCGCCGCGGTTCTCCCGCATCTCCCGGATGTATCCGTCAGCAGGGTTTCCGCGGTGGCGGAAGTTTTTGCTGATGACCCACTCCTTGAGCGCAAGGGCAGCCTCTCCGGTTTCGTAGTAGCAGAGGCCCAGCAGGTTTCGGGCGTTGATATTCTTTTTCCACAGCTGGAGGCTTGTCTTCAGGCATTCCTCCGCCCCGGTGATGTCCCTCGCCTTTGCCCGGTCCAGGCCGAGATTATAATACTCGTTCGAAGTATAGATAATCTTGCGGTACAGCCGGATATCCGCCCCGCACCGCGGGCAGACGTTCCGGTCGTCCAGCAGCCTGGCATTGCATCTGTAACATTTCATCTTTCCCAATCCTCCGGCCGGCTCAGCCGCCCTGCGTCAGGCATACCGCAAGCCGCCGCATGTGCTGCGGCGCGCTCACACGCCCCGCCGCTGAACCTGTCCTGATCCTGTTCCCGACGGTCTCGAATTCTTCTCCTCGAGGATTTCCTGGAGAATATCCGTGAGGTCCGTCATCTTGTCGTTCATGATGGCTTTCTCGGTCTGGTCGACCTCAAGGCTCGGCCTGAACTTTGCCAGTTCTTCCTCAAAATTGATCATTACTGCTCCTCCCGGGCGTCATTGCGCCGCCCTGCCGGATCGTTAACCCGGCATCATGCGTCCCGCCTGTTTCTTCGGATGTCATCCTGCCATCGCCCGGTTCTCCGGGTGTCTGTCGGCCATACCCGGTTTCTCCGGCGCCGGCCGCGGATTCCCGGCACAGCGCAGCCTCACGGCTGCTCCATCATTTTCCGGACCGCGTCCCGGTAGATTTCTTTCGCGGCGGCCCGGTATTCCGGCGAATGGGAGGCAAAGTGCTCCATCATCACGCCGCTGTTGACCTCCAGCACCTCATAGCCTGCCTCCGACCGGATGATATCCACCGAGGCGAATCGCACGGACAGCGCCCCGGAGGCTGAAACCGCGAGGGCTTTCACCCGCGGGTCCAGCTCTTCCCGGAGAATCCGCCGGGGTTCCGCTCCCTGTCCCAGGTTATGTTTCCAGCTGAGCAGGATCTGTTCCCCTGCCGCCGGGACCTTCTTCATTTTATCCGCGTCCGGAAGAGTCAGCCCCGGGAACCGCTGCCTGCAGATCTCCCGTCCGATCAGCTCTCCCAGCGTGCTCTTTCCATCGCCGGTCACGGATGGGCGGATTTTCCGGAACGCAAGGCGGATTTCTCCGTCCAGCATCACCACCCGGATTTCCTCCCGGATCTCCCGGTACGGGCACACGGCCAGCGAACGGGAAACCCTGAAAATCTGGTCCGCCGCGTATTCAGCCTCCGCCATGGTTCTGGCGAGGTAAACTTCCCTGCCTCCGGTGCCGACATTGTCCTTCAGGACAATCGCGCCGGATTTCGCGAGTTCTTCCGCGATGATGCGGTACCCGCCCTCCGGCCCGTTGTACCGGAGAAGCGCCGGCGACATCACCAGCCGGTGGGGGACGCAGGCGACGCCTGAATCCCTCAGAATTTCGCTCGCGATATTTTTGTCCGTGCAGATCTGCTGCGAAGACGATGAGTTGAGCCCGAACTGGTACCCGAGAATAAAGGCCCTCCGGGTTCCCTTCGTCAGCCGGAACGCCCAGTCGGAGGACCACGATGAGAGCGTGATGCCCTCCTCCCTGCAGATCTCCGTCAGAAGCTGCACGTACGTGCTTTTTCCCGCGGCCTTCGGCGCCGGTTTCCCGGCCGGCCGCGCTGTAGTCTGTGTCTCTGTATCCATTAGACTGAGGCGGCGTCACAGCCGCGTATTCTCCCCGTTTCTGTTCCGTTTCGCGCAGGCCTCTGCCGCCCGCGCTTTTCCAGCCGCGTTCCGATACTCGCCGGCGCGGGCTTCAGCGTTCGCCGCAGGCTTCTGTCACCTGTGCTTTTCCAGCGCTTCCAGCCGCTCCTGAACCTGGGCCATCTTTGTCTGATAGTCCGCGTACTTGTCTTTCTCTTCCTGAATCTTCGCGGCCGGGGCCTTGGAGAGGAACCGTTCATTGCTGAGCATTCCCTGCGAACGGCGCAGCTCGCCGTAAAGTTTTTCCTCTTCCTTCTTCAGCCGCTCAATCTCTTTGTCGATATCCACGAGATCGGCGAAAGGCAGATAGAATGTCGCTTTCGACGTCACCGCCGAGACGGCGTCGCTTCCGATTCCGTCGCGGTTTTCCTGGATGACAATCTCGCTCGCGGTGGCCAGCGTCTGGAAGAAAACCCTGGACTGTTCGAAGATCTTCCTCGTCTCCTCGTCCGGGGACACCACGTATACTCTGGACTTGCGGGACGGAGCCACATTCATCTGGGTGCGGACCTCGCGGATGGCGCGCACCGCCTCCTTGATGGCGTCGATGCGGTTCTCCTCCTCAGGGAAATTGTAATCCGCGCGGTACTCCGGCCAGGAGGAAATCATAATGCTCTCCTCCTCGTCCTGGAGGTTGCAGAAAATCTCCTCCGTGATGAACGGGATGAACGGGTGGAGAAGCTTGAGGATCTGGATCAGAACCGTCTTCAGCGTCCAGATCGCGGCGGCTTTGGTGGTATCCGTATCAGAATGAAGCCTTGGCTTCACCATCTCGATGTACCAGTCGCAGAACTCGTCCCAGGCAAAATCGCTGGCCTTCTGGAGGGCGATGCCAAGCTCATAATGGTCGAGGTTGTAGGTCACGTCGGAAGCCAGGCGGTTGGCCTTGGACAGGATCCAGCGGTCGGCGTCGGTGAGATCGGCGGTGGTGACCGCATCCACCGCGGCGGGATCCGCCTCTTCCATGTTCATCATGATGAAGCGGGACGCGTTCCAGATCTTGTTGCAGAAATTGCGGGAAGCTTTCACGCGGTAATCCGTAAACCGCATGTCGTTGCCGGGCGCGTTGCCGGTCAGGAGGGTCATCCGCAGGGCGTCCGCGCCGTACTGGTCGATCTGCCCGATCGGGTCGATGCCGTTTCCGAGCGACTTGGACATTTTTCTGCCCTGCTCGTCGCGCACCAGGCCGTGCATCAGCACGGTGTGGAACGGAACCTTCCCGGTCTGCTCGATGCCGGAGAAGACCATCCGGATAACCCAGAAGAAGATGATATCGTATCCGGTCACCAGCACGTCGGTCGGATAAAAATAGCGGTACTCCGGCGTGTCATCCGGCCAGCCGAGCGTGGAGAAAGGCCAGAGGGCCGAGGAGAACCAGGTGTCAAGCGTCCCGTCCTCCTGCGTGAGATGTTTCCCGCCGCAGTACGGGCACTCGGTCGGATCCTCCCGTGAGACGATCATCTTTCCGCAGTCGCCGCAGGTCCATGCCGGGATGCGGTGGCCCCAGATCAGCTGTCTCGAAATGCACCAGTCCTGGATGTTTTCCAGCCAGTGCAGATAGGTCTTGCCGTAGCTTTCGGGGACGAACTTCAGGCTGCCGTTCTTCAGCGCCTCGATGGCGGGTTTCGCCATCTCGTCCATCTTCACGAACCACTGGGGCTTGATCATCGGCTCGACAACGGTGTGGCAGCGGTCGTGCGTGCCGACGTTGTGCCGGATCGGCTCGATTTTCACCAGGAGGCCCATTTCGTCAAGGCGTTTTACGATGGCTTTTCTGGCCTCATAGCGGTCCATGCCGGCGTACTCTCCGCCGTTCTCATTGATGGTTCCGTCGTCGTTCAGAATGTTGATCTCGGGCAGGTTGTGGCGCTTCCCGACATTGAAGTCGTTGGGGTCGTGCGCGGGCGTGATCTTCACGCAGCCGGTTCCGAACTCCTTGTCCACATACTCGTCGGCGATCACCGGGATCTCCCGGTTGACAAGCGGAAGCAGCAGTTTTTTGCCGACGAGATCCGTGTAGCGCTCATCGGTGGGATTCACCGCGACGGCGGTATCGCCGAGCATGGTCTCGGGACGGGTCGTCGCGATTTCAACGAACTTTCCCTCCTCGCCGACGATCGGATACCGGATATGCCAGAAATGGCCGTCCTGCTCCTCATACTCCACCTCCGCGTCGGAGATGGTCGTCTGGCAGGACGGGCACCAGTTGATGATCTTGTTTCCTTTATAGATATAACCCTTTTCGTACAGGCGGACGAAGACTTCGCGCACCGCGCGGGAACACCCCTCGTCCATCGTGAAGCGCTCGCGCTGCCAGTCGGCCGAAGCGCCCAGCCTCTTGAGCTGTCTGACGATAAGGCCGCCGTACTCGTTCCGCCAGTCCCAGCAGTACTTCAGAAACTGTTCCCGCGTGAGATCTTTTTTCTCAATCCCTTTTTTGCGGAGCTCGTTCGTCACCCTCACTTCGGTCGCGATGGCGGCATGGTCTGTGCCGGGCTGCCACAGCGTTTCGTACCCCTGCATTCTCCTGTAGCGCACGATAGCGTCCTGCATCGTGCTGTCGAGCGCGTGGCCCATGTGAAGCTTGCCGGTGATGTTGGGCGGCGGCATGATCACAGTGAACGGTTTCTTTTTCGGGTTCGGCTCCGCGTGGAAATAGCCGTTCTTCTCCCATTTCTCATACAGCCTTCCCTCGATCCGGGAAGGATCGTACACTTTATCCAGTTCCTTCATCCGTTATGCCTCCCTGCGTCCCCGGCAGAGCCGAAAACTTCCATGCCCCGCATTCTCCGGTAGCTGTCCTGCAGCTCAGACAGATAGCTGTCCATGCCGTTCTCCGTGTCCTGTGAAAGCGGAAGAACCCCGCGTTCTTCCAGCGATTCCCGGACGGAATTCAGATGGCGGGTTTCCGCCTCCAGATATTCTGCCTGCCAGCGCCCGAAACTCATGGCGTCGACATTTTCGAGCTCCTGCGGCAGCGGCTTCCCGGCCAGCATCGCCGCAAAAAAAATCTGTTTCTGCACGCCGGGATCCTGCCCGGTGTTCCAGGCCGCGCGGAAACATTCCATCGCCTCGTCATAGCACCTGAGGTGCATGTAGCAGGCGCCCATGTGCTGCGAAACCTTCGGGAACAGTCCGGAGTTCTTGTCCGCTCCCGAAAGCCCCTCCAGGATTTTCTCATAGATTCTCACCGCGTTTTCGTACCGGCCGCGGCCGTACAGAAGGTCCGCCCGGTCGAGCTGCTGCTCTGTCGGCGGTTTTCGGTGAAAATCATTGTAGACGCTGAAAAAGTCCGCGATTTCTTTTTCCGAGCAGTAGCCGGAATCCCGCAGCAGGATCATCAGAACCTGATACAGATCCATGGAAACCCGGACGGAACGCCTGATGCGCTCGGCGACGTCCGCCTTCCCGAGGCTTTTGAGAAAATCATACAGCGGCGTATCGACAAAGCCGCTGTCGATGAGCGGGACGAAATGGAGAATGTAGTAGGCCATCTCCTCCATGCTCATGATCCGGATGCCCAGGTCTCTGTCCACCCAGGGCTGTGATGCGGCCGGACCGCATAATATATATTGTCCCATTCTTTAGTCCTGAATTCTGATTCGGCTTTTCTTCACCGCGCCTGACGCCGGGAACAGGTCCCCGAACCCCAGGTCCACCACGCGGATCACGGCTTCGTCCTCGGAAACAAAATTTAGTATGACCTGCACCCTGGTAGTCTTGTTCGGCCGCTTCGGGAAATTGTCGAGCGGGATGGAAAAAGACCTGACCAGCTTGCCTCCGGACATCTCCACCCGCACGTTGATCGCGTCGGTATTGTCCAGGATCAGCTCGGCGCTGGTTTTCACATCATACCATAGACTGCCCTCTCTGGCAAGAATGAGGCTCGCCTTCTGGCCGTGGCTGAGCACTTCCATCAGGATGGCGGCGCGCACCCTGCCTTCGCAGAGAAACGTATACGGAAAGGCGGTCCGGCGGACTTCCTTCCGTCCGCCCGGAAGGGTCTGCTCCTGCTGGTACCGGTCGGCCGCAATGTACGCCGTTCCCTGCGCGAAGAGGCTCTCCTCGGCAAAGATGCGGCGGCTGCGCTTCGCCAGCGTGTGCAGGAACTGGCTGTCCTGCTCCCCGGCAATCCGGGAAAAGCCCCGTCCGCACAGAAACACGGACGAAATGTATCTCCCGGCAAGCTCCCTGGCCGCGTGGTCCGCAAAAGTCTCATCCGCCAGGCGCAGTCCCACCCGGTCCGACGTCAGATCCTCGGAGACGTTCTTCTCCAGCACTTTGCGGTTCGCGTAGACGCTCTCGGGGTCCGTGCCGCGGATCAGGCTCATGCTGTACAGCGACACCTGTCCTTCGGACCAGTCAAAAACGACGCTTTCCGCCGAATAGAGTTCTTTCTGCTGGGAGAGCAGGTAGCAGATCAGGGCTTCGGTGCGGCTCACGACGTTCATCCGGCCCCGCGGGATGCCGCAGGCGTCGGTGCATGCCGTGATCTGGCTGATCAGCGGCAGGTCGATGGACGGGACGCAGATCGTAAGCCCGAGGATTTCTCCTCCGCCCTCCTGCTCCCTCGCCCGGTCCAGCAGGCAGCGCAGAAATTCAGTGAAAAGTTCCTGGGCGCCGAGAGCCCTGTTTTCCTCGCCGACGCTGTACTTTTCTCCCCGGATGAGGCCGCGCAGAAGATGGTCGGCAAACATCCCCTTTCCTTCCAGCGCCGCGCTGTAAGCTCCGCGCCCCAGGCCGAATTCTTCGCTTCCGCTCATGCGGCCCACCGCCGTCTGGATCCAGGTGTGCCCGTCCGCCTGCGGGAAGGTAATGTCATCCGGCGTCGCTGCCGTCGCGCGGATCGCGCTCACTCTGCAGATTTCATCGCAGAGATCGATTCCGATCAGTAATCCATCCATATCTTCTTATTCCATATCATTTTATTTCCATATCATTCAGTTCTTGACCGCCGGTTCCTGCCCGATATCAGGCAGTGCGGCGCGGGGACCGGGGCCCGTTCCCGTCTCCCCGGGGAGCGGCGGCACTTTCCGTTTCCGGCAGGCCGCCAGGCCGCCGTGCGCGCCGCGGCACGCGGACCTCCGCGGGTATGTACCCGGTGAACTCCGCATCCTGTTCCCCGCGGTGTGCCGTGCGCAAAACCGGGCTTCCCGCTACAGAAGCCTGAAAAGGTCGCTCGTCACCCGCATCTCCCGCTCGGTGCGGGACGCCAGCCGGATCAGCTGTTCCGTCTGGTTTTCCGACCTCAGCCTGATCTCACGGCTGATCCTGTCATAAAGGCTTCCCTTTCTCGCGTAGCAGGTGTCTCCGGTCAGGGCCGGAAGCGGCACGGTTTCCTGTTCCGTCACTGCCGAAAGCTCGGCCGTCTGTCCCGGGTAGAGGAAAACAGGCGCCGTGTAAATCCCCGGGTATATCTCCCGGAGCGGCGACGAAAACTCAGTCTCTTTTCCGAATCCGCTCACTTTTCCGGAGACCGACACGGAAAGGCCCGGCGCGCCTTTCCACTCCGCCACCCGGATTCCCTCCATCTGATGCGGAAGCTCGACCAGTCTGCCGAGCTTCTCAAAGCTCTGCTCGAACCGGCCCTCGGCGCACGCGGCGTACAGCAGGCTCTCGCACAGGCTCTTCGTCCGCCCCTCCAGCGCGTCTCTGCCCGCGTACTGTGCGAGAAGCGCCAGCGGGAAACCGGCCGGAAGCTTCTCCGGTTTCTGCCGTGCCAGAAGATCCTCGACAGCCTGGACGGCGTCGTCCGGAAGGCTGATGCCCTCGGTGAGCGTCCTGTGGCACGAGATCACCAGGTATGCGCGGCGGAGAGGCTCAGTGACTTCGCAGAACCGGCTGTAGTACGTCCACGCCTTCGGGAGCAGATTCCACTGGCCGGTGATCATCACCTGAGTCACGGTCCGCTCCGGCAGCTGGTACATTTCGGCGTTCATGGCCTCCGACATGGCCAGCAGGGCCAGGCAGGATTCGGATGTTCCCGTGTAATAAAGCGTCAGATAGCGGATGATCCGGTCGTTGACCTCACCGGCTGCCAGCAGCGTGCGGCAGAGGCTTAAGATCATCTCGTCCCGTCCGTACTCCGCCTCCGCGATCAGCCGGGAAGCGAGCCGCAGAAGAATCTCAGGGTGGATTCCCCGTGTTCCGTATTTTTCGATCTGCCGGGCAGCCTCGGCGGTCCGGCCGCGCAGAATCAGCAGCTCGGTGATTTTATGACGGTCCTCGGGGGCAAAACGGCCCGGCTGCAGCGAGGCGATCCACTCCGTCGCGGAGCTGTCGGAGGCTTCGCCCTCCTTCACGCCGTCCCGGAGCGTTTCCCGGTAATAATAGCCGAGCACCCTTCGCATCAGCAGGGTCCGGAAAGATTCCTGGAGATTCTGCCCCGAAATCATCTGGAGAACAGCCCGGCAGGTATCGTCGCTGTCGATTTCTGCCGAGTACAGCTGCTCTGTCTGCTCCAGCAGCAGCATTTCCTGGTTTTCGTTTTTCCTGCGGCAGATTGCGGCGAGATCGGGATGGGAAAACAGCGGCTCGGCCGTGCAGTCCGGGTCCGTGTAGCGGTTGCCGAAGCGGTCCTCGAAAAACAGCACCGCGTTTGCCGTGCAGACCGGCACACAGGCCTTCCCGTCCCGGACACGGGCGCTGGTTTCGTGAACCAGCTGCGGATAATGGACAATCACTTTCACTGCCTGCGGCAGCGCTGTGGTGATCTCCCGCGAATACAGGATCCCCGGCAGGATTCCGGCCAGCCTGTGGTCGATCAGGTCGGGAGTCAGCACCGTCTCGTACAGCGGAACCCACTCTCGCCCTGTCCTGCCGTCGAGAATGCCGGCGATCGCGAAATCGGTGACCGGTTTGCGGTAGATTCCCTGCAGTCCCTCATCGTCCGCGCAGTTTTTCAGCACATAATTGTATACTTTCAGCCTCACGCGGTCATCCTGCCCGGCGGAGAAGCCGAAGTACATGAGAATGTCGCGGGGGATTTTTCCGCTGTAGTTATCCGGCAGAGCATTCAGGAAAGCGTCGTTGAGGCCGGCCAGTTCCAGGCGGGCAGCCAGCCCCCGCTCATACCAGGCGAAGGCGGCGGGATCCGAATCGCCTCGCCGGATCAGGATCCGGCATACGGCTTCCGTCACGGAATCGGACGGCTCATGCCCGCCGAGCCGATACAGCAGCCGCAGGCGGATCCGGTCGCTCTTCGGGTCCGTTCCGTTCCATGAGATAAAAGCGTCGTCCGCCTCTTTCGTGCTGCAGCCGTACTTCTGCATGTAATTGTACGTGTACAGCGACAGCGCGGATTCCTTCTCCATGAGCTTCGGCTCCGCCCGGTAAATCCGCGCGGAGAACGCGTACACCAGCGGGCTGCTGCCGTAGGAATCCTGCACATCGCGCAGAAAAGACTCAGCCTCCTCTGACGTGCAGTCCATGTTCATGATGAGTTCGAGGAGAGCGATGAACATCCCCGGTACGCTCTCATAATAGCGGTGCACGGTCTCCGCGGCCGCCTTCCGCTCCGTCTCGTCGTCCGACGCGCAGCTCAGCAGGTACTGGAAAAGGCAGAACCAGTCGGGCTGCGCGGACTCCTGCCGTTCGATCTGCGGGCGGATCCACTCCAGCTGGTCCCGCGCGTCCTGCTTTCTCCCGGTCTCCACATAGATCCAGGCCTTGAGCAGGCACAGGACAGGGTCCGTGCCGAAATTGTGGATGCACGCGTCCGTCATTCTCTCCAGGTTTGAAAGGATCACGGGCTCCGCGTAGCTGGCGTTGAGATATTCCAGAAGCGTCCGGCAGAGCTCCGCCCGGTTTTTCCGGGGGATCTCCCGGGAAACGCGGGGGATACCGCGGCGGTGCGCATGCACCGGAATGACATGCTTTTCCGTGTCGCTCTCGAAGGTCAGCCTGCCCCAGTTGTGGCCGGTGTGCATTCCCGCCCGGCGGACGGAGAATCCTGTAACGCATTCCCCGTTCGTGAAATCCGCCGCGGTCAGGTACGGGCGGTCAGGTACAAGCCAGGGCATATCCGAAGATACCCGGATGCTGATGTATCCCCACGTGCTCAGCGTGAGACGCACCGAAAAATGTTCCTCCTCGGCGCCTGCTTCGGCGACGCTGTCCCGGGGGAATCCGCCCTCGGCGTCGAAGGATACCGGCTGTTTCGCTCCCGCGGCAATCAGAAAGGCTTCCAGCCCCTGCGCCGAATTCTCGGAGCGCTGCGCCCCGTCGTACAGCGCCGCCATGTGCGGGTCGGACAGGAACGGCATCCGCAGAAACTCCGAAGAAAGAAACAGGGAGAGGGCGTCTTCCGGATTGCGCTCCGCGTACTGCGCAAATTCCGGCAGGGTCTCCGGGCGGACATGGTGGGAACCGGTTTCCACCGCACGGAAAGAAAAGGGGAGAGTTCTCTCCCCTTCGCTGCTGACGATCTGAAGATCTCCCGCGATCACATCGCCGGGGCGGCTGTCCGCGGTGTGGATTTCCAGCCGCAGCGTGTCCGTCAGGCCGGAGCACTCCGGTGTGAGCACGCGCACCTGATCGTTCGTCGACCAGAACGAAGCCTCAAAGGGCACACGGTTGCGGCTGACCACCGCGACGTCCAGGCGGATCACCGCCATCACGGGGACATCCCGGCTCAGGCGGTCAGGCACAAAAATCAGCTCGGGCTTCGGCGCGTAAACCTGCCCTTCTGCAATCTG
Organism: Lachnospiraceae bacterium; assembly: GCA_050944455.1. GTDB lineage: Bacteria > Bacillota > Clostridia > Lachnospirales > Lachnospiraceae > Anthropogastromicrobium. The sequence goes on from JBMNRC010000024.1 coordinate 23,625, forward strand.
CTTGATTAGCTCGTTCAATCGATCCCTCCCGGCTCTCCGCGGTTCTGCCGCTGCTCTCACCGGCATTCCGCTGCCGCGGCGCTCTTTCCATCACCTGCCGCCGCGGGCTCTCTCACATTTCTTCCGCCTGCGGCTTCCGTTCGGTTCCTGCCGCGGGTTCTGTATATCGCTGCCGGCGCGGTTTTTCTCCCGCCGCGGCGGCAGCCATCTCTATATGCTGTCACAGCGCCGCATTTCGCGGCCGCCTTACTGCATCTCCTGCTTTGCGATTTTGACCAGGCGGCTGGTTCCGAGTCTGGAAGCTCCGAGCTCCATAAAGTGCTCGGCGTCCCCGAAGGAAGAAATTCCGCCTGACGCTTTTACCTTCACATCCGCGCCGACATGCTGGCGCAGCAGCTCAACGTCCTCAAACGTCGCTCCTCCGCGGGAGAAGCCTGTCGAGGTTTTGATATAATCCGCCCCGGCGGCAGTGACGACGCCGCACAGGCGGATTTTCTCGTCGTCCGTCAGAAGGCAGGTTTCAATAATCACCTTCAGCGTCTTTCCCATGCAGGCCGCGCGTACGCCCTCGATCTCGCTCTGGACCAGATCGTACCTCGCGTCCTTGACCCAGCCGATATTGATAACCATGTCTATCTCATCCGCGCCGTTGTTGACCACGTCCTGGGTTTCGAAAATCTTGACCGCCGTTGTGGAATAGCCGTTCGGGAATCCGATCACGGTGGTGATTCTCATCCGGTCGCCCAGATACGCTTTCGCCGCCTTCACGTAGGACGGCGGAATGCAGACGGAAGCCGTCTCAAAACGGATCGCGTCATCCATCAGCTGGCGGATCTGTTCCCAGGTCGCTCCCTGCGCAAGAAGAGTATGGTCTACCGCATGCAGAATTTCCTTTCTGTCCATTCTGTGAACCTCCTAAGATCATTTGCCGCGATGCCGCCGGAGCAACGCGTTATCTGAATCAGTATACTCATTTCCCCCGAGGTTCGCAAGCCGGCGGCGGCCCCTGCAGTTCGCCTCCGTGCCCGCGCGGAAAAGAGCCCGGCGGCATCATACGCCGCCGGGCTCTTCCGCCGCGTCCGGCGTCTGCTGCCGGATTGATCAGTTTTTCCGCGTCATTATTCGGTTGTTCCGGGCTGCGCTTCCTTTGCCTTCACGGCATCCGCCGCTCCGGCAGCTTTTCCCGGCGCTGCCGCCCCTTCGGCCTTCCGGCTTCCGGCGGCCTTTTTCTCCGCAGGTCTTCCGGCGGACGCGGTCTTTGCCTGCGTTCCGGACTTCGGCGCCTTTTCCTCCGGGGCGTCTTCCAGCCTGCGGAACACACAGCAGGTGCGGCTCGGCAGGTAAGCCAGGAAGCCGATCCGTCCGTCCGGGAACTTCATGGTTTTGTAAATCATCGTCTCTGATATGCGGTCCTGTCCTCCGAACCTGCTTTCATCGGAGCTGAAGGCCACCTGGTACCTTCCTTCCGAACCCACCGGGATGAAGTAGCCGCTGAACGATCTGGACGGATTGAAGTTGAAGGCAAAAATCATATCCGCCTTCTCGTAGATCAGGATCTTGTCCGCTTCATGCGTCCAGAGATTGTAGGCCTTCCCGGCTTCCAGCACATGATACTTTTTGGTGAACTGGATCATATCATTGTCAAACTTGTTGAGCCACTCGTACTTGAGGTCGGGGTTGTCGACCAGGCTCCACTGCCTGCGGCAGTAATGGTAGCTCCAGCCGTTGCCTTCGCGCGGGAAGTCGATCCACTCCGGGTGGCCGAACTCATTGCCCATGAAATTGAGGTATCCGTCACCGGCGAGGGTGAGCGTGACAAAACGGATCATCTTGTGAAGCGCGATTCCGCGGTCGATCACAATATTCTGCGTGTTCTTGCTCATCGACCAGTACATTTCCTTGTCGCACAGGCGGAACATGATCGTCTTGTCCCCGACAAGCGCCTGGTCGTGGGATTCGGCATAGCCGATCACTTTTTCGTGCGGCCTGCGGGTTGTGAGCTCATACCACATCTTCCACAGATCCCAGTCCTCATCGCGGTATTCCGTCAGGAATTTGACCCACATATCCGGCACGCCCATGGACAGGCGGTAGTCGAAGCCGATGCCGCCGTCCTCCTGCTTAATGCACATGCCGGGCATTCCGGACATATCCTCGGCGATGGTGATCGCGTTCGGGTTGAGCTCATGGACCAGCGTATTGGCCAGCGTCAGGTAAGTGACCGCCTCCGTGTCGGTATTCATCGAGAAATACCTGGAATAATTGTCAAACGCGGTGCCAAGGCCGTGATCCTTGTAGAGCATGGAAGTCACGCCGTCGAAGCGGAATCCGTCGAAATGATACTGCGTCATCCAGTACTTGAGGTTGGACAGCAGGAAATGCAGCACGTGGTTCTTGCCGTAGTCGAACAGTTTGGTATCCCAGGCGGAGTGATTGCCCTCGGGGCCCGCGTGGAAATACTGGTAATCCGTGCCGTCAAACTCGTTGATGCCTTCGCGGGTGTTGCGGGCGGCATGGGAATGCACCACGTCCAGAAGAACGCGGATTCCCATCTTATGCGCCTTGTTGATCAGGTATTTGAGATCGTCCGGCGTCCCGCTCCGGGAAGACACGGCGAAGAAATTGGTAACCTGGTAGCCGAAGGAACCGTAGTACGGATGCTCCATCACCGCCATCATCTGGATGGTGTTGTAATGATCCTTCTGGATGCGCGGCAGGATTTTATCCGCAAACTCGCGGTACGTGCCTACGCGTCCCTCTTCCTGCGCCATGCCGACATGGCACTCGTAGATGTACGGAGGCATCTCGGAGTGGAAATCCTGGTCCTCCCACGGGAAGGGCTTCGCAGGATCCCAGACAACGCCGTACCACTGAATCGTGGCCGGATCCTGCACTACGCGGTGGCAGTAGGACGGGATGCGGTAGAGCGTCTGGCCGGCGTGCTTCACGATGGCAAGCACCCGCGTTTCCTCTTTCAGGGCGTCAGCGCCTTTCAGCCGGATTTCAAAATCACCGTTGTCAAGCCTGGTCATCGGATGGGAAACCGGATTCCAGTTGTTGAATTCCCCGGTGAAATACATCTCATCCGCAGCGGGAGCCCATTCACGGTATACCCAGCCGTCTTCGGTTCTGTGAATTCCATAGTACTCGTCACCGTTGGCAAACTCGGACAGAGAACCGCAGTTTTCCGTCAGTTCTTTATACTTTCTGGCGTAGTTGCCGGCTCTCAGGTCGAGATCGCTTTCAAATGGCTTCAGATAGGGATCATAATCCATAATCTTGTATTTCATTGCCCACTCTTTCTCCTGTGTATTGTCAGGATGCCGCACATGAAATTCAGTGCGGGAAAATCCGCCCATACCGCGCCGGAATACTGCCGGGCCGCCGGCATGCCGGGATTCCCGTGCCGCCAGGACTGGTGCCGGGGCGCAATCCCGCCCCCGCAGAAATGACAAAATCCAACAGCGTTATCAGTAGTTTACTATCTTTTTTACCCTTCGTCAATAAGCCGCTCCGCAATTAGGGACAACATTTCATTTCCAAGGCTTCTGTTTATTGAATATTTTTCACAACCCTCCCGCGGGAATCCTGCGGGATCCCGTGATTTCTTTGTCGTTTATGCCTCCGGCACGCTGATTCTTTGTATCTTGTGATGAATTCAGACGTCCATGTGCTTCAATGAGCGAAAATAATCATTCTCTTCCCGGATTCCTGCGCCGGACGCGTCCTCAACGCTGTCCGATGACGTCCCGTCCGGTCAGCCGGATGTGTCCCGTCCTGTCCCCTGAAACTGCAGAAAGGGACAGCGCCTGAAACGCTGTCCCTTCCGGTTTTCGGGTTACCGCCGAAGCTCAGGCTTTGGCGCCCGCCTTTTTATTCTCTGACTGCTTTTTGAACACACCGAACGATACGACAACCAGGATCACCGCAAGAGCTACCAGGAATACCGCAAGGATAACCTGCGCGTAGGGCCCCCAGGTGGTGACGGTGCCGGCCGCGATCGCCTTGCTCTGCTTGATGATCGTCTGGATCAGGGAGGTGATTGTGACCACTGTCATGAAGACCATCGGAACGTAGAACATCTTGTTGTTGCGTCCGACATTGCCGAGCCATGCCGCGACAGCGATCAGGCCGAGAGCCGCGAGCAGCTGGTTTGCGGCGCCGAACAGCGGCCAGATCTGCGTGTATCCGGTAAGGCCGAGGCCGATGCCCAGGATGACGGTCAGGATGGTCGCGAAATACTTGTTGGTGAGAACTTTCTTCGCGCCGGAAGCGTCCTCAACGCTTTCGCCCGGTCTGAGCCAGAATTCCTGGAACATATATCTTGCCAGTCTGGTGGCGGTATCCAGCGAGGTCAGGCAGAAGACGGAGACCGCGAGGATCAGCATCTGGTACATGACGTTCTGCACGCTCTCGTTGCTGAAGCTTCCGATCATGGTGGAAAGTCCGGTTGCGAACACCTGGGTCGGCGCCTTGAAGGTGCTGTTGTCGACGGCAAGATCGTTCCAGACATAGCCGACCGCGCAGAGAGAAACAACCGCGACAGCGCACTCGATCAGCATGGAGCCGTAGGCAATCGGCTTTGCGTCGGTTTCCTTGTCCAGCTGTTTTGACGTCGTTCCGGAAGAGACCAGGGAATGGAATCCGGAGATAGCGCCGCAGGCGATGGTGACGAACAGGGCCGGGAAAAGATTTCCGGAAGTGAAGACTTTGTTGCCCTCAAACTGCTCGGCGGACCAGCCGTTGAACGCCGGGATGTCAGTGTTGCCGCCGCCCATGATTGCCGCTCCGACGACGCCGACGATGCCGACGATGATCATAAAGTACAGCAGGAAGGAAGACAGATAGTCGCGGGGCTGGAGGAGAATCCAGACCGGGGTGACCGACGCGATCAGGATGTAGACGCCGAGGATCCACATCCAGGTGTTGTAGCCCAGAGCGATCGGATGCCAGTTGAGGCCGATCAGGACAATGGCGACGATGCCCGCCACGCCGATGACGGAGGCGATGCCCAGCGGAACGTTCTTTCTGTAGACCAGCAGGCCGAAGACAATGGCCAGCGCGATAAACAGGAGGGAAATCATGGCCGTGGACTCATTCGCCGTGTTGGTGATTGCGGAAGCTTCCGCGGAGTAAGCGAAAGTATTTGCGACGATGGACGCGAATGCCGCGACAACCAGCAGAAGCGTCAGCCACGCGAACAGAAGGAACAGGCGCTTTGCGGTAGCTCCCATGGTGTCGCCGATGATCTCGCCGATGGACTGGCCCTTGTTGCGGATGGAAGCGAACAGCGCTCCGAAATCATGCACGCCGCCGAAGAAAATGCCTCCGATCAGGACCCAGAGCAGAACCGGGACCCAGCCGAAAACAGCTGCCTGGATCGGTCCGTTGATCGGGCCGGCGCCGGCGATGGAACTGAAGTGGTGTCCCATCAGGACCGGGGCCTTGGCGGGCACATAGTCCACGCCGTCCTCCATGGTGTGGGCCGGGGTCGGCTCCTTGGACTCGCCGACGCCCCACTGTCTGCTCAGCCATCCGCCGTAGAAGATGTAGCCGCAGATGAGGACCGCGAGGCTGATTACCAGAATAACCAGAATGTTCATACAAATACTCCCTTCTCCTTACGTTTCGGGAAAAAGAACTTTCTTCAGACGTTTCAGGGATGCCGCCCCATCACGGTTGGAAAACAGCGTTCCCGATGAGACGACGGCCAGCTCGGCGCGGATCTGCATCCATCCGTGAAAAGAAAGAAGAAAACTCTTTGTCCTGCGAAACTTTTTCAGCGCGGCGACGGCGTCCTCATCGGCAGTATCGCAGATGAAAACAGGCGTAACCCAGGTCGCCATATGGTCCGGCCCGATGTGGGCTCTCGACAGGGCGTCCTTCCAGGCTCTGTCCGTCCACTCATCGAACAGTTCCCGGGTGAACCGCTCCGCCGAAATCAGATAGACGAACTCCTCGCTGGCTGAGGCCCAGAGCTCCGCTTTTTTGGAGACAAAGTATTTCGCGGACTTTTCATAATACTCGCACAGCGCCGCCAGCGGTTCTGCTCCGCCGTCATAGCGCGTGATATCATAATAAGCCTCGAAACTCTGCAGAAGCCTCTCTGCGGCATCCGGCCTGCTGAGTGTTCCCGTCAATCTGCTGCTCCTCCCGGCACCTGTTCCGCAGGCGCCGCACTGTATTTAACCCCCTTTTCGGAAGTCCAGATTATGATATCACCATGTTAAACGGAATACCATTGTTTTTTATTAACATTCTTGATCTTATTTATCCTGTTTGGCTCGATTCTTTCTGATTGGGCGTTGTGATATTAAATACTGCCGGAAATTTTTATCCGGTCCGCATTAAATTCTGTCAGAATGCCGTCCTGCTGTCCGGCCAGGTTCCGGGCGCGGTCCGTGAGGCTCTTTCCGCAGCCTGATTCGGGGCGCGGTCCGCGGCGTGATTTCAATCCGTGCCGTGATTTCGACCCGCGCCGTGATTTCGACCCGCGCCGTAATTTCGGCCCGCGCCGTGATTCCGGAATCAAAAACACCGCACAGGTATCCGGGAGGATACGTGTACGGTGTCTTTCAATATTTCAAATCTGTTTCGTCACGGAGTTTCCGGCTCCGGCTGGTACTTCAGCGAGATCCTGCCGGCCAGCTCTTCCACCGGCCACGACTGGATCACCTCAATACGGGAATCCATCACGGGATTCTCCTGCTCCAGCAGCATTCCGTAGTAAACCTTGCGGATGCGCACGAGGTAAAAGACATGCTCCCCCGGGGAAAGCTCCGAAAACTTCTCGCCGCAGTAGCGGATCAGGTCTCCCGCGTCCGCGTAGGTGAGATGATATTTCCGATAAGCCTCGGAAATGATGGCCAGAAACGCGACGTCGGTTCCCGACCAGGTGTCGCCCGCAATCATTCCGAGGATTCCCCGGTCGATCTCGCTCATGTTTCTGAGCTGCTGAAGGTTGTAAGTCCGTCCTCCGGCTCCCGGCGAAAGCATCTTCGCCATCTGTCCCAGCGGGATGCGGTCCTTGTTCGCCAGGATAAAATCAATGCGCTCGCAGGCTTTCTCCTTCGGAAGGAAGGTTTCCTGGCCGGTTTTGACGGCCTTTTTGACAAACCACTCCTCCGGGATCAGTCCCTCGCGCTTCCAGCGGTAAAGCTGGCCATAGGTGATATTCTTCAGTGCCAGAAGATCCTTTTTCGAGATTGTCTCTTCCAATGCAAGCCTGCTCCTTTAATCCGGGATCACACCCGCTTCTCCTCACGCGGCGTCCCGGAATTTTCCGGTTTACGGGTTCTGCCGCGTTACTTCTCTTCCGGTGACGGGGAGGCCTGCGCCGCCTCCGCCGCCTGCGCGGTACCCGCAGCCTCCGCCGCGTCGATGGTCTGTGTCGCGTCAACCGTCTGTTCCGCGCTGACCGTCTGCCACGGATCCGGATTGAGTTCCTCCAGAGCCTTATCCAGAGCGGAGGTGTCCCCTTTCATCTGCTTCTTGTATTCTTCCGCCGTGCGGATCAGCTGCTCCGCGCGGGTCTCGCCCCTGGCCGCGTACTTCTTCAGGCTGTCCAGGTTGCTCTCGACGTTGCGCACATAGGATTCCTTCATCCCGGTCTGCTCCAGCGCCCGGAACGCCAGCAGAATGTTGCTGAACGAGCGGTCGGGGTTTCTCTCCAGAAGAATCATCGCGGCCTCGGCGCCGATCTTCTGTCTGCAGAAATCAATGCCGTGCTTAGAAACGTAATCCAGATCGATCAGGTTCTGGACATCCTGCTGCGGATAAAGCTGCAGAGCCATCTGGCAGCGGTACAGCGTATTGAGTTTTTCGTCCGGGATCTTCGCGTCCTGGCCGTACTGCTGCTGGTCTTTCAGGATTTCCTCGCACAGCGGGAATCCCTGCAGCAGAATCTCGACAAATTTGCGGGATACCAGACCGGTAAACGCCGGATTCGGCTTCTTATTGAAATCGGTTTTGAGCATCTCCTGAACATCGTTCTCAAACTCGTCGGAATCCAGCCTGTTGTAATCAGCGTTGCAGATCAGGGTCTGCAGGAGATAGATAAAGTACATGGAATCCGGATGGGTTCCGCGGACAGCGCTGAAGGCAGACATAAAGCCGTCGATATCGCCCAGATTGGCGGCGGATTCCAGCGCCACCGACTGGGCTGCCGTGAACTGCGGCTCCCCTTCGCTGACATTCCGCGCCAGGCAGGAGGCCTTTGCGTAATCCTTCTCCCGGAGCGCCTTCAGAGCTTCCTCATAAGAAGTATCTGCCCCGGCTTTCTTCATATAATCAATCAGTTTCGCGCAGTCGTCCTCCGACCCGGCGGAAACGGCGCGCATGAAACGGCTCTGCAGAAGCGGAAGAGGAAGTCTGTCCGCGTCTTTCTGGAAATCGGTGGTTGTCGCCTCGTCGACAGAAGCCGCGACCAGCCTGACGACATTGTCCAGCCGGTTCATCAGGCCGGCGAGAAGGCGGAACTCCGCGCGGAGTTTCCTGTACTCCAGCCCGGTTTCCCTGTCCCGGCGGATTTCCTCAGCGGTGTGGGCAGCGGTGAACTTTCCGAAATCCCCGGCTTTCTTCTCATACAAAAGAATAAAGTAGAGGACCATGGGTTCGTGCCCCTGCGGATACTGCGTCAGCGGGCGGTAGGAACGCGCGAGGCTCTCTCCGCCGCGCCCGTATTCTTCCTGGAACTTCCGGATATAGCCGGCCTCGTCCCAGGTGCGGTAACCGTCTTTTTTATTGGTAAACCAGGAGAGTTCATTTTCTATGCTTTCCATCTGCCTGCGGTTTCTGTGGACTGTAAGTGTTCTCTCATAGTCCAGAAGGAGGACTCTCCGGTACGGGTCCCCCAGCAGGAGCTCCGAAGCTTTTTTCTCTTCTGCCATAGCTGTTTCCTCCAATCGGGCTGGCTTTCACGATAACCTTCAGGCTGTCCGCGCTGTTCTCCGCATTCCGTCTTCCGCAGAACCGTGCCGCTGTGCTGCCTGTCTGAAGCCGCGTGTCCGGGCAGCGTTTCCCTGATTAATAGACAGAAATCACTGCGCCTGTTTGTGCAGATTATACCATGTTCCGTTTACAGATACAATGATCCCGCTCCGCGTGCGTATGCGTTTCCGGGCGGAAAGGCTGCCCTCCGCTGCCGTTCATTCTGCCGGAACCCTTTCACCCGTCAGTGATCTGTGCCGGCTGCCGCGGGCCGTCCGCCATCGCGGGGATACCCCCGGGCTGACCAGAAGAGTTATGACAGTCCGGAGGGAGCTGTACGGTCAGAGGCTGGCAGTTTTCTGATTCAGGGCCGATTTCAGGCTGGCCTTCCTGTCTGCCGGAAGAAAGGCGGCGTCGGCCGCGTTGGCCAGCAGCCTGAATTTCTCCTCCTGCGTCAGGCCCAGGTTCTCCCTGAGCTCCCGATATTCCCGGTTCAGGTCCGTCCCCGAAACCGTCCGGTTGTCGGTGTTGACCGTCACCTTCAGGCCGCTGTTCAGGAACTTCCTGACCGGATGATCAGCCATGCGCGCGACCGCGCGCGTCTGCACGTTGCTGACCGGGCAGCATTCCAGCGGGATCTGCCTCTCCGCAAGCATCCTGACCAGCGGGGGATCCTGCGCCGCGGCAATGCCGTGCCCGATCCGGGACGCCCCGTATTCAACCGCTTCCCGGATATTGGCCGGTCCGGCCGCTTCCCCGGCGTGCACCGTAAACGGCAGGCCCAGCGCTTCTGCCTCCTGAAACAGCCTTTGGTAATCATGGGTTGGGAAACCCGCTTCCGGCCCGGCCAGGTCCACGGCGGCGACGCCCTTTGCCCGGTACCTGTCCGCCAGTCGGACGGTCTCCAGATTTTCTTCCTCCGTGGAAGTCCCCCGCATGCCGCAGAGAATCAGCTGACAGCACGGAATCCAGCTGCCTTCCGGACAAATGCCGCCGTTTCCCGGCTGTCCCGCCGGCTCAGGTTTTCCGGCCGCATTCCGGCCGGGCGTACCGTTCCGGCCGGGTGTTCCGCCCTCTCCATTCCGTGCGGAAGGAAAAGCGCCGGAAGCCCTGAAACTGTTCTGGAAACGATCCTGCGCCTGCCGCAGGCCTTCGAGAGCAGCCCGCACGATCTCCTCCTGGGAGGCTCCTTTCCTCGTCAGCGAGGAAGGCGCAAAACGCAGTTCCGCGTAAAGCAGGTGATCTTCGGCCAGCAGGCTCCACACCAGGTCTTCCATCGCCTGCCGGACGGCATCCGGGCTCTGCAGCAGAGACAGCGGAAGATCAAAGCAGGCGAGATACCGGTTCAGGTCTTCGCAGTCGTCCGGGACACGGATCAGCCGCGCAAATTCCTCCGAACCTTCCTCCGGAACCGGAATTCCCTCCTGCCGGGCCAGGCGCGCAATCGTGCCGGGCAGGAGGGATCCGTCAAAATGCATATGCAGATCAATCATATTTCAGCCTTCCGACAGATTGGCCGGGCCGAAACCTTCGGGCAGCAGTTCCCGCAGGGAGTAAACCCGGTAGTTTTCGGGGGAGACAGCCATCAGAATCCTGAATTGATCGTAATCGCAGAATTCCATCATCACCTGGCGGCAGACTCCGCAGGGTCCGGTAAACGACAGTTCCCCGCTCTCCGGCCCGCCGACGATCGCGATTGCCTTAAACTTTCTCTCCCCTTCGCTCACCGCCTTGAAAAACGCGGTCCGCTCCGCGCAGTTGGACGGCGTCAGGCCGGCGTTCTCTATGTTGCAGCCGCGGAAAACCTTTCCGTCCTCCGCCAGCAGGGCCGCTCCCACCTGAAAATGGGAATACGGCGTATAAGCGTTTTTCCTCGCCTCGATCGCTTCTGAAATCAGTGCCGCATCCGCGGCCTTCCCGGGATCTGAAACAATTTTCCGCATATCTGCCTCCACTTTTCTCCGGCGTTTTCTCACGCCGGCGCCATTCGCGCCCGTTTCCGGGCCTGTTCACTGACAGCATTTTATCATTATCGGTCTTCGGGTGTCCATACCCGCCGGGATCCGGAGCACAGGACCGCCTGCCCGCCGGGCCAGGCCCGGGATCTGCCGTCTGTGCCAGCCGGACAAAAACGTCAGTTTTCCATCTTCTCCTGCAGAAAAGTTCTGCGCCCGCGGGGCTCAGAACACAGTGCCGCCAATATCCGCCTCCATAAAAAAGAATCCATCATCCACGGAGGCTCCGCTGTAACTACCGGAATCACAGGTGTGTACGCAAAGGAGCCCCCGCATCCGCGGAGGCTCCCGGAAAAAATGCTGCCGCACAGGCTGCGGGGACAGCTTTTACTTTGACTTGATGAACGGCTTGCCGTTGGCGGCCGGAACTCTCGCGCGTCCGACAAACAGGATCAGGGTGACCAGCGTAACGATGTACGGGATCATCGAAATCAGGTTCGGGGAGACGGCGTTGGTCATTGCCGAAAGGCTCTTGATGCCGCTGCATACGCCGAACAGCAGGCAGGCCATCATCGCGCCCTGCGGCGTGAACTTTCCGAAGATGACAGCTGAAATCGCGATGAAGCCCTGTCCTACGATAACCGCCGGGCGGAACTGGTTGATGGTTGCCAGCGTGATGTAAGCTCCGCCGAGGCCGGAAAGGAATCCGGACAGGATGACGCAGATGTAGCGGATCTTTGCCACGTTGATGCCCAGCGTATCGCAGGCTTCCGGATGTTCGCCGACCGCGCGCAGCCGCAGGCCGAATCTGGTCTTGTAGAAGACGAAATAGAGCACGGCTACCAGAACAAAACAGATGACGCAGGCCACGTGAACGTTCAGCACATTGTTCCAGAAGGAACCGGCCGGGAACACGCCGTTTAAGATTTTCGGAAGACGCCCGGCGTCGGAGATCGGCGGCGTATCTGTCGAATCGTCGAACAGGCGGCGGCTGATAAACAGGGCGAATCCCGGAGCCAGGAAGTTGATTGCAGTGCCGGTGATCGTCTGGTCAGCGTTCAGCGAGATACAGACGACCGCGTGGATCACGCCGACGAGCGCTCCCGCCAGGCCTCCGCACAGGAAGGCGAACCACGCGTTTTCCGTGTAGTAGCCGACAGCCGCCCCGACGAACGCGCCGAGAGTCATCATTCCTTCGATTCCGATGTTCACCACTCCGCTCCGCTCCGACATGCAGGAGCCGAGAGCCGCGTAAAGAAGCGGAGGCGTCGCGACGAGCGTCGCGTTGATCAGAAGACCAAGATTCTTGATAAACACATCCATTATTTTGCCTCCCTGCTCTCAGGCGCAGACGATGCCGCTTTTACCGCTTTTGCCTCTTTCTTCTGTCTCGACCTGCTGATCAGATCGTAAAAGAGGTTCCGGAACACATGGGAAACCGCGATGAAGATGACGACCGTGCCCATGATGATATCCAGGATTTCCTTCGGCGCGTGAACCATGCCCAGTTTTGACCCGCCGTATTTCATGGCCCCGTAGAACAGGCCGGCGAAGATGCAGCCGATCGGGTCTGATCCGCCGATCAGCGCCACCGTGATGCCCTGGAATCCATATCCTTCCTGACCCGCGAACTGCGCGATACGGCCGGCGTTGCCGAGAATCTGCGTTGCGCCGGCAAGGCCTGCGAGCGCTCCCGAGATCGCCATGGCCGTGACAATCGCGCGGTTGCTGTTGATGCCGCCGTAGGTCGCCGCGTACTTGTTGTAGCCGACAGCGCGCAGCTCATAGCCGAGCGTCGTCTTGTTGATGATGTACCAGATCAGGATAGCTGCGGCGATCGCGATCACAATGCCCCAGTTGAAGGTGTCGCAGTCCAGCGTGTCAAGCACCGCCTGGGGAAACTTGATCGACGCGTTCGGCAGGATGTCGACCGTCGCCTCACGGCCGTCGGCCTTGATTCCCTTGAGGTTGACCACGTAGTTGGACAGGTAGAACGCGATCCAGTTGAGCATGATGAAAGACAGGACTTCGTTGATGCCCCTCGTCACCTTCATGATGGCGGAGAGGGAAGACCAGATGGCCCCCGCCGCCGCCGCCGAAAGCAGGTACACCGGGATGACGATCCAGGACGGTAGATCAAGCTTGATACCCAGCACGCAGGAGACGAGCGCGCCGACGACAAACTGGCCTTCGGCGCCGATGTTGAAGACGCCGGTGCGGAACGAGAAAGCCACGGACAGGCCGGCCAGGATCAGCGGGATCGCGTAGACAACCGAGTTGAACAGATACTTCGGCTTCCCGAAGATGCCGTCGACCAGCTTTCCGTACACCACGCCCGGATTCAGGCCGCCGAAACCGATGACGACCGCGCCGACAATAAAGCCGATGACGATGGCGATGATTGTATAAAGGGCATTTCCTTCGAGGATTTTATTCTTTTTCTTCATGCTTTCCTCCCGCCATCATCAGGCCGAGTTCTTTTTCATCCGCGTCTTTGCCCGGCATGCTGCCGCTGATCTTTCCGTCGAAGATCACCTCGATGCGGTCGGAAAGGCTCATGATCTCATCGAGTTCGAAAGAAACCAGAAGAACCGCTCTTCCCTTGTTCCGCTGCTCCACAATATATTTATGGACAAACTCGATCGCGCCGACGTCCAGGCCGCGGGTGGGATTGACCGCGATCAGCAGCTCGCCGTCGTTGGTAATCTCACGGGCGATGATCACCTTCTGCTGGTTGCCGCCGGAGAGTGTGCCCGCCGGGTGCAGTTTGCAGTCCGCCGGGCGGATGTCGAAGTGCTGAATCAGCTCGTCCGCGTGTTTCGCGATTTCGTTTTTCTGCAGGACACCGTGCTTCGCGTAAGGCTGTTTTTTATGATTCTGCAGAATCAGGTTTTCAGCGACCGAAAACTCGAGAATCAGGCCGTATTTCTGGCGGTCGGCCGGGATGGAGGTGACGCCCGCGTCGAAAAGTTCTTTCGGCGTGTCGTTGATCATTTCCTTTCCCCCGACCATCACAGAACCGGAATCCGCCCTGCGCAGCCCAGTGAGGATCTCCACGAGCTCTGTCTGCCCGTTTCCGTCGACGCCGGCGAGACCGACGATCTCTCCTTTGCGCACCGTCAGATTCAGGCCTTTGAGGATCTCCGCGCCGCGGTAATCCCTGCCGCGCAGGTCCTTCACCTCAAGGACGACGTCTCCCGGCTTCTGTTCTTTTTTGTCCACGACGAATTCAACATTGCGCCCGACCATCATGGAAGCGAGCTGCTGCTCGGTGACGTCAGAAACCTTCACGGTATCGATGTATTTACCCTGCCGGATGATCGTGCAGTAATCCGCGCAGGCCTTGATTTCCTTCAGCTTGTGCGTGATCAGGATCACGCTCTTGCCGTCGGCGGTCAGGTTGCGGATGATCTGCATCAGCTCATCAATCTCCTGCGGAGTGAGCGACGCGGTCGGCTCGTCCAGGATCAGGATTTCAGCGCCGCGGTAAAGGACTTTCAGGATTTCGACTCTCTGCTGCATGCCGACCGAGATATCCTCGATGTGGGCATCGGGATCAACCGCCATGCCGTACCTTTCCGAGAGCTCCATCACGCGTTTTCTGGCTGTTTTGACGTCGATCTTCAGCCCCCTGGTCGGCTCGTCGCCGAGCACGATGTTCTCGGTAACAGTAAACGGCTGAACCAGCATGAAGTGCTGATGAACCATGCCGATGCCGAGCCTGATCGCGTGGCTGGGGTCCCGGATTTCCGTTTTCTGCCCCCGCACGTAGATTTCGCCCGACGTCGGGCGGTACAGGCCGTACAGAACGTTCATCAGCGTGCTCTTGCCGGCGCCGTTCTCTCCCAGGATCGCGTGGACTTCACCCTTGTGGACCTTCAGATTGATGTGGTCATTTGCCGTGAAATCTCCGAATTTCTTGACAATGTCCCGCATCTCGATCGCTATTTCCGGCTCTCCGCCTGTTCCGGCTTTCCGCGTATCCAAATCGCTCATAGCGGTTTCCTCCCTCTCGATTTCTCACACAACCTGTATATCGGTAAAACCTTCCTCGCGCGCGGTCTCCGCCAGTTCCGACATATATTCCGGCGAAGGGAAATCCAGTTTCGGAAGGTATTCTTTGCGTACGCCGTTCGGCCGGCAGGAGATCAGCTTATAACGGATATTCCGATGAATCCCGTCCGTCCTGCTGTACGGCGCCAGAAGCCGGCAGGCAGATCTGACCGTCCCCTTCACATCAAACAGGCACGGCACGGCGACCGTGCGGATTTCGGGGAGTTTTCCCCTCTCCGCGAGCCATACCGCGTTTTTCAGGACCATCTCATTGCCGTATCCCGTCACCCGTCGGTGATCTTCGGCGGTAAACGCCTTGATGTCAAGCATCACGCCGTCCGTCACTTCCATGAGCTCCGGGAACCGCGAATAATCCAGCATTCCGTTGCTGTCCAGAAGCGTCGTCAGCCCGTCGGCCCGGCACAGCCGGAACAGCTCAGTGAGGAACACGGGATGCATCGTGCATTCGCCGCCCGACACCGTCACGCCTCGGATAAACGGAATCTGCCGCCTCACTCTCTCATAACATTCGGCTGCCGTCAGGTACTCGATGCGGGGGCTGGCCCCGAACGCGCACACGTGGATGCAGGTGTCGCAGGCCACGCATTTCGCCGGGTCAAACAGCACCCTGCTGCCGGGTTTCCCCGGCTGCGACAGCGCTCCGGCCGGGCAGGTTTTCACGCATCGTCCGCACCCCACACACAGGTTTCTCGTCTCCGGGTTGTGGCAGTACAGGCAGTCGATGTTGCACTCCTGCAGGAAAACCGCGGTGCGGCTCCCCGGACCGTCCACGCTGGAAAAAGGAATCACCTTGTTGACCGGGACTCTCTCTCCCGAAGGGGAAGCATAGGCTTCCCTCACCTCTTCCGCGGGCTGCCCCAGGGGGCCGGTCTCCCCTCTTTCCCCGGGGTTTGTCTCAGCCGTTTCGGCGGGTTTTTCCTCGGATATTTCCGCGGGTGTTTCCGCGGGTCCCTCCGCGGGCCTTCCTTCAGGCCTTTCCGCGGAGTTTTCTGTGAAGTTTGCCGCGGACTTTTCTTCAGCCTTTTCTCTCACCTCAGTTTCCAAGTACTCTTCTCTCCTGCGCGTGGCCGAGCTCGGAAGCTCCCGTCGCCAGCTGCGTGGTGTCGTGCATGACCGCTTCGCCCTTCTGGTATTTCTGGATCTCAGAGCGCTTTGCCAGGTATCCGGTTACGCGGAACACGTCGCTGTTGCTCTCATAGAAGGAAAGATAGCGCAGGTTCTCTTTGAACGCTCCCTTGACAATATCGACAATGTACTCCGGATTGTTGTGAACCGTGACGTCCACCGGGAAAATATCGCCGGTTCCGGACGGGAAATAGTGATGGAAATGGGACAGGAAACGGAGATGCGTCGCGAGGTCCGGCTCCTCCCCGATCGGGATGCGGGTACCCGGCGTGCGGTTGATATCCGTCGCGATGCCCACCTGGGCGTGCAGCAGGAAATGTCCTCCCGTCGCCTCGCAGTAGGGATTGACGTGGTTTTTATTGAAGTTATCAATCACATCCATGATCTTTACGCCGAGCTCCGTCGCCTCCGGATCCTTCCCGTAGCGGTACGGTTTCCCTTCCTTCTGCATCAGGATGTTGACAGCCTCCGCCAGTCCGACAAGGCCGAACATCGCGGTGAAGCGGTCGCGGTAAATCAGGCCTTCCTTCGCGAGGAAATTGCTCTCGAAGAAGCCGCTCTCCTCCACCTCGAACTTGATGCGGGCGTCCATGTAGCGGGCCTGGATGTCGCATACGTAAGGCAGCACGTTCGTCAGGAAATCATCGGTGTTTTTCGCCCGCTTCGCGATGTTTCCGAGAATCAGGCGGCACAGTGTGTAAGATCCGCCGCCGAGAAGCAGTCCGTTGTAGCAGCTGGCGATCACGTAATTGTCCCCGAGCTCGGAGCGGAACATCTTATCGTTGGCGAAGCTCGGCTTTGCCGCCTTCAGAGCCGTCGCCGCGCACAGGTTCGCGAATTCATCGGAGGTGACATCCGGATCATACTTGACGGTCAGGTTCGGAACAGCGTCCTTGAGCTCTCCCTCGGCCTGCAGAATCAGGCGTCCGGCGCGGGTGTCGCGCGGCCCGATATTCGCGTGGGAGAAAGAATCCAGCACCGTGCGGTCGACATTGAGGAAGAACATCTTCAGGAATTTCAGCGCCGTCGCGTCGTCAATGTCGTCCGTCAGGAAGGGATCCAGCAGCTCGTCGAGCTGGCCGACATACACGGGGTAATTGGTGACGCTCGGCACATGCCGGTAGATGATCAGAAGGTCGTTGAGCGCCTCGTAGAAATCCTTCGGCGGGTCCAGGCGCAGGAACTTGCTGCCCTGGCGGAAAAACTTCGCGTAATCCGGGATGATATATCTCGGGCGGACAGGAGCGTTGCCCTCGAACAGATCGCAGATGCACTGGTCGCCCTCATTTTCCGGGCGGAGCAGTTCATTCAGCCCTTCCGGCACGTCGAGCACATCCATCATCGACACTGCCGCGGCGGAAAGGTTCGCGACTTTCTGCTCATGCGTCAGCGACCGGTTTTCAATGATGCCTAAAATTTCATTTCTGGTTTTCTCAACATCTTCGCTGGACATCGGTCTCATGTGAATTTCTCTCCTTTACTGATCGGTGAATACAGGTAAGCGGATCAACAGAAAAAATCGAAACTGTCTTTCAGTAAACTGAACAATGAAAACTCTGCGCCGGATCAGCCTGCGGCAGAACTGTTTTCCAAATTATTATTAATATAACTTTATGGTTAAAATTGCAATGGTTGAACTTCGCCGTCAAAAATGCCATGGCCCGGGCTTTTCCGGCAGAAACCGCATTGAAACGCGCCTTTTGGCGGCCCGGCCATTTTGTCCATACTTTAAAAATTTCCGGAAAGGACTTTCGAAATTTCCGGAACCTCCCGTTCCGTCCGGACAGCCGGATACCCGGCCGATGAGCCGCCGATTCAGGACGGCAGCCCGGCAGGAGATGCCGAAAAAAAAAGGAGAGAGCCCGCAAATCCGTATGGGTTCTCTCCTTTCCGCGCTCCGCGGCTGGATTCCGGCCGCGGAGATTATTCCATTATGAATTGTTCACCTTATTCAGCGTCTGTCTCTGTTTCAGTTTCGCTGACGGTCTCAGCCTCTTCGTCGGAATCCTCCGGGTCGAGCTCGTAAACGTCGCCGTACTGCGCCTCGAAGTCTTCCTTCGTCTTCGGAACCACAATGTCTCCGTCGATGATGGCCTGCTTTGCCTCCTCAACCTTCTCCAGAACGTCGTCGGCAATGTTGTCGGTGGTCGGAGCGATGTCAACACCGCCCATAGCCAGGTCGTAGGTGACAACGCCGGACTCCAGCGTTCCCAGGATCAGCTTCTTGACG
Organism: Lachnospiraceae bacterium; assembly: GCA_050944455.1. Taxonomy (GTDB): domain Bacteria; phylum Bacillota; class Clostridia; order Lachnospirales; family Lachnospiraceae; genus Anthropogastromicrobium. The sequence goes on from JBMNRC010000024.1 coordinate 41,937, forward strand.
CTGTCATAGCAGCCGTTGTCGACTCTCTTCATCGCGGAGGTCAGAACGGTCTCCGGAGCGA
>JBMNRC010000025.1:0-38373 GCA_050944455.1 Lachnospiraceae bacterium
GACTTGGTTATCCGCAATAGCAGCGAAGGCGATCTGGACCGCATCCGCGAAGAAGTCGAGCAGATGGCCCTGCGCTTCCGCGAGACGGAAAAGAACTGCGGGGCGATTGTCCTGGAGTGCCAGAATCTCTCGCCGTTCGGCAGAACCATCCAGGAGATTACGGGGCTGCCGGTGTTCGGAATCAACCAGCTGGTGGGCTTCATGCGGAGCGCGGCGGTCTATCCGGATTACCGCTGAAACCCGCGGAAGAAGGCAAAGCATGCGGCAATCTTTGCAGATTGCTGACTGAAACCTGCGGAAGAAGGCGAATCTGAGCTGATATCCGGAACATAGCTGAGATCTCTGGGAGAAAGCGGACGTGCGGCCGTAACGGTTGGCAGTTAGTATTGCGGTCAGCTGGCTGAAAGCTGCGGAAGGGAGACGGAACAGAGAATGAAAGTACTGGTAACGGAAGCGATCAATGAAAAAGGAATCGATCTGCTGAAAGAACACGGCCTTGAGGTTGTGATGGGAACCGGGATCGAGCGGGATACTGTTGTGCGCGAGGCGCAGGGCTGCGTGGGCATTCTGACCCGCAACGCTCATATCGACGGACCGATGATGGACGAGATGCCCGGGCTGAAGGTGATCTCCATGCACGGCGTCGGCGTCGACTGCCTGGACGTCAAGGCGGCGACCGAGCGCGGAATTCAGATCACCAACGCCGCGAAATCCAACCAGGAAGCGGTGGCGGAGTATACGATCGGCCTGATCCTGATGCTGGCCAAGCATTCGGTGGATTACAACAACGGTCTGAAGAACTATGACATGAGTGTGCGCAACACCACGGGCAGTGAAGTTTCAGGTAAAACGCTGGGCATCATCGGCATGGGCAATATCGGCAGCCAGGTGGCGAAAATCGCCGCGGCGGGCCTGAATATGAAGGTGATCGGATACAGCCGGCACATCACGGGAATGCAGCCGGTCAGCTTCGGAACGCTGTCGGGAGATATGAAGCAGGTGATCTCAGAGGCGGATTACCTGACGCTGCATGTGCCGGGCAACGCGTCCACGCACCACATGATCGGGGCGGAGCAGCTGTCCTGGATGAAGCCGACCGCTTACCTGATCAACACGGCCCGCGGGACTGTGGTGGACGAGGCGGCGCTGATCGAGGCGCTGCAGAACAAAAAGATCGCCGGCGCGGCGCTCGACGTGTTCGAGGGAAACCTTCCGAAGCCGGACAACCCTCTGCTTGCCATGCCGAACGTGATCGTGACGCCGCACACGGCGGCCTTCACGGTGGAGGCGCTGGAGCGCATGTCTTATCAGGCAGCGCTCGGCATTGTGGAAGTGGTCGAAAACAAGCCTATTTCATTCCCGGTCAACCATCTGCACGACACCTTCGAGGACCGGAAGGAAGTCAGGGAAGTGATGGATTATTTCCGCTATGAGTTCAATATCCGGTGAAAGATCAGCCGCGAAGGGGATTTTCCACGTGGTACAAACGGCAGCGAGCGCAGGCGCAGAGCGATCTGCCTGACTGCCGCCAGCCGGAAGTCTCTGCCGGAACTGAAAATTTGGAATTTTCAGATAGATTAGAAAATTTTTATATTCCCTTCCTTGACGCGCAAAAAAGTTCATGTTAAACTGAAATTACTCTAAGGGAGTAGTCAGCGGCACCAGCCGCGGACAGCGTCAACAACCGGATGAAAATCCTGGGGCTGTCTTGTAATCGCCTGACGATGAATGACGAGACTTATCTGTAACAGGATAAGCCTCTTTTTTTATACATCGGATTTCTCGGGCGTTTCACGGAAATCCCGCGGGGTGTGCGGGCGTTTCGCCGGCTGGATCGGTGATGGCAGGAAGCATCTGGCGTCGGGTCACCCACGGACTGAGACGTATCGCCAGCTTGCGGGCGTTCCGCCGGCTGGACCGGCATCGGCCGGATAGAGCAGAAATGGAGGCTTTATAATGGAAGAATATCTGCGGGAACCGCAGCAGGTAATGCGGGAACTCGGATCTTCCGAGCAGGGACTGACGGAGGAGCAGGCGAAGAAAAAGCTTGCCGAAACCGGCCCCAACAAGATCCGGGAAGCGAAAAAGGAAAGTATATTTCACAAATTTCTGATGGAACTGGCCGACCCGATGATCATCATCCTGATCGTCGCGGCTGTGATTTCAGGGATTACGGCGGCGTATTCCGGGGAAGGATTCAGCGATGTGATCATCATCATGGCGGTCGTCATCCTGAACTCGGTGCTGGGCGTCTACCAGGAATCCAAAGCGGAGGAAGCGATTGAGGCGCTCAAAAAGATGTCCGCGGCGACCGCGAAAGTGGTGCGCGGCGGCAAAGAGAGAGTCATTCCCGCCGAGGAGCTGGTCCCGGGCGACCTGATCATCCTGGAGGCCGGGGACGCCGTTCCGGCTGACGCGAGACTCACGGAGAGCGCCAGCATGAAGACGGAGGAATCCGCGCTCACCGGCGAATCGGTGCCGGTCGACAAAAATCCCAACGCGATTGAGGTGAAGCCGGGACAGACGGTTCCCCTGGGCGACCGCCGGAACATGGTCTACACGGGCACTTCCGTCGTCTACGGCCGCGGCAGGGCAGTGATCACCGGAACCGGCATGAACACCGAGATGGGCAAGATCGCGGACGCCATCACCAAGGCGGAAGACACGGAGACGCCTCTGCAGAAAAAACTGGATGAGCTGTCCAAAAAGCTGTCGGTGCTCGTGCTGGTGATCTGCGCGGCGATCTTTGTCGTGGATATCGCCAGGGCGCTGGCAACAGGTACCGGCCTGAACGGCAATACCGTGCTGGATATGTTTATGGTCGCGGTGTCCCTCGCGGTCGCGGCGATCCCTGAAGGACTTGCGGCTGTCGTGACGATTCTGCTTTCGATCGGCGTCACCAGGATGTCCAAAAATAACGCGATCATCCGCAAGATGACCGCGGTGGAGACCCTCGGCTGCACACAGGTGATCTGCACGGATAAAACCGGTACGCTCACGCAGAACCGGATGACTGTCGTGAAGCATGAGACGGACGACCTGCCCATGCTGGAGACGGCGATGGCCCTGTGCAACGACGCGGAGCTTCAGGACGGCGGCGTGATCGGGGAGCCCACGGAGGCGGCCCTGGTGGCGGACGCGCAGAAGGAAGGCTTCCCGAAGCCTGAGCTCAAGGAAAAGTACCCGAGAGTCGGGGAGGCTCCGTTTGACTCGCTGCGCAAGATGATGTCCACCCTCCACCCGGACGGGAAGGGCGGAGTGATCCAGTTTACCAAAGGCGCGCCGGACGTCGTGCTGGGCCGCTGCGCGTATGTCGACAAAAACGGCGAGGAAGTTCCGATGACAGACGAACTGCGCGCGCAGATCGCCGCGCAGAACAAGGCGATGGCGGACAACGCGCTCCGCGTGCTGTGCGCCGCGTACCGCCGCTATCCGGAGAAGCCGGAGACGGAAAATCCGGATGAGCTGGAGCAGAACCTGACTTATATCGGTCTCTGCGGAATGATCGATCCGGTGCGCCCTGAGGTGAAGCCTGCCATCGACGACTGCCGTGAGGCGGGAATCCGGCCGGTGATGATCACCGGCGACCACAAGGATACCGCGGTTGCCATCGCGAAAGAGCTCGGGATTCTGGGCGAGGGACAGGAAGCGATTACCGGTTCCGAGCTGGATAAGATCAGCGACGAGGACCTGGCGGACAATATCGAAAAATACAGCGTGTACGCCAGAGTGCAGCCTGAGCACAAGATGCGCATCGTCAACGCATGGCAGAAACGGGGCAAGATCACCGCGATGACCGGCGACGGCGTCAACGACGCGCCTTCGATCAAGGCCGCGGATATCGGCGTCGGCATGGGGATCACCGGAACGGATGTCACCAAGAATGTCGCGGATATGATCCTGGCGGACGACAACTTCGCCACGATCGTCAGGGCAGTCGGCGAAGGCCGCAGAATCTACGACAACATCCGCAAGGCGATCGAATTCCTGCTGTCCTCGAACCTTGCCGAGGTGCTGACTGTATTTATCGCAACGCTGCTGGGCTTCACGATTCTCGAGCCGGCGCATCTGCTGTGGATCAACCTGATCACCGACAGCCTTCCGGCGATTGCCCTGGGCATGGAGGAAGCGGAGAAAAACATCATGCACCAGCCGCCGCGCGATTCCCACGAGGGAATCTTCGCCGGAGGCATGGGGATGGATATCTTCCTGCAGGGCGTATGCATCGCCGCGATCACGCTGGTGTCCTACTTTATCGGCGACTATATGGAAACCGGGATGTGGCGCGTCGCGGAGTCCGCGGACGGCATGACCATGGCGTTCCTCACGCTCTCGATGATCGAGATTTTCCACTCGTTCAACATGCGCTCGAGACGCAATTCGATTTTCCGCCTGGGAACGCACAACCGCTATCTGTATCTGTCGCTCGTCCTGTCGTTCCTGCTGACCCTCATGGTGATTTACGTTCCGTTCCTGCGGGCGGCGTTCGGCTTTGAGAATATCTCCGCTGTGGAATATCTCGCCGCGGTGGGCCTGGCGGTTCTGATCATCCCCATCGTCGAGGCGGCGAAAGCAGTCGAGAGACGGAGAGAAGCCCGGAAGAGCGCATAAATTCTGAATAGGCAAAAGTATGCTTGCCGGTCCTGCGAAGAAATGCTAGACTGAAATTAATCAGCCGGCGCAGGGCCGGCAATTTTGTGACTTTCAGGAGGAGACCATGGCAGCAGATGTAAAAAAGCTGATCGGCGAAATGACTCTCGAGGAGAAAGCCAGCCTTCTCGGCGGGGACGATTTCTGGCACACCAAGGCGGTAGAACGCCTGGGAATCCCTCGTTTTATGGTATCGGACGGCCCTCACGGACTGCGCAAGCAGGACGAGAAGGCGGATCACCTCGGCATCAACACTTCGATCAAAGCAGTGTGTTTCCCGGCTGGCTCGGCCACCGCTTCGAGCTTTGACCGCGGCCTGGTGGAAAAACTCGGCGAGACCATCGGCGACGAGTGCCAGGCAGAGAACCTTTCCGTAGTGCTGGGGCCGGCTGTCTGCATCAAGAGAAGCCCGCTGTGCGGACGCAACTTTGAGTATTATTCGGAGGATCCGTATCTGGCGGGCGAAATCGCGGCGGCCTATGTCAACGGCGTGCAGTCCCGCCATGTCGGCACTTCGATCAAGCATTACGCGGCCAACAACCAGGAAGCGTACCGCATGAGCATCTCCGCCGAGGTTTCGGAGAGGGCGATGCGCGAGATCTATCTGCCGGCGTTCGAGACCGCGGTAAAGAAGGCGCAGCCGAAGACGGTGATGTGCTCCTACAACAAGATCAACGGCGTGTACAGCTCCGAAAACGAGTGGCTGCTCAATAAGGTTCTGCGGGACGACTGGGGATTCAGGGGCGCCGTCGTGACCGACTGGGGCGCAGTCGACGACCGCGTCGAGGGCGTGAAGGCGGGCCTGGACCTGGAGATGCCCGGCAATACCGCGCGGAACGACCAAAAGATCGTCGAGGCGGTAAAGAACGGCACGCTGGATGAAAAACTCGTGGACAAAGCCGTCGGGCATGTGCTGACCGTTTTCTTCGATTATTACGACAACCGGAAGAGCGGCGTGGTGTTCGACCGGGATAAAGATCACGAAAAGGCCGCGAAGATCGAGGAGGAGTGCGCGGTGCTGCTGCAGAACCGCGGGGCGCTGCCCATCGCGAAGAACGCGAAAACCGTTTACATCGGCGAGTTCGCGGAAAAGCCGCGCTACCAGGGCGGCGGATCTTCCCACATCAATTCGTCCAGAGTAGTCAGCGCGCTGGAGGCGGCGAAGGCTTCCGGAAGGAACGTGACTTACGTGAAGGGCTTCCCGGCGGACTGCGACAGGGAGGATCCTGAGGAACTGGCAAAGGCCGTGGAGGCGGCGAAGGACGCCGACGCCGTCGTGATTTTCGCGGGTATCCCGGAGATCGTTGAGTCGGAGGGCTATGACCGCGACGACATGAAGATGCCGGCCTGCCAGAATCACCTGATCGACGAGGTGGCGAAAGTCAACCCGAACATCACGGTGGTGCTGCACAACGGCTCCGCGGTCGAGACGCCGTGGGCGGACAAAGTCTCCGCGATTCTGGAACTGTATCTCGGCGGGCAGGGTGTCGGCACGGCCTGCGACCGGCTGCTGTACGGCGAGGCGAACCCGTCCGGCCATCTGGCGGAATCCTTCCCGTACCGGCTTGAGGACAATCCTTCCTATCTGAATTTCCCGGGCGACGGGAAGAAAGTGTTTTACGCGGAAGATGTGTTCGTCGGCTACCGCTATTACGACACCAAAAAGATCCCGGTGCGCTGGGCGTTCGGGCATGGGCTTTCCTACACGACGTTCGCGATGGGCAATCTGAAGCTTTCTTCCGACTCGATGAGAGAGGGCGGCACCGTGAAGGTGAGCGTGGACGTCACCAACACCGGGAAGATGGCCGGCAAGGAAGTCGTTCAGCTGTATGTCGCGGACCGCACCGGAACTCCGCAGAGACCGGCGAAGGAACTCAAAGGCTTCGGGAAGGTGGAGCTTGCTCCGGGTGAGACAAAGACCGTGACGATGGAAATCGACACCCGCTCCCTTTCCTACTGGGAGGAGAGAATCGGGGACTGGTACGCGAAGTCCGGCGTCTACGGGATTCTTGTGGGCGATTCCTCCGACCATATCCTCGCGGAGACGGAGCTTCACTACAGCACGGACAGGCTGCTTCCGATGCGCATCGCCGGCGACACCACGATCGGGGAACTGATGGAGGATCCGCGCACCGCGGCTGTCATCGGGAAATTCTTAAGGCAGCGCGAAGCCGAAAAGACCGACGAGACGGATTCCGGGCAGCTCGGCGCGGGAAGCCGGCGCATGTCGGACGCGATGGCGAAGTACATGCCGCTCAAATCCATGGCCAGTTTCTCGATGGAAGGAGAGCGGTTCAGCGATTTCGTCGCCGCGCTCAAATCGGCCGTGGGGCAGAAAGACTGATCGGAGGACCTTTCGATGAAGTATGTTTCCTGGAACGTGAACGGCCTTCGGGCCTGCATGAAAAAAGGCTTTGCGGAGGCGTTCACCGTCCTGGACGCGGACGCCTTCTGCCTGCAGGAGACCAAGCTGCAGGCGGGGCAGATCGAAATGCCCGAGGCTTTCAGCGGTTATCACGCGTACTGGAATTACGCGGAAAAGAAAGGATATTCCGGGACCGCCGTATTCACGAAGCAGGAGCCGATGTCCGTCTCCTATGGAATCGGCGTCGACGGGTTCGACCATGAAGGCAGGGTGATCACCCTGGAGTTCCCGGAGTGGTACCTGATCGACTGCTACACGCCGAATTCCCAGGACGGTCTCACAAGGCTTTCCTGGCGGATGGAGTGGGAGGACGCGTTCCGGGCGTATCTTCAGAAGCTGGACGCGGCAAAGCCCCTGATTCTCTGCGGCGACCTCAACGTGGCGCACGAGGAGATCGATATCAAAAACGCGAAGACCAACCGCGGAAACGCCGGATTCACCGACGAGGAGCGGGCGAAGATGACAGAGCTGCTGCAGGCTGGCTTCTGCGATACTTTCCGGTATTTCTATCCGGACAGGACAGGCGCTTATTCGTGGTGGTCCTACCGTTTCCACGCGAGGGAACACAACAGCGGATGGCGGATCGACTACTTTATCGTGTCCGACCGGCTCAAAAGCCGGCTGGAGGCAGCTTCCATCGAGTCTTCCGTCATGGGTTCGGATCACTGCCCGGTGACCCTCACGATCGGGTGATCCCAGACTTTTTCCCGGCTGTCCGGGACGGAAACTGCGGATGGTTATGCAGCTCTGATGGTTTCACAACGATCAGGATGATGTGACCTGGGATTTCACCGACAGCAGGAGGCGGTAAAACTTTTGAAAATATTTTCAGAACCGGCAGGCGGAAACAATACTTCCGCCTGCTTTCTTTTTGTTTCATAGGGAAATTGACCGGATACCAGCGGCAATCCAAAACTTTTTCGGTGGGAATTGCGAAAAAAGACCTTGCGCGGGAAAATTTTTTCACGTATACTGGGGTTGATATTGAAAACGCTTTCATTCCGAAAGCCGCATTCGGGGATAAGGCGGGGAATTATGGGAAAAGAACGTACCAATATTTATGAAATCGCGAAAGCAGCCGGAGTCTCCACGGCGACCGTATCCAGAGTGATGACCAACTCGGCTCATGTCAGTGAGGAAAAAAGGCGCAAAGTGGAGGAGGCGATCCGCCGGTACGGGTACCGGCCCAACGCTCTGGCGCAGGGATTGTCCGCAAACCGCACAAAAACCATCGGGCTTCTCGTGGCCGATATTTCGAGCTCTTTTTATGAGAATGTGACGGTTGCCTGCGAGAGAGCCGCGGACCAGCAGGACTACACGCTTCTGATCATGAGCTCTCTCGGCAACGACGAACTGGGCCGCAGGCAGATGTTCCGCATGTACGGGCAGAACGTCGACGCTCTGGTGCTGATCGGGGGAAGCCTTGACAGCGTGACAGCCAACGAGGAGTTCATCGAGCAGATCAATCATATGTGCAGGGTGATGCCGGTGATTTCCAGCGGGAAACCGGCAGGAGCCGAAAACCTGAAGGTCGCGCTGGATGAGGCGGGCAGCATGGATATCGCGATGAACTATCTTCTGGAGCTCGGTCATACCAAAATCGCGATGATCGGGGGACGCAAGGGAGCAAATTCGACGCTGGAAAAGCGGATCCGCTACCGCACGGCGCTCGCCAACCATGGGATTGCCTGGAGAGAAGATTATCTCCTGGAGACTGAGCACTACACCAATCCGGAGGGATACCGCGCGATGAAAAGAATGCTGAAAAATCCTGACAGGCCGACGGCTGTGGTCGCGATCAACGATGCCTGCGCCACGGGAATCCTGAGGGCGGCGCTGGAAGAAGGGCTGGAGATCCCCAGGGACCTGTCGCTGATTTCTTTTGACAACACCTACCTCTCCGAGATGGTGACTCCGCAGATCACTTCGATCGGCTGCAATTACGACGAGTACGGCAGAGTGCTGATCGGAACGGCGGTGAAGGCGGCCGCGGGAGAAAAAGTTCCTCCGGTACAGCTGGTTCCGGTTTCGATGACTGAGAGGGGTTCCTGCGCTCCGCCGCCGAAGCCGTGAGAGAAATGTTTTCAACGGCGCAGAGCTCCGCGGACCAGAACGCACAGCGGCCGGACGTGCCCGGCGCAGGGGTAAGACAGATTTCACAGTTTGTTTAAAACGGTGCAGGCGTGAGGCTTTCAGAAGTCGCGACGGCAGATCGGGATATTAAAACTGCACAAAAAACAAGTTATCATATTGTAGTAAACTGACAAAATCAAGTGTTTTCCGGGAAAAACATTGACAGAGTTCGTCTGAGCGTTATAATGAAATCAATGAAAAGGCTTTCATGAAATTTGCCTGAAATGGCGAAAACATGGGAAAATCCGGGGAAAGATTCGATAAAATTTGAATAAAGCCCCTGAGATTCAATTTTTTAGTGGCCGTTATGAAAGCGCTTTCAAAATCAAGGGAGGACAGCATGGGAAAGACAAAAGCACCTGTGATGCATACCGTCTCCGGCAAAAAGAAAGGGTTCTGGTACAACGTGAAAAAGTACCGCATCCTGCTTCTGATGTGCCTGCCGGCGGTGGCGTATTTCTTCATTTTCGCGTACATCCCGATGCCGGGTATTTACGTCGCGTTCACGAACTACAACTACCGCGACGGAATTTTCGGCAGCGAATTCGTCGGAATGAAAAACTTCCAGTTCCTGTGGCGTTCCGGCAAATTGTGGCTGCTGACCAGAAATACAGTCCTCTACAATATCGCTTTCATTTTCCTGGGCAATGCCCTCCAGATTTTCATTGCGCTGCTGCTCAATGAAATCCAGAGCCGCATGTTTAAAAAGGTCACCCAGACGATCATGTTCCTGCCGTACTTCATTTCGGCAGTCCTGGTCGGACTTCTCGCCTACAACCTGTTCAACTACGATTACGGCTTCATCAATTCCGTGATGAGAGCGATGGGCGGCGACGGATACAAGTTCTACTCCCACAAAGAGTGCTGGCCGCCGATCCTGATCTTCCTCAAACTGTGGCAGGGCACCGGCTACGGCTCAGTCGTCTACTTCGCGGCGATCTGCGGCATTGACGCCGAGATCATCGAGGCCGCAAAGGTCGACGGAGCCAACGGCTTCCAGAAAATCAGATACATCATCCTCCCGAGCCTCAAGGGCACGGTCATCGTCCTTCTGCTGTTCGCCATCGGCGGCATCATGAAAGGTGATTTCGGACTCTTCTACAACGTCATCGGCAATAACTCGCTGCTGTACGATACTACCGATATCATTGAGACCTACACTTACCGTTCCCTGAAGATGAACAGCGATTTCGCGACATCTTCCGCTTCCGGCGTGTACCAGTCGGTGTTCGGTTTCGCGCTGGTTATGTTTTCCAACTGGGTCGTCACCAAGCTCGATCCAGACTACGCGCTGTTCTGATAAGGAGGGGCTGAAATGGCAAAGACAAAAGACGCTGATGAAGAGTATTACCGCACGCATAAAAGCCACATCAAGCTCGGCGCCTCCGATATGTTCATCCGGGGGTTCGGCTATGTGTTCGTAACCCTTTTCGCCGCGCTGTGCGTTTTCCCGTTCCTGCTGATCATCGGAACCTCGTTCTCCACCGAGGCTGACGTCACCAAGTACGGAATCACGGTATGGCCGAGACATTTCTCAGTGGAAGCCTATAAGCTTCTGTTCACCTACCCGCAGGTAATGATCAACTCCTACCTGCTGACGATCACCCTCACGGTTACCGGTACCGCGGTCGGTCTGTTCATCATTTCCATGACCGGATACGCGCTGCAGAGAAAGGATTTCCCGTTCCGCAACCAGATTTCCTTCTTCATCTATTTCACGACGCTGTTCTCCGGCGGCCTGGTCGCTACCTACCTGCTGTACACGCAGATCCTTGGGCTCCGCGACAATTACCTCGCTGTGTGGCTTCCCAACCTGATGTCGGCATGGCTGATCATCCTGATGAAGAACTTCGTCCGGTCCATCCCGTTTGAGATCACCGAATCCGGAAAAATCGATGGCGCGGGCGACTTCAGGATTTTCCGAAGCCTGATTCTTCCGATGCTGAAGCCGGGCCTCGCGACCATCGGCCTTTTCCTGGCTCTCGGGTACTGGAACGAGTGGTACAACGCTTCGCTGTATCTGTCCTCCCGTGTGGACGTCAAGCCGCTGCAGTATCAGCTGTATAACGTCATCAACACGGCAAACTCCCTGAAGAATTCGGTCGCTGGCGCAAATGTCGTCATCACCGATCTTCCGACGATGACGCTGAAGATGGCTACCGCAGTCGTGGCTACGGGCCCGATCGTCCTGGTGTATCCGTTCGTCCAGAAGTATTTCATCGCCGGCATCACGGTCGGCGCGGTCAAGGGCTGATGCCCGACGGCCGCGGAACCGCGGCGGGGCTGTCCCGTTTGATCACATTCATACATTCATTCATTTTCTCTTTCATTTTTCTTCAGATACATCCACCCGGGAACGGGTGCTGTATATAGTCAACCGCAAATCAGCAGGCCAAGCCTGCGTACCGGACAATATCCGGAAGAAAGGAGAGAACTTCATGAGAAAGTTCAAGTCACTCGCACTGCTCGCGGCAGCTGCTATGGTTGCGACGAGCGTGGTGCCGGTCATGGCCGAAGAGACCACCGAGGCTGCTGACACTGCTTCTGATGAGGAGTGGTTCAGCTCGGACATCGACACTTCCGAGCACGTAACTATTGTTTACGTTACCACCGGAAACAAGCCGACCAACACCGCAACCGACGACATGCTGGCTCAGCTGAACGAGATCCTTACCGAGAAGGTCAACGCGGAGCTCGAAATTTACTACATCGAGTGGACCGACTATCTGACCAACTACAACCTGCTGCTTTCCTCTCTCGACGGAACCATCGACCTTGTCGGAACCGCTACCGACTGGCTGGATGCATGGCCCAACGCAAAGAAGGGTGCGTTCCTTGAGCTGTCTGAGGATATGCTCCAGACCTACTGCCCGAAGACCTATGCTCAGGTTGAGGCTGACGGACACTGGGATGACTGCAAGTACAACGGCCAGATCTACCTGATCCCCGAGGACAACTACTCTCAGTGGATCAACCACGGCTTCATGTATCGCCAGGACTGGGCTGACGAGGCCGGCCTGACCGACGGCGTGCACAGCTGGGAAGACATGACCACCTATTTCCAGGGCATCCTGGACAATCATCCGGACGTCATTCCGTGGGATTCCGATGGTACTATGGCGACGACTGTTGCCGGCGGCTGGATCGCGTCCCATACCGATGATATTCTGATTGACGGACTCGGCAGCTTCATGTTCTACGGCACCAAGGAAGATCCTTACACCATCATTTCTCCGTTCATGGATGACGACACTCTTTACGATTACGCGGATATGATGTATGAGTGGAACGAGATGGGCGTATGGCGCACCGACGTTCTGAACAACACCGAGACCAGCACCCGTGATGAGCTTTACGCAGGCACCACCGGAACTGACCAGCACCACACCGAGACCTGGTACGGGACTGTCCGTCCTGAGATGGATGAGCAGCAGCCTGGCTCCGACGTCGGATTCTTCTGGTTCGGCGAAGAGATGGGCAACCTTGTGAGAATGACCACCACCCACGGCGCTATGGCGATTTCCGCGGCATCTCAGAATCCTGAGAGAGCACTGATGGTTTATGATCTGCTCCGCAACGACGAAGAGTGCTACAGACTGTTCAACTATGGTCTTGAAGGCGTTCAGTACGAGTTTGTAGATCCGGAAGACGAGTCCTCCCTGCTGATCCAGAGACCGGAGTCCTATGACGAGGAAACCGATGGGATCGTTACCGATTACTGGTGGGGCCGCAACGATGACCTTGAGCTCAGATGGAACAACCGCTACTGGGACGGCCTGGACGAGATCAGCGAGGTTTATGAATCTGTAGCGATCGATTATCCGTACGGCCAGTTGGTCATTGATACTTCGCCGATCAGCTCCTACATCTCCAGTATGTCCGAGGTCTGGGATACCTACATGAAGCAGATTGCCTTCGGCCAGAGCGACGATCCGCACGGGCTTGTCGACGAGTTCCGTGAGCAGATGAAGAACGCCGGATATGACGAGGTTCTTTCTTATCTGCAGGAGCAGATGGATGCGGTCTACGGAGACGCGGCAGCTGAGGAGACTACCGCGGCTGAATAATCCATCCTGAATGCTGGACGCGGGTTCTGTTTTGGAACCGCGGAGAGTACTGAGAAGGTACTGTCACAGCCCGGCGGTGAAAAACCGCCGGGCTGTTTTTGCGGAGAGATTTTCGTATGCAGTCTGCGGAGACGGCGGAACAGCCGGAACAATCCGCTGCGCCGCTGCCGCTGTCTGTCCAGCCGGCAGACAGGCGGGAAACTGATCAGAATGAGGCATTCGCTTTATGAATCACACCTTTGAAATCAAAAAAGATTTTCTGCTGGATGGGAAACCGTTCAAAATCATTTCCGGCGCCGTCCACTATTTCCGCATTCCGCCGGAATACTGGGAGGACCGCCTGAAGAAGCTCAGGGCAATGGGCTGCAATACCATGGAAACCTATATTCCCTGGAACCTGCATGAGCCTGAACCCGGAAAATTTGACTTTTCAGGAATCCTGGACGTCGGCGCGTTTGTGAGACTGGCGCAGAGCCTGGGCCTGTGGGTGATCCTCCGGCCGTCGCCCTACATCTGCGCCGAGTGGGAGTTCGGCGGTTTTCCCGCGTGGCTTCTGCGGGAGGACGGCATGCGTCTGCGCGGTCTGTACCCTCCCTTTATGAAGCATATTGAGGCGTACTACCGCAGGCTGTTCCAGGAACTGGTACCGCTTCAGATTGATCACGGCGGCCCGGTGTTCCTGATGCAGGTTGAGAATGAGTACGGTTATTACGGTGAAGACACCGGATACCTTCAGGCGATGGAAAAGCTGATGCGGGACAACGGTGTCACTGTCTCCCTGGTCACGTCGGACGGCCCGATGGACGAGTCGCTGTCGTGCGGCCATCTGCCGGGTGTGCTGCCGACGGGAAATTTCGGCTCCCGCACCGAGGAACGGTTCAAAGTCCTGCAGAAGTACACGGACGGCGGACCCCTGATGTGCACGGAGTTCTGGGTAGGCTGGTTTGACCACTGGGGCAACGGCGGCCACAAAACCGGAAACCTGGAGGAAAGCGTGAAGGACCTTGACCGGATGCTGGACCTGGGTTCGGTCAATATCTACATGTTCGAGGGCGGAACGAACTTCGGCTTTATGAACGGGTCCAACTATTACGATGAGATCACGCCGGACGTCACTTCCTACGACTATGACGGCGTTCTCACCGAATGCGGCGATATCACCGAAAAGTACCGCCGCTACCGGGAAGTGATCGAAAAGCATATCGGAAAGATTGCGGAATCGGTGCCGGAGAACTGCGCGAAAAAGGAGTACGGGACGATCCGCTGCGACGCGAAGGCCGGCCTTTTCGAGACACTTCCGCCGCTGTCACAGCCGGTGAACCTGAAATTCCCGGCTTCGATGGAGCGGCTTGGCCAGAACTACGGCTACATTCTGTACCGCACGAAGCTTGAGCGGGAGCAGAACCTGGAGAAAATCCGGCTGTACGGCGCCAACGACCGCGCGAATCTCTTCCTGGACGGAAAGCCTGTGGTGACGCTGTACGACCGCGAACTTCTGACGGAAGCGCAGGTGAACCGCGAGACGCATCCGGGTTCGGAGCTGGATATCCTGGTCGAGAACATGGGCCGGGTCAATTTCGGGCCGAGAATGGAAGAGCAGCGCAAGGGCATTGACCGCCATGTGCAGATCAACGGACATACGCACCTGAACTGGGAGGCGTACTGCCTGCCGCTGGACAATGTGGATCAGGTCGATTTCTCCGCGGGATATACCGAGGGGCTGCCGGCGTTCTACCATTTCACTCTCGAAGTGAAGGAGAAGGCGGACACCTGGATCGATTTCGCCGGTTTCGGGAAAGGATGTATTTTCCTGAACGGATTCAACCTGGGCCGCTTCTGGGAGATCGGTCCGCAGAAAAGGCTGTATGTGCCGGCGCCGCTGCTGAGGGAAGGGAAGAACGAGATCGTGGTGTTTGAGACGGAAGGAAAACACGCGGACACGCTCACCCTTGCCGATCAGCCGGATCTGGGCTGAAGAACCGGATATCAGCAGGATCCGGCCTGAAGACACGGGATTAAGCCGGATCTGGGCGGAAGATTCCGGACCGAGGGCACGGGATATAAACAGGATCAGTCTGCGGTTTCATATCCTGCTGGTTTCGGACAGGAAAAGACGTCCCCGCGCCTGCGCGCAGATAACGCGCAGGCGCGGGGATGTTTCAATTCAGCTTCGACTCAGACCGCCCGGAAGAAGTCGTTGCGGTGTTCCTGCGGATTGAGCGGGAAACCTTTGCTGATGAAAATGTCCGCCTTGAGGGCGACGAGATTCGGATCGCAGTTCATGGCCGCGGCAATTTCCGTGAGGCTCTGCCCTTCGGAAAGCGATTCGCTGAATTCATCATCGGGGATCAGAATCTGTGCGGCAAAAAGATTGGCCTCGGTTTCCATCCTCGCGTTCGCGCGGTCGAAGAGCATGCTGTCCCTGAAACCGCCCGCCATTCTGGCCGCGTCGCTGTGAAGGTAATGATGGCCGAGCTCATGCAGAATGACCATTGACCGTTCCTCGTCGGACAGGTCCTGCTTCACAAAAATGAACGGAGTGTCGTTGATGACCGCATAAGCGCCTTTCTGCCGGCAGAATGACGGGAACAGGATCCTGACCCCGGCGTCTTCCACCAGACGCAGCGCGTCCCGCGATCCGGCACTGCGGACCGCCTGATCCGCCGTATCGGCAATCTCCAGTGTCTTCATTGGATTACCTCGCTGTTTTGGCCTTCCCCTTGGAGATCCAGTAGGCGTCCTGGATCGCCCGCATCATCTCATCAACGTCAGCAGGGTCAAGCTCGCCGCCGGCAAAAAGGCCGGAGAGTTCTGAAGCCAGCCTGCGCGCCTGGACGTCGTCAGGGATGGAGCCCTCGGGCGTCTGGCCTGTGATGCTTTCTTCTCCCATCAGGTAGGCGAGGCTGCATTCCAGCGTATCCGCGAGCCGCAGGTAGATTTCTTTGGTTTTGGGATATCGGTTTTCAATTTCCCAGCCGCGCACGGTGCGGAGGGAGACGCCCACTCTTTTGGCAAGTTCGGTCTGGCTTAAGTTGTGGGATTTTCTGAGAACGACAATCTTTTCGCCGAATGTCATAATTTTCATCCTCCATGAGCAGTCTTACTGCAGAATAGGAACTCAGTTTCCTATAGTTTATACCAAATGGAAGATCCCGTCAACCTTTTTGTCCCTGAAAGCGGTAATGTTTTTCCGCTATCAGTCTGCACGGCTTGCGCATCCAGAGTAAAAAGAGTAAGATTTAAAGGTCAGATTCCGCAGGAAAGAAAGGATTGCGCATGGGATTCCACAAAAACAGCAGGGACAGCGAAGACGGCGGCCTTCATCTGGTGCATACGGATGTTTACCGTGAAAAAAGGGAAAACCGGTCGTTTGAACTTACATCCGAATCCGAAAAGAAACCGCTGCAGCCCGGTGAGGCGCCGCGGAGAGGCTGTTATTCCGCGGAGCTCACAGACGCCGCGGTGGAAAAAGACCGGTCGGAAAAGCTGCCTGACAATCCGGCTGTCTCCCCGCACAGCGCGTCGGAGCTGAAAGACTGACAGGTACAGGAAGAGAAGCACCGGCAAAAAGCGAAGATTGACAGGCAGCAGAAGAGAAGCGCCGGCGAAAAGCAAAGATTGACAGGCAGCAGAAGAGAAGCGCCGGTGAAAAGCAAAGATTGACAGATACCGGAAGAGAAATGCCGGCAAAAAGTATAGAAAAGGGGAACAAGAACCGCGATGAGAAAATTCAGGATATTCGTAATCAATCCGGGATCCACCTCCACCAAGGTATCCCTTCATGAAGATGAAACCAAGCTGTTTTCGACGGACGTCTTCCACGACAGCGCCGTGCTGAAGACATTCCCGACCATCAATGATCAGCTTGATTACCGGATGGAAGTTATCCGGAAATTCATCGCTGACAACAGCATCGATCTGAACGGGATCGACGCCATCGTGGGCCGCGGCGGCAGCTGCTACTCGGTGGAAAGCGGAGTCTACGAGATCAACGACCTGCTGATCCGGGATACCCGGGAAGCCAGAGGAGGACTTTATCACGCGTCCATGCTCGGGGTTCAGCTCGCGGATGAGCTTCACAAGGAGTACGGCGGCCTTGAGCTGATGGTTGACCCGCCGGTGGTTGACGAGCTCTGCGACTTGGCGCGGATCACGGGAATCAAGGGTATCTACCGGAGGGCGGTTTCCCACGCGCTCAATCTCCGCGCGGTCGCCATGCATCACTCCAAAATCAACGGAAGAAAATATTCGGACTGCAACTACATTGTATGCCATATCGACGGAGGCATTTCGGTCACGGCGCATCAGCACGGCCGCATGATCGACGCCAATGACGCGGGCGGTGGGGAAGGACCGCTGACGCCCACGAGAATGGGTTCGCTCGCGGTCACGGACGGACTTCGCTGCCTGAAAAACCTTTCGGACGACGAAGTGCGTTCGCTGTGCAGCCAGACAGGCGGATTTTCCAGCCACTTCGGCACGTCGGATTCCAATAAGATCCACGCGATGGTCGAAGCCGGGGATCCCGCGGCCACCCGCGTGTGGGACGCGATGATCTATCAGGTTTGCAAGTGGATCGGAGCCATGGCGGCGGCTCTCGGCGGGAAAGTGGACAATATCCTGCTGACCGGCGGGCTGCTGCGTTTCCCTGAAATTGAACAGCGCATCATAGAGAACTGCGGCTGGATCGCTCCGGTGGTGTCCTATCCGGGAGAACTTGAACACGAGGCCATGGCGGCCGGAGCGCTGAGAATTCTCCGCGGTGAAGAAAAGCCGAAGCAGTATCCCGGCCATCCGGTATGGCAGGGATTCCCGGATGAGATCGCGGCACGGGAAAAGAACGGCCATCTTTCGGCAGACCGTTGACAAGAGAACCGGATATTGATCAATGAAACGTTCACCGAAATCCCCGGAACTTTTCAGTTCAGGCTGGATGTCGTATAATACAGACAAAGAAAATCAGAAAGATCGGCCGGCGCACAGCCGGCGGAAAGGAAGGATTGCGGCAAATGGCAGCTTATGACCACTATTTTCTGATGAGCGCCGCGGACATTCCGGAATACGCGTATGAAAAGATACCGCAGATCGAATGGGACCGCGCCACCATGCAAGCGTCAGAGATCGGGGACGGAAACCTGAACTATGTGTTCAGGGTATACGACGGAAAGGGACATTCCGCGATTATCAAGCACGCGGGAGAGGCGATCCGCATCAACTCGGATATGCATATCGAGACTAACCGCAATGAGCGTGAATCCGAGATCCTGATGCTCGAGGAGAAACTCTGTCCCGGCATGGTTCCGCATATCTACTTTTACGACACGGTGATGTGCGCCTGCGGCATGGAGGATCTCTCTGACCATGAGATGATGCGCACCGCGATGCTGAAGCACGAGACGTTCCCGCACTTCGCGGAAGACATCGCGAAGTTCCTGTTTGATACGCTGATCATGACCACCGATCTGGTGATGGACCATCAGGAGAAAAAACGCCTGGTGAAGAAGTACACCAATCCGCAGCTGTGCGACATGACGGAGAACCTGGTTCTGACGGAGCCGTACAATGACTGCAATCATCTCAACCATGTGTACGCGCCCAACGCCGAATTTGTGCAGAAACAGCTGTACGATGACGAAGCTCTTCATCTGGAAGTGGCCAAACTCAAGTTCAATTTCATGACCAACGCGCAGTCCCTGCTGCACGGCGACCTGCATACCGGTTCGATTTTCATCAAGCAGGATTCCACCAAAGTATTTGACCCGGAGTTCACGTTCTACGGCCCGATGGGCTACGATATCGGGAATGTCGCCGCAAACCTGATCTTCGCCTGGGAGAACGGGCTTTCCACAAATGATGAGAAATTCTGCGGCTGGTGCCTGAACACCGTGAGGGATTTTCTTGACCTGTTCATCGCCCGCTACAATGAGAAATACGACAGCGTCGTGACCGAGCGGATGGCGAAGACGCCGGGATTCAAAGAGTGGTATCTCTCAACGATCCTGCGCGATACCGCCGGGTATACGGGAACGGAGCTTCACCGCCGCACCGTGGGCATGGCGAACGTGAAGGACGTCACGACAATCAAAGACGAAAAGATGAGAGTCCTGGCCGAGAGAATCAACATCCTGGCCGGTAAAAACTTCATCATGAGCGCTGATCAGTTCAGGGACGGCAGCAGCTTTGTTGACGCTGTCATGCGGGCAAAGGAGGCTGCTGAATGGACGCTTTGAAACTCGATACCGTAAAGCTGGCGGACGACAGAAGCTGCCTTCTGATTCTCGACCAGACGCTTCTTCCGGGCAGGGTTGAAGTCCTGAAAATCGATAAAATCGAAGATATCTGGGAGGCGATCCGCAAACTCCGCGTCAGGGGAGCTCCCGCGATCGGCGTCACCGCCGCTTACGGCATTGCCCTGACGGCGTCCCGGATCAATGAGGATTCCCCGGAGAAGTTCGCCGCGGAATTCGCGAAGCAGAAAGCCTATCTGGCTACTGCCCGGCCGACAGCGGTCAACCTTTTCTGGGCGCTCGACCGCATGGAGAAGGTCATGCGGGAAAATCTCGACAAAGCGGTGCCTGAGATCAAGGAGATTCTTTTCACGGAAGCGCAGAAGATCCGCGACGAGGATGTTGAGATCAGCCGCGGCATCGGGAATTACGGATTTGAGCTGCTCCACCACGGCGACGGGATTCTGACGCACTGCAACGCGGGCACACTTGCCACTGCCAAGTACGGAACCGCGACCGCGCCGATGTATATCGCGCTGGAGCATGGCTGGAAAGACCTGCATGTTTACTGCGACGAGACAAGGCCGCTGCTGCAGGGAGCGAGGCTGACCTCTTTTGAGATGTACAACGCCGGGATCGATACCACCCTGATCTGCGACAACATGGCTTCCATCGTCATGAAGCAGGGAAAGATCGACATCGTGTTCGTCGGGTGCGACCGCGTCGCGAGAAACGGCGACGCCGCGAACAAGATCGGTACCTCCGGCGTGGCCGTCCTGGCCAGATATTACGGAATCCCGTTCTATGTCTGCGCGCCGAGCTCCACGATCGATATGAACACCCCGGACGGCTCCGGGATCCCGATTGAACAGCGCGACCCGGACGAAGTCACCGAGATGTGGTACAAGGAGCGCATGGCGCCGAAGGGCGTCGGCGTATATAACCCGGCGTTCGACGTCACCGATCATTCGCTGATTACCGGAATCATCACCGAAAAGGGAATCTGCACCGCCCCGTTCGACAAGGCGTTCGAGCGGCTGGGTTTCGGAAAGTGAACGGCTGTGCCTGGAAGTGAAGATTATCCGGCGCCGGATGTTCAGCGTGCCTGCCGGGAAGGATGTGTCCCGGAACGCTTCAGGACCATAAGAATCAAAAATCAGGATTTATCAGCATAAAAATCCGGATGAAATCAGAGTAAGAAAAAGCTCCGTGGGAACGAAAATTCCCATGGAGCTTTTTCGCAGCGTGACTGCCGCTATTCACTCTATCATCAGATGAATGGGGTCGCGGCTGCCGGCCTGACGAAATTTTCCTTTCGATCCGATGAATGGGTTATGCGGTGGCCAGACTGACAAAGATTTCATTTCACAGCCAGATGGATGAGGATCGCGGCCGCCAGGCCGATGAAAAATCCGACGATGACTTCCGGCAGCGTATGACCGAGATGTTCGTCGTATTTTTTCTGCTCGCGGAACCAGGAATCGTCCTTCAGCTCATGTTCGGACAGGTAATTGAGGGCCCTGCCGTGCAGGCTGGCCTGGTACCGCACGTTGAGCGCGTCATAGATCACGACAATCGCGAAAAACAGCGCCATCGGAAATTCAAA
The DNA here is from genome assembly GCA_050944455.1 of Lachnospiraceae bacterium. GTDB lineage: Bacteria > Bacillota > Clostridia > Lachnospirales > Lachnospiraceae > Anthropogastromicrobium. Next base: position 21,109 of record JBMNRC010000025.1, read on the forward strand.
GCCGGCGGCGCCGCAGCGGAAGAGCGTCGCGAACAAAAGCCCGCTGACAGTCGCCGTGTGGGAACTGGGCATCCCGCCGCTCGATGTCACGATTTTCATGGAAATCCCGTGGTTTTTGACGGATCGGTAGATGATCTTGCTTCCCTGGGACAGCAGCCATCCGGCCGCCGCGGAGAGAAACAGCGGATTGGTCAGAAAGTCTTTTAAAAAACTGAGAAACATCTTGTTTCCCTCCTTCCATCAGCGGTATGCCGCGTAAGTCTGCGCTGCGGACCGTAACGCGGCTGATCTAAGCGACAGGGAATCTTATTGATACAGACAGCGGCGGGGAAGATCATCCGGCCGCCAATAATGTTCATCACGGCCCGGAGAGATCAGAACTGTCTCTTTGTCCAGACGCTGCGGCTGAACAGAACCAGCAGCGGGAAAATCTCCAGGCGGCCGGCCAGCATATCGATGCTGAACACGATCTTGGAGAGGTTGGAGAAGCCGCCGAAATTCTGCGTCGGGCCTACCGCCTCGAGGCCGGGGCCGATGTTGTTGAGCGTGCAGGCCACAGCGGTGAAGTTTGTCGTGAAACTGTAGTCGTCCAGCGAGACGATCAGCAGCGAGAAGACGAACAGGAAGATGTACGCCATCACGAAAACGTTGACGGCCCGGATCACATCGTGCCCCACCGTTTTGCCCTCGAAACGGACCAGCTTCACGGTGCGGGGATGCAGAATCACGGATATTTCTTTCCGGATCGTCTTCGCCATGATGATCACTCTGGAAACCTTGAGGCCTCCGCCGGTGCTGCCCGCGCAGGCGCCGATGAACATCAGCGTGACCAGTATCGTCTTGGACAGCTGCGGCCACAGATCAAAATCCGTGGTCGAGAATCCCGTGGTCGTGATGATGGAGGATACCTGGAAGAAGGAATCCAGGAATGCGCCGCCGGCGCTGCTGTACATCGGCAGGATATCGATGCCGATGATTACGGTGCAGGCGAGGATGATGGCAAAGTAAACCCTGGCCTCCTCGCAGTGCAGCGCGCTTCTGACATTTCCGGTATACAGCCAGAAATAGACGTTGAAGTTGACGCCGAAGAGCGCCATGAACACGCCGATGATGATCTTTACAGCCGGGGAGAAGGATCCGTAGCTGTCGTTCAGAAAACCGAAGCCTCCGGTACCGGCGGTTGAGAAAGCGATGTTGACCGCACTGAAAACCGGGAGCCTGAACATCACCAGAAGCATTGTCTCCGCCACCGTCAGCGCGATATACAGCTTGTAGAGCAGCGAAGCGGATTCACGCACCTTGGGGACCAGCTTGTCGACCTGGGGGCCGGGGCTCTCGGCGCGCATCAGGTGCATGCTGCTTTCGCCCGAAACGGGCAGGACAGCCAGCATGAAAACCAGAACGCCCATGCCGCCGATCCAGTGGGAGAAGCTTCTCCACAGGATGATGCATTTGGGGAGCACCTCGACGTCGGAGAGAACCGTTGCGCCGGTGGTCGTGAAGCCGGAGACGATCTCGAAGAAAGCGTCGACATAATTGTTATAAAAACCTGAAAGCCACAGCGGGAGCGCTCCGAAAAGGCTCATGATGATCCAGCTGAGAGCCGTGCTGACGTAGCCTTCCCTGGCGTAGAAATGCGTATCCGCGGGTTTGTGCAGCCGGATCGGAAGCCCGATCGCCAGGCAGATCCCCGCGACCATGAAGAACGTCCAGCATACCGTTTCCGAGCAGAACAGTCCGGTCAGCGCCGGAACCATCATCAGAGCGGCTTCCAGCACCAGAATCGTTCCGGTGATGTAGAGCAGCATTTTTTTATTCATCCCGGCCGCTCCTTATGCGAGTATATCGTCGATATCGCGCAGCCCGAGATTGGTCGTGATCACAACGACCCGGTCTCCGACCTGGATGGTATCGGCGCCGCGGGGAAGAATCGTCTGGTTGTTCCGGTAGATCGCGCACAGAAGCAGGTTCTGGCGCGTCTTCAGCTGGGCAAGCGGGATATTGGTCACGCGGCTTTCCTCGCGGATGGTGAATTCCAGCGCCTCGGCCTGGCCGTTCACAAGCCGGTACATGGTTTCAACCTTGCTGCCGACCGTGTTCTGCAGGGCTCTGACAAAGGAAACGATATTCTCGGTCACGAGGTTTTTCGGGTAGATGACGCTGCCCAGGTTGAGGGAATCGACAATCGGGTCGTCGGAAGTGTTGCTGATCTTCGTGATCGTCTTAGCGCTGCTGACTTTGCCGGCGTACAGGGACAGCATAATGTTTTCCTCGTCCATGTCCGTCAGCGCGGCAAAGCCCTCGGTTTCGTGGATGCCCTCCTCGTCCAGCAGCCCTCGGTTGGTTCCGTCGCCGCAGATGATGGTGGCCTTCGGAAGCTTCTCGGCGAGATCCGCGCACTTGTCAGGCTTCTTTTCGATGATCTTCACGCTGATGTTCATCTCCATCAGGAGCCTGGCGAGATAATAGGAAATTTTTCCGCCGCCGACGATCATGGTGTTGTGAACCTGGTCGTTGGGAATGTGGATCATCTCGAAAAATTTGTGCGCGTTTCCGGCCGACATGACGACCGAGATTTTATCGCCCGCCTGCAGTTCCACGGAGCCGTCCGGGATCATGACGCGGTCGCCGCGCTCGACGATGCAGACCAGCACGTCGCAGCTGGAAAGCGAGCTGATGTCCCGGATCTGGTGATTGACCAGCGGGCTGTCGCCGGACAGTGAAAAACGGAGCAGCTCGATTTTCCCGCGGGCAAAGGTATCGATGTCGATGGCGGACGGGAAGCGGAGCAGGCTCGCCATTGCCTTGGCGGTGGTGAGCTCGGGGTTGATCACCAGCGCGAGCCCCAGTTCCTGCTGGAGATACTGAACCTCCTTATGGTAGATCGGGTTGCGCACCCGGCAGATGGTCATGCAGTTTCCCAGCTTCTTCGCGATCAGGCAGCAGAGCAGGTTGATCTCATCCTCGCCCGTCACGGCGATCATCAGGTCAGTATCCTGAATGCCGGCTTCTTTCTGGGTTTCGGCGCTGACGCCGTTTCCGATGGATCCCCGCACATCCCACTGGTTGGTCACCTTGGTGACGACGCTGCGGTCTTTGTCTACAACTGTTATATCATGGCCTTCCGCCGACAGCTGCTCAGCGAGAGCGGCGCCGACTTTGCCAAGGCCGATAATCATGATTTTCATTTGTAAACTGTTTCCTCCACGGTATTGCCTGTTTCCTCCTTCAGTATTCTGAGCTGACTCAGACTTGTCGGTTTGCCCGGAATCCGGGTGCAGACCGGATTCCCGCCCGGGACGGCCTGAAAAATCAGCAGCAGTTCAGGCCGGATGCCGGACAGCGTGATCCGGATAAGATCAGCCGATCGGAACGAAAACGGATGCGTCGTGCTTGCAGATGGGGCAGATGAAATCCGGCGGAAGAGTTTCGCCCTCGTAGATATATCCGCAGACGGTGCAGCGGAAACCCTTTTTCTTCGCCTCCGCGGCGGTCGGCTTCGGCTTGATGTTGTTCTGGTAGTAGGTGTAGGTCACCGGCTTTTCGTCGGAAGTCACGTCGCAGTCCCGGACGTCCGCGATAAACATGGTGTGCGTCCCGAGGTCGATTTCGGAGACGACCTCGCAGCACAGGTAGGCGCAGGTATGGTCCGTCAGGACGGCCAGGGTGTTCGGGGTGCGCCTGTAGGCGTCAAATCCCTCGAACTTGTCGACAGTCCGGCCGGACTGGTACCCGAAACGCTTAAAGATGTCGAACGGAGCGCTCTCGGACAGTACGGACAGGTTGAACAGCCCGGTTTCCTTGATGATATCGTGCGTGTAATTTTTCTTGTTGACGGCAATCATCACGCGGTTGGGCGTGGACGTTACCTGAGCGACGGTGTTGATAATGCAGCCGTTGTCCTTCCCGTAAGAGCGGGCGGTGAGCACATAAAGACCATAGCTGATCTGGAACATTGCTTTTGTATTCATTGAGTTACCCCCTTCGGACAGCCGGACACAGAACCTCCGCGGAAACAGGAACCGCGGAACGCCGGCATCCAATAAAATTGAGTATACATTCGGCGGTGCACGGCTGTCAAGAATCGGCGTCCGCGGATGCCAGCCCTTCTCTATTTATATAGACAATATCCCGGCGCGGTGCTAAAATATTGAGTGAAAATCGCTGTCTGCGCCGCAGAAATCCGGGAAGCCGGTCCGGCTTGCGGACCTTCGGGCATGACCGTATACGGAACAGGTAAGGATTCGGTTCTCCGCATGATGCGCGGAAGAGGTCCTCAAGGTCAGAGACGCCGGGGAGAGGCATGCAGGTGTCCCGATATCAGCGGGCGGACAGGCGGCAGCGAATCAGAGAGAGGAAAGGAATTCGGCCATGGATGCAAATGTTCAGAAGAATTACGAGTACTGGTGCACATCCCCGGTTTTTGACGGGCAGACAAAGAGCGAGCTGAAGGCCCTCAAGGGCAATGATGCGGAGATCACCGACCGTTTTTACAAGGAGCTTGAGTTCGGTACCGGCGGTCTGCGCGGCATCATCGGAGCCGGAACCAACCGCATGAACTTCTACACGGTGGGCAAAGCGACCCAGGGCCTCGCCAACTATATCAAAAAGCAGGGAACCCAGAAGATGGGCGTCGCCATTTCCTTTGATTCCCGCCATATGTCCCCGGAGTTCGCGGACAGCGCGGCGTGCGTGCTCGCGGCTAACGGCATCAAGGCCTACAAGTTCGATACCCTGCATCCAACCCCGATGCTTTCCTTCGCGGTGCGCTATCTGCACTGCACCGCCGGAATCAATATCACGGCCAGCCACAACCCGAAGGAATACAACGGCTACAAGGTTTACTGGGCGGACGGAGCGCAGGTTGTCCCGCCGCATGATACCGGCATTATCGAGGAAGTCCGCGCCATCACCGACTACGCGGATATTAAGCGCATGAGCGCCGAGGACGCGAAGGCGGCCGGCCTTTACGAGATCATCGGGCCGGATCTGGACGACGCTTATATCGCCGAGCTCAAGAAACTGGTTCTTCATCCGGAGGCGATCAAAGCGGTCGGCAGCGATCTGAAGATCGTTTACACGCCGTTCCACGGCACCGGCAATATTCCGGTCCGCAGGATCCTGAAAGAACTCGGGTTCAAAAACGTCTATGTCGTTCAGGAGCAGGAGCTTCCGGATGGCGATTTCACCACCATCCCGTATCCGAACCCCGAGGATAAGAGGGCGTTCAAACTGGCCCTTGAGCTGGCTGAGAAGGTCGACGCCGACCTGGTTCTGGCGACCGATCCGGACGCCGACCGGCTGGGCGTCTACGCAAAGGATACCAAATCCGGCGAGTACAAGGTTTTCACCGGAAATATGTCCGGCATGCTGATCGGCGAGTACGAGTTTGAGCAGCGCAGGGAACTGGGGAAGCTCCCGGAAAAGCCGGCGCTGGTCACCACGATCGTTTCCACGAATCTGGCCGGAGCGATCGCGAAAGAGTACAACGCGACACTGATCGAGTGCCTGACCGGGTTCAAGTACATCGGCGAGCAGATGAAGCAGTTCGAGGAGGAGCACACCTACAATTACGTGTTCGGATTCGAGGAGAGCTACGGCTGCCTGATCGGCACCTATGCGAGAGACAAGGACGCGGTTGTCGCCGTCATGGCTCTCTGCGAGGCGGCTGCCTACTACCGCACAAAGAACATGACCCTGTGGGATCAGATGATCAATATCTACAACAAGTACGGCTATTATAAGGAGGACCAGTTCTCGCTGTCGTTCCCGGGCCAGGAAGGCGCCCGGAAGATGGCCGACATGATGAACGGATTCCGCCAGAATCCGCCGAAGATGCTCGGCGGCTACAAGGTGCTGGAGTTCCGCGATTACCTGACTGACCGCAGGGTCGATCTGGTGACCGGTGCGGAGAGCGGCACGGGGCTCCCGAAGTCGAACGTCCTTTATTTCACCCTTGAGCAGGACGGCTGGGTGTGCGTACGCCCGTCCGGCACGGAGCCGAAGATCAAGTTCTACGCGGGCGTCAGGGGGACGAGCCTGGAGGATTCCGCCGCGAAGCTGAGCGCTCTGCTGGATTCGCTGAAGTAAGCGCGGCCGGTTTAATGAATATTTTCGGGCGGCAGTCTGAGAAATCGGGCTGCCGCCCGTGCTGATAGAAGGGAAAAACCGCTTTGCTGAAATGGGCAGCCGCGCGGACTTCAGGAGCGCGGCGCGGTAAAGTCAGCATCTGCCCGCGCCGCGGAGAAGCGGCAGCCAGGTGATGTGAAGAATACGGCGGGCAGCTCAGTGAAAAACAGCCGCGGCGCATCCCGCGGAAAGAAACAGCGTGTGTGCTGATAAGAGCGCCGCGGCTCAGCGGAGGCCCGCGGAATTGGTATTCACCAGTGAAGTATGGTATAATCGTTGCGGCCTGCCGGTATTTCCGGCGGGAAAACGGCCGGATTGCCCATAAGTACGGGCTGAGGTATGGAAATTGAACAGTGAGAGAACCATTCAGAGCGCTCTGGTGACCGGCGCGGCCGGGACAATCGGGACAGCCCTGCTGAATTACCTGATCCGGAATCATATCCGGACAACCGCGCTGGTACACGCGGGGTCTGAAAGAAACGCGGACCTTCCGCGGGACGCCTGCCTTACGCTGGTGGAATGCGATATGGACGGTTACGATTCCCTGGTGCTTCCGGAACGGTATGACGCGTTTTTCCATCTCGCGTGGATGGGAACGTACGGGGACGCCAGAAACGACGTTTCCCTGCAGTCCCGGAATGTCGAAGGCACCCTCGCCGCGGTAAGGCTTGCCGCCCGGAGCGGCTGCCGGGTGTTTGCCGGCGCGGGTTCGCAGGCAGAATATAAAAAGACGGATGCAATTCTGGGACCGGACAGCGAAATCCTGCCGGACACGGAATACGGCAGGGCCAAGTACAGAGCGGGCCGCATGAGCGCGGAACTGTGCCGGGAACTTCATCTGGACCAGGTCTGGACCAGGTTTTTTTCCGTGTACGGACCGGGCGACAGCGGCAGGACGATGGTGATGAGCGGAATCCGCGCGATGCTCGCGGGCGAAGTGCCAAAGTATACCGAAGGCCGCCAGATGTGGGATTACCTTTACAGCGGCGACGCGGCGAGGGCGATGTTCCTGGCTGCCAGCCGGGGAACCGATCAGGCGGTTTACTGCGTGGGAAGCGGGAAGGCGAGGCCGCTCGCGGATTATATCGAGATGATCCGCAGGGCCGTCAGCCCGGACGCCAGAGTGGAAATCGGCGCCATTCCGTATTACCCTAACCAGCGCATGTACCTGCAGGCGGATATCTCGACGCTCACGGAGGATACGGGATTTGTCCCGGAAGTACCCTTTGAGGAAGGGATCCGCAGAACAGTGGCATGGGCGAGGGAACACCCCTGAACCGGCCGCCGGAATGGGGATCAGAAAGGCGGAAGTTCACCGACGCAGCGGTGATCCGTTCAGACAGATAAAAAATATCGGTGACAGGCCTCATCAGAAACCTGTCATCGACAGATCAGGGCAGAAGAATGAAAAAGAAAATCAGTGTTGTAATTCCCTGCTTCAATGAGGAAGATAACGTCATCCCGATCAGTGAGGCGGTGAAAAAACAGTTCGCCGCGCTGCCGGATTACGATTATGAAATCATTTTTATCGACAACGATTCCAAAGACCGCACCCGCGTGCTGATCCGCGGCCTCTGCTCGCAGGATCCGCACATCAAGGCCATCTTCAACGCCAAAAATTTCGGCCAGTTCAATTCGCCGTATTACGGGCTTCTGCAGATCACCGGCGACGCCGGGATCCTCATGGCGGCGGATTTCCAGGATCCGCCGGAACTGATCCCCCAGTTTGTCCAGGGGTGGGAGGAAGGCTACAAGATTGTGTGCGCGATCAAGACGAAGAGCCGCGAAAACCCGGTGATGTACAGGCTCCGCGGCCTGTATTACCGGCTGATCCGCAAACTGTCCGACACCGAGCAGATTGACCAGTTCACCGGCTATGCCCTGTATGACAGGCAGTTCGTCGAGGTCCTGAAAACCCTGGATGATCCCACGCCTTTCCTGAGGGGAATCGTCGCGGAACTGGGCTACCGCCACAAAGAAATTTACTTCACCCAGCCGCTCCGCCGGGCCGGAAAGTCCAGCAACAACTTCTATAAGCTGTTTGACGCGGCGATGCTCAGTTTCACGTCCTACACCAAGGCGGGAATGAGGATCTGCACGCTGCTGGGTATGCTGTTTTCCGTCGTCTTCTTAGTGATCGCGGTGGTCTACCTGATTCTGAAACTGACCAACTGGTACGGCTTTGAAGCCGGAATGGCGCCTGTCGTGATCGGCACCTGCTTCCTCGGTTCCATCCAATTGTTCTTTATCGGCATTCTCGGCGAGTACGTCATGAGCATCAACAACCGTGTCCGCCACCGCCCGCTAGTCGTTGAGGAAGAGCGGTTCAATTTCGATTCGGACGAGAATCCGGATAATCCGTGCGTGGCGAAATCGGTTCAGCTGGCCGGGAAAGACACGGCAGACAGCGCCGGAGACGGAAAAGCGGGACAGCCCGGGGAAAGCGGAAATGGCGGGGAGTCTTCCGCCGGCAGAACAGAAAATCCCGCGGCTGATACAGCAGAGAAAGACCCCACCGATACTGAAGAAATGGAAGAATCCGCGGGAAAAGAGAACGCGGCTGGGACATCGGATGCCGCAGGAAACAAGCATGCTGCTGACGTGCCAGAAGTTTCCGCCGGAATGAAACCGGCCGCGGGAAATCAGGCCGCGAAGAGCGGGAAATGAACTGACAGTGGAGGAGTGAACATGCCGGAATCTGCTTCCGCCGGAGAAACCGGCGCGGGACCCATGAGCGATGAAATGAGGCAGGCCCTCGCCGAGATTCATCGCGGGCACCACCTGGTGCTGAACGAAGTGCGCAGGATCTGTGAAAAAAATCACATCCAGTGGTTTCTGGAGAGCGGAACGCTGCTTGGCGCGGTCCGCCATAAGAGCGCCATTCCGTGGGATGATGACGCCGATATCGCGATGCTCCGCGACGATTTTGAAAAATTCAGAAAAGTCGTCCGGGAGGAGATGAAGCCGGGCTTTTTCTATGTGGAGCCCCAGGAGCTCGGCGGGGCCGTATTCGACTTCGTCCCCCGGTTCGGGATACTGGACTCCTCGATCCGCCCGGATTCGGAGGAGGAGCAGTTTTACGGCCATGGGATCTACAATCACCTGCTGGTGGATATTTTCGTCATCGACGATGTCTCCGATTTCACGCTGAACCACCTCTGGAGCAGGTTTCTGATCACTGTTCTGTACGGTTTCGGCCTCGGGCACCGCTATCAGCTGGAATGGAGCAGATATACCGGCGTATCCGGTGCCGCGGTCCGCGTGCTGGCTTCCCTCGGGAAGCATATTTCACCGGAGTGGATCATCCGGCACTACAACCGGGTGGGAAGGCGCGAGCACGGGAAAAACCGGAAAAAAGGACGGGTTTACTACAGCAACTACCTGTTTCAGGATATCGGGGAGATTTATCAGAAAAAATGGTTTATCCCGGCGTCAGAGGTCACGCTGGACACGGAAACCTACCCGGGACCCGGGGATTGGGACAAATGCCTGTCCCTGCTGTACGGAGATTACATGACGCCGCCGCCGGTATCGGAACGGGTACAGCCGCACATCCGCCCGGAGTATGTGAAGATTCCAAAGAACGCCTGACCTCTGCAGATTCCGGACAGACTGCCGGCGGCTTTTTGGGAATGCTGCCGATGAATACCGGGAGAACTGCCTTTGCGCTTCCGATTATGAGGCGCTGAATGCGGCAGAAACCGCGCGGGATGTCTGACAGCCCTGGAAAATTTCCGCACAGTGACGGAAGTACCTCCCGGGATGCGGAGAAGCATACCCGCCTGTTGAAGGAGAAAACCCATTGGATGAACAGAAAAAAAACGGCGTGAAGCGCTTTACGGGAGATCTGCTCTACGGAATCGTTTCTCTCGTCGCGATGAACGCCGTTCTCAGCCTCGGCGTATATCCCTATCTGCAGAAGCAGCTCGGTGAAGCCGGTCAGGGCCGCATGCTGTTTTTCACGGCGCTGATGGGGCTCACGGCTTCGGCCGTCGGCTCCGGAATCAATTACGGCCGGATGAAAATGTCCACCGAGCATACGACGAAAAACGCCGACTACAACCGCTATCTGGTCGTACTGGCGCTGATCTCGTGTGCCGTGGCGATCATCGGATATCTGCTGAGGGGAGAAGGGTCCGGAGCTACGCTGCCGGGCATTTTCCTCTTAATATTCGCGACTTCGGTGAGATATTACGCGGACGTTGAGTACCGCCTGACCATGAACTACCGGGGCTTTTTCTTTTACTATATGCTGGTTGCCGCCGGTTATGTCGTGGGTGTGTTTCTCTACCGGTTCACGCGTTCATGGGTGCTGATTTTCCTGTGCGGGGAATTCGCGGGGCTGCTGTTCGTTTTCCTGAAAGGCCATATTTTCAGGCCGTTCTGGGGAAAAAAGAGTGAATATTTCAAAGAGGACGCGAAGGCCTGCGCGCAGCTTTCCGCGGCTTATCTGATGTCGGATTTTGTTTCGTACGCGGACCGGCTGTGCCTGTCCCTGATCGCGGGCGATATCGCTTCAGATTATTATTACATCGCGGGCCTGGTCGGAAAGATGACGTCCCTGCTGTCCACGCCGCTCAACGGCGTGATCACCGGGCATCTGGCGCATTACCGCGGGAAAATCACCAGAAAAAAGTTCGCGCAGATTTTCGGGCTGCTGACGCTTCTGGCTGTCGCCCTGGCAGCGCTCAGCATTCTCGGATCGCACATTTTTGTGTATCTGTTTTACCGGGATCAGTATGAATCGGTGAAAAGCCTGTTTGTGCTGGCCAACACCGCTCAGGTGTTTTTCTTCCTGGCCAACACGATGATGGTGGTTGTCCTGAGATTCGCGGAAGCGAAAGTGCAGATGATCCTCGGCGCGGTCTACTGTGCGATGTTCTTCGGGGCAGTTCTTCCGCTGATGTGGTTTTACGGCCTGCGCGGAGCGGCCTGGGGACTGCTGGTCATCAATATCGTCAAGTTCCTGCTGATCAGTGCGATGGGTTTCGCGGCATTGGGAAAGGATTCTGAAAACGATGGCAAATAATGTTGGAAACCGGGAACCGGTCCGGGATGAAAATGTTTCCAAACCGGGGAAAGAGAACGCTGCCGGGGAAGCGAAATCGGCCCGGATCCGTCCGAAAACCCAAAAAACTGGGCTGTCAGGCCGGTTTGGTGAGCTTCGCGGCTGGAAACTGGCCGACCTGATCGTTTTCTGTATTCTTGCGCTCGTGAGTTTCTTCTGTTTCCAGCAGAGGGACCTGATGCATACGGTCGGCTGCAGCGTCGGATACCTGAACGGGCATTTCGCTGATTTTTACGATTACTGCGGTCAGTACGGCATCCATCCGAGCTATATGCCGTCGGTGTATCTGCTGTTCGCCATCTGGAACATTCCCATGAAGGCGGCCGGGCTGCTGACCGTGCCGATGGAGGAGGGACTTCCCACGGCCGCGGTGCTCTGGGCCAAGGCGCTCCCGTGTATCATCTACCTGCTTTCCGGAAAACTGATTTATAAAATCTGCCTGGAAATCGGGATGGGGGAGAAGAAATCCCATCTGTGCGCCTACGCGTCGCTGACGATGCCGGTGGCGTTTTTCGATCAGTTTATCTTCGGCCAGTATGATATTTTCATGACCGTCTGCGTCCTCGCGGGACTGTACTGCTGGCTGAAAAAGGAGAACCTGAAATTTGTTCTCTGGTTTGCGCTGGCGATCACCTTCAAATACACGGCGCTGGTTCTGTTCCTGCCGCTTCTGCTGCTGCGGGAAAAGAAAATCTATAAAATCCTCATCAGCCTTGTGCTGCTGATGTCGCTGTTCGCGGTCGAGTATCTGCTGTACCGCCACAGCGCCGGTTTCCTGAATTACACGTTCGGCGTGGGCAGTTCCGGGGACAACCCGACAGGCTATATTTTCAACCTTACCTATTTCACCGGATTCCAGCTCAGCGGCCGCACGATCAACGTGAGCGCGGTCGTTCTGGCGTACGGGGCAGTTCTGGGATGGTCTTACTTTACGAATTCCGCGAACGGGGCGGAAGAAGCCAGATGGGCCTTCTATTTCAGCTGCCTGGCGCTGTTCGTCCTGTTCGGCCTGTCGAAATGGCATCCGCAGTGGCTGATGCTCGCTGTCCCGTTCTGGACCATCAGCGCGTTCATGACGAAAAATCCGAAGATCTACATGGCGGTCGACCTGCTCTTCATGATTTTCTTTGTCATGTTCAACGCGCAGACGATCCCCCAGAACGTGGACCAGTCGATGATCAACAACGGGGTGCTTGCCGGGCTGGTGGACGGCGATATCGGAACCCGCGTCATGATGAAGGATTTCATGGATCAGCTGTCGGAGGACATGCTGCTCTCGCTGATCACCATGATCATGCTGGTTTACGCGGTGTTCAAGCACCCGAAATTCATGTCGGAAGATCCCGCTGAACTGCAGGAGCCGCGGGTCTGCGCGGGCTGGGTGCAGGCGAGGTTTGTGCTGGGCGTCTGCTTCTTCATCCTCCCGGCGTTCTGGTGCCTGCACGAGAGCATAACGGGACCGCAGCCGGGGTACGAGGTGACCTACGAGGACACGGATACCGCGGTGCTGCTGGATGAGACCGGCGATACCGTCTCCCAGACGATGATTTCCGACGGGACGACGCTGGACCAGCTCCAGTTCCCGGTTCTGGTGAACGGCCGCATGAACGACGGCGTGATCAAGCTCACTCTTCTGGACGGCACGGGAACCGTGATTTTCGAGCAGGACTGGGAAACCCTGAACATGGTCGACGGCGACCTGATCAACGCGTATCTGGGCGGAATTCCGACGGAACCCGGGGAGAAGATCACCGCGGAGATTTCGGTGACCCGGGCCGATGAAGACTTTGCGGTCTCCATCCCGGCGCAGACCGTGACCAGCGCGGACGAAGCGGGCGGTACAGACGACGCGGACGCGGCGGAAGGCACGGACGGCACTGATTCGGCGGACAGCACTGACAGTGCGGATGAGACAGACAGCACGGCTGCCTCGCCGGAAGGCGATACCGGGAAGACTTCCAATGAAGATCAGAGTTCTGCTGACAGTTCGGCAGACAGCACAAGCGGGAGCGGGAGCACCGCGCGAAGCGGCGAAAAAGCAAAGATCAACGGGAAAACCGATGATGATCTGAGAATCGCCATGACACTGTATCAATACTGAAGTATGCTGCAGAAGGAGGGATCAGACAATGAACGAGAAGCAGTTTCTGACGGAGCTCAAGGAGGCTCTGAGAGGCCGTGTGAGCGATGACGCGGCGGCCTACAACGTCAACTATTACCGGGAGTACATCGAGAGCCAGAAGGAAGCCGGAAAGACCGACGCGGAAATTTTCTCCGGGCTCGGCACCCCGCAGATGATCGCGAAATCCATCATCAACGCGGAAAACGGAAGCAAGGGAACGGAGAACAGCGGCACGGCCTTCCGGTCGAAGATCGACTGGAAGCATCTGGGCTGGAACCCGTTTTCCTGGAATTCGTTTGAAAACGGGCCGGTATGGCAGAAGGTGCTCACGGTTGCGGTTTGGCTTTTAATTCTCTTCTTCGTGTATCCGTCCGCCGCCAGAGTCGTAAAGTACCTGTTCTGGCCGGTAGTGATTGTGTGCGCGTGCGTGATCTGCTGCGAGTACGTAAAAACATTCAGGGCCAGACAGAAGTAAAGCAATGCCGCGGCGCCGTCTCCGGGAGCGGCGGCCGGCTGGTTTCCCGCGGCCCGGCGCCTGACCCTTCGTGGAGGACAGATGAACAGAGTAGAACTGATAGCGCCCTGCCATTTCGGGCTGGAGGCCGTGCTGAAGCGGGAAATCCAGAATCTCGGGTATGAAATTACCCGGGTGGAGGACGGAAGAGTTACCTTTGCCGGCGACATTTCCGCTGTCTGCCGCGCTAACATTTTTCTGCGGTCGGCGGAGAGAATCCTGCTCAAATGCGCGGATTTCACAGCCGTCACCTATGATGAGCTGTACGAGAAGACGAGAATGGTGCGTTGGAGCGATTATCTGCCCCGCGGCGCGAAATGCTGGGTCGCGAAGGCGTCCAGCATACGCAGCCGGCTGTTCTCTCCGTCCGATATCCAGTCCATCATAAAGAAGGCGATTGTCGACAGCCTGATGCTGTCGTGGAACACGGACACCATCCCCGAGACCGGGCCTGCTTATCCGCTGAGAGTTTTTGTCCTGCGTGACGAATTTATCGTCGGCCTGGATACGACGGGGGAGAGCCTGCACAAGCGAGGCTACCGGACCAGCACCGTGAAAGCGCCGATCAGCGAGACCCTCGCTGCCCCGCTGCTGATGCTGACTCACTGGAATCCGGAGCGGCCGCTGGTGGATCCGTTCTGCGGCAGCGGAACGTTCCCGATCGAGGCGGCTCTGATGGCTGCTCACATCGCGCCTGGCATCAACCGGGATTTTCTTTCCGAAGACTGGGACAACCTGATCGACCGGCGGATGTGGTACCAGGCGGTCAGCGAGGCGCAGGATCTGGAGAATCACTCGGTGAAGACCGATATCGAGGGATACGACATCGATCCGGAGTGCGTCGCCATGGCCTCGGAAAACGCGGAAAGGGCGGGGGTCGCGGACCTGGTGAAATTCGGCCGGAGGCCGGTCGCGGAGCTTTCCCACAGCGGCTCCTACGGGGTGATTATCACGAATCCCCCGTATGGAGAGCGGCTCGAGAACCAGGAGACGCTCCCGCCGATCTACCGGGCGCTCGGCATCCGCTATTCTTTTCTGGACAAGTGGTCGATGTACCTGATCACCTCCTACAAGGACGCGGAAAAAATGATCGGGCGCCGGGCTGACCGCAATCGCAAGATTTACAACGGGATGATTCAGACGTATTTTTATATCTATGAAGGGCCGAGGCCGCCCAGGGGAACTTTCTCCGCGGCGGCATGGGGTTCCGGCCGTTCGGGCCGGGACGGGAAAACAGAATGACCAGAATCGTTTTTGCGACGTCCAACAGGAACAAAATGCGGGAGATCCGCGAGATCATGGAAGGCATCGACTGCGAGATCCTGTCGCTCTCGGAGGCCGGCATCGACGTCGATATCGTGGAGGACGGGAAAACCTTCGAGGAGAACGCCATTATCAAGGTGAAGGCGGTCCGCCCCTATACCAGCGGGATTATCCTGGCGGACGATTCAGGGCTGGAAGTGGACGCGCTCGGCAGGGCGCCGGGGATCTACTCGTCCCGCTGGATGGGAACGGATACTTCCTATGCGGTGAAGAACCAGGCGATCATCGACAGGCTCGCCGGGAAAACGGGAGCGGAGAGAAGCGCGCGTTTCGTGTGCGCTATCGCGGCTTCCCTGCCGGACGGCAGGATCATCACTACCCACGGCACGATCGAAGGGCAGATCGCGGACCATCCGGCGGGAAAAGGCGGCTTTGGCTACGACCCGATCGTCCTGGTCCCGGAGCTGGGCAAAACGACCGCGGAACTGACGGAAGAGGAGAAAAACCGGATCAGCCACCGCGGGAAAGCGCTCCGCGCGATGAGAGACCGGCTGCTGTCTCTCGGCCTGATCGCGCGGAAAGCGGTGGAATGACCAGGGGATGCCTGTCTCATCAAGGGTCAGTCGGCCTGATCGCGGAAAAAGCGGAGCCGTGAATGCTCGATGAACAGCCTGAGGCGCCTGGCAGCGGCTGTCGGCCGCACAGGCCTGCCTTTACCCGCAGACCGGTTGCGGGAGGCGCAGGGAGCAGAAGCACTGACCGGAAGAGAAAAAGCTGCCGGGAAATGCCGGCAGATGACAGAGGTTTGGGAAAAGGAGCCGTGGACAGTTGAAAAAAGTTCTGATTGTCAGCGATACCCATGGAATTACAGCGAACCTGAAAAAGGTGGTCAGCCGTTTCGACCGCCTGGACCTTCTGATTCATCTCGGCGATATCGAGACGCCGGAACTCACGGTGAAGCAGCTGGAGACCCTCGCGGGATGCAGGGTTGAGGCCGTCCGCGGAAACTGCGACAGCGGGGGAAAACTTCCGGGCGCGAAAGTGATTGCGCTCGGAAAATATCGGGTTTTCCTGACGCACGGAAATCTGTACAGCGTCCGGGCAGGGGTGAATCAGCTGGCCAGGGCGGCGAAAACCAACCGCTGCCAGATCGCGATGTTCGGGCATACCCACGTGTTTTTGATGGATACGATGGACGGCGTGACAGTGATGAACCCCGGGAGCATTTCGATTCCCTACGACCGCGTTCCTTCTTACATCCTGGCCGAAGTTGACGATGACGGCGAGCTGCACTTTTCGAAGGGCACGGTATAAACCGGCCGGGTTTTCCAGGGGTTTCGGCCGTTTTCTTTGTTTCGTGCGGGAAAACTTTTTCGATGCACGGGAGCCGGGTTTTCCTGGATCATCGGCCGCCTTCTCTGTTTCGTGCGGGAAACTTCTTACGATGGGTGGCAGCCGGGTTTTTCAGGCCTTCGGCCGCCTTTTCTGTTTCATGCGGGAAACCGCATACAATAGATATCACGCGGGTTTTTCAAAGCTTTCGGCGGCGGAATCTGTGCGGATCCGCGAAATTGTGTCCGAAATTAAAAATATTCTTGACAGATATACCGCGTTCTAGTATAATCTCCTTTGCGTCAAGGGCATAACCGGGGTGTGGCTCAGCTTGGTAGAGCGCCTGGTTTGGGACCAGGAAGCCGCAGGTTCGAATCCTGTCACCCCGATCCCTTCCTTCTTCCTGACGTCCGTAATCTCCACTCGTATGGTGGGTATAGCGTAGTTGGTTAACGCGCCAGATTGTGGATCTGGAGATCCAGGGTTCGAGTCCCTGTACCCACCCTTGCAGAGGTTTGCTCCCCTGCTTCTTGGGCTATCGCCAAGCGGTAAGGCACAGGACTTTGACTTCTGCATTCGTTGGTTCGAATCCAACTGGCCCAGTATGGGATACTAGCTCAGTCGGTAGAGCACTTGACTTTTAATCAAGGTGTCGCGGGTTCGAATCCCGCGTGTCTCACAAACTGCCGCGCCTCTCGAAAGAGAGGCGCTTTTTTTAGTATGCGCGCCATGGGCGCGCTCTAATGGGTGAAAGTCCCTGGTACGCCTTGGCAGCGAGGAAGTACATAGCTGAACAGCAAGGGTGTCCGCCGTGAGGCGGAATCTGAAAGAAGCTGT
>JBMNRC010000026.1:0-37901 GCA_050944455.1 Lachnospiraceae bacterium
AGAATCCTAAAGCCATTTACTGTGGCATTTCAGGCCGCCTGGATGAAGACGGCCTGAATACTTGTGCCAAAAATACTCTCCATTTTCTTTCAATTTCCTCCTTGACTTTTACTTAGCAGGCTGTTGTCAGAATCGCGACGGCCCGATCGGATGTCTCCGAAGCGTCCTGCGCGTCGCTCAGGGAAGAATAGATTCCGAATACCGACCCGGCGAGCGGTGCTGTTTTGCCGGTCTCCTCGTCCAGGCCCTGCTTTCGGATTTCAATTTTTCCCGGATTCGGCGTGTTTTCCGCGGTGAAACTGAACTCCTGACCAGCTTTGCTGATCGTGACTTCAGCGGAGAAACTGCCGGTGTATCCCTCGGGATTGGCCGTCTCCACCACCCGGAATTTCCCGGTATTGTCCGGCGTATAGTAAATTCTGCCGCCTGAGACCGTCTTTCCGGTGCTGCGCACCGTATAACTGGTAACCTGATGGATACCTCCGCCCTCATTGGTCAGGATTCCGACGTCCTGATAGTTCCCGGCGGCGCCGCTCCATTCCTGCAGGGTGAAAGAGCCGCCTGGGATGGCCGTCCCGTCGGCCGCGTCGGTTTTCAGGACTTTCAGCGTTCCGCTCCACTCATCATTCGTTACCTGCTGCGCCGCGGTGCTGTCTTTCTCCACGGCGACCGTCCAGACCGTCGAGGTATCCGGCGTAAAGCCATCCGGCGCGGATTTTTCCTTCAGGTAATAAGTTCCTGCGTTCAGCCCGGCAGCCTGAAAGCTTCCGCTGCTGTCAGTCGTATACTCCCCGATCAGAGACGTGCAGGCCTGATCCACATACAGATCGAACACTGCACCGGCCGCGGCCGTTCCGGTGTACTTTCCCTTTTTCGAGACCGACAGATTTCCTTTTTCAGGCTCGGTGTACGGCACAAGCACATACCGGACGTTACTGCCGGATTTGCCTGTGGTGAGGTTGTTCACCGAAACGCCGAACCGGGTGTTCAGGGCGTCCACCCGGTAGATGGAGTTGTAGGGGCCGGAATAGCCGTCCGCGCCGCGGTTCATGTCGGTGCCGAGGTACCTGGCGTCCGTCCACACATTCGGGTTTCCGGAAACACGGTTTGTTCCGTTCAAAAGGCTCATGCTTACCCCGTAGGTCGAACTGAGCAGATTTTTGAGGTATGTTTCCGTCGCCGTCACGATGGCAGAGGCGTTGGTATTCGGATCATACCCGCTGTCCTGCCTGGGAATGCTGCCCAGCGAGATGGCGGCGTGGCCGGAACTGGCGCCTGGCAAAATAAAGATCATGATGGTACCCGGGGTGCTGAACGCCGCCGGGTTGGACAGCACGTCCGTGTTTTTGGCTGTCAGCTGATAGGAGATGGATCCGCCGCTTCCGGAGAACGTCACGACGCTTCCGATGTCAAGGCCGCTGCACAGCTGATCCCAGCCCGCGGTTGTGTCTGGCACATTCTGCGTAATCCCCAGGGAGGTAAAGCAGCTGTAAAGCAGGCCGCTGCAGTCATAGTAATCAGGGCCGAGGCGGTTCGCCTGGGAATAGCCCGCGCCGAGCCGGGAAAGTGCCTGGGCGACGATCTGCGACGCAGTCCCCTTCGCTGAGGACGCGGCCGCCGCCCTGCGCGGTCCGCTCTGAAACGTCATCGCCGATGACGCCAGCTCATCTCCTTCGGCTGCGGTTTCCTCATCAGTATAAATACGGAACAAATGTTCTGTTTTTTCCGCTGATGTTTCTTCGGCCGTCGAATCTTCCGACGTGTTCTCTTCTTCTGTCGTTTCTCCCGGCTTCGTTTCCTCGGCCGTACTCTCTTCTTCCGCGTTTTCTCCCGGCTTCGTTTCCCCCGCCGTACTCTCTTCTTCCGTGGTTTCTCCCGGCTTCGTTTCCTCGGCCGTGTTTTCTTCTTCTGTCGTTCCTTCTGATTCCGTTTCTTCCGCTGTCCCCGCTTCCGCCGAATCTATGTCTACATCGGCTGCCGCTGCAGTATCCACGGAATCCGTACTGTTTTCCCCGGCATCCCCTGATGTTCCGGTGCTGTCAGAAACCGTCTCTCCGCTGTCTGTAACGGTCCCGGCATTTTTTGAATCAGCCGTTCCGCCGCCCGAAACACTGGCTGAACTCTCCGTGACGATCTCATCACTGTCGGAATCGGCTGTTCCGCCGGAAGCCTCGCCGGTTGAGTCCTCCTCCGTCTCTGCTGACAGGGCCTCCTCCGCAGTGCTTCCTGCTGAATCATCAGACCCATCGGGTGGAAGCGATTCCGTTCCGGAAAGTTCCGTGTCCTGCTCTTCCCTGATCACAGAAACCGCCTGCAGACGATTGCTTTTCTCCGGTGTGCCCGCAGACATCATTGACGCATACCCCGCCTGCGGAAACGCCAGTGCCGCTGTACAGACAATGCCGCACATCAGGGCTCTGATCCGTTGCTTGCATTTTCTCATTGCTCCGCTCCCCTTTCTGCAGCTTTTGCTGCTTCCGGTGAATGAATGCCGCACCGCGGATGATACGGAAATCCTCCCAGAAGATCGTGCCATCCGGCACCTGCAGACAAAAGCATTCAGGATTTCAGGAATGTCCCCTGCAGATACGGATTTCACTGAAATGCGGATCGGAGCCTGCTGATGCGGAGCAGGCTGCCCTTTCAGGTCTCTGGAAGAAACGCAGTTGCAGGGCCGCCGGGATCCACCGCATAAAAAAACTGCCTCCGCAGAGGCTGCGGCGCTTAAGCCTGACCTCTGCAGAAGCAGTTCTTTTGTATCACGCGATTTTCGGTTCACCGGACAGGAGCCTGTCGGCTCCCTGTACAAACAGCATACTAGTGGAAAACGGAACTTTCAACCTGATTCTTTCGACAATTTCGTCCCGGGTTTCATGGATTCGACCATGAAAACGACTTCACCCTGAGAGATCGGAAACGTTTCCAATCCCGGGCAAAAAAAATTCAGGCCGCAAGCTGGTTTAAGACAACCTCAAACTGCTCATCCCTCTCAGGATATTTCACAGTAAGCTCATGAGTCAGGTCAAGGCTGAATACACCCATAATCGACTTTGCGCTGACGGTCATTCTGTCATTGGACACATCGATGTGGAAATCACATCTGCTTGCCGCGTTGACGAAAGGCTGAACCGTTTCACGGGATAACCTGATTTTTCTGGTATACATTTATATCACTCCAATCTTAAAGAGAGTTTGTCTGAAAATCCAGATCCGATGCCGTGTCATCCGCCGCCGGACAGAAAACCCGGAACATCCAGATCAGCTGGCTGCCGCTCCGCCTGCCGCTTCCGGTTCGCTGCCTGTCCGGAAGACTGCGGGCTGGCCTGCGGTCAAATCTCCCGCAGACCGGTTACTATATAGCATCTCATGGTGGGCTTGTCAAAAAAAGAACAACTCCCGCACAGATTGACTATTTTTGATGAAATCGCAGTATTTTTTCAGCCGTTTTATTCCCAAAATAGGCAAATCTAACGCATTGTTTGCCGTCACAATATTCAAATTCTGTTGAAGTGAGTGCCAGAGAGGTTTTCTGAATTGAATTTTTCTCCGTTTCTGCGGTATTCAGGCCGGAAATCGGTACAGATTCCGGCGGAAACCGTCTGATACCGCCATTTTTTGTCAAATTGACAAAGATATATTCACCATGGTTTCAAAAGAATTATACATTCTTCGTCCGTTTTATACATCCGTTTTTCCGAAATATATTCACTGTGCCAAAGCAAAGTGCATAAAATCCGGATCAGGGCAGTCAGAGGGCCTCAGGTTTCACAAACTTTGGTGCTTTCCATTCAGTTTCACCTGTCCGCCGCATATCCGGCTTTTCACAGCAGCACAGTCATCAGGCATTTTCTGTCACTGCCTTCCGTCCTCCTGCCCGTGCCGCCGCCTCCCGTAACACAGCCGCGCAAAAACAGAACGTGCGGAAAATGAACCGGGCAAAAACAAACCGGGTAATAAACGGCCGGATAATAAACAGGCCGGGTAATAAATGGGCCGGCCGGTATGTTTCCAGACCGGCCGGTATGTTTCCATACCGGCCGGTCTGGAAAATTCTGCCGCTCAGGAAAAATCACTTGTCGTAGTTGACAATCTTTCCGAAATCCGGCTTCAGGGACGCGCCGCCGATCAGTCCGCCGTCGATGTCCGGCTTTGCCAGCAGTTCTTTGCAGTTTCCGGCGTTCATGGAGCCGCCGTACTGAATGCGGATCGTTTCTGCGGTGTCAGCGTCATAGATCTCGCCGATCACATCGCGGATAGCCTTGCAGACTTCCTCAGCCTGGTCAGCGGTAGCGGTCTTTCCGGTTCCGATTGCCCAGATCGGCTCATAAGCGATGGTAACTTTCTTCGCGTCGTCAGCGGAAACGCCCTGGAAAGCGATCTTGATCTGCATGCGGATCCAGTCGAAGCAGATGCCCTGCTCTCTCTGCTCCAGGGATTCGCCGCAGCAGACAATCGGCTTCAGGCCCTTTTCGAGAGCCTTCTTCAGCTTTTTGTTGATATCCGCGTCGGTCTCATGGAAATACCCTCTTCTCTCGGAATGTCCCATGATGACATACTCAGCGCCGGCATCCAGCAGCATATCGGCCGAAATTTCTCCGGTGTAAGCGCCTTTGTCCTCAAAATAAAGGTTCTCGCCGCCGACATGGATGTTCGTCCCTTTGACCGCCTGGACAACCGGGACGATATCGATAGCCGGAACGCAGAAAACAACGTCGACGTCCGCGTCCGCGACAAGCGGGATCAGTGTCTTCGCGAGCTCTACAGCTTCGGACGGAGTCTTGTTCATCTTCCAGTTTCCGGCAATAATCTTCTTTCTGGCCATGGTATTCTCCTTCCGGCGGCAGTTCCGCCGCCGTTCTCTCACATAAATCGTGCCTGCCGGGCGAAAGCTCGGCCTTCACCCCGGCAGGCGCGGAAAAATCAGTCTCAGTCTTTGTCGTCAGCGGAAACAACGCCCGGAAGCGCCTTGCCCTCGAGGAACTCAAGAGAAGCGCCGCCGCCGGTGGAGATATGGGTCATCTTGTCCGCATATCCGAGCTGGTTCACAGCAGCCGCGGAATCGCCGCCGCCGATGATAGTGGTGGCGTCAGTCTCAGCGAGCGCTGCGGCGACAGCCTTGGTGCCTGCGGCAAGAACCGGGTTTTCAAACACGCCCATCGGTCCGTTCCAGACAACTGTCTTTGCGGACTTGACGGCATTCGTGTAAAGCTCGATGGTCTTCGGGCCGATATCCATTCCCATGCGGTCTGCCGGGATCTTCATGGTGTCGACAACCTCGGTTTTGATGTTCGGATCATCGATCGGATCCGGGAAGGACGCGGTGACGACGGTATCCACCGGAAGCAGGAGGGTCTTTCCAAGTTTCTTTGCCTTGTCAAGCATCTCCTTGCAGTAGTCGATCTTGGTATCGTCCACCAGGGAAGTTCCGATCTCGCCGCCCTGCGCCTTGATGAAGGTGTAGGCCATGCCGCCGCCGATGATCAGGGTGTCGCACTTTTCCAGCAGGTTGGAGATAACGTTGAGCTTGTCCGCGACCTTTGCTCCTCCGAGGATAGCGACGAACGGACGGACCGGGTTCTCAACAGCATTGCCGAGGAACTTAATCTCCTTCTGCATCAGGTAGCCGACTGCGCAGTTGCCGCCCTTCGCGCGGATGTACTTGGTAACGACAGAAACGGAAGCGTGCGCTCTGTGAGCGGATCCGAACGCGTCGCACACATAATCGTCCGCCAGATCGGCAAGCTCTTTCGCGAAGCCATCGCCTGCCACTTCCGGCTTGGTCTCTTCCTTGCCTCTGAAACGAGTGTTCTGGAGAAGGATGACATCGCCCGGCTTCATCTCGGCAACAGCCTTCGTCGCCGCTTCGCCCGTGACGTTGTAATCAGAGATGAATTTTACTTCCTTGCCGAGCTTCTCGGAAAGTCTCTTCGCGACCGGTGCCAGGGACTCGCCCTCGTTCGGCCCGTTCTTTACCTTGCCGAGGTGGGAGCAGAGGATGACCTTCGCGCCTTCGCCCATCAGTTTTTTGATTGTCGGAAGCGCCGCAACGATACGGGTCTCATCGGTGATCTCACCGTTCTTGAGCGGTACGTTGAAGTCGCATCTGACAAGAACTCTTCTGCCGGCCGCATTGAAATCGTCAACCGTCTTCTTATTCAGTGTTGCCATGGTGATTACCTCTTTCTGAATTCTGATGATTTTCTGAAAAGGGAGGAGAGAATACCCGGGAGCATCGCGAATAAGCTCCTGCCGGATATTCTGACCAGAAAGAGAGGTCCGGGGCCCTCAGGCTCCGGACCTCTCCGAAATTCTGATGTGATAGGCAGATGACTGCCATTCAGGCGGGAACCCGAATTACTTGCTGATCAGAGAACCGAAATACTTGATGGTTCTGACCATCTGGCTGGTGTAGGAGTTCTCGTTGTCGTACCAGGAAACAACCTGTACGAGGGTGTCGCCATCCGGAAGAGGAAGAACCTTGGTCTGGGTAGCGTCGAAGATAGAACCAGCGGTGCTGTTGATGATATCGGAGGAAACGATCTCATCGGTGTTGTAAGCGAAGGACTCGCTCTCCTCAGCCTTCATCGCCGCGTTGACCTGCTCTGCGGTCCACTTGCCGGTGACAACAGCGTCAAGGATGGTGGTGGAGCCGGTAGCTACCGGAACACGCTGTGCAGCGCCGTTCAGCTTGCCGTCAAGTTCCGGAAGAACAAGGCCGATAGCCTTTGCTGCGCCGGAGGATGCCGGAGTGATGTTCTGAGCTGCTGCTCTGGAACGGCGGAGGTTGCCCTTGCGCTGCGGTCCGTCGAGGATCATCTGATCGCCGGTGTAAGCGTGGATGGTGGTCATGAAGCCGCTCTTGATCGGAGAAAGATCATTCAGGGCCTTAGCCATCGGAGCCAGGCAGTTGGTGGTGCAGGAAGCAGCGGAAATGATCTGATCATCAGCGGTCAGAGTCTTGTGGTTTACATTGTAAACGATGGTCTTCAGATCCTTGCCAGCCGGAGCGGAAATGACGACGTGCTTTGCGCCGGCATTGATGTGAGCCATGGATTTTTCCTTGGAAGTGTAGAAACCGGTGCACTCAAGAACAACATCGATGTCGAGTTCCTTCCACGGAAGATTAGCGGCATCCTTTTCCTTGTAGATGGTGATCTTCTTGCCGTTGACGATAATAGCATCATCAGCTGCCTCAACGGTTCCATTGTATCTGCCATGAGTGGTATCGTACTTCAGAAGATAAGCAAGCATCTCCGGGCTGGTCAGATCGTTGATTGCTACAACTTCATAACCTTCAGCCTGGAACATCTGTCTGAAAGCAAGACGGCCGATACGGCCAAAACCATTGATAGCTACTCTTACTGCCATGATTTTTTCCTCCTGATTTGATCGAACTGATGAATTGTTAAAATTTCATCATACGGTTTATATTTTACACTATCGGAACCCCGTTGGCAAGGGCATTTTTTCATTTTCCCAATCATCCTCCGGCGGATGAAAATCCCCGGGCAGGCTCCGAATATAAAAAGATCATTTCCTTGCTCCGCATACAAAAAAAGAACAGCCCCTTTCGGAAACTGTTCTTTCATCAGCATCATGCCCGATACAGATTAGTTCTCGGAAGCAGTGGTCTCGTCCGCTTCGCTCTCAGCAGCCTCGGTGGTATCCTCAGCTGTAGTGGTGGTATCCTCCGCCGTTGTGGTCGTGGTCGTGGAAGATGCCTTGGTAGTGGAAGCTGCCGTCGTAGTTGCTTCTGCGGTGGTAGTAGTAGCTGCGGTTGTCGTTGTAGCTGCGGTTGTCGTCTTATCAGAAGAGCTTCCACATGCTGCCAGCGAAACCATCATCATAGCCGCCGCTGCAACTGCCAAAATTCTCTTTTTCATCATTCATTCCTCCCAATTCAATGGTAAATCATTGGATAACCGGATTTTCCGGATATCGAGTCGTATTATACGCAAAAAAATCTGATTCGTCCAGCCCATAAGTGTAAAGAAACTGTGAACAGTATGCTAAATATATAAACATTCCTGCCAGTCAGCAGATGACGGCATCCTCTGCGGGCTGTGCAGCGGCAAATCACTTCCCGGTGATCATTTTCCGGTATTCAGAGGGGGTAAACTTTGTCGTCTTCTTGAACATGCTGGCGAAATACTGGGAGTTTTCACCGAAACCGGATTTTTCAGCGATGTCCGTGATCAGAAGGTCGCTGCTCCGCGCCAGCAGTTTCATCGCGAAACGGATCCGGTAATTCAGCAGATAAGTAGTAAACTTCTGCTTCACCTCCCGGGAGAAAACTTTACCCAGGTAATCTTCATTCAGGTACATCTTGTTTGCGGAAATCCATTTCAGCGAAAGGTCCGGATTGGCGAATTCATCGTCGATGATCTTCAGCAGTTTTTTGACAGTCTGTGAATACTCCACCGCCCGGGCCGGAGCCGTCAGCCCGGCTTCCAGGCTGCCGGCCGCTTCCGGGGCCAGTTTCTCGTCCGCCGCCGGGCTGTTTTCCCGCGCGGTCCCGAATCTGTGCTCCCTGCATTCTGATATGGCGTGCAGGAGCGCGTTCTGGTCGATCGGTTTCAGAAGATAGTCTCTGCATCCCATGCGAAGTGCCCTCTGGCAATAGGAAAAATCGGCATACCCGCTCATCACGATTATCTCCATCGACGGTTTCATCGCCCTGGCGCGCCTGATCAGCTCCAGTCCGTCCATCACCGGCATCACGATGTCAGTAAGCATCAGGTCCGCCTCGTGTTTACCGAGATAATCGAGTGCCTGTGCCGCGTTCGCCGCGCTCTCCACAATCTCAATCCCATAATCCTTCCAGGGAACCTGCCGGGTGATCGAATCGCGGACAAACTCTTCGTCGTCAACAAAGATTACACGGTATATCCGGCTATCTTCCGCTGTTTCAGGTTTCCCTTCCCCATCATTCCGGGTTTCCCTTTTCTCTGTCATTTCCGTTCTCTCTTTTCGTTCTTTCGGTCAGCCGTTTCCGCTGTCATGTCGGGCGCCTTGTTCCGCCGCTCAGGCATCGGTGTCCGCTGTCATGTCAGGCGCCCTGTTCTGCCGCTCAGGCATCAATGTCCGCTGTCATGTCGGGCGCCCTGTTCCGCCATTCGGCATCCTTTTCTCTGCTTCGTCAGGCATCCTGTTTTCTCAGGCACTCTTCCACGCTCATCGCCGCAAAAGCTGCCTGCACAACGGTTTCTCTTTTCTCTTCGTCAAAATAGACCTGAATGCCATACTGCGGGCCGTAAATCGTGCGGATTCTCTCGTCGATGTTCAGCAGGCTGACGCCGTTTCCATGCGGGGTAATCTCCCCGGTGCGGAGTCTTCTCATCAGATCTTTCTCCGGCGCCGGCCCGTTATCTCTGACCTGGCAGAGGCACAGTTCATTCCTCTGTTCGACATGCACCCGGATTGTGCACGGATCCACCATGCGCTCGACTCCGTAGGTGATCGCGTTTTCGATCAGAGGCTGAAGCATGAATCTGGGGACGGCAAGGCTGCTGCACTCCCCGGGAACATCGAAACTGATGATCATCCTGTCTCCGAACCTCTTTTTCTGCAGGGCAATATACTGGCATGCGATATCCAGTTCCTCATCCAGAGTGACAACCGGGTTGTGATTGCTGACCGTCTGATGCAGCAGGCCACTCAGGCTGCTGATCGTCTCCGCTGTTTCATCAGCCTTTTCGTCTTTCGCCAGCCAGTAGATGAAGTTCAGGGAATTATACAGGAAATGGGGATTCATCTGCGACTGAAGCGCGGACAGCTGCGCGTCCTTCGCGAGAATCTGCTTGCGGTAGTTATCGCGGACCAGCCGGTTGATCCGGTCGGACATCGCGTTGAAGGCTCTTTCCAGCTCGAAGACGTCCCTGTCTTTTTCGTCCAGAGGCTGGTACTGCGGCAGAAAATCGTCTTTGGACGGCGAGATCTTCCGGATATAATCGGTAAACTGCCTCACGCCGCGCGTTGTCCGGTGGGACAG
The DNA here is from genome assembly GCA_050944455.1 of Lachnospiraceae bacterium. GTDB lineage: Bacteria > Bacillota > Clostridia > Lachnospirales > Lachnospiraceae > Anthropogastromicrobium. The sequence goes on from JBMNRC010000026.1 coordinate 9,992, forward strand.
AAACGCCGCCATCAATATCGCCGCGCCCGAAAAACCGAGAAAAATCAGAAGATATTGCGCAAACACTCGCCTGATTTCCGAAAAAAGGCTGTTGTACGGCGTCAGTGCGTAGTACAGGAACCGGTTTCCGCTGTCCCGCAGAACAACCTCAAAGTAGCGGCTGCCGTTCAATTCCACAATTTTGTAATCTTCGGTGCTCTCCGCTGCAATCAGGTCCAGATTATCCGCCGCTTCTCTCCGCAGAGAGGAATTTCGGCTCAGGACATACAGGAGACTGCCGTCCTCCGACCGCATGACGACCGCCCCGTCGAAAGTGTCCGTCAGCACGGACGCCATTTTCGAAGCGCTGACCATCAGCACTATGGTGCCGATATGCCGCATGGTAAGGTCTTTCTTCTCCCGTACCTCCCGCGCGAAAATCAGGATATCTTCGTTTCCGGTATAGTCGGTCCCCGGCAGCAGAACGTAATCTCCTCCCGCACTGACAGCCAGTTCATTTACTTTTTCTGCCGCCTGGATTCCAAGACGGATGTACCTGGTGGAGGCAACCGTCTGGACTTCTCCCCTGTTGTCAATGAAATTGGCGCAGACAACCGCGTGGTTTTCGGAAATCTGCCTCTGGATTTCCCCGGTGATCTCAGTCAGCAGCACGGCCCGCCGCGAGGACGTCCCATCCTGTTCCGTCTCCAGAAGGCGGCTGCCGTTATCCTGTACTTCATCGCAGACAATCAGGCTGTAAGTCAGGTTTTCCAGATCCGTCAGCTGATCTTCCACCGTAGAGACGGACGAATCCATCAGCTCGCAGTTCAGATGGTAGAAATAGCTGAAATTTGCCGCTTCCATCCGGTACATAACCGCGGACGTGGACACGACCAGAAGTATCAGCGTCAGGATGATAATGGCCGCCATGTGCTGTGACAGCGATAATTTTCTGCGTTTCAAGGGAAGATCCTCCACCAATGTCCTCCGCCCGGACTGCCGACGGCGGAAGTCCGGCTGCCAGGGCAGCCGGCTGTTCCGGGGTTCTGCGTTTTAGGAATCCGTCTGCCGCGGATCCGGCTGTTCCAAAATTCAGCTGTTTCGGAATTCATCTGCCGCGGACCTGGCTGTTCCAGAATTCAGCTGTTCCGGAATCCGTCTGCCGCGGACCCGTGTGTTTAAAGAAAAGCCGGAAGATTTCTCTTCCGGCATTCTTTCGGTAAGCATTCAAGCCGGACGTGCCGGCGCCGAGGATAACACAGATTCTTCCCCGGGTTCAGTCCTCACCGGGATAGTTCCGGCATGAACTGCGGCGGCCGGCTGTTTTCGCACGTGTATCACTGTCCATATTATACAGCGCCGGCATCCGTTTTTCAGCCGCGGCGGAATTTTTCCTTTTCTCCGCCGCGCCGCCCGCGTCCGCCTCCCGGTCTGTCATCCCTTCAGGCCGGAAGTCGCGATCCCGTCGACGATATATCTCTGCGTCAGCAGGAAAAGGATGATCACGGGGAGCAGTGACAGTACGCACATCGCAAACATAGCCCCGTAATCCGATACTGCCGTCGGATCCGTGAACAATTTCAGTGCGATCGCGACCGTATAATTCTTCGGATTGTTCAGGTACAGCAGGGAACCCATGAAGTCATCCCACTTCCAGTAGAAAGCGAAGATGGCGCTTGTCGCGATGGCCGGGACAATCAGCGGAAGCATCACGTAAATGAACAGGCGGATCTTGCCGCAGCCGTCGATCTCCGCCGCTTCGTCCAGTTCTTTCGGGATACCCTGGATGAACTGCATGATCAGGAAGATGAAAAACGCTCTTCCGCCCCATTCCGGGACCACCAGCGGCAGGAAGGTATCGACCCATCCCAGCTTGTGGAAAATAATGTACTGCGGAACAATCAGGACCTGGGACGGAACCATCATCGTGATCATCATCATCAGGAACCAGAAGCGGCGTCCCGCGAACTTCACCCTCGAAAATCCGTAAGCCGCCGTGGCGGATCCGAAGATGTTTCCGAGAACCGACAGGAACGTGACGATAAATGAGTTTTTGAAGAAGGTGGCGAATGTCGTTCCGCCGAAGCCCTTCCAGCCGTTGCGGTAGTTGTCCAGGTGCCATTCCGTCGGAATCAGCTGTCCCACGGTGGAGAGCACATCTTCGCTTGCCTTGAAGGAGCTGAAGAACATCCAGATCAGCGGATAGACCATGATGAATCCGATCCCGGCGACAAACACGTGAAAGAGGATGGTATTCACGACTTTTTTCTTTTTCATGCCGCCGCCTTCTTTCTGCCTCTGCGCTTCTTCGGCTTCGCGTCGTTGCTCATCGAATTCTCATAGAACACCCACATGCTGGATGACCTGAAGATCAGCGCCGTGAAGATGCCGATGATCACCAGAAGGACCCAGGCGAGCGCGCAGCCGTAGCCCATCTTGTAGTAGGCGAAACTCTGCCGGTACAGGTACAGGGCGTACATCAGGGTGCGGTTCATCGGGCCTCCGTCGGTGATAATCATCGCCTGGGAGAATACCATGAATCCGCCGATCATCTGCATGACGAGGTTGAAGAAAATGATCGGGGTGAGGAGCGGCAGCGTGATGTAAAAGAACTTTTTGACCGGGCCCGCGCCATCCACCTGGGCTGCCTCGTAATAGCTCTTCGGAATCTGCTTCAGTCCGGAAAGGAAGATCAGCATCGGGGAGCCGAACTGCCAGATGAACAGAAGGATAATGCTCCACAGTGCCGTATCCTTGTTGGATATCCAGCTGATCGTGCAGTTGATGCCGAGCGCCTGCAGTGCCGTGTTGAAAACACCGGTCTTGGAGAACACATATCTCCACATGACGGACACAGCCACACTGCCGCCCAGGATCGAGGGGAGGTAGTAGACAATGCGGTACAGCGGGATCATCTTTGAATCGCGGTTCAGGATCAGTGCTACGATCAGGGCAAACAGAAGCCTGAGCGGGATCGAGATGAACACGAATTTGAAGGTCACTCCCAGCGACTGTTTGAACAGCCTGTCGGAAGTGAACATCTTGATATAGTTGTCCAGGCCGACGAATTTCGGAGCGGACAGCATATCGTATTCCGTGAGAGAAAGGAAAAATGACGCGACAAACGGTACCGCCGTAAAGGCGAGAAAGCACACCAGCCAGGGTCCGATGAACAGATACCCGATCAGGTTTTCTTTTCTCCTGCGCTTCCGCATGCCCGCAGACACAGTGGATTTCATGACAGGCCCCCTTAACCGCAGAATGGAGGCCTCCGCCTCCACTCTGCATTAAAATCTTTGCAAATTCTCCGCGGACTCTTCCCCGTGAAAGCCCCGGGGACAGCCGCAGTATTTTCTTTGTCCGGTTTATTCCCCGTCCGGATTATTCCGGAAGGATGGAAGAAGACTGGTCAATGAAATCCTGGATGCAGTCTTCCGGAGTCATCTCACCGTACATGACGGAGGTGTAATCGTTCTTCAGAACGGAGATCGCCTCGGCGGAATTGACCGGGTCAGCCGGATTGACGGACGGGACAACTTCCTGTACTCTGCCGACGTAGTTCAGGACGGTCTTGATGTCATCGGAGACATCGTCGCTGTTGGCCAGGAGATCGCGAAGCTCAGTGTTCAGGTAGATGCCGCGGTCAGTTCCGAGAAGCTGGCAGGCGTCCTCATCGTTGATCAGGTAATTGATCACAGCCGCAGCAGCCGCCGGATCTTCGCAGTTCTTGGAAATGCACCAGTACATGTTCGGGTTGAGATACATGCCGGTCTGCTCGCCGTCGTCAAGCTTCGGAAGCATAACCATGTCGTAGGACGCGTCGCCCGCGCCGGCATAGATTGTGTAATAGTTGCTCAGGATGAAGGACATTGCCGACTGACCGGTGACAATGTAGTTCTCTTCCGTTGTGGACCAGGCGATCTGAATCTCCGGATCCACGAAGTATCCGGCGTCAACGCCGTCCTTGATATCCTGGATGGCAGACTCCACAGCGCTCTTCACGTCATCGTCATCTGCCCACGGAAGGGACTCGCCGTCCTCGGAGAAGAAATCATAGCCGAAGCAGCGGACCATATCCTCGACAAGCCATCTTGCCTCGGCGAGGAACGGGATATCCGTCTGTACGCCGGTCTTGTCATAGATATCTTTCGCCGTCTGGATGAAATCGCTCCAGGTCCAGTCGTCGGTCGGATAATCGATGCCGGCCTCGTCAAAGATATCCTTGTTGAACATCACGCCGACGGTATTCACGCCGGTAGTGATACCTGCCATCTGCCCGTCGACGACACCGCCGGAAAGGCTGTCGACATCAATGTATTCGGTGCTGATCGTTCCGTCGTCGATGTACTGCTGCAGATCAATGATCTGTCCGTTTCTGGAATAGTTGATGATATCGGTGGTGGACATCTGAATGATGTCAGGAAGGTTGTTGCCGACCGCCTGTGTCGCCAGGTTCTCGAAGTAGCTGTCCCAGCTGGTGTACTCATAGGTCATGGTCACGCCGGTTTTTTCGGCGTAAGCGTCGAGCGCGGCGATGGTAGCGTTGTGGCGCTCCTGGCTGCCCCACCATGCGACACGCAGCTCAGCGTCGGAAGCCTCTTCCGATGTGGCTTCGTCCGCGTACACAGTTGTCCCCAGTGCCATCATTGCGGCCATAGAGATCGCGACAATTCTTCTGATTTTCATTGATTTTTTCCTCCTTTGGCGGGTCTGCCCGCTTGTTCTGGTTCAATTATACCCAAATATGAACGATAAAATTTTCAAAAATCCGACCAGTTTGTTCAATTTTCAGACCTTCTTCCTTTTATCCGGTTTTCTCCGCCTCTGTTTCCGTGATTTTGTCAGTCCGGGCGTTTCATTTTCTCATTATCTGTCCGGGGACTGACCGTCCGACGCCCCCAGCTCCGCTTTTCGGTCTCTGGCCTGGCAGGCGGCAGATTATCTGCCGTCCGGGCGTGTCAGTTATTTCCCAGGCGCATCAGGCACAGGCAGGGCACCGACGTGTCAGTTTATCCCAGGCGCATCCCCGGGGAAGCATTCCATAAAAAATCCCCCTCCGCAGAACCATGGCTTTCCAGGTTCTGTGAAAGGGGATACTTCCGGGGCTGATCCGCGGAGTCCCGCCGTCTGTCGGTCTCCTGCTCTCAGGCCCTCTCTTTCTGTCTTATCCGCTCCAGATGTTTTTCGATACGATTCTCAATCATTTCCATGGCCACTGAGTTCTTCCCGCCCGTCGGGACGATGATATCCGCGTTCTTCTTGCTGGGTTCGACGAACTGCTCGTGCATCGGCTTTACGGTCGAAAGGTACTGGTTGATCACGGAGTCCAGCGTTCTCGCGCGCTCCTGGACGTCCCGCTTGATCCGGCGGATCAGGCGGATATCCGCGTCCGTGTCGACGAAAATCTTGATGTCCATCATATCGACCAGCCTCTGGTCGGAAAAGATCAGGATGCCTTCCACAATGATCACGCTGCTGGGATAGATCATCTTCCAGTTCTGGCTGCGGTTGTGGATAGTGAAATCGTAGATCGGGCTCTTGATCGGCTTGCCGGCCTTGAGTTTCTTCAGGTGCTCAATCAGAAGGTCCGTGTCAAAAGCGTTCGGATGGTCGTAGTTGAGTTTGGACCGCTCTTCCAGCGTCATGTTATTGTGGGCCTTGTAATAATCGTCGTGATGGATCACCGTGATATTTTCCCCGAACTGGCGGACAATGCGCTGGGTGAGCGTGGATTTTCCGCTGCCGGTTCCTCCGGCGATGCCGATCACAAGAATGTCGCCTTCCTTCCCGGTCTGGTGAGTCAGGTCTCCCGCGTCCGGCACAACGACCGAATCATCTCCGGCAGCCTGGTCTTCCATGGTATCGGTTCCCGGTTCCGGCGGCTGGTTGTTCAGAACCTCTCCCGCCTGCTCCTGCTCTTCCTCCGGAAGGATGAAATCTTTTTCCCTGTTCATTCTCCTGTCCTCTCCGCCGCAGCCCGCATCGTATCTGTGAACAGCGGCAGGTTTTTGTTCAGGCCTGCCTGTCAGACCATGTTTTCCCTGTTCTGTTCCGCTTCCTTTTCCCTGTCCTGCTTAATCAGGACGCGCAGCGCTCCGATGGCCGTGCGGATCGCGCCGTCCGTGTCATGGACCACAGGGTTGGGCAGTTTCGCCTTCGCCCGCTCCTGGTTGGCCATCACCAGGAATACGCTGCCGACCCTGACATGCAGGGAAGCTCCCACAATAAACAGGGCGGCCGACTCCATCTCCGACGCAAGGCAGCCGAGCCTTTTCCAGGCTTCCCATTTGTTGAGCAGTTCATAGCCTACCGGCTTCGTCTCAGGCTCATGCTGTCCGTAAAAGGCATCCTTGCACTCCACAACGCCCGTGTGATAGCGGAATTTCTGGGACCGGGCGGACTCGCGCAGCGCGTCGACAATGTCGATGTCCGCCACCGCCGGGTACTCGATCGGGGCGTATTCTTTGGATGTTCCTTCCATGCGGACTGCGCCTGTTGCGATCACCAGATCGCCGCTCTGCACCGGAAGCTGCATCCCGCCGCAGGTTCCGACCCGGATGAACGTGTCCGCGCCGCACTTTACCAGCTCCTCGAGAGCGATCGACGCGGAAGGGCCTCCGATTCCCGTGGAAGTGACGCTGACCTTTTCGCCGTCCAGCGTCCCGGTGCAGGTGACGAACTCGCGGCTGTCAGCGATCTGCACCGCGTCGTCGAAGTAAGCCGCGATTTTGCGGCAGCGCTTGGGATCTCCCGGCAGGATGACGTATTTTCCGACGTCCCCGGGGCCTACCTGAATATGATACTGCAATTGCTTGTTTTCACTGTAATTAATCATCTGTACCTCCGCCATGCCGCAGGCAGGTCATAAACCCGCGGAATCCCCGTCCGGGTTACTTCAGCTGGTGCGCCCTGATCCAGTCCATCACGCGCTCAGCCACATCTTTGACGCAGCCTTCCTCAAACGGGGAACGCAGGCCGGCGGCCTTCACGCCGTCCTCAAAACGCATCGTTCCCGCCTGGCGGACAAAGCGGTAATAGGTATCCCAGGCTTTTTCATGATCTTCATTGTCCATCAGGAAGAACTGCAGCGCGACGATCTCCGCCAGCGCGTAATCGATGTAATACAGCGGATTCACGTAGATATGAAGCTTGTACTGCCAGCCGCCGCCCCTGTTGTAGAACGGAATGTCCTCATAATCCGTCAGGTGAGGCTGGAACTCCGCCAGAAGCCTCTTCCACTCTTCATTGCGCTCCTCCGGCGTCCATTCCGGATGCTCGTAGGCCGAATACTGGAAAGCGTCGACAATGCACGCGTAAGGGATAAAGGAAAGAGCGTCCTCCGTGTGGGCGAGATCGTACTTGTCCGCGCCGCGCTGATCCGCGTAGAACAGCCGGTGCCATTTCTGCGTCAGGAATTCCATCGACATCGAATGGCACTCCGCGGTTTCCGCGGAGAACTCGCGGTCGGTTCTGCTGAGCTCCGGCATGCGGGCGGCTGTGTAATCCTCAAAAGCGTGCCCGCCCTCGTGGGTCAGAACCTCGACGTCATCCCCGCTTCCGTTGAAATTCGAGAAAATAAACGGAGCCTTGTAGTTCTCCAGGGACGCGGTGTAGCCTCCCGGAGCCTTTCCGGGGCGGGAGTCCGCGTCGATCAGCTCTCCGTCCATCATGAAATCGTAAAATTCCTTCGTTTCCGGGGAAACCGCCGCAAACATTTTGCGGCCGGCTTCCAGGATATCCTGCGGAGTCCCCGCCGGATGCGAATTTCCATCCCCGAACATCACCAGGTCATCGTAGGCGCGCCATTTTCCTCCGCCGAGTCCGATACGCTCCGCCTGCATGCGCTTCATCTCCGTAACCAGCGGGACGAGATCCCGGGCTACCTGCCTGCGGAACGAAATCACCTGCGGAGCCCCGTAGCCGTAGCGGCTCATGCGGATGTTGCCGAGGTCGATGAAGTTTTTGTATCCCATCAGGTGAGCCTGCTCCGTGCGGTTCTTCACCATCTGGTCGTAAATGTCATCCAGCTCGGCGCGGTGGCTGTCAAAGAATTCGCCTTCCGCCTTCCAGGCCGCCTTGCGGACGGCGCGGTCCCCGTCCGCCTTGTACGTGCGGATCTGTTCCACCGTGAGTTTCCTGCCTTGGAACGGAATCTGCGCGGAAGAATAGATCTCATAATACTTCGTCGACAGGGCGTTCTCCTTCTGCATCAGGGGAACTACCGCGTCATTCATCCCGCGCACCGCGTTCCCGCGCTTCTCGAAATAAAAATCCCCGAGCTGTTTCTTCAGTTCATCCAGATACGGGGACTGCATCAGAACCTTATTGAACTCCGCGTCCGCGCTTCTCACCTTCGGGGTGTTCGCGTCCATGTAATCCTGCTCGCCGCGGTAGAACGCGTCGCGGGTGTCCTGCGAATTGCGGATCAGCGCTACCGTTTCGACGGTTGAGAAATCCGCGATAAGCCTGTCGTAATCGTCCAGCACCCTGATCTGCTCCGAAGCGCTGCCTGCCGTGCGCAGCTGTTCCGTCAGGTTCTTCATCCGGCGGACTGTCTCATCAACATCAGGACGCTCATATCTGATTTCTGAAAACTTCATATCTTTGATCCTCCTGCGGGCTGCTCTGTCACAGCCTTTGTACTGATGTCTTTATTATACGTGATCAAACCGGAAATGTGAACGCTTTGCCCCCGCTCCGCAGCTGCGGAAGCAATCAAAAGGACGGAACCGCTGCCAGCCGTGCTGATTAAGCGCTGCGGCACCGATCCCGTCCTGATATCCAATATTAATTTTATCGATTTAGGTTTTTATTGATACAGATTGTTTAGTGTCTCCGGATTATCCGGTCCGGATGAAACTATTCCGGTGTGGTCTTCCGGGCAGGACTCTGTCCCATCCTTTTTCGCGGGCCCGTCTCTGCCGGTCCCTTTCCCGCCGCGTAAAATATCAGCTGATTGACAGCCGCGGGTATCCGATCAGGTCATACACTGACAGGATGTCATCCAGAAGATCGCTCATCGCCTCGACCTCTCTGCGGCTCTGATTGTAAGCCTTTTTGCGGAGACGCATGTTCCCGCTGTCGGTGTAATGCTCGGTGTCCGTCTCCCACTTCGTGATCAGATGAAACATCGACGGAAGGAAAAAGCTGTACAGCAGGGCCAGCCATATCTCAGTCCGGCGGATATTTTCCCGGTCTCCCGTGCGGATAAGATCTTTCCAGAAACTCCCCAGGCCGTCCACCCTTGCGCTGACCGCATACTTTGCCATCACGCTTTTATACTCTTCATTTTCGGTCTGCACGTCCGTAAGCGGGCTGACACCGTAGATATCAGAGAGTGCACACTGCTGGAGATGACAGATGAGATCCTCCTTTCGATCGCATCCGGACACCTGGACCATTTTTGCGGTGGTCAGCCAGAAAAAGATTTCTCCCGAATCATCTCCCGTGATGCTGCTGAAACTTTTTTCAAAATCGTAGTACTGCCTGCGCAGCTTTTTCTCTCTCGCATTCATGTCATCCCTGCCTCCCGGCGTATAAAATTTAGTACTTCTGCCGGAAGCGCCCTCTTTTTTTATCAGCTCCTGCTTCGAACAATAGAAATAACGTACAAGAATTGCTCTGATAACGCAGAAAAAACGTCAAAATGACGTCCGGAACTATCATAAACAGATGTCGGGGTGTTGTCAAGTAATATCAGTAAAAGTTTACCATACCAATATTTTTGCCTTCTCACCCGCGCTCTCAGCAGGGAACGAATGACGCTCAGTCCGTGCCGCAGCCTGTTTAAGAACAGGAAACGGCCTGACTCATGGTTTTACTGAAAAGACCCGGATCAGAACGTGATGCCCGCCAGTTCGATGAGCAGTCCCCAGAAAACGCCGATCACATAAAGCATTGCGGCAATCTTGATATTTTCCTTCGGGTGCCTGTCATTGGTCCGGAAAAGAACCAGCAGGCCGACTCCCGCTCCCACGAGAAGGCCGGCCATCATCTGTCCCGCACCGAGCATTCCGTCCAGATACAGCTGCGTGATCAGTACCGAAGACGCGCAGTTGGGGATCAGGCCGAACGCCGCTGCCAGGAAGGTCCCGAATACCGGCTTACCGGTCAGGAACCCGGCCACGCGCTGCTCGCCGAGTCCTTCCACGGCGATCGTCAGAATGACCGTGATCACAAACACAAAGAGAATGATATGCAGGGTGTGAACCAGCGCGGACCTGAAAACGGATCCTTCTTCCTTCTCATATCCGCAGTGCTCCTCATCGCAAAGGTCCCGCACATGCTTTTCCGTTTTGTATTTATATCGGGTAAAGCGCAGCAGGAAATCCACGCCCAGGCCCGAAACAGCGCCCAGCGCGGCTTTCGCGAGCAGAATCCGCAGAATCACCGAAAGCTCCACCTGTTCGGAGATGAAAATCGGAAGCATCTCGTCCGAAGTCGACAGAAATACCGCCAGCAGCGTCCCGATCGAGATCAGTCCTCCGGAGTACAGGCTGGCAGCCGCGGCGGAGAACCCGCACTGCGGGACAATTCCGACCGCCGCGCCGACGAGCGGCCCGAAACGGCCGACGCTGGAGATCAGCTTCGCGGAATGATCGGAAGTTCTGCGCTCGAGCGCTTCCATAATCAGATATGTGACAAAGAGAAACGGAATCAGTTTCACCGTATCCGCCGCGGCGTCCTTCAGCGCGTCAAAGATCATGGCGCCCATCGTCACTCCCCCGTTCTTCCGCTGGATGTCAGATGAACAGCCCCGTCAGGTTTGCTTCCCGGTTCCGGCATGCGGATGCCCTCGGGGATCTTCCCGCCCCGCGGCAGCCTTCCCTCCGCAGCCAGCTTTTCGCGGCATTCCCGGCACAGACCGATGAGCATCGATTCGCCGCAGTCCAGAAGAAAGCCGTGTTCTTTCATCAGATGATCCGAGATTTCTTCCATGAAACCGCAGTTCAGATGAATGATCTTCCCGCATCTCGAACAATAGAGATGCAGATGCCTGCCGCATTCCATTTTCGGGCGGAGATACTGGTAAAACTTCTCGTCTTCCTCCGCGATTTTATGGCCCTGCAGGATTTTATCCCGTTCCATCCGGTCCAGGTTGCGGTAGACCGTCGTCAGGTTGATGGTCATCCCCTCCGCCGCCATCCGCCGGCGGAGATCGGAAGCGCTGACTTTCTGGTCCGGATGCTGTTCAAAAAAGTTCATGATCCAGTCGCGGTACCTGGTCTTATATTCCATAGCTTACAGCTCCTTATCGATTCGGCCCGGGATTCCGCTCTCCCCTCTTCGGGCAATGTCCCCGCGCTATCCGGGCCAGGCAAAATTTGCAAATCAGTTGCGTTTTAGCGCAGCGTACGCTATTATACCGGATCGCTCTGTTATGTCAATATGCAGATCATTTGCGTTTTGCTCCGGCCAGCCGGGGTACCGCAGTATCAAAAGCTCACCCATAGCGCGCATAGCGCTCATACTAAAAAAGCCCGCCGGGGTTTCAACCGCCCGGCAGGCCTGAATTTTCAGTCTGGTCCGATCGTCCGATCAGAAATGATGATTGAACGGGAACTGTTTATCACTATCTTCAGCTGTTTGTCACTGTCTTCTGCTGTTTGTCACTGTCTTCAGCTGTTTGTCACTGTCTTCTGCTGTTTTCACTGTTTTCCGCCGTTCCTCTTTCCCAGCGGCGGAGACGCTCAGTCCCGGCTTCACAAAAAACGGCCCGGTGAAACTCAGTGATTCGTGTTGATCAGTTTGGAGTAGCTCTTCAGGTATCCGTCCCTGTCCCACAGCGCGTCGTCAGGCGCGACCGGGGAAGCGCCGGTTTTTTCCGCCAGAAGCGCGGCAAGGCAGTTCTTCTCGAAGATCATGCACTGCGCCGTCACGTCATCCATGCTGCTTCCGGTGCAGAGCGCCCCTTTGCCCTTCACGAGGAACGCGTCACAGCTGCGGAACGCCTCGCTCACCGCCCCGGCGTCCTCCAGAGAAGGCACGCACGGGACGGATACGCCGGCAATCTGCGCAAAATCCTCAATATAAGCCGGCAGTTCCTTCCCTTTCGCTGAAACCAGCATCGTGTACGGGGTTTTCGCCAGCACGGCGACTCTCCCGGCCGGAACAAAAGCGCTTCCGGTCACATCCTCGTTGACGGAAAAATCCCCCTGCGGCGTACTGCTGAGATAGCCGAATGGAAGCTCCGGGAGGTTTTCCCCGCACATTTTCCGATACCAGCCGCGGGAAATCTCTTCCAGATGATGGCAGCTCTCGAAGGCCGCTTCTTTGGAAACGCCGAAGCCGACCGCCCCGTGGTGCTGCATCAGAAAACCGTTCTGCCCGGGATGGCCGTGCACCGCGCTGCGCATGTTGGCCTGGATTTCCCTCGACGCGTTGCGCCCGTAGCGGCTGCAGGGAATCAGCTCCTCCGCGCGGATATCCTCCCCGGAAACCGAGAGAGCGGAGGCATACGGCTGGTGCGTGTGAATCACGAAGTTTACATCCGGGCGCTCCTGGTAGATCTGGCTGTGGACGCCTCTCTCGCTGGACGGCAGAATCTCCCCCTCCCAGCTCAGATCCGCGATATTCACCACGACGATGTCATTTTCGGAAAGGGTGTCGTAAGCCCTGCCGGTCGGGGTAATCACGAACTGGGTTTCGGAAATCCTGGCGCTGATATTTCCCCACGTTCTCGCGATCAGTCCCTCCCTCACCAGTTCATGCCCGGCGGAAAGAACCAGTTTTCTAGCTTCCTGCAGCTGATAAGCCATGATAACAAACCTCCCTGAATGTAAAGAACTGAATACCGTTTCTGAGGCGCAGACGGTCACGTCCCGGCGCCTGTCTTTTCCCACGGGATATTGTAGCGGCTTCGCCCGCAAAACGCAACAGGCCCGGGAGACTGTCCTCTCCCGGGCCTGTGCGGATACAGAATCCGCGGGCCTTCACTTTTCGAAGGCATTTGCGTTTCCGCAGGTCTTTCAGATGCTCTCAGGGCTTCGCGGCGCCGCGGCTTTCCCAGCCGCTCTCAGCGCATCTCTGGCCCGTAGGCCATTCAGATGCCCTCAGAATTTCCCGATGCCCTGCGGCTTACGGATCATGCTTTTGCTTTTTCCCTTCCGCCCCGAAATTACTCCTGAATATCCATTCTCGCGGCGGAAAGAGTTCCGTCCGATTTCTGCCTGCAGCTGACAATCACGTTTTCCCCGGTGCTGATGTCGGAAAGGCTGCCGGCTGTGATGCCGACCGTAACGATCGTTGTGCTGTCCGTAACCACAGTGACAGCCGCGGCTCCTGCTGCGTAAGGCTGAACGGTGACATTGCTTCCGTTGACGGACTGGACCGTCCCGTAGATCACCGTTAGTTCAGAGACATCCACGGTATCCGTCACATCCCAGCCGGAAATGACAGTGCCGAGCGCCGCCTGATTCTGGGCTGACACAGTAATCATCGTGACTGTTACGTCGTCCGGATCGGCCATGACGTCGACCGTGCGGGCGGGAGTCAGGGTGCTGCCCCACTTTGCCCAGAATTCCGTATTCAGGATCGCGCTGTTCCCGAGGAAATCCTGCGCGGAAAGTTCCTGGTGCCAGGTCTCGTCCTGCGTATTCTCCACAAGGGTGGTTCCCCACACCGCCTGAGCGGCAGTACCCGCCTGTCTGCGCTGTTCCGCCGGGTCGGAGACGCGGGTAAGGTAAAGCGTATAACCGGTCAGGAGTCTCGCGGCCGGGGTAGAATAGCTGGCTCTGGTATCATTGGCCATCTTCTGCAGATACAGCTGCTGCGCTGCATCGACTGTCACATAGGCGTTTCCGCTGCTCCACGGAAGGCAGATGACATAATGGACTGTTTCATTTTCCTCGCCGTTGGCCCCGGTGACGCCCTCCGTAAAATACGGGGAAGTCCCGAGAGCGCTGACAAGCTGAGCTTCCGTGCTGCCGATCTGCAGTCCGAAAGGCACCGCGCCTTCACTGATATTCTGAGCGGTATATTCGCGCTCAATCAGCGTGACATCGACAGACGCCGCGTTCACTCCGTCGGCCGCGAGGGTCGGGGTAAGTTTCACGGCAACCGCGTCCATCGCTCCGTTTCTGTACCAGTACAGGTACTCGGAGCCATTATCCTTCAGAACGTATCCCGGCTCACCGAACGTATCGGTCGGGGACAGCTGCTGGAGGGTCTGGCGGATTGTCTGGAAAATCTGCTCCCCGAGAGCCTCCGGGGTAACCTGATCCTTGATTTCGAAGGTATAGCTTACGGTAGGATTTTTCACTCCGCTGTTCAGCAGGTCATTCAGGCTCTTCGCGATCTGCGCGGCCCGCTTCTGCGGTTCCGTCACTTCGAGCGGCGCTTCCGTTGTGGCTTCTTCCGTTGTCTCCTCTTCGGTGGTCGTTTCCGCGGTCGTGGCTTCCTCCGTCGTCATCTCTTCGGTGGTCGGTTCCGCGGTTGTCACTTCGGCCGTCGTCGCCTCTTCGGTGGTCGGTTCCGCGGTTGTCACTTCGGCCGTTGTCGCCTCTTCAGTGGTCGGTTCCGCGGTTGTCGCTTCGGCCGTCTTTGCCTCTTCGGCAGTCGTTTCCCCGGTTGTGGATTCCGCCGTGGTCTCTTCCCCGGTTGTCGGTTCCTCCGTTGTGGATTCTTCCGTCGTCTCTTCTTCGGCGGTCGTTTCTTCGGCCTGGCTCTGTTTCCATTCCTCATAGAGAGCCGCGCTGACTGCCGCGTCTGAAGGCTCTACCGCGGCTTCATAGGTGACAGTGCCGTCGTCAGCCGCAGTCTTCGCCAGCGAGACGGTCTCATACAGGAACGGGTCGGCCCCCGCCTGATCCGCCAGCGCGCTGTACAGATCCGCGTCGGAGATCAGCGTGGTATCCGCCGGAATATTCCACAGGGTGGTTTCCGTATTCCCTTCCGTCGTGACGTCCGGCTCGACCGTCTCAGACGTCAGCTCACTGACCATCTGGGAAAGATCGTCTTTCACGGCCTGGACAGTTGCGTCATCCACGGCTCCCGAAAACAGGGAATATCCGGCGATGACCGCCGGCACCGTTCCGTCGGCGTCGGTTTTCTCCGTATATGCTGAATCCACTTCCTGCAGCAGCGAAGTGTAAACGTCCTGGGATTTTGAAAGAATCTGTGCCGTGAGCACCGCTGTGCTGCTGTCATCCGGGTATCCGGTCACGTCGACGGTGACCGTGTCCCCGTGATCATCGGTCAGATCCGTATCCTCCGTGTACGTATAGCCGCTGTACTCCGCAAGCGCGGCAGAAGTTTCCTGCAGCGAGGTTCCCGGCTGGATCAGTTCCTGCAGATCACTCCAGGCAATCGTCTGGGTTTCGTCCTGCGTTTCTGTCGTCTCCTCCGGTACGCTGGTCTCAGCCGTCTGGCTGGTACCCGTCTCGTCCGCGGACGCCGCCAGCGTCCCGGCTGCTGTGATGGCCATCACAAGCATGACAGCTGTAATCGTCTGTTTTCTCATGATAACTCCTCCTGCTGTGAATAATGTTAATAAGAAATAAACCTTACCGGTTTTACCTCCGCCGTCAGGCGGCGCCGGAAGGTCCCGGCAGTTTTCTCACTTCCGGCCAGAGATATTATAACGGCCTGAAACGCAAACGGCGGTTTCTGCCGGAACATTAAAGATATTGTAAGAATTCTGCCGAACTGAGAGTATGGGATGCAGCGGTACCTTCCGCCTCCGTCATCTGATTCCAGTATAACAGATAGATCGCCTGAACGGTGAGTTTCGCGGCAAGCTTAAGCGATTCTTAAGAAATCCGACGTTTTGGGGATCCTTCCGCAGCGGCAGAAATTATTTTCTGCATTTATTTGGGTTCTTAAGATAATTGTAAGATATTTTTGGCGCTGATGCTATTGTTTTGAATCAAAAAAAACTATACTGAATATAGAAATACGATTTTGGGCTGTCGGATTTACCGTTGACACGCAGGCAAATCCGCAGTCCCGATACCCGCAGTTTACCATACAGCCGCTGTCAGCCTGTCCGGACATTCCCGTTGCAGCAGGGGGAACTGTGATCCCGATTGATCCTGATGAGCCTGTTCAGCATATAGGCGGATTTCCGCCCGATCAAACATTTTCATTGTTCAACTTTCAGTCAGCCATCCAGACCGCTCCGGAAGGAGCGCGGTTTTCAGGCCGGGAAAGGATTAATCATGAATCGATCCGGTATTTGAATATGCCCCGCATTCCGCTGAAGAATACGAGGCGCGCATCTCCTCAGCAGACATTTTATCGATAGCGACAGTAACACAGGGGACCGCAGATATGAGAAAGAGGGTTATGATGATGAAAAAATGGATGAAAACGGCGGCTGCCGCTCTGCTGTTTGCAGCGCTGGCAATACCCGCGGGGAACACTTTCGCGGACGCCGAAACGGCGCTTCCTTTTGCCGATGACGAATATCTCGTGCTGACCACAGGTGAAAATAATTATTCCTGGCTCGGCGGCGACCAGGTAGTGATCCTGGACAATCAGGGCAATATCGTGCAGAACCTGTCGGGTTACGGCATCGTCGGGAACGGCCCGTCGATGAGCGACGGCCTGCTTCTCAGCAAAGACACGCCTCTGATGCTCTTTACCGGAGAGAAACCTGACGTTCCTTCTGACAGCGTTTCCTACCAGAGCGGACTGTTCTCTCTGGAAACAATGGATTGGATTGTGGAGCCGCAGCAGCTCACGATGGAACTGTTCGGCAATTCCGTCTATCTGCTGTGCGGCAGCCCGGACGCGGCCGCCGGAACGCTTTGCCTGACCGACGGGACGGTTCTGGAAGAAGACGCGTCCGACGTATACCAGTACGGCGATTACATTATCGACAGCAAAGCCGTGTACGACGCCGAGGGAAATATGCTGATGACATTCGGCGACGGAACGCATTTCCGCTCGCTGATCGGCGACGATATCGTTCAGATCGTCTATCTTGAGGACGGAAGCCATAAAACTATACTGACCGACAGCAGCGGAAATCTTATCTGGGAGGAAAATACCGGGCTGGTCTGGCAGAGCGCCGCGGGCGAATTCACCAGCTGGACCGACGCGGACGGCGCCGGGGTGATCTGCGCGAACTGGCATGGAACCGTGCAGCCGATCATCGAAGAAAGCATGTTTATGACACTCAATCCGGAAGCTGTCGGCACCGGTATGCAGGTTGCCGCCATCTATACCGACACTGAAACCGGCCTCCCGCGCAATATCATCCGGATGGACGAGGACGGTTTCACCAGCCATTACTACCTGTGCGACGAGAACTATGAAATCCTGAAAGAATATCCGGTGAACCAGGTTTATCAGGAGACGGTCACGAACGGTGAGGAACCCGATCTCTGGTACTGGAATATCGGGGGCGACTACATCGCCTATGTGGAAAATCTGGCAACCGGTTCCACCTTTTCCTGGACCCAGAAAGACCTCGGACCTGACAGCATACCGGGAATGTACCAGACAGTGAGCGTCATGCAGGAAGGCCCGATCACCGGAGTGCAGTACGGCGTGGCGGGATCTGTCCTGCCTTCCTATGTCTGCGGCACGGAAAGACAGAACGAGGTATTCAGCGACGATTCCAACATCACCGGAAGGATCGCCGTTCTCGACGACGGAACGATCGAGGTGTATACGACGGCAGGTCAGGGCGACAACCGTCAGATGCTGTATTACTCCGGTGACGGAACCCTGCTGACGGACGACAGAGACGGCCAGGTTCTGTTCTGCAATCAGTCTCTGATCTGCAGCTATGCGGATGATGCCGTCACCATAACCGACACCGCGGGAACGGTTCTTGAGACTCTGAGCCTGCAGTAATCCAGTAAACCGGAAACAGCGAAGGTTCTGAGGGAGAATCCTTTTCCCTCCGGCAGCCGGATCTGCCGGCTTCCGCAGAAGGATGACATACCGCGGCAGTTATCAGCATCTGGTTTGCATTTCTGAAAATCCCTGCCAGTACGTGATGCTCCTATCTGAATGCCAATTGGTGCCAGACATGCTGCGCGGCGGCAGGCCATAGCAAATTTCTGCCGGAACCTGAAAGAGGGGTTGTTGCAATTGTACTTTTCAGTACTAAAGGCAATGACCCCTTTTCTGTGGCTATACCGACTTCTGTATAATATATGATACAGCCGGCGGCTCGCGGACTCACTCCGCATGCCGCCGGCCGCGCCATATAACGATACTGTCATGATATCCCGGGGTATCCCGCGAAATTTGTTATCTCTTCCGATATCTGATGTCCGGTGTCTGATGTCTGATGTCTGGTGTCTGATGTCTGACCATATCCATATGCCTGATGATATCCGGCATCCGGTGAATATGATCTTACGATATCACAAGCAGGACGACGCCTGTCAGGATCAGACAGATCCCCGCCAGTTTGGACTTCGTGATCTTTTCCCCGATCAGCCGGTTTGACATGAAAAGGGTCCATACAAAAGTCAGCGATCCTATGGGAACGACCAGCGAATAGGGAAGTTTCTTGAGCAGGTAGATGTTCAGAAGCGCCGAAACCACATACAGGGCGCCGCCAATGTACAGCCATTTCGACGTTATCATGCTTTTCAGGGAAAGCTTTTCGCCTGTACCCCCTGTAACCTGTTTGAGACAGATGCTTGCGCATGAAGATATCCACCCCATCAGAACCGCGATCAGAATGTTAAGTATCATGACTGCCTCCTACCGCCAGAACAGCAACCCCGAACAGAATGACGCTCACGGCGATGATCTTCAGCGGGCTGATATACTCGTGGAAAATCACATACCCGAGAATGGTCGAAAAAATGTAGCTGACGCTGTTGATCGGCTGAAGAACGGATACGTTTCCGAAATGATACGCGCAGATCATTGCCAGGGATCCTATGGCGTAAAGCAAAAATCCTCCGATCACCGGAAGCAGGCCGTCGTACATCTTCCATACCAGCTGGCCCATGCAGACGCACGCGGCGCAGATGAACATCAGGCATACGCCGATCCATAACTGATTTCTTTTTTTTGTCGGCATTTCCCATCCTTTCTGAAAAAGCAGTATCAGCGCGGACGCCCCCGGCTCTGCCCGGGTATCGGATCACCACCGCTGCCGCCGATGATGCAGCCTCCTCCGGACGCTGCGGCGCCGCCTCCATACGGATTTTATCCGCAGCGGCTATGCGCGCCTCCTCCGGACGCCTTCGGCGCTGCCCCGGTAACAGACTGCTCAGATCACTCCACTTCCCTGAGCTTAAGCATTGCCGCCTCTGAGATATCCGGAACCACAATTTCCGTTCCATTCTGCTGAACGCTGATCTCTATACTGTCATGACTGTTGAGCAGCCATCCCTTTCCCGCGCCTAACGGGATCAGGAGCCTGCCTTTGCACATATCCATGCTCATCGTGTGCTCTGCGCCTTCGTCGTCCGTCCAGGTGACGATCACTGTCATATCAGCGTTGTAACGCTCTCTTGTCAGGAACGACGAGCCATCGGCAGTCTCCTGGGTGAGATCATACAGGGAATAGCTGACCGTATCGGGCAGGCCGCTGAACTCAAGATACAGGAAATCGGCTTCGTCGCCGTCAACAGCCTGGTCGAAACTGATGACTGCGGCGTCATCACCATCATCTTCTTCGTCTGTCCGCAGGCTGTATCCGATATCGGGCTCTTCGAAGATCGGGCGGAGCGATTCAAAGGAGTTTCCCAGCGAGCCGGCTGTCTGAAGGATATAGCCGTTTTCCGAACCTAGCTGGCAATCCCTGTTCGCGTCCAGGACATCCTCGGTGCTGTCCCCGCCGTTATAGTAAAACCTGCCGTCCTCCGGGGACCATTCGTACTGTCCCGACGTCAGAAGCCAGTTAAACAGGTAATAATTGGCATAAGGATCAAGATTGGTTCCGACAACCGTCTGGTTGTTTTTCAGGATCGAAACTGTCTCTGCCACTGCGTCGTAGCTTTTATTGTCTTCGGACATTTCCAGCTCCGCGTCGCCGGGTACGTCCAGCAGATAAAAATATCCGAAGTACGGATATGTCCCCACATAGGACGCGTCCGGGTCATCGGGCGTTTCAGCCATCTGCTCCACCGAATCATAAATATCCTGCCGCGCAAAACCGGTTCCCCATCTCGCGGAATCATCATCTTCAACGTAGACATATCCCTCAGGGACTTCCGTCAGCGCCGTCATCTTGTCGTCATTATTCAGAAAACCTACGGTACCGAAGGAGATCAGCGCGCTGACGACGATAATCATCCGCATCCTGACCCCGCGGGATCTGGTCAGCAGGCGGGCCATCACGATCAACCCTATGCCGCAGGCGATGATGATTCCCTCGCTTCTGGCATACACAGAACCGATGTCGAGTCTGGTAAAGGTGTAGGTGTACGCGACTGCCGCGAGGATTCCCATGGAAACCGCCATCAGGCCTGAAACCGGCCTGCCGCAGCGTATTTTCCTGTTCTCAATCCTCAGCTGGCTGACTTCTGTCCCGAAGGCGATGGAAACCCACACCAGGAGCGCGGGCAGGACATACGTCAGGGAATAGTAGATAACTCTCCGGATTCTCTGGTCTTTGACGTAGGGGAAAAACGTATCCGGGACAACCTGGCCAAACCGGGTTATTCCATTTCCCAGCACGCTCTGACCGCCCATCGCCATGATATGGCTGAATGTTCCGGCCAGATTTTTCAGATTCACCAGCAGCAGTACGGCGCAGACCGCCCATCCCAGCCAGAATGTGACTTTTCTGACGGAAATCCTGAGCTCGCCGTCTCTGATAAATCTGTACGCCAGGTAAACTGCCATCGGCAGGAATCCCGCGCATACCGCGGCACCCATGACCGGATAGTACAGGCCGTAAAACAGGCTGGTGACAAGCCACAGCTGGATCCAGAGGTTTTTTCTTTTTATCAGGCCCGGCTGTACAAGCAGCAGAATCATCGGCAGCATCACGACCACTCTGTTATATCTGATCTGGGCAAACAGCAGGGTGATCAGAAGCAGATAATCATTATTTCTGACTGCCGACGTCAGAAGCAGGCCTGTAACGATGATGAAGATCAGGTAAAAGATATTTTCGGCGGAATAATAGTTTCCCACGGCTCCGCCGCCGAAAAACTGGAAGATGGCGCCGTGAACGATGGAAAACATTCCCGAGATTGGTACATACTGGCTGAAAAGACTGCGGTGAAGCTGAAACACCTGGGAATAGCCGATGATATTCTCAAAAGGATGGTGCATGTCCGTCGGCATCACAGCGCATCCGGTGATCACGCAGTTATACGCGATAATGGAGATGACCGTTCCCGCCGACATGATGAAAGAGCTGTTCTCCGTCCCGCCCTTCCATTGATCTTTGATCGCCTTAACCGCAATCGCTTCAAAAATAACAAACAGGATCGCGATGAAAACCGTGACCTGGACCGGATGGTAAACTCTCACCGTCTGTCCCTGATAGAGATAGGCAGACTGCAGAAAAGCGAATAGGGACGCCGGGATGAAAATCTGGGCAATCAGGCATCCTTTTCTGTACCGCTCGTCGGCATGGCCCGAAAACAGCACAGCCGCGGAAATCGCCAGGGAAACGAGGGCGGCCGTGAACGTGCTTAGCGGCCGGGTTCCCCCGAGCAGCGCGTATATCCAGTATATTCCGTATACCGAGTAGTCTGTCAGAAAGAAGAAGGCCAGCCCGGCGGATACGGAAGCGCGTCTGGCGATCAGCAGCACGGCAATCCAGACGCAGGAAATAACCAGCAGCGGATTGACGCTGTTATTGACAGCAAGCATAATCACCGCAACAGTCAGGATCATCGTGACCGTATAATAACTGTCGTTGGACGAATTCACCGCTTTCGCCGCTTCCGCATCCTTCCCTGACCTGTTGGCGCGCATCTGGTATATCGCGCAGATAACTGTTCCCGCCGCGATCAGCAGGTACAGCAGGCGTCTTTCAATGGATTTGTTGCTCCCTCTGTAGGAAATGATCTCAATGGTAATATCCTTGAACACCTGCTCTGTATTCCCCAATACAGCGATAAAAGCAGTGGCGAACAGCACTGCCGCTGCGAAGAGCAGTATAAAAAATACAATAGTCCGTCTGGATTTTTTGCTGAACACTATCCAATCCCCTCTGAGTCTTAACCATTCGGTTTCCTGCCGGCTGCGGCATCCGCGACGGCCTCCGCTTTATGCTGACCATCCGGCGGTCAGCCGGCAGCGGTATCCGCAGTGGCCTCCGCTTATGCCGGCCACCCGGTGTTCTGCCGGCAGCGGTATCTGCGGCGGCCTCCGCTTATGCCGGCCATCCGGCGGTCAGCCGGCGGCGGTATCCGCTTTATGCCGGCCATCCGGCGGTCAGCCGGCAACGATATCCGCCTGATATTCAAATCCCGTGTTATCTCTGTGCTCCGCGCTGACAAATTTGGCGGGGTTCACGGCATAGCTGCCAAGAAGCTTCAGCACAGTCATCGCCTGGTTCATCATCTTCACATTGGACACCTGGTCATCCTCGCTCCACCTGATCGGGAAAAACTTCACTTTATGCCTGTAATAGGCCGATCCGAGCACCATGCAGTAATTGAACATCAGATTGTCCTTATACTTTATGTAGTACTTGTCCCGGAGGATCCGCACCGCGTACATATTCAGCCCGGAACCGAGATCATAGATTTTATGCCTGACGACGGCGGAGAACAGAAAGTCATAGACTTTATTTCCGAATGTCCTGAAGCGCGAATAGCCTTCAAGCTCAGAACCCTTCATGAATCTCGCTCCGAGCAGGCAGTCGTACTGTTTATAAGTTCCATTTTTCAGATAAGGAACAATGTCCTCAATATGTCCCTGGTCATCCCCGTGAAGGACAATAACGTAGTCAAACCCATGGTCCTGCGCGTACTGAAACGCGACCTTGTGCGATCCGCCCAGCCCATAGTTTTCTCTGTTCCTGAGCAGCCTGAACGGTATGGGAAAATCATGCTCACTGATATACTTTTTCACTGTTTCCTCGCCGTTGTCCGTGCTGCGGTTATTAATCACAATCACTTCGGCCAGATACTTCAGCACATCGCCGGTAAGCTGGTTCAATACCCTGACGATCTGTTTTTCACAGTTATACATCGGGATAAACAGCAGAATCCGATCCATATGTTTCTCCTATAAAAATAGAAATTCTACAGTTCTTTCAGACAGAGCCGCGGGCTGTGAAACTTCCCTATCAGTCCTGTTGTGCACGGGTTATTGTCCGCCGCCGGCCACGTGCTGTTCCTCCGCGCGGCTTCCGCTGCGCCGCTCTGGCAGGGTCTTTGCTGAGCCGCCGCGCGGCCGGCGCCGCGCCGCACCCGGCGGTCAGCTCTCGTTGATAAACGCGTTTAGCTCTTCCGGCGTCCCGAGAACATGAACGCGGTCAAAATCGATCAGGCTGATCTCCACATCCATGCCTTTGCTGATCATATGGTTATACAGCGGCGCCACATATTTTTCATTTTTCTCCAGTTTGCGCCCGTCCCCGTAATATTCTTCGTAGACCGACCGGTATAATCCGGCCGATCTGAAGTAATACGCGCCGAGCGTGCAGTTATCGGAGATCCTCTGCTTCTCCCTGACTTCAACCGCCCTGCCCGCGCTGTCAAGTTTTACAAAGCTCCAGTGGTCCCCGGGCGCGTGAAAGCAGGGGATATACCCGTCGCCCCGGATATCCGCGGATTTCAGCACCCCGGACTCCACATAGGTATCGATATTGTAGATCATGATCGATTCGTTGTCATCGCAGTACGGCAGTGCCATCATCGCAGTGGTCGCCTGCCCGTCGGTCAGATGGTCAAGCTTTACGATCTGAAAATGATCGATTCCGCAGCGCCTGCTCTTTTCCCTGATGAATTCCTCAGAGTGATCCTCCTCCCTGACGACGAAGATGTACTGCCCCGCAATATCCGAATATCCCGTCAGGCTTTCCATCGACCACTCGAAGAGCGTCCTGCCTTTCGCTTCGATCATATACTTGGGCCTGTCGTATCCGGCCCTGACAAAGCGGGAACCGAGGCCTCCCATTGTGATGATAATGTTCACTTCTGCTCCCTTCACTCGGACTTGCTTCTGGAATCCGTACAGATTTTATCCAGTTCTTCCACCGATCTGGTAAGAAACTCATCGGGCCTTACCGTCCTGTCATCGACATAAAATCCCTTGTGGCCGGGCCAGGGTTTGCCGTAGATGATCTCGTCATAAGGGATATCCCATTTCTCAAGCCACGCGCTCAGTATCTTCGCCGTATTTTTGTTGATCAGCCCGATATTTCCATGATAGGAATTCATGTTTCTCGAAGTGAAAAGCACGATCTTCGCGCCGGCGTCGTGATATTCCCTGATTTTGTCCACGATGTTGGCGTAAGGCACAAGGTCCTCATACTTTTCTTCTTTGGACTTGATCGGGCACAATGTCCCGTCTATATCAAAGATGAACGTGTAATCCTCATACATTTTCTTCAATCTCCTTCAGAATATTGACCGCGTTCAGGATGAACCCGAATACTTTCTGCGGATAATCCATGTGGAGCGGAAGCATCGAAATAAAGAGCGACGCCTCATAAAGCCTCACGGAAAGAAAATCGTAGCCGTTCGACTCCGCTTTCTCCCTGAAAATCCGCTTGTATTCCGTGTTGTCAAAGGGAATAGACAGCTGGTATCCGAAGTTTTCATCAATACTGATGTCGAACATCGCGTTGTTGAAAAAATCGTACAGGCCGCACACGCAATGACTCAGCTTCGCGACGTCATAATAGGGGTTTGTCCAGAGTTCTTCCTCCGTCAGGGCGCCTTTGGGATCCACGAATTTGAGCATTTTCGTCGACCTGTTGTACAGCGCGTTCGCGAAGCCCGGGTCGCCGTGCCCGATCACGCTCTCCATTTTGTATGAGGTCTTTTTCTCAACTTTCTCCTTCAGGTCCAGATACCATTGATAGATGTCGTCGATTGACCTGATTCTGTCCTGATTGGACAGAAGAACCGCTATCCGCGCGTATTTCGGGTTCGCCTTGAGTTTTTCAATTCTTTGGGAGACTTTATCTACATAAAGCCGCCTGCTGACGCTCTCATACTGTTCCCTGGATACCGGCCTGGAAGGCCTTTCGTTCAGGAAATAGAAATACCTGTCCATCAGCTCCGAAAATTCTTCGGTATTTATAGAACCATGGACCCACCTGATCGCGATGTCCGGCATATGAAGCCGTTCCATGGCATAGCTGGCTTCGGTATCCGTCTCCCGGTAATCGAAGGGAAGGACGAACCATCTCTGCATGTTTTCAGGGAGAAGATGATAAAAGGTATACTCGCTTTTGATCTTTTTCTTGTCCGTCGAGTTCTTTCTCAGGATATAATCGTCTCCCCTGAGCGAATTGAAATATCTCGAATCGAAATTGCCGGTGATGCACTGAATGAAATTGCTGACGTCCCCGATGTACAAAAGGCCTTTGTCCAGGCTGATCGTGCCGTGTTCCGTCTCGTCCAGCACATCCGCGAATTTCTGCCTGCCGGCCAGGCGCCTGAGAAACGCCGCGTAGGATTTCCGGTCGGGAAACATCAGCGCGGCAGTCTGCCTGTCATAAGCCACACGCACAGTATCCGTGATGTAGGGGAGTTTTTTATAGGTCAGCGCGATCTCATCGTCATCTGACACCACAAAATCGGAAAAGCAGTGGATCACGTGAATGTCCTCATCGTCCGACATCCCAAGACTGTCAGCAAGCTGTTCCAGGTCATAGGCATTGTTGACGGTTCTGACGCTGATGTCTCCGAAGATATTCCGGATACTCTCCCTGAAGTACTGTTCCAGCGGTTTCCTGCGCACCACGACATTGCCGAAACCCCTTGAACCGATGATTTCGCGGATGATCTCGTTGGGCTTTACCGAATTGTCATAAATCACAGTCTGTTTCATGATTGCCTTCTTTTCCTGATCGCTGCCGCCGCTGCCAGAACAAGGCAGAAAGCCAGGCAATTGACTACAAACAAGAAATTGCTGTAATTCAGGTTGCCATAAATAATGTCTGACAGATACTGGCCGACCATATGATTGCTGGACCGGAACAGCCCGGCGATCTCGATAATCCAGGCCAGAAGCGAAAGGGCATACAGAGTCGCTATTCTCCCGTGAAGGATACCGCTCATCTGCCGGTATATCTTTGCCGCCCTGTCCAATAGTTCAAGGCCGCGCAGGGTATGCCGGGAGGTCTTGTTATAGATCAGGAAATGATTCCAATAGGTGTAAAACGGTTTGAAGATCACGTAAACAAAGATGACCAGGAAAACAATTACCGCGAACAGGAGGTATACGCTGTTTACGTCTATTTCCCCGGCCAGGGAAAAGATCACGATGATCGTCAGCAGCGCCGCCGTATCGACAAATCTGTCCGTTATCGCGTACACATATCCCAGCGGATACGAGCCGATCAGCCTGTCCAGGTCATAGCCGCGGTAAATTTCCCCCGCCTTGAACGGGATGAGCATATTTACTGACGCGGTTTTGCAGAACTGCAGGACAAAATCCCAGAAGGAAAATTCATTGCCGAACATCAGGATATAAAGCCGTATCAGTTTTACTGTAATGACACAGGCTGCGCAGACCGCGACCAGCGCCAGCCCCCGGCCGGCAGTCCTCAGATCGGACAGATCGACCCTGGCAAATAATCGGATAAAGAAAAACAGTGAAACGGCTGCCGCCGCAATATCAATGATCAGTCCCGGCCTGTCTTTTCTGTCCGCCGGTCTGTCTTTTCTGCCCGCTGTCCTGTCTTTTCTATCTGCCGGCCTGTCTTTTCTGCCCGCTGTCCTGTCAGACTCACTCGCCATATTCAACCTCATCAACCCCATAGCGGAACTTTCCAGCAGGAAAGCGCCGGGTAGTAAGGGCCTTTCGGGGCCCATATCATCCGCTGCTTACATCCATGAAAGGTTTACATAAATAGTAGTCTGAATTGATTTTTTTTTCAACTGTTAGTTATATGACAATGGAAGAAAGCGGACTTTATCCATATGAAAAGAGGGACGCCCATCACGGCGCGCCTCTTTCTCCAAGTAAAAAATCCCCGTAAAACCTTGGAAATACAGGTTCCGCGGGGATTCGCGCGGTTATTCCGGTTCAATTCCCTGTAAATACAGGAGACACAGAAAGTCACTCCCCTTTTTCTCATCACTCTCTCCATTCCTCCGCTCTGTAATCAGGCGGCAGAAGAATCTCCGGGTTGTTACGCGGATCAATAATTCGGCAGGAAACCTGCGGCATTTATCCTGCTGAACAATTTTCCAAAATCAGGGTCTATTGATTTTGGATCAGGCTATCGAGGAGGGGGGATTAACCCCCGTCCTCTCACAATGTGAAGTTTCTGTTCGTCAGGCCAGAGGTTTGCCCCCGGGTTAGCAGGTTCCCCGGATCCGGCTTCCTTCGGATTCCATCTCGCGATGGACACCCTTGCCTTCAGCTATGCCCTTCCCGCCGCCGGGCGGACTCTGGACTTACACCAGTAAGAAACGTGCGCCGCCTGGCGCACGATAAAAAATTTGCCACAAGGGCGATTTTACCGAAAAAAGAGGCTGTCGCACTTTTTAATGCAACAGCCCCTCTGCTTATTTTATGGAATTTTCGTACCTGCCCCGCTTTTATTCAGCCGCGGTCTCGGTCTCAGCCTCTTCGTCGGAATCCTCCGGGTCGAGCTCATAAACGTCGCCGTACTGCGCCTCGAAGTCTTCCTTCGTCTTCGGAACCACAATGTCTCCATCGATGATGGCCTGCTTTGCCTCCTCAACCTTCTCCAGAACGTCGTCGGCAATGTTGTCGGTGGTCGGAGCGATGTCCACGCCGCCCATAGCCAGGTCGTAGGTGACAACGCCGGACTCCAGCGTTCCCAGGATCAGCTTCTTGACGCTGTCATAGCAGCCGTTGTCGACTCTCTTCATCGCGGAGGTCAGAACGGTCTCCGGAGCGA
>JBMNRC010000027.1:0-37355 GCA_050944455.1 Lachnospiraceae bacterium
AGACTACAAGGTAGATAGGGCAGAGGTGGAAGCGCAGCAATGCGCGGAGCTGACTGCTACTAATCGGTCGAGGGCTTAACCAGGCAGTGCCTGGGGGTTGAAAAGGATAGGAAAAGCGGATACAATGGTCATTGCCGGTATGCAGTTTTGAAGGTACATGCCTGATACACGGAGAAATCTGTGCGTCTGAGGCCCGGTGGCTCAGCTGGTTAGAGCGCCGCCCTGTCACGGCGGAGGTCAAGGGTTCGATCCCCTTTCGGGTCGCTGCTGGAGAGATCCAGTAAAATCAATATGGATGGATTCCCGAGTGGCCAAAGGGGACAGACTGTAAATCTGCTGCAGATTGCTTCGGTGGTTCGAATCCACCTCCATCCAGTCGGATGCGAAAGCATCCAGTAAAATTTCATATCGCGGGGTAGAGCAGTCTGGAAGCTCGTCGGGCTCATAACCCGGAGGTCGCAGGTTCAAATCCTGCCCCCGCAACTTCAAAGGCAGCCGATTCGTTCGGCTGTCTTTTTTGCTGTCCGGATCTGAGGCGCCGGACACCAGCTTTCTGCGGATTTCCGACACAGCGGGGTCAGCGGCTGGAACAGCCGATGGTCCCCGGGGACCGAATCCCTGCGGGCCCTGCGGGGTGTGCGGTCTTCCGTGGCTTTCCGGGAAAGTCCTGTCTTGCTTCCTCTTCCTGACTCATGTATAATCGAAAGCGTAATGTAAAATTTAATTTTCATCATCATTACATAAAATTTGCATACAGCCGGCATTTCTTCTTCAGAATCTGAAAGGGCCCTATGAAATTTTCTCAAATTCTTCAGCTGATCGCAGGCCTTGCCCTGTTCCTGTACGGCATGCAGGTCATGGGCGACGCGCTCAGAGCGGCATCAAGCGGAAAAATGGAGCGCCTGCTGGAAAAACTGACCTCCAACAAGTGGAAAGCGGCCGCGCTCGGCACTGCCGTCACGGCGGTTATCCAGTCGTCCGGCGCTACCGTCGTCATGGTCGTCGGCCTGGTCAACTCCGGCATTATGACTCTGGAACAGTCGGCCGGCGTGACCATCGGCGCGAATGTCGGAACAACGATTACCGCGTGGCTGCTCTCACTGACGCAGCTGACCGGACAGTCCGCGTTTTTCCTGAGCCTGTTCAAACCGGAGACCTTTTCGCCGTTTATCTGCATCATCGGCGTCGCGCTTCTGATGACAGCGAAGAAGGACAGTACCCGTCATATCGCGAGCATCATGACAGGCTTTGGCCTTCTGATGATCGGCATGAACATGATGTCCGGCTCTTTCTCGGACCTTGCCGAAAACGAGAAATTCACGCGGCTGCTCACGATCTTCCAGGACCAGCCGCTGCTGGGCCTTCTGGTCGGACTGCTGGTGACAGTTGTCCTTCAGAGTTCTTCCGCCTCCATCGGCGTCATGCAGTCCATCTCTCTTGCCGGAAACCTGACATACGGCGCCATGCTGCCGACCCTGATGGGCGCGAACATCGGTTCGGCCCTGACCGGCCTGATCGGAGCCATCGGCGCAACCCGCAACGCGAAGCGGGCGGCCTGGCTGCAGATGGTGTACTGTATTGTGAAAGCCGGGCTGTTCATGGTGATTTTCTACAGCCTGAACGCGATTCTTCACTTCTCTTTCCTGGACAATTACACGGATCCGGTTTCCATCGCGATCATCCACACAACGTTTAACGTTATCGCGCTGTTCGCGCTGCTGCCCGGATGCGATCTTCTGATCAGCTTTGTGAGAAAACTGATCCCCGTTCTGCCGCAGGAAGAAGAGCCGGCCCGCAGGCTTACCTATCTGGATGAGCACTTCCTGGACACTCCCGGATTTGCCCTCGAGCAGGCCCGCACAGGCGTGATTGAGATGCAGGAAGCCGCGCGGGAAGCGCTGCTCACCGCAATGGGCCTGATCCAGAATTATAACGAAGAAGAAGCGAACAAGGTGGACCGCCTGGAGCGCACCGTAGATGAGTACGAGGACGAGCTCGATTCCTATCTGGTGAAACTCGGGCAGCGGTACATGTCGCAGGAAAACGGCGAAGAGCTGTCGAACCTGCTTCACTGCGTGACGGATGTGGAACGAATCTGCGATCACGCCCTGAATGTCTGCCAGGCCGCGCAGCAGCTCCACGAAAAACAGCTGACCTTCTCGTCGCGGGCAGCTGAGGAGATGAGGATTTACGGGGACGCGGTCAGAAACATCGTCAACATGGCCTTTACGGCTTTCCAGAACAACGATACCGGTCTCGCTTCGGCGGTCGAGCCGCTGGAGGATGTCATCGACGCCATCAACATGGAGGAGAAGAAGCGGCATATCCGCCGCCTTCGCAAGGGGAAATGCACAATCGAGGCGGGCTTCATCCTGTCCGATATCCAGGTGGATTACGAGAGAATCGCGGACCACTGCAGCAATATCGCCGTAGCGCTGCTCCAGAAGGGTACCGATGATTTTGATACGCACGAGTACCTCGAGATGGAGAAAGAGCTGAAGACGCCGGAGTACGATTCCCTGGTGCAGAGTTTTGAGCAGAAGTACGCTCTCCCGCCGCTGAAAAAAGAGGACGCGATTCCGGCGTCGGACGAAAGCGGGTCCGCCGCGGCAGGTACCGGAAAGGACGGGAAGTTAGGAAAAGCCGGAAAAGCAGAAAAAGAAAAAGACGGGAAAACTGAAAAATCAGAAAAACCGGCGAAAGAAGAGAAAAAACCGGGAACCGGAAAAAAAGCCGGGGAAAAAGCGGCGGCCGGAAAGGACGCTGACGGAAAACCGCAGGGCGGAAAGGGAAGCGCCGGAAAAGCGGCAGACAGCAGAGATGCCGCCGAAAAAGCCTCCGTCGGAAAAGGAAGCACTGGCAAAGCGGCTGGCGGAAAAGGGAAAAAAGGAAAACCCGCTGATCAGAATGCCGGGACACAGCCGGACAAAACGGTAATTATCCTGCCCGCTCAGCCGGATGAAACGGCGGACGCCGTTCCCACGCAGGAAACGAACGGAGCCGAGAAACCGGCGGAAAGCGAAACAGCGGAGGCCGAAGGAAAAACCGGAAAAGGTGTGAAGTCCGGGAAACCTGAAAAATCTGAGAAGCCTGCCAAGGGCTCAAAGGCGGACAGGACTGAGAAGTCCGGGAAAACCGCAAAAGGGGACAGAACGCCGAAACAGAAAAAATAAAACTGCAGACAATAACCGCAGACAAAAATGAAACCGCTGATCAGGTGCAAAGAAACACAGTCAAAAAAATAACCGCTGACCATGCGCCTGACCGTCTCTGTCAGACGATCTTTCCGGAAACCGGCCGGGACAGTACCAGTTGCCAGGGTACTGTCCCGGCCGGTTTTTCCTTTGGCTTCTCTGGGAACGGGTAAGGCGCGGCAGGGATCGGCAGGGAGCTGAGCGGTTCCGGGGAAAAGTTGTATTTCAGCACTGATTTTGATAAAATATTATGACAACTCCGCAGAGAGATGAAAACGGACAGCAGATCGCGGGGCCGGGGTCTTCCGGCGCCGCGGCTCTGCTCCGGACGGAGAAACCCGGAAACCAGCCAGAGCCAGACGGAACCATCCGCGGGAGGGATATACCATGGAAAACCAGCAGAATACCGAAAATTCAGCGGAATATCTGGATTATGTGGAGGAAAAACTCTCCGAGAGCATCTCGCAGCTGAACGACGAACTTGTCAAAGGCGAGGAAGACGTCGCCCAGATGCACGATTATTACTGGTCGAACTATACCGAGATGGATGAGTACGGCTATGAGAACTTTGACAACAGCCAGGCCCTGCTCAATCAGATCAACACCAACAACAGCCGGCTGGACCTCCGGAGAATCTACCGCAAGATGCAGGATTCGCCGTATTTCGGCCGGGTGGATTTTATCTATGAGGGCGAGGAGGAACCTGAAACCCACTATATCGGCATCGCGAACTTTGCCGAGAAGGACGGCAGCAAGCCGCTGATTTTCGACTGGCGCGCCCCGGTATCGGCGCTGTTCTACGACTATGAGAAAGGCCCGGCGTCCTACGACGCGCCTAATGGAAAAGTCGACGGGGAGATCACATCCAAATGGCACTATAAAATCAGGCGGGGAAAGCTTGTCTACGCCGTGGAAAGCGACTTCAAGGTGGATGACGACATCCTCCAGGAGGAGCTGTCCAAAAACGGCAGCCTGGCCCTCAAAAATATCGTCCGAACCATCCAGAAAGAACAGAATGAGATCATCCGCAACACGAAGGACAGGATTCTGGTGATCCAGGGCGCCGCCGGGAGCGGAAAAACCTCCATCGCCCTTCACCGCATCGCCTATCTTCTCTATCACGACCGCGAAAACCTCAAGGCGCGGGATGTTCTGATTCTTTCGCCCAACCGGGTGTTCTCCAACTATATTTCCCAGATCCTTCCGGAGCTCGGCGAGGAAAACATCCGTGAGATGAGCTTCGATTATTTTGCCTGGAGGGAGCTGCGCGACTGGATCGGGGACAGCGAGGACCTCTACGACGAGCTGGAACGGAAACTGAAGCGCAGAAAGCCGAAGTCCGGGCCCGACAAATTTTCCGCGGAATTCGCGGCGGAAATCCGCGGCTTCGCGCTCACGCTCGAGGATGATCTGCTGAATATCACCGATTTCACAACCAGAAAGGTGAACTGGAAGGCGTCGCGCATCCGGGACCTGTTCTACCACCGCTTCCCTGAGATTCCGCTGCTGGCCCGCATGGACACCGTCCGCGAGTATATTGAGGACAGCGAGGAAACCCTGCGCGGGAAGGACCTGACCGATCCGGAGAAAGAACTCTGGAAGGAAAAGTTCGACCGGATGTATGAGACGAAGGATATCTACCGGATCTACAACCGTTTTCTGAAGCACGAAGGGCTGCAGCCGCTGCCCGACGTGAAGCGGGAAAAGCGGAAAGTGCCGTACGAAGACCTGTATCCGATGCTTTACTTAAGATATCTCCTGGAAGGACCGGGGAAGCACAGGAGGGTTCGCCATCTGGTGATCGACGAAATGCAGGATTACTCCTACATTCAGTACCTGATTCTGCAGAAGCTGTTCGACTGCCCGATGACCATCCTCGGGGACCGCTGCCAGACGATGGATTCCGGCCAGAGAGATGTGCGTTCTTTCCTTCCGGAGATTTTCGGAAAGGATATCCGCGTTCTTTCCATCGACAAGAGCTACCGCAACACCGTCGAAGTCGCGGAATACACGCAGAGCCTGATCGGGGAGACGGGAATCCGGAATTTCGGCCGGCACGGAAAGGCGCCGGAGCACATCCCTGTGGCGGATTTCGGGGCAGCCGCGCGGGAAGTTCTCTCCCGCGTCCGGCTGGAAGGGATCACCCGGCCGGCGGATTCCGCGGAAAGGCTGTTTGAGACGGCGGCCGTGATCTGCCTGACCGAAAAGGAAGCTGAGCAGATGTACGGTGCGCTGCAGGAGGAGACAGAACAACGGCAGATGGACATGAAGGGACTTCTGACCGTCATGAATCCGATGAGCGACGCTTTCCATCGCGGAATCACGGTTACAACCTTCTATATGGCCAAAGGCCTTGAATTCGATCAGGTGTTCGTCCTCTGCCCGCCGAAGAGAAAGGTGAGCGGGTGGAATCCAGAAAGGCAGGCCCTGGCGCGCCAGGCGGCCTACATCAGCGCGACAAGGGCGCTTCATGAGCTCTATCTGCTGGAAGAGAAAAATTGAAGCAGCCGGAACCGGAGAAACGGAAAGGCAAGCCGGAAGGCAGGAACTGACAGGCAGCCGGAAGAAAAGAGCCTGAAACCGCCTGGAGACCAGAGCGGAAAGGCCCGGTCCGGCGCGGAAACTTACCGAGCGGATCAGACAGTGCGAATGAGATGAAAATCGTTTATCTATTTGGCAAGAGCGCCTGCGGCAAGGACAGCATATACCGGAAGCTGCTGGCGGATTCCTCCCTCCATCTGCGCAAGGCGGTTCTGTATACGACACGCCCGATGCGCGACGGCGAGGAGGAGGGAAGGGAATATCATTTCATCACCCCGAAACAGGAACAGGCGCTGGAACAGCAGGGGCGGGTGATTGAAAAGAGGCTTTATCACACCGTGTACGGCCCGTGGATTTACCTTACCGCGGATGACGGGCAGTTCGAGGGAGACTCGTGCTTTCTGATGCAGGGTACGCTCGAATCCTATCTCAGCGTGCGGGATTATTTCGGCGCCGACAAGGTGCTCCCGGTTTATATCGAGGTGGAGGACGGCGAGCGCCTGATGAGGGCGATCGCCAGGGAGCGCACGCAGGAAGTCCCGAAATACCGGGAGATGTGCCGCCGTTTTATCGCGGATGACGACGACTTTTCGGAGGAGAACCTGCGCCGGGGAGGCGTCGTCAGGAGATATGAGAACATCCGCCTGGATGACTGCGTGGAAGAGATCAAAAGCTCCATCCGGGAGTTCCAGGGAAGATGAGCCGGGTAGATCCGAAGCTCCATCCGGGCGTTTCAGGGAAGATGAGCCGGGGAGATCAAATGCTCCATCCGGGCGTTTCAGGGAAGATGAGCCGGGTAGATCCGAAGCTCCATCCGGGCGTTTCAGGGAAGATGAGCCGGGGAGATCAAATGCTCCATCCGCGTGTTTCAGAAAAGATGAGCCGGATTCTGCCGGACGCTCCCGCTGTCGTGGACAGACAGAATAAACAATGTTAAAATATTCTGGTGGTATCAGGGCGGCTTTACGGAGCGGAGGCTTCGGCCCTCCGCGCCCGCGGCGGCCGCGGCACAATCGTTTTGCCCCGAGAACCCGAAAGCCCTGGGCGGAGAAGGAGGAAATCGATGCCCGGTATAAATTCTCTGATTGAAAACCAAACGGTTAAGGAATATTTTGAGCACGCCTTTGCGTCGGGACGGATTTCCCACAGCTACATCATCGGCGGCGAGGACGGCTGCGGCAAGATGACTCTTGCCAGGGCCGTGGCGCAGACGCTCCTGTGCGAGTCGGACGGGGAAAAGCCCTGCGGAACCTGCAGCGCCTGCATCCGTGCCGAGGCGGGAACGCATCCCGATATCATTTATCCGTCGCATGAGAAGCCCACGGTGTTCGGCGTGGACGAAGTGAGAAGCCAGATCGTCGACGACTGCGCGATCCGGCCTTTCGACGGAAAATATAAAATCTATATTGTCGACGAAGGGGAAAAGCTTTCCGCGGAGGCGCAGAACGCCCTTCTCAAAACCATCGAGGAGCCGCCGGAATATGTGATCATCATGATTCTGACGGAAAACCCGGACGGACTTCTGGATACCATCCGTTCCCGCTCCGTGACCCTGCGCATGAGCCCGGTCTCGCCGGAGGCGGAGACAGAGTTTCTGAAAAAGCAGGGAGTGCCGGAGGACCGCATCGGCATGGCGGTCAGATTTTCCCAGGGCAATATCGGCAGAGCCATGAGGATGGCTGCTTCCGATGATTTTTCGACGATGACCGAGCTGATTCTGCAGATGCTGCGCAATGCCGATCATCTGCCGTTCGAAAACCTGATGGAAGACATCACGGCAATTGAAAAAAACTACAAACTGTCGGTGGGAGATATCCTCTCCTTCATCAGGCTGTGGTTTAAAGATGTACTGGTCTTCAAGGCGGAAGGCGACCCGAATCTTCTGGTGTTTCAGAACGAGTACCTCGCGATCAGCCGGATGGCGAAAAAAATGAGCTATCACGGCATCAGCCATGTGCTGGACCAGGTGACGGTGACGGAAGACCGGCTCGCGGCCAACGTCAATTTCTCTCTTTCGCTGGAACTTCTCTGGATGTCGATCCTGGATGCGGCGGAGTAAAAAGTAAGGAAATGATTCAATGATGCAGATTATCGGTGTCCGGTTCCGTACAGCCGGAAAGATCTTTTATTTTCTGCCGGGCAGCGAACCGGTGAGCCGCGGAACGCATGTGATTGTGGAAACGCCGCGCGGAATTGAATACGGGACGGTTGCTTTCGGCCCGAAGGAAATGAGCGAGGACGATGTCCCTCAGCCGGTCAGGCCCATTCTGCGCACCGCAACCGCTGAGGACGATCAGCAGGAAGCGGACAACAGGGCGAAGGAAGTCCAGGCGAAAGCCATCGCCAAAATGAAAATCGCCGAGCATGGATTGGAAATGAAGCTGGTGGCCGTCGAATATACTTTTGACGGCAGGCGGATCACTTTCTACTTTACCGCCGACGGCCGCGTGGATTTCCGGGAGCTGGTCAGGGATCTGGCGTCGATTTTCCATACCCGCATTGAGCTGCGCCAGATCGGCGTGAGAGACGAAACGAAGATCCTCGGCGGCGTCGGCATGTGCGGCCGCACGCTGTGCTGCGCAAACTGGCTGTCGGATTTTGTGCCGGTGTCCATCAAGATGGCCAAGCAGCAGAACCTATCCCTGAACCCGGTGAAGATTTCGGGAATCTGCGGCCGGCTGATGTGCTGCCTGCAGAACGAAGAGAGCACCTACGAGTATCTGGAGAGCAGGCTCCCGCAGATCGGCGCCAAAGTCACGGCGGAGGACGGAACCAGAGGCACGGTTGTCGAGGTCAGCGTGCTGAAGCAGACGGTGAAGGTCCAGAGAGAGACTGAAAACGACAGTGACGACCGCGAGATCACCGAATATAAGGTCGATCAGCTCAAATTCGAGCAGAAACGGCGGCCGGGGCAGGCGCCCGGGGATGAGGCGCGGCGCAGGGCGGCTGAGATGAATGATAACCCGGATATCGCGGTTCAGCCGCGGGAGGAGCACGCGGCCGGAACATCGGACGGTGATTCGGGTCAGGCTGATCCCGTGAATCCGGCCAATCCGGCGGATACGGGGGACAGCGCTGCGGCAGAAAAAGCGGCCGGCTCCGGGAACGATGCCGGAACGGGAGAGGTTTCCGCGGAGTCCGCGGCTGCTCTGGTCCCGATTCCGGCCGTCGTGGAGCAGCAGGTCGGTTCTTCCGCCGACAGCGGGGAACCGGGAGTCAGGGTCACTGAAAAGACCGAGTACCATGTGTCCGCCGAGAAAGTGGATTCGCAGGGCCTGGTTTCCCAGGTAACGGCAGCGGTTCAGTCCGCGTCAGGGATTGCGCCGGACGGCACGGAAGTGTCGCAGGTGTCCGCGTCCGTTTCCGTCACCCGCAAAAGAAGCGATAACCGGGGCGAACGCGGAAGCCGGTATCAGGGCCGCTCCGCGGGAACGGCGGAACGCCAGCCAGGACGTTTTTCAGACCGTTACTCGGGAGAGACAAACGGCGGACCGGGAAGGTCAGACTACGGCAGAAAGGATTACCGCAGGTCCGGTACCGGCGATCAGGGAGGACGGAACCGCGGCCAGGAGCGGACAGGACGCTTCCAGGGCCATGACCGTATGGAGAGACAGGACAGGCCGGAATGGCAGTCAGGCCAGAATTTCCAGAGAAGCGGCGGGCGGAGTTCCCAGAACAGGGACAGATATCCGAAGGATGCCCAGCGCCCGCAGGGCCAGACCCGTTATGACAGAAACCGGAAGTATAATCCAGGCGGAAGGAATGCCGGGAATACCGCGGGCGGCGTGAACTCCGGCGGCAGAACCGCGGGCGGTAATGATGGAAGCGGATATTCCGGGGGAAGGACCGCGCGCGGCAGTTACCCGGGCAGCGGGTCCGGCGGAAGAACTTCAGGCGGGAATTATTCCGGCGGCAGGTACGGCGGCAGCAGGTACGGCGGCGTAAACCGCGGACCCGGAGCAAACCGTTCTTACGGCGGATACAGCAGAAACAGCGGATACAGCGGAGGTTCCGGCGGAATTTCCAGCCGCGGCGCCAGCGGAGGTTCAGACAGCGGTTCCGACAGCGCAGGCGGAAATATTTCCGGCGGAGGAAACCGTGCCGACGGGAAAAACAGCGGCAATGAAGAAAATGCCTGATCACAGCGCGGTACCGGGAGGTCAGGCAGATTCAGGCGGCGGAGACGGCGTGAATGACCGGAACTCTGCCGCCGGAATTTCAGGGAGCTGTCCAGGCGGGCAGGATGCGTTGCTGAAGCCGGGTGAACGGCTTGACGACCTGCAGCGGGACGGACTTTTCCTGATCCAGAATCCGGATTATTTCTGCTACGGCACCGACGCCGTGCTGCTGTCCTGGTTTGCGGAAGTCAAAAAGGGTGAGACTGCCGTGGATCTCTGCACGGGAAGCGGGGTGATCCCTATCCTGCTTTCCGCAAAGACCGCGGGGAAGTCGTTCACGGGGCTGGAGATCCAGCCGGAATGCGCGGACATGGCCCGCCGCAGCGTTCTGTACAATCATCTGGAAAACCGGGTCAGCATTGTCCGCGGGGATGTGAAGGAAGCGTCTGTTTTGTTCAGGCCTTCCTCTTTTGATGTTGTGACGGTCAATCCTCCGTATATGGCGGCGGAGAGCGGCCTGATCGGGAAAAACAGGGCGCTGGCGGCCGCCAGAACGGAGATCTTCTGCACTCTGCGGGACGTCGTGCGGGAGAGTTCGCGCCTGCTGAGACCCCGCGGAAGACTCTACATGGTTTATCGCCCGTTCCGGCTGGCGGAACTGTTCGCTGACCTTGCGGAGTACGGATGCTCGGTTTCCCGCCTGTGCATGGTTCACCCCAAACCCGACAGGGAAGCCTCTATGGTGCTGGTCTGTGCGGTGAAGGACGGGCGGACGGAAGTCCATGTGGATCCGCCGCTGGTCCTGATGGACCCGGAAGGCAATGAGACGGAGAAACTGAAACAGATTTACGGGAGAAAATCCGGCGCCGCCGGCCGCGGTGAATCCAGCCTTTGATGACGGAGCAGAGCGAAAGGAGCGGGAGTTATCGTGAGTGACGAAAAAAATCCCGGCGCGATGGAGAAGACTGCCGATTCCGCGGGAAGGAAAAGCGGGAGCCCGGGGAAACTGCTGCTCTGCGCGACGCCGATCGGCAACCTGGAGGACATCACATTCAGGGTGGTGAAAGCCCTGAGGGAAGCGGACCTGATTGCAGCGGAGGACACCCGCAACAGCATCCGCCTGCTCAGCCGCTACGATATTCACACGCCTATGACCAGCTACCACGAGTACAACAAATATGACAAGGCGGACTGGCTGGTCGGCCAGATGATGGAGGGAAAAACCGTAGCCTGCATTACCGACGCGGGAACTCCCGGTATCTCCGACCCCGGCGAGGTTCTCGTTCAGAAGAGCCTGGAAGCCGGGATTCAGGTAAGCTCCCTTCCGGGCCCTGCCGCTTGCGTGACGGCGCTCACGATGTCCGGCCTTCCGACCAGAAGATTCTGCTTTGAGGCATTTCTTCCACCGGACAAGAAAGAAAGAGCGGAAATCCTGGAGGAGCTCAGGACAGAAACCCGCACCATCGTCCTGTATGAAGCGCCCCATCATCTGAGAGAAACTCTCCGGCAGCTGAGAGACGCGCTCGGAGGGAACCGCCAGATCCGGCTGTGCCGCGAGCTGACCAAGATCCATGAGTCCGTATTTGCGGGAACGCTGGATGAGGCCATTGCGGAAACCGACGCCAACGCGCCGCGCGGCGAATATGTGCTGGTGATCGCGGGGATTGACCGCAGGACGCTGAAGGAATCCGGGCAGAAATCCTGGCAGAGTATGCCCGCGGCAGAGCATGTCGCCATGTACGAACAGCAGGGTCTGGACCGCAAAGAGGCGATGAAGCGGGCGGCCAGAGACCGGGGAGTCAGCAAAAGAGACCTTTACGCGGAACTCCTGAAGACGGAGGGAAAGGAATAACGGCCTGACGGGCAGGGCATGACGGCTGACCGCGGAAGAAAACGATTGCCGGGCGGCCGGGAGAGAAGAGGAATGCCGGAAGAGAGGAAAGAAATGCCGGAAGAGGGAGAAAAACGGATGGACTCCGCAGGAAAAGGCGGACCGAAGCGCTGCGCAGTGATCAATGACCTGTCGGGAGTCGGGCGCTGTTCCCTGACGGCGGCGATTCCGGTGATCTCAGCGATGGGAGTCCAGTGCTGTCCGCTGCCTACCGCCTTTCTTTCGACCCACACGGCTTTTCCGCTCTTTACGATGAAAGACCTGACCGACCAGATGGAGCCGGTCATGGACGTCTGGGAGAAGCTCGGGTTTGCCTTTGACGGGATTTCCGTGGGGTTTCTGAGTTCTGTAGAGCAGGTTGAGATTGTCCTGGACTTCATCCGGCGTTTCCGGTCAGAGAATACCGCGGTGATCATCGACCCGGTGATGGCGGATGACGGAAAACCGTACGTCACCTGCACACCCGATCTGCAGCGCCAGATCCGGCGCCTGGTACCGCAGGCCGATATCCTCACGCCGAATCTCACGGAGGCCTGCCTTCTTACTGATACCGACTGGCACGGCGGGCACTGGGGCAGTAAAGAACTGACGCTTCTGGGCGGAAAACTTCTGGAACAGGGACCGCAGAAAGTGGTCATCACGGGAATCCCGCTTCCCGGGGCGCTCGGGAACTGGTGCTGCGTGCGCGGTGAGGCCCCGGTGCTTCTGCGCAGCAAAATCACGGGGCATTCCCGCCCCGGAACCGGGGACGTATTTTCGGCGGTCGTCACCGCGGACGCGGTTCTCGGCAATGATTTCATCGCTTCGGTGAGAAAGGCGTCGCGTTTTATCGGCCGCTGCATCAGGCGAACGGATGAGGAGGAGATCCCGATCAACGAGGGCGTGTGCTTTGAGGAGTTTCTCAAGACGCTGTGAGCAGCCATCAGTAAATTACCCCGTCTGAACGCTGCCGCTTTTAAGATGGGGTATTCCGGCGTATTGATAAAAACCAGATGAAGATCCGGATCAAGGGATGTTCAGGCATACGAAGATGATATTCAGGCATGCCCCATTATATAGGTTCAGGCATGCGCACGTTATCTATTCAGACATATGCACGTTATATTCAGAGCTGCGCAGGTTATAATTCAGGTATACGAAAAAGGAGCCCGGGATTACCCGGGCTCCTTTCTTTAAAGATTATTATGTCTGCCAAGACGGATTACTCTGCAGCAGTGGTGCTTTCGGTACTGTTGACGGAGTCGCTCAGCGTCTGGATTTCATCGTAGGAAATCAGGGTGACGTCGATCGAGATTTCCTCGAAATGATTTCCGCTGTATCTTTCGACAGTGAGCGTTACGGTTTCTTCAGGTGCGCAGTAACTGATCTGGCTCACAAGATCGGCGCTGCTCGTGATCGTCGTTCCGTTCACCGCGGTGATGATGTCGCCGAGCTGAAGTCCCGCTTCATCTGCAGGGCTGCCTTCCAGAATGTAAATAACCTGCGCGCCGGACGGATAGTTGTATGCGCTGACCGCGGTGGAATCAACATCCTGCGCGGTAACTCCGAGGTATCCCTTTTCGCTGTCGCTCAGAACGGTCTTTGCGGTTTCACCGGCGAGCTCCGTAAGAATATCCTTCGCCGTGTTGATCGGGATGGCGAATCCAATACCCTCAACGCCGACATCCTCGTACTTGGAGCAGTTGATGCCGATCAGTTCTCCGTTGTCGTTGAAAAGCCCGCCGCCGCTGTTGCCGCCGTTGATGGCCGCGTCAACCTGCATCAGCGTTCTGGTAATGCCGTCGTCGGAAGTGGTGACTTCGCGGTTCAGGGCACTGACATATCCGATGGTTGCGGACTGTCCGAGACCAAGAGCGTTGCCGATCGCGATAACGCCCTGCCCGACTTTCACGCTGTCAGAATCACCGATCGTGGCAACTTTGATCTGCGAGAGCGTATCAGACGAGAGATCGGAAAGCGCGACGGCGATGACAGCCAGATCGGCTTCCGAATTCGTGCCTTTGAGCGTCGCGTCAACCTCAGTGCCGTCGACAAAAGTAACGGTCAGGCTTGTGGTGGAAGCGGAGTAGGAATAAAACATGGTGGAACCGCTTTCGTCGTAAACCGCAACATGGTTGTTGGTCGCAATCAGCAGATCGGTATCATCCTGGCCGATGATTACGCCGGATCCGTAAGCCTCAGTTTCCTGCGTCTGCTGAGAGGCCCCGCTGTTTGACAGGCCGCTGCGTCCCAGATAAGAGTTCGAACTGCTGGACGTGGTAACCTCAATATTGTTTGTAATCGACACTACACTGGCCATTGCGGAGGCAACGACATCGGAGACATCCGGGAGACCGGTGTTCCCTTCGGAAGTCCCGTCGGAATCGGCCATCTCCGTGGTAGCGAGCGTGCCGTTGTAGGCGTCAGAGTCGGTGGAAAGATCCAGGCCGGAATCATCTGCCTCCGTGGTCTCCTCTGCCAGGACTGTACTCTGGCTGAAACTTCCAACAACAGTCCCGGCCGCAAAAGAACCGGCCATCAGCAGAGCGCCGATCGCCGCAATGCGTGCTTTTGCGCCGGATGAATGCCAGCGGGAAGCTTTCCTGCGGGAAACCTTTGCCGGCTCATCAGCCAGCAGCCAGTTGTCCGTCTCTCTGTCGGAACGATTGTCATTGTCCATGTAGGTGTTCATTAAAACTCCTCCTTTTCCGGACCGGTTTATCCGGCCGGAAGTTTATAGTGAAATAAGTTTCGGGTCAGCGCCGCGCTTCCCATTAAACTTATTGAACTCATGTTCCGGGTACAGGATAAGGCCCGATTGTGAAAAGAGTTTGCGCCTTTTCTGAATTAATTGTGAACAATCCAGCCTGATTTCCTGAACAGAAACCGGAAAGAGAGAAAACGGTTTCGCCGGATCCGCAAACAGCGGTATAATGATTCAATGTACGGGATTTTGGGATTACCGGCCGTCAGTTTCCGAAAGGAAAAACCGGCCGCTGAACGGAGAAACGGGAATGCAGGAGAAAACGCCATGATCATAAAAAAAGCAATGAATTATTCACCGAAGTCGGTAAATCGTGAACTTCACATCTATCTGCCGGATGAATATGACCAGACAGACGAACGATATGGCGTGATCTACTTTTTCGACGGGCATAACCTCTTTTACGACTGGGACGCCACCTATGGAAAAAGCTGGGGCCTGAAGGAATTCATGGATCAGTGGCAAAAGCGTCTGATTATCGTGGGCATGGAATGCGGCCATGTCGGGGATGAGCGTCTGGACGAGTACAGTCCGTACAATTTTGAGGTGGAAGGGAAATCCGTTCACGGGATGGGAAGGCAGACCATGGAATGGATCTGCGGGGAGGTCAAACCAAAAATCGACAGTGAGCTGCGCACCTGGACGCAGCGGGAGGCAACCGCCATCGCGGGTTCCAGCATGGGCGGCCTGATGGCGCTCTACGCCGGAATAGCCTTCAACAATACCTTCTCCAAGATGGCGTGCCTGTCCCCCGCGATCTATGAATGCCGGAGGGAGATCAACAGGGAAATCCGAAGCCATGTCCTGAACCCGGATTCCCGCTTTTATCTTTCCCTGGGAACGGAGGAGTGCGGAAAACCGCGGAAGAGCCCGAAGACCGGGAAGACGCTTCCGCCGGCGCCGGTCCGCTATCTGTATGAGGTTTCCCGGAGCCTGCGCAAAAAAGGAGCCATGACTGAGGTCTACATCCAGCCGGGCGGAAAACACTGCGAGGCCGACTGGGAGAAGCAGAACCGGAAATATATGGAGTTTCTATGGTTCTGACGCGGCTTTGCATTTGAATTTCTGAGGCGGTCTGCGGCGTGCCCCGCGTCATGGCGCGGATGGTTTGCTGCCGGCCCGCCGGCTGATTTTTCCTTCCATCGCGCGGCTGTACACGCACTTTCCGCCCACGAGAGTCATCCTGACCCGGCCTGTGAGCGTCTCGCCGATAAAGGGGAAATTGGCGGACTTTGAATGGAAATCCGCCGGCTGCACGGTCCATTGCTCCGCCGGGTCAAAAAGAACAAGGTCGGCCGGATATCCCGGCGCGATGGAGCCCGCGCGGTCGGAGATGCCGAGAAATCTCGCGGGGGCGGCGGTCATTTTTTCCAGCACCGCCGGGAGCGTCAGGCAGCCCGGCATGACCAGATTGGTTATGCACAGGGACAGCGCCGTTTCCAGACCGATCATTCCGCTCGGGGCGGATATGATGCCGCGGGCTTTCTCGTAAGCCGCGTGCGGCGCGTGGTCCGTCGCGATCATATCTATTGTTCCGTCCGTCAGCCCGGCAATCAGG
Source organism: Lachnospiraceae bacterium (assembly GCA_050944455.1). GTDB lineage: Bacteria > Bacillota > Clostridia > Lachnospirales > Lachnospiraceae > Anthropogastromicrobium. Next base: position 16,046 of record JBMNRC010000027.1, read on the forward strand.
GCCTGGCGGTCTTTTTCGGTGCGCAGGGGCGGATTCACCCTGGCCATCGCGCCGCGCTCCGGCACGGCTTCTTCCGTGAGGGAGAGATGCTGAGGCGTCACTTCCGCCCAGAGATCCGCGCCGAGGCCTTTGATCCCGCGGATCAGGCTGACGGATACCGCGCTGCTCACATGCTGGATGTCTGTGCGGCATCCTGTTTCCCGGGCCAGCAGCCCGTCCCTGGCGACCAGAACGTTTTCGGCCAGCGCGGAGGCGCCGCCGATTCCGAGCCGGCGGGAAACCGCCCCTTCGTTTACGCCGGGCATCCGGATAAACGCCGGGTCTTCCTCGTGGAGGCTTATCGGAAGGCCGAGTTCCGCGGCTGTAGACATTGCCCTGAACAGCAGCTTTTCGTCCAGAATGGGAACGCCGTCGTCGGTGAAACCGACGGCGCCTGCCGCTTTCAGGGCCGCCATATCGGTGAGTTCCTTTCCCTTCATGCCTTTTGTGACATTGGCCATGTTCATCACATGGACCGGAAGGTTTCTCTCGCAGCGGATGAGGTCCTCCAGAACTTCGGGGCAGTCGACGGGCGGTTTCGTGTTTGCCATGCAGACCACGGAAGTATAGCCGCCTGCCGCGGCAGCGGCGGCGCCGGTTGTCACATCTTCCTTATAGGTGAGTCCGGGATCCCTGAAATGTGAATGAACGTCGATCAGCCCGGGAGCCGCGGCGAGTCCCGTTCCGTCGATCTCGGCGCCGCCGGCGCCGGGGAAAGAGGCCGGCTGCGCGGATTTTCCGGCGGGAGTGATTTCCGCGATTTTTCCGTCCCGGATGAAAATATCGGAGATCTGGTCCAGCCCGGAGGCGGGATCAATTGCCCGGACATTCCGGATCGCGAGGCAATCCGGCTGCGAGCCCGTGTTTTCTGTCCAATCTGCTTTTGTGTCCTTTGCCATTCCCATTCCTCCGCTGGTTCTGCGTGTATAAAGTTATTATACCCTTTCTTTGTCAGCCGCGGACAGTTCACGCGGGATTCCGGGAATTTCTTTTTATACGGCCCCGAAAACCATACCCGGCGGTATCTTCGGGGTCAATGAATCGCGGCGAAGAATGGCGCCGGAGTTCAAAAACCGATCCGGACGGACTGCCCGCGCGGCCGGAAGAAATCGCGGAAACAATCTGCTATTCCAAACGGGGCGTGTGCATGACCCGCGCGAATGCGCTGCGGCATCTGGATGCGGAGATCCATTCTAATCCGAGGAGATGAAAGTGTGCACACTTTGCACTTTTCACAGTGCTATACTGGTATCGTGGAATAGCGGAAAGCGGACGTAAGCCGCTATATAAATACCGCGGGCGGGGCTCGGTGCTCCGCTGGATTACAAGCCGCCGGCGGTATGGTTTGCATGTTTCCCAACCGCTGTGCAATTCCATACTAACCTCCTCGGCATGGGCCGTCCTGATGCAAATCGTCAGGGCGGCTTTTGTCGTATGGGAATAATTAACAGGGAGTGGTTATGGCAAAGCTGAATTTACGGCCTGATCATATCGGACCGCATCGCAGCGTGTATGAGAAAAACCGGAAGATTATCCTGGCGACGCGCGATGTCTGCGGGATCTGCGGGCAGCCAGTGAACAAGCGTCTCCGGTATCCTGATCCGATGAGTGCAACTATTGACCATATCATCCCGATTGACAAGGGTGGATCACCGGATGACATTGACAATCTCCAGCTGGCGCATATGTGCTGCAACAGGGCAAAGAGCGACAAGCTGCTGATGGATGGACGGCCGAAGAAAAGCGGGAACACATCAATGCAGATCACGAACCGGAACCTGCCTCAGTCACGCAACTGGACCGCGTACCGGTCGGGTCGGTCTTAGCCGCTCAATATGGGGGAGGAGTCCCCCTGGGCAGAGGGAGCCTGCACTCCCCGCGGCCACTGCACAAAAAAACACAGGATAGGGGTATTCCATGAAAGGCGCAGCATACCTGAAAAGAAAATTGAGTATTAAGCGCGAGCGTGTTCTGCTCCGTTACAAATACTACGACATGAAAACTGAGAAGCTCGATCTGGGGCGTCTGGTACAGCCAGATATGGCAAGGCGGTATAACTCTGTTCTCGGTTGGTGCGGCAAAGCTGTGGATAGTCTGGCGGATCGCCTGTATTTTGAAGGTTTTGACGATGATGTGCTCGATGTAATGTCGATCTTCAACGCAAACAACCCGGACGTATTCTTTGACTCCGCGATTCTGTCCGCGCTGATCAGCTCCTGCTGCTTTGTGTATATCTCCGATGGAGATGATGATGTCCCGCATATTCAGGTCATTGACGGGGCGAATGCAACTGGAATTATTGACCCGACCACCGGACTTCTTACCGAGGGCTATGCTGTGCTGGATCGGGATTCCGATACGGACAACGTGCTGATGGATGCCTACTTTACGACCGGGCAGACCGTTATCACAGATTATACCAACCGCGTTACGCAGACTTTCGCGAATTCAGCGCCTGCGCCTCTGTTGGTTCCGATCATTTACCGGCCTGACGCAAAACGGCCGTTCGGGCACAGCAGAATTTCCCGTGCATGCATGAATCTGACAAATCAGGCACGCATGACGCTGACTCGGGCAAACATATCCGCTGAGTTCTACAGCTGGCCGCAGAGGTACGTTCTCGGCCTGTCAGAAGGCGCGGAATTTGATTCATCCAAGGCCTCAATGTCTTCGTTCCTGGCATTCTACCGGGATGAGGACGGAAACGCTCCGACGGTCGGAACCTTCAGCCAGCAGAGCATGGAACCGCATCTTTCCCAGTTCAAACTGATCGCTTCCGCCTTTGCCGGGGAAACCGGCCTTACCATGGACGACCTTGGCTTCGTGACAGATAACCCAACCTCCGCGGAGTCGATCAAGGCGAGCCATGAGACGCTTCGGTTAACCGCCCGCAAAGCGCAGCGCACTTTCGGATCCGGCTTCATGAATGTCGGATACCTGGCGGCCTGCCTCCGCGATAATTACGCATTCAGCCGCAGGGCGATCTATGAACTGAAGCCGCATTGGGCGCCGATCTTTGAGCCTGACGCTGTTCAGATGTCCGGCATAGGTGATGCCGCGATCAAGATCAACCAGGCGGTGCCTGGGTACTTTGACCGGGACAACATCGAAAAGCTGACTGGCATCACAGGCGGCGAGCCGACTGAAGATTACAGCCTGACAGATACGGCGGACACAGGAGAAACGGAAAATGGATGATGTCGTTCCGGCTCTGTACCGGAAAATCCTGAATGACTTCAACACCAGCGTGAAGAAGGATGCATGGATTACGGCCTTCGAGAAGAGGCAGGCGCAGAAAACGTCAACGCAGAGGGATATTCAGGAATATGCCGGACGGATCGGAAAATACGCTGAGAATGCGTTGATTCGAGGATTGGCAAAGGACAATCTGCCGGATGGGATTATTTATTGGAACATCGCGAAAAGAACCGTAGAGCCATTGATGCGAAAGATGACCGATATGATCAATCAGGCTTATGCCACAGAGCTGTCTAATCGGTACAGAGCAATGCATCTTGGAATCAAGCCGATTACGGTTAAGTTCAATACGGATCGCTGCAACGCGATCATGAACAGGCTTGTAACGGAGTCTATGGCGGTATCACGGAAAGAAGAGGGGGCAGATGTCGGATAATAAGCAAGATCCAGCTGAAAAAGCCCTCTCCGGACGGATAGAAAATGTTGCCAGGAACGTCATTGACCAGAACAATGAGGAAAACGCCAAAGCGGCAGACGGTGCGGGTCTGGAGACAAAGATCGTCCGCACGATGCACGGAGAAACCTGTAAGTGGTGCGCAGAAAAAGCCGGAACGTATGAGTACGATCCGAAAATGAATCGGGACGTTTTCCGGCGGCACGATAACTGCGACTGCAGTGTTGATTACATCTGTGAAAAAGGCCGGCAGGATGTATGGAGCAAGAAATGGAAAGAGCGGGGATCAAGCGAAAGAAACGATAGGGCTGACCTTGACATAGGAATATCCAGAGAGCTTTATCGGGAAAACAGAAGGGAAAAAGAACTCAGGATAGAAGCTAATAAGCGGATTTCCGAGCAGAAACAATACGATGAGTTGCTTGCTGACGTAAGCCGCTTTTATTATAATCGTGAGCAGAGCGCGCTTGAACAAATACGAGATACTGTACGGTACGATGTTGGCATTCTCCCTAAGTCTGATAAAAGTAAGTTACTGGATGGGTCGAAAGTATTTATCGAAGGCCAGTCCTTGAAGAGGATTCTGAAAAAGCATGGTAATGAGTTTAGCTATTCTGAGTTTAAATTGCTGAAAAAGACAATCGAGTTTCCAGACTGTATAGCATCGAATGAGTCGCATCACGAAAGCTCATTGTTGCTGTATAAAAGGATACCGGGCAAAAGCAAAGTTATAATGGAGTGTGCCTTTATCAAGCAGAACGACAATTACATTATTCATTATCATAAGATCGGAATAAAAAAGATAAAGAAATTGAATAATGAAGGAAAGGTGCTTGACAACCGTATTTTGGATGTGCTATAAATTTAGGAGAAATGGTAGCTTAGAGGTTGAAAAGCATCCGTCTCCAACGCGCCGTCATTTATATGGCGGGTCGAGAAATGCGGGCGAAATTCGGCGGTCCCGCCTAAGCTACTGTATTTTGTAAAGCACCCGCTCCGGCAGGTGCTTTTTTGATGGAGAAAATTCATGAAAGAGATTAGAGCGCCGGTCAGTACAAAAGCATAGGAGGGGACGAATGGCGGAACGAATAGGCCGTCAGTCCCCGACACAGAGCTTTGTATTGCCTTACAGGGACACCGCCGGTCCGGAAGCGGTGGAGATCTATGAGAAATCCGGACGGAAGCCGTACGACTGGCAGAAGCTCCTCGATTATGACATTCTGGCGAGGAATAAGGACGGGAGCTGGATGCACATGAAATACGGCTTCGCGGTTCCACGCCAGAACGGCAAGAACGAGGTGGTCGCGATCCGCGAGATGTGGGGGCTGGTTCATGGGGAACGGATCCTGCACACGGCACACCGGACTTCGACGGAGCATGCCGCCTGGGAGCGTCTGCTGACGATCCTGACGGACGCGAAGCTCCTGGATCCAGGGAGCAAGGATAAAGGGATCTACCGGGCCAGCGGGAAGGAGCACATCTACCTTGACGCCTATCAGGAAGGCGGCGGGCGGATCGAGTTCCGGACGCGGACCAGCAAAGGCGGCCTCGGTGAGTCCTATGATCTCCTCGTGATCGACGAGGCGCAGGAATACCAGGACGACCAGAAGGCCGCGCTGCAGTACACGATTGCGGCGTCGGCGAATCCCCAGACCATCCTCTGCGGGACGCCGCCGACCGTGAACAGTGTCGGGACAATCTTCCCGAAGCTCCGCGCCAGTGCACTGGCAGGGGAAGCGGAAGACACCGGCTGGTCTGAGTGGAGCGTTCCGGAGAAGACGGATCCGCATGACAAGGATGCCTGGTACGAGACAAATCCGTCTCTCGGCCTGCGGCTGAAAGAGCGGACCATCCAGAGCGAGATCGGCGGCGACGATGTGGATTTCAATGTCCAGCGTCTCGGGCTCTGGCTGTCCTACAGTCAGAACTCCGCGATTTCCCGTCTGTAATGGGAAGCCTGCCAATCGGCAACATGCGGTTGACAGCAAACCTTGGAAATCACTATAATAAATAGACAGCGGGAGCGTTGTCTGCCCGCAAATTCACACGGAAAGAAGGATCAGCCATGAAGCACATTCAGACACTGAATACCCGTGACATGAAGGAAAGCGCAGTAAAGGGCGGATGCGGCGAATGCCAGACCTCCTGCCAGAGCGCATGCAAGACCAGCTGCGGTATTGCGAACCAGAAGTGCGAGAACGCAGACGCAGAGTAAAGAAACTCTGAATCGTGTCAGGTACAGATGAACCTGCCGGAACGCGGTGGCTACTGCGTCCCGGCATACTTTTTCAGCGCTGTTCCGCAGGTACGCGGCACACGGCAGCGGGTGTCGCGGGCGGCCGGGCACAGATTCCAGCCACAAACGGGCCGCAATCTGATACAATCAGTTGTGGATAACATCAATAATAACTCCATATAACAATATCAGGAATATCTAGTGATAAGGGCAGAGAAAAACGATGATACATCAGTATAAAATGAATGGCCGCAACATTGTCCTCGACGTCAACAGCGCGAGCGTCCACGTCACCGACGACCTCGCCTATGACGGCATCGCGCTGATCGACTCCGGGCTGGACCGGGAGGCCGCCGCGAAAAAACTCCGGGAAAAGCACCCGGAAGCGTCCCCGCAGGACGTCGCCGATGTCTTTGACGATATAGAGGAGCTGACCCGGGCGGGGAAGCTGTTCACGGAAGATCCGTATGAAAACCGTCTGCCCAATCTGAAGGAACGCAATCCGGTGGTGAAAGCGCTCTGCCTTCTGGTGGCGCACACCTGCAACCTCAACTGCTCCTACTGCTTTGCCTCGCAGGGCAGGTTTAAGGGAAAAACCGGTCTGATGACCTTTGAGACAGGGAAACGCGCGCTGGACTATCTGGTTGAGCACTCCGGGACGAGGCGCAACCTGGAAGTCGATTTCTTCGGAGGCGAGCCGCTGGTCAATTTTGACGTGTGCCGGCAGCTCGTGGCGTACGCGAGGAGCATTGAAAAGGAAAAGAACAAGAATTTCCGCTTTACGCTGACCACCAACGGGGTGAACCTGACGGACGAGGTTATTGAGTGGGCCAACCGCGAATGCTACAATGTTGTTCTGAGCCTCGACGGCCGCAGGGAAGTCAACGACCGTTTCCGCGTGGACGCCGCCGGCCACGGCAGCTACGACAGGATTGTCCCGAATTTTCAGCGCTTTGTGGTAAAACGCGGCAGCCGCAGCTATTATATGCGCGGAACGTTCACGCATTATAATACGGATTTCACGAAAGATATCTTCCACATGGCGGATGACCTGGGTTTTTCGGAGCTGTCCATGGAGCCGGTCGTCACGTCGGCTGACGACCCGTGCCGCCTGACGGAGGAAGACCTTCCGGTTCTGTACGAACAGTACGAAATCCTGGCTAAGGACATGCTCCGCCGCGAGCGGGACGGAAAACCGATCACCTTTTACCATTACATGATCGATCTTCAGCACGGGCCGTGCATCTACAAGCGGATTTCCGGCTGCGGGTCCGGCACCGAGTATATGGCCGTCACCGCCTGGGGGGATCTGTATCCCTGCCATCAGTTCGTCGGCGACCCTGCCTATAAGCTGGGAAACGTGTGGGACGGCGTGACCAGCACGGCGCTCCGGGATGAGTTCAAAACCTGCAATGTCTACTCCCGCCCCGAGTGCCGGGAGTGCTGGGCAAGGCTGTACTGCGCCGGCGGATGCGCCGCGAACGCGCTTCACGCCACCGGCGATATCCACGGGGTTTATGAGTACGGCTGCAGGCTTTTCAGAAAGCGCATCGAGTGCGCTCTCATGATGAAGGTGTGCGAAGCGGAGGAGGGCCTGGCTTCCTCGGAAGGCATGATCAGCAGCTGCGGGACGGACGCGGAGGCGTGCGGAAGGGACACTGCCGCGGCAGGCGCTGGGGCGGACGGAGATTCTCCCGCGGCTGAAACCTGCGGCGACTGCCCGGATGTGCGGGATCTGTTTATGCGGCGCTGAAAAGAGCCTGTGTCAAAGCACCCCTGAGAAACGCTCAGAAAACGTTCCTGAAAAGAAGTCCGCGCGGATGTATTCCTGGAAAGGAGTCCGCGCAGAATCGTTCCCGCAGACGCGTTCCTGAAAAGAAGTCCGCGCAGAATCGTTCCCGCTGACGTGTTCCTGAAAAAGACACCCGAAAGCGTTGTAAAATCGCGGAAAGGAAAAAATGTCCATCCTTCGGCTTGAAAACCATGGGGAGCCGGATATTTTGCCGGTTCCCGGAATTTTTATCGATTATTATCTTCCGGCGGCGTCCGGCCAGGATATCAAGGTGTTTCTGTATCTTCTGCGCATGGCGCAGAAGGAGACGTCCGTCTCGACGGGAAAACTGGCCAGCGACCTGGATATCTCCGAACAGAACGTGCTCGATTCCCTGGACAGCTGGCAGGAGACCGGCCTTCTGCACCTGAAAAAGGATTCCATCGGCCAGGTGGAAGCAATTGAGTTTCTGAATATTGAGAAGGCCGCCGAGCAGGATCGGGGCGGTTTCAGCGGCGGCGCGGAAGATACGGATGCGCCTGCCGTTTCCAGAGCGGGGGAGGCGGGGACGGCTCTGCCGTCAGCCGCGGCGGCGGATTTTTCGCCGTCACAGCCCGCTGGGCAGCCCGGCGGCATGAAGGAGAAGCTCCGCCTGCCGGATGCGGAATACGAAAAGATCAGAAACGATCCCGGTTTTGTCGGCGAAGTCTATATGATGCAGAATACGCTGGGCAGAATGCCGTCGGAAGACGAGCAGCGCCGGCTTGCCGGATACTACCGGTATTTCGGGGGAAAAACCAGTCCGCTGGAACAGGCGATGGACGCTGCCGCCCGGGAGGCGGACGGAACAGCCCCCTCTTTTGAAAGTATCGAAAAAATCATTGCGGAGAAGGCTCTGGGATCAGCCGGAGGATCTGAACCTCCGCAGAGCGGGGGCACAGGGAGAGTCATGCCGGAAGAGGCCGGCGCCGCGTCCGGCGGCGCGGATTCCACCGTGGCCGCCCCGGCGTTGGAAAAAACTCAGCCGGCTTCCGTCAGAACGCCGAGAGCCCTGACCGCCGGGGACGAAGCAAGCCTGTCGAACGATCCGGAATTTACCGGCGTTACGGTCATGGCTGAGCAGATGCAGGGCCATCCGGCTTCCGGGGCGGACCTGGAAAAACTCAGCTACTGGTATGTCAACTTTGGCCGCTCCAGCAGAATCATGGAGGAGCTGATTGATTACTGCGTCACCGCGTGCTATCCCCGAAAGCCTGTGATCGGCTACCTGGACAAAGTCGCCCGCACCTGGTTTGAGAACGGGATCACAACCGCGCAGGACGGCTGGAACCTCACTGAAGGACACAATCATATTGTCGGGATGGTCCTGAAGGCGTTCGGATTCGGCCCGCGCAACCGCCGGGATATCAATGAGGCGGAGGAAAAGATGATTGAACGCTGGACAAAAGAGTGGAACATGTCCCCCGAGCTGATCCAGATGGCCTGCGAGCGCACGGCCGCCGCGACCAGCAAAAACCAGTTTTCCTACGCCAACGCGATTCTTTCCCGATGGCACCAGAGCGGCATTTCCACACCGGAGGACGTGCAGAAGGATGACGAAGCGCATTTCGCGGCGAACGGCAATGACAACGGCGCCGCGGCGAGGAACAAGCTGTCGAAGAGCGCCCAGCGCGCTCACAATTTCGAGGAGCGCAACACTGATTATGACGCCGCGATCCTGGAACAGATCAGGCAGCAGCATCAGAAATCCTGAGTGATAACAGTTACAGTAAATCCGGAGGAATACCATCGGAACCCGGACAGGATTCCGCGGGGAAAGGAGAGCGGCCATGTCTCTGACAAACGCGCAGTATAACGAGCTGATGCGCGCCTACGACGCGCGGCGTATCCGGAATGAGAACGCCCGGGACGCGCGGGTGGAGAAAATTTACAGCAGATATCCGCAGCTGAGGCAGCTGGAGCAGCAGATTCAGACTGCGCACGGGGAACTGGCGCACACGGCGGTTTCCGCCGGGATAAACTCAGACGCCGTGAAACAGGCCCGGCAGAAAGTCACGGAGCTGAGGAACGCGCGGAAGAAGATGCTCCGGGATTACGGCATCCGGCCGGAAGAATTTGAAGTGCAGTACACCTGCAGCGACTGTAAGGATACCGGGTATATCGGGAGCGAGAAATGCCACTGCCTGAAACAGGCTGAGATTGAGCTTCTTTATTCCCAGTCCAACCTGAGAAAAATCCTGGAGGAGGAGAATTTCGGCACCTTTTCGCTGGAATACTATTCGGAGGAGATCAACCCGGTGATTCAATGCAGCAACCGGGAGTATATGAGCGAGGTTTTCAGCGAGTGCCGGGAGTACGCGCAGAATTACCGGCCGGGGGACGCCAGCCTGCTGTTCACCGGGAACACGGGAGTCGGGAAAACCTTCCTGACGCACTGCATCGCCAAAGAAGTCCTGGATCGCGGCTGTTCGGTCATGTACATCACCGCGGTGGAGCTTTTCGACCTTCTCGCCCGCCGGTTCAGCTTCGGGCGCGAAACGGAGAATGTGCTGGACTCCGAGTACGTCATGAACTGTGACATGCTGATCATCGACGACCTCGGGTCCGAGACAACGGTGCAGCCGTCGGTCAGCCAGTTTTTCTACTGCCTCAACGGGCGGCTGAACGCCGGGCGCACCACCATTATCTCCACCAATCTCTCGGTCAGCGGCCTGCGGGAAGTGTATACCGAGCGGATTTCCTCCAGGATTATCAGCAGTTTCAAAATTTATCCGCTGTACGGATCGGATATCCGTTTTCTTAAAAAGTTCGGAAAACCGAAAACGGACAGGCAGTAAAATGCCAGGCGGCAAAGGCCAGATGTCCGGACGCGGCAGAATCCGGACGCGGAAAAAACAGAGAAAAGCCCGGCTGGCTGCCGGGCTGTCTTATACCCTGTCTTGATCGCAGGAGCAGAGGAGGTACTGACTGATGAAGTACGATTTCGATACGGTCATCGACCGCACAGGAAAAGATTCCATTGCCGTTGAGCAGATTCCGGTGGAGAACGCCCCGGTGCGCGAAGGCGTCAGCCGCATCCCCATGTGGGTAGCGGACATGAATTTCGCGACGGTGCCCGATATTCCTGAGATGCTGGCGGAGCGGGCAAAGCATCCGCTGTACGGGTATTTTTCACCGAGAAAAGAGTACACCGACGCCATTCTCACCTGGCAGAAAAAGAGAAACGGCCTTGACCTGACGGCCGATGACATTCTGTACCAGAACGGCGTCCTGGGCGGCCTGGCCACGGCGGTGCGGGCCTTTACGGCTCCGGGCGACGGGATCCTCCTGCACAGCCCCTGCTATATCGGATTTCTTCACACGCTTGAGCAGTACGCGGACCGCAGGATGGTTTTCTCCCCGCTGGTCCGCGACGGGCAGGGCGTCTGGCGCATGGATTTCGCCGACATGGAGAAAAAGATCCGCGGCAGCCGCGTTACCTGCATGGTATTCTGCTCTCCGCACAACCCGACCGGCCGCGTGTGGGAGCGCGGTGAAATTGAGCAGGCGATGGAGCTCTGCGCGAAATATGACCTTACGGTAGTCTCCGATGAAATCTGGTCGGACCTGATCCTGCCCGGGAATCATCACACGCCGACCGCGGGCGTCTCCGCGGACGCCGCCGGCCGCACTATCGCGATGTACGCGCCGTCAAAAACCTTCAACCTGGCTGGCCTGGTCGGATCCTACAGCGTCGTCCGCGATCCGGGGAGACGCGCAAAGATGAAGCAGACCGCCGACCTGACGATGTACAACTCCATGAACCTTCTGTCCATGTACGCCCTGATCGGGGGATATTCCGGACACGGGGCGGAGTGGGTGGATGAGCTCACCCAGGTGATCCTGCGCAATGTCGAGGAGACGCTGGCGTTCTTCGCGAAGGCCGCTCCGGAGATCCGGATCGCGAAGCCGCAGGGAACCTACATGCTTTATCTGGACTGCGGGGAGTGGTGCGCGAAGCATAAAACCGATATCGAAAAACTGCTGAAGGCCGGCATTTACGAGGGCGTGATCTGGCAGGACGGAAGGCCTTTCCGGATGCCGGATACCATCCGGATGAACCTGGCGCTTCCGAAGGCGCTTCTGGACGAGGCGCTGGCGCGGCTCGGCAGGGTTTTCGCGGAGTTCGGGTGAGCGGAAACGCGAGGTCACGGCCGCCGTGTCTGCCGCGGATGCGGACCAGGCCGCGGGCGCCGGGGGCAATAACCATCGGGCTGCCGCGCCTGAGGCAGAAACGGATCAGCCTGCCGCGGGAAAAACCTGACCCTTCCGGGCGGCGGAAGCCGGACGAAATCCGGAAATCGGACGGAAACCGGAAGAGGGTGGGAGCAGGAACAGGTGCCAGGAGACCGGAACGACAGTAAATTTTGTCAGGATATGGACGCTTCGCCCATGTTGACACCCCGGGAAATTCTGTTACGATTTATCTGAGCCGCGGGAGTACGTCAGAAAAGTGCGTCAGAGAAATAACCGGGGACGAGGAAAAGGAACGCGGACGCCCGGTATCCGGGAACGTTCCGACGGGAGATCAGACATGGATATCAGAATCAGAAGAGCGCAGGAAAAGGATATTCCGAGAATTGAGGAGCTGCTCACGCAGGTCAACATGGTGCACCATAACGCGCGCCCGGATCTGTTCAACGGCCCGACGCAGAAATACAGCGCGGAGGAGCTGAAGAAGATCCTTCCGGATGACAGCCGCCCGGTTTTCGCGGCTGTGGACGAAAATGATGTTCTGGAGGGATATGTCTTCTGCATCGTCCAGCATCCGGCGGACACCCGCCTGAATGTCGATCATCTCACGCTGTACATTGACGATCTGTGCGTCGACGAGAAGGTGAGAGGCCTGCACATCGGCCGCAGGCTCTACGATTACTGCGTGGATTACGCGAAAAAGAACGGCTTTTATAATATCACGCTTCACGTGTGGAACGGGAATGACAGCGCAGCGAAGTTTTATGAATCCTGCGGCCTGACTCCGCAGTACACCTGCCTGGAGCATATTCTGTAAGGATAAGCGGGCTATGTGCGGAAGATTTTATGTGGATGACGACCTTGCGGACGAGGTTGAGGAGATGTTTCCCGCGGCGAGACGCAGCGGAGTCTGCAAAGCCTCCGCGCACGACGTGGTTCCCTCGCAGGAAACTCCCGTGCTGATGCGGGACCCGGATTCCGCGGCCGGACGGCAGGAGCCTTCCGGCCTTCTGTTTACGCCCCGCGTTTTCGGTTTCCGCGGATATCAGGGCAAATCCCTGCTGATCAACGCCAGGGCGGAGACGGCGGCGCAGAAGCCGGCTTTCAGGGATTCCCTGAGGCAATCCCGCTGCGTGATTCCGGTATCCGCGTTTTACGAGTTCAGTCCCGACAAAGAAAAGGTTGAGTTCCGGCTCGGAAAGGGAGTTTTCTTTCTGGCGGGCTGCGTGCGGGACGACCGCTTTGTCATTCTCACCACCGCGCCGAACGCTTCGGTGTCGCCGGTGCACAACCGCATGCCGGTGATCGTCAGCCGGGAGGATGTGTGCGAGTGGATTCTGTCCCCGGACATTCCCGGGAGGCTGCTGACGCGGGAGATGCCGCTGCTTTCCGTGCACAGGGAATATGAGCAGCTCTCCTTTGATCTGCCTATGAATTGATCTGAGATAAACATGCCGCGGCAGTTCTTCTGCTCAGCTGATGAACTGATGCGCGGCAATCATGCGGCAGCCATGCCGCAGCAGTTCCCCTTTGTTCTGCTGATGAATGGATATGAGATAATTTTTCCGCAGGAGGATATCGGATATGAATGGTGCCCAGGCTATGGTCAGATGCCTTGAGGAAGAAGGAATCAATACAATATTCGGGATACCCGGCGTCGCGATCGCCCCGTTTTACGACGCCCTGTACTCATCATCCATCCGTCATGTGCTGGTCCGCCAGGAGCAGGCGGCCGGCCACGCGGCGAGCGGGTATGCCCGCATTTCCCGCCGCCCGGCAGTGTGCGTGACGTCCTCCGGCCCCGGGGCCACCAACCTGATCACCGCGCTGGCTACCGCCTACGCGGACAGTATCCCGATCATCGCCATCACCGGCCAGGTTTCCAGCGAACTGCTGGGCCGCGACGTTTTTCAGGAAGCCGATATGAGAGGGGCGACCGAGTCCTTCGTCAAATACAGCTATCTGGTCAAGAACGTCGACGACATTCCCCGCATCTTCCGCGAGGCCTTCTATATCGCGTCCACCGGGCGCACCGGCCCCGTGCTGATCGACATTCCCTGCGACGTCCAGAAAAAGGAGCTGTCCAAAGAGTTCGTCTATCCGAAGACGGTCGACATCCGCGGCTACAAGCCGAAGGTAGCCGGAAACAATCCGCAGATGGCCAAGGTGGCCGCGGCCATCAACCGCTCGAAAAAGCCCCTGATCTGCGCTGGCGGCGGAGTCATCCTGGGGCACGGTGAGGAGCTGGTGCGCCAGTTCTGCGAAAAATATCAGATTCCGCTGGTCCATACCATGATGGGAATCGGCGTGATGCCGAAGAACCATCCGCTCTATTTCGGCATGCTCGGCAACAACGGAAAACCGTACGCCAACCGGGCCGTGTCGGGAAGCGACCTGCTGATCATCGTCGGCGCCCGCATCGCGGACAGGGCGGTTCCGAAACCGTCCGCGCTGGAGGCGCAGGTTTCCATTATTCACATCGATATCGATTCCGCGGAAATCGGAAAGAATCTCGGGCCCACGATTCCGCTGGTCGGCGACGTGAAGAACATTTTCCGCTCGCTGCTGGACGCGGACATCCATGTGGATACCGCCGCCTGGATCGAACAGCTGCGGGAGATCAAGCGCAGCACCGTCGATACCCGGGTGTTCAGCGACAGGCTGGTCAATCCGAAGCTTTTTGTGCAGACCCTCTCCCAGAAGATGGATGACGACGGGATCTACATCGCGGACGTCGGCCAGAACCAGCTCTGGTCCGCCGACAACTATATTATGAAAAAGGGCCGTTTCCTCACAACAGGCGGCATGGGAACGATGGGATATTCCATCCCGGCGGCTGTCGGCGCCAGGCTCGCGTCCGGGAAACAGGTTGTGGCGGTGTGCGGCGACGGGGCTTTCCAGATGTCCATGTTTGAGCTGGCGACCATCGCCGACCTGAAGATCCCGCTGAAGATCATTATCGTCAAGAACCGCTATCTGGGCCTTGTGCGCGAACATCAGGAGAAGGTATACAATAAGCGGTATTCCGGCGTGGAACTGCACGACTATCCGAGGCATGACAGGATCGCCGAAGCTTACGACATGCATTATTACGAGATGAGCAGCAACGAAGACCTTGACGGAACGCTCGACGCTTTCCTGGCGGACACGAAGGCGTCCCTGATGGTGTGCAATGTCGATTCGTCCAACAATACAATCTGAAAACAATCTGAGACAGAGGTCAGGAGAGAATATCGGTCATGAAAGGCGTTTTTTCGGTTCTGGTGGAAAACAGGGACGGTGTTTTGTCGCAGATCGCGGGCCTGTTCGCGCGCCGCGGCTACAACATTGACAGCCTTGCCGTGGGAGAGACAGAGCGCAGGGACATTTCCAGCATGACGATCGTGTCGACCGGCGACCAGCGCACTATCGACCAGATTGAAAAACATCTGAACAAAAAACTGGATGTGATCAAGGTGCGCCGTCTGGACGAGAGCACCAGCGTGGAGCTGGAGATGATGCTGATCCGCGTCGCCTATACGGTGTCCACCCGCGGATCCCTGATCGAGCTGTGCAGCGTGTACGGCGCAAAGGTGATGAGCCTCACGCAGAAATCCATGGTGATCGAAGTCCACGCGGCTCCGGACGACATCAACAACTTCATCGAGCTGGTGCGGCCGTTCGGCATCCTGGAGGTGCAGAGAACCGGGGCCATCGCGATGAGCAAGAGCTGAGGCCGGAAGCGGCGCCGGCATACCGCGGCGGTGAATCCGGACGCTGCACCGGCCGCGGGATATAAACGGCATTCCGACCGGGGGTAATGAGACACCCGGCCGCGGGCAGGCGGCATTCCGGCTGGGGGCAGCAATACCCTTGCGGCGGCCGGGCGTCACTTTTACCGCAAATCAGGAAAATCGGGCAAAAAATGCTGCCGGCGGGAAATGCTGCTGCATTTCCCGCCGGCAGTTTCGGTGATCAGGATCTTTCGCCTTCCGCCGTTCCGGGTCAGTTTTCATCCGAAGAATCCGGAGCTTCGGATGAACCGGCGCTCCCGGAATCGTCAGGGGATTCCCGGACATCCGGGTTCCCGGCAGCTTCGGAATTTTCAGGGGACTGCGCGGATTCTTCCGGCTCCGCGGCGCCCGCGTTTTCCGTGTATTCAGCGGTGTTTTCCGCGCCGGAGGCTTCCGCCTGCTGCGGAATCACCTGCTCTTCCGGCTGGCCGGCTTCCCCGATGCGAAGCTGCGAAGGGGTAAGCTGCAGGATCTTCGTATCCTGGTTTGCCCAGTACTGGCGGACGACATTGAAATCGGCGTCAGAGGAAAGAACATAATAGTGATTCTTCGGGGCTTCGGAGAGCATGTATCCCAGCTGGGTGGTGATCTGCGCGCTCATCGGCTGGCCGCTGTCGCACTGGATCCAGGAGATGTGGCGGCTTCCCTTCTCGAGCACGGTGCGGAGATCGCTCAGCGTGACAGGGGAATTGCCGTTGTTGTAGAACAGGACGATCCGGTCGTATCCGAGAGGCTTGTCCAGCAGGTGGACCCACAGGTTTCCGACCTGGGAGGTATCGACCAGGTAGACATTGCGCGAGACGACTTCCGGAATTTCGATCTGGGACGGCCTCCACACGAGATAGAACCGGCCGATGCCGTTTTTCAGGCGGACGCGGTTGTACTCGCTTGCGCCGAGAGAGACCAGAAAATCCGCCGTTTCGGGATCGCAGGTATCGAACAGGGCCGGGCAGCTTCTCACGCGCGCCTGGTAGCAGACAAAATTGAACATATCCGCCGCGGTATCCGACGTCAGGTCATAGCCGGCCGGGGCGAAAAGCTCGCAGCGCATATGCGGGGTTTCCTCAAACTGAATGCGGCTCTTCTCGTCCTCGGCGAGCTGGGCGCAGAACGCCCTGCGGATGCGCCTGGGGATACTTTTTCTGACGGGGCGCGGAACGCTCCAGTATTCGATATCCATCCCCTCGCTGTAGGACAGGGCGAGGAACGAAGCGCCGTCATCGCTTTCATAAAGTTCGTTTTCATCGTACCAGTTCCCGACGCAGCCGCGGATATAAGCGTCCTGCCCCTTTGCGCCTTTTCCGCCGCCGGCGTCGAATTCCTTCAGGAACTCGTCTTTGCCTGTAATCTTTGAAATCGCGGACGCGATCTTGTCCAGTTCTTCTGAAGATCTGTTTTCAACCAGCTTCATATGCCATTTCCTCCCTGACGGCAGGCCTGTCTCCCGCCTGACTGATCAGACTGCGGAAGCGAACAGCAGGCCTGCTGTTCTATCACGCATTGTCGGGCCGGCTGCCATTCCGGTGAAAGCCGCGAGGGTCCGGAGGTCCGGGGACGGCTTCTCCGCCCGGATATTGGGAAACGCGCTTTCAGCATTGCGGATCCGGGATTCCGGGCTTCTGCCAGGATATGCGCGGGACTGCCTTTCCGCGTCGTGAATCCATGAATCCGGGATTTCCGCCCGGGAATGGGCGGCCGACAGAGTTATCAGCAAAAATATAACATGTCCGATATACTTTCGCAAGACAGAGCGCAAATTCGGACAATAAATTGTTCTAAAAGAATATACTATTTTGAAAATTTTTGCAGAAAATAATTCGAAACAGAATAAATATTAAGATAATACTTGCGACATCCTGTAAAGAGTATTATAATAAGAGAACCGGAGAGTCTGCAGGCATGCGGTTACGGCGCACGGTATGCGTCAGGCGTCATGCGATATACAGTAGGCACTGCACAGTACGCGGCATACGGCATAAGGTGTGCGGCGTGCCTTCAGCTTTTCTGTTGCAGATGGTGTTTCAGTTACTGCCCGGCCGCTGCCTTTGGATCGAACTTCCGGCTCCTTTCTGAGAATCCACCTCCCTCTCAGGCAGGCGGAAATCCGCCGTGCCGCCCTGTCATGTTTCACTTTCAGCCATGGCGGCTGGCGCGGCTTCAGCCGCGTATAGTGTTTCTGTATACAGCGGTATTTCCCGGCAATCCAGACAACTGATAACCAATTTTTGATCCGTCCGACTGCACGGATCCTGGAAGCGTGTCTGAAAGCAGGACGCGAGGAAGGGCGGAAAAAGAACACAGGGGTGTGAGACGGGCGGCCGTCGGAACAGCGGTCTTCCGATCCCTGGTTCAGGACTGCGGGCCCTGGACGGTGAAAGCCATGCCAGTCGGTCAGGAAAATACAGGAACAGCAGCGTCCGCAGAAAACCTGCTGTATCCGAACCTGACAGAAAGGAGGAACCTGTATGGTTGTCTACGATCGTCTTTTCGATGAACTGTTTCGAAGGCATCTTTACAAGGTAGATCTGGAAAAGATGACGGGAATTTCCGGCGCGATTATGGCCAGGCTGGCCAAAAATGAGAACGTGACTGTGGCGACACTGAACAAGATCTGTCTGGCTTTGGACTGCCAGCTGTCGGATATCGCTGAGGTCGTGCCGGACGCGGATCCCCCGAAGAAAAAACCCGGATAAACACCGGTTTTCCCCCGCTGGACGGGGTTGCCTGCCGCGGGCCTCGGGCGGAAGAACATTTTCAGGACAGCGGCCGTCCTGCCGCCGCGGGTGAATACAGCAGGAATTTCGCCCGGAATAAAGGAAGAGGCAATTCATGAATTCATCAGTGGATCTTCATCTTCACACTGCCGCCTCCGACGGCACCGATTCCCCGCAGGAGCTGCTGGAGCACCTGCTGGAGCGCGGTATCCGCACCTTCTCGGTAACGGACCACGACACGGAAGCGGGAGCTCTTGAGATGGAGCGGCTGACCGCGGGCCGCGGCGGTCTGACCTATTTCCGCGGGATCGAGTTCACCTGCGTCACCGAAGTGCGGGAGTGCCATATCCTCGGATACCTGTACCGGCCGGATTCACCGGGGTTCCTTTCCCTGCTGGAGAAGGGAAGGGAGCTGCGCGCAGAAAAAATGCGACGCAGAATCGGGATTCTGCGGGATCAGTACCATATTGAATTTACGGAAGCGCAGATGAAGTGGCTCGCTTCGCGGGAAAGCGCCGGCAGGCCGCATCTTGCAAGGCTGATCGCGGAGGACGGTTACACTTCATCGCTGGATGAGGCTTTTGCGATTTTGAAGGAGATCAAGACGCCGAATGACAAGCTGGATGCCGCTGAGGCTGTGGCCGGGATCACATCGGCCGGCGGCATCCCGGTGTGGGCGCATCCTCTCGGGGGCGAAGGGGCGCGCAGAATGACCCCGTCTGAGTTTGACCGCCAGTTTTCCATCCTCCGCGGGGCGGGGATCCGCGGGCTGGAATGCTGCTATTCCCGGTACACGGGGGAAGAAAGCGGATTTCTTCGGAGGCTGGCGGCGCGGAACGGGCTTTTGATTTCAGGCGGCAGCGATTACCATGGGAAAGTGAAGACCATCAGCCCCGGGACGCTCTGCGCGGAACAGACGCCGGTAAATCCGGCGGATCTGACGATCCTGGAAGAACTGCGGAAAATTCAGGCAGAGAGACAGAAACAAGACAGAAATCACACAGCCGCGGGCAATCCGCCGGTGAAAAAGGCCGCATCGGCCGGGCCAGAGCAAACGGTACACCCGGAGGCAGAGGGAGAATTTCAATGAGATACGCGAAACCGCTTCAAAAAGGGCAGACGATTGGTATTGTGGCGCCCTCTTTCGGGTGTACAATAGAGCCCTACATTACCCGGCTGAAAACGGCACGGGAAAAATGGGAAAAGAAAGGTTTCCACCTGAAAATCGGCGACTGCGTCTACCGCTCGGACGGGCTTGGCATCAGCACTGATCCGAGATCGGCGGCAGAAGAGCTCACCAGGTTCTACCTGGACGACGAGGTCAGCGCGATGATCTCGGCGGGCGGCGGCGAGGAAATGTGTGAAACGGTCGGGTTTACCGATTTTGATATCCTCCGGAAAGCCGAGCCGAAATGGTTCATGGAATTTTCGGACAATACGAACTTTATCTTTCCGCTGGTCACGGTAGCGGATACCGCCGCGATTTACGGCCCGAATATCGGCGAATTCGGAAAAGCCTGGGAGAGATCCGAGAGGGACGCGGCCGGGCTGATGACAGGCGACGTGAGCACGGTCAAGGGATTTGCCGGGTTCGAAGGGACGGACGCAGCTGAAGGCTATTTTTCGGGAAGCACTTCACCGGATCTGAGGTATGAGCTTACCCAGAAAAAAGTCCTGCACAGCTATCTGCCGACGGACAGCGAACTCAGGGAAGCGGGCCGCAGGGAGCCCGTCCGGATGCAGGGCAGGCTTCTCGGCGGCTGCCTGGACGTTCTGGAAAACCTCACCGGAACCGAACTGGACCAGACCCAGCAGTTCCTTAACCGCTACGGGGCTGTGATCTGGGTGCTGGAAGCCTGCGACCTCGGGCCGCTCCAGATCCGCAGGGCCGTCTGGCACCTGTCGGAAGCCGGGTGGTTTGACACCGCGGCAGGGTTTGTCATCGGCAGGCCGTTTGCTGCCTACGGCCAGGAAGTGATGGGGGTGAACCAGTACAACGCCGTGACGGATATGGTGAAGCAGTATCATGTCCCGGTGATCATGGACGCGGACGTCGGGCATATTCATCCGACCATGCCGCTTCTGATGGGAAGCATGGCTGAGGTGAACGCGGTCGGAAACGATATCCAGATTCATATGGAACGCAAGTAAAAGGGATTTCAGCTTTCAGAAGTCCCTGCCCAAAGATAAGACGCAGAAAGGTTCGCCGTTCGGGATTATTTCCGGATGACGAGCCTTTCCGCGTGCAGGGGTCCCGGCGCGGGATGGAATCCCGCGCCGGTATGCGCCGGGATTTTCCTGTCTTCAGCGCAGTTTTGTCAGGAACGCAATCCCGCGCGGAGAGAATCAGATCGTTTTGCGGAAGGAATCTGCACAGCAGCATCTTTAATTTTGAATTGAATAAACTTTGCATGACGGGTCTGCCGGGCAGTTTTTTCAATTTTGAATTTTATACTGACATGAGATTTACACAGAGACAGTTTTTAATGTTTTATTACATAAAAATTTAAATGAAGGCAGTACAATATCTGCTTTAATTTTTATATACATAAAAAACAAGCAAAAACAGGATTGACGATAATAACAAACATTTATCTGATGAAAACAATGATGATTGTTGCGTCTGACAATTATTCTGATTTGCACATAATAGCAGAAAACCTCACAAAAACAGTCATCAATTTTAGTCAAATAATATTCAGAAAGAGAGAATGAATAATAGTTTTTACGCTTTATATTCTAAAAATTATTTATATAAATATCATAAATTCTAAAATTAATGAAATAATGGTTTCCCGAATCTTCGTACTATAAAACCGTACCTTTGAGATCCGATTTGAGGTACAAAGATAAGTTTTTTGTTTGATATCGTCTCCAGATAGGCTGGTGAGA
>JBMNRC010000028.1:0-35130 GCA_050944455.1 Lachnospiraceae bacterium
ACGCCATATGGGCCCAAGGAGGGAGACGTCAGATCCATGCCATTCCATTCTAACAGCTTTAGCAATGAAGGATGTAGATCCCAACTGGCTGTTGGGTTCTCTATACCCTGACTTTATTGTAGGAGGGGAGGACGGCTGTGCCGTTTCGGACGCTCTGCCGGCCGGACATTACTGGGTCAGGGAGCTGACAGCGCCGGAAGGATATGTCGTCAGCACGAAAATCTACGGGGGGAAGGATGGCCTGAAAATCGGCGCGGCGGTCGAAAGCGTCACGGTGACCGCGGATGAGAATGTGAAGCCGAAGCCCAGGTACGTCTACATATACAAACAAAGTTGCGGCAGCGGCGCCGCCGTGACAGGCGCCGTGCTCGTCCTGAGCAATGCCGCGGGAGATCAGGTTGACACCTGGACGACCGCGGAAGAACCGCACCGGCTGAAGAATCTGCCGGATGGAGTTTATACCCTGACAGAAACCAAAACGCCGGCAGAACAGGGTTATGTGATGGCAGCTCCGGTAACGTTTACCATAAGGGACGGTCTGGTGGACGGTACCGGAGAGAATGTAGTCATGGAGGATGACTACACGAAACTGGACATCTCGAAGACGGACATCGCGACCGGGGAGGAACTGCCGGGGGCCCATCTGGTGCTGAAGGACGCGGACGGAAACGTAGTGGATGATTTCGTCTCGACGGACCAGCCGCACAGAATCGAACAGATCGCGCCCGGCCGCTATACGCTGACCGAGATGTCTGCCCCGGAAGGCTATGTCATTTCCGAGACAGCTGCTTTTGAGGTGAAGAGCACGGGAGAAGTCCAGAAGGTAACGATGAAGGACGACTACACGAAGCTGGAGATTTCAAAGACGGACATCGCGACCGGGGAGGAACTGCCGGGAGCGCATCTGGTGCTGAAGGACGCGGACGGGAACGTAGTGGATGATTTCGTCTCGACGGACCAGCCGCACCGGATCGAACGGATCGCGCCAGGCCGCTATACGCTGACCGAGACGTCTGCCCCGGAGGGCTATGTCATCACCGAAGCTGTGAAATTTGAGGTCGGGCAGATCGCTGATGTGCAGAAAGTGGAGATGAAAGACGACTACACGAAACTGGACATCTCGAAGACGGACATCACGACGGGAGAGGAACTGCCGGGAGCGCATCTTACGATTCTGGATCAGGACGGGAATACTGTGGAGGAGTTCGTCTCCGGCAGCGAGCCGCACAGAATCGAGCGGATCGCGCCGGGCAGCTATACCCTGATTGAGACCTCGGCTCCGGACGGGTACGTTATCACCGAAGCCGTGAAATTCGACGTCGAACAGATCGCGGATGTGCAAAAAGTAGAGATGAAGGACGATTACACGAAGCTGGACATCTCGAAGACGGACATCACGACCGGGGAGGAACTGCCCGGAGCGCATCTGGTGCTGAAGGACGCGGACGGGAACGTAGTGGATGATTTCATCTCGACGGACCAGCCGCACCGGATCGAACGGATCGCCCCCGGAACTTATACGCTGACCGAGACGTCGGCCCCGGAAGGCTATATCATTGCGGAAACCGTTACTTTCGACGTCGAGCAGATCGCTGATGTGCAGAAAGTGGAGATGAAGGACGACTACACGAAGCTGGACATCTCGAAGACGGACATCACGACGGGAGAGGAACTGCCGGGAGCGCATCTGGTGCTGAAGGACGCGGACGGAAACGTGGTGGATGATTTCATCTCGACAGACCAGCCGTACCGGATCGAGCGGATCGCGCCGGGCAGTTATACGCTGACCGAGACGGCGGCGCCGTCCGGATACCTTGAGTCCGCTTCTGTGGATTTCACGGTCACGGCGACCGGGGAAATCCAGAAAGTCAGCATGAAAGACGCGCCGGTTCCGGAAACTCCGTCTCCGCAAAACCAGGTGAAGGTTCTGGGAATTACGGACAGTTCGCCGGTGATCGGGGCGGCGCTGATCGGAGGCGGGATATTGCTTCTGGCTGCGCTGGTTTTTGCCGTCAGAAAATTTTTTGACCGGAATAAGTGATTGTGTGGGATCGCCGCGTTTTCCGCGGCGGTCCCTGTTTCTAACTTTTTTGCCAACTGCTTGCGAATTCGGATGCCGCACTTTATAATATGCTCATGATTCCCGGAACAGTCCGGAAGAGTAAACGAAAGGAGACTATTGTGGCAAAACTGTTCATTAACGCGGCGGTGAAAAAAGGGCATATCAACCCTGAACTTCAGGGCCATTTTTCCGAGCATCTCGGAAGAGGAATCTACGGCGGAATCTATGTAGGCGAGAATTCCCCGATCAAAAACGTCAATGGAATGCGGTGTGATGTGGTGGACGCCCTGAAAGAAATTCATGTGCCGGCCCTCCGCTGGCCGGGCGGCTGCTTTGCCGATGAATATCACTGGATGGATGGCATCGGCCCGAAGGAAAACCGCAAAAAGATGGTCAACACGCACTGGGGCGGGGTTACCGAGGACAACAGCTTTGGAACACATGAATATATGGAACTCTGCCGCCAGCTCGGCTGCAAGACTTACGTGAACGGAAACGTCGGCAGCGGAACGGTGCAGGAGATGAGCGAGTGGGTCGAGTACATGACCTTTGACGGGGTGTCCCCGATGGCGGATCTCCGCGCGGCGAACGGCCACAAAGAGCCCTGGACGGTCAATTACTTCGGCGTCGGCAATGAAAACTGGGGCTGCGGCGGAAACATGCTTCCGGAGCAGTACGGCATGATGTACCGCCGTTACCAGACCTATGTGCGCAATTATCATCCGGATCATCCGATCCTGAAGATCGCCTGCGGATCCAACGCGGGTGATTTCGAGTGGACGCGCAAGGTGATGGAGACCTGCTTCCGCCGCACAAACCCTGACGCCCACGGGATGATGGACGGCCTTTCCCTTCATTATTACACTGTACCGCGCGGCTGGGACGGTAAGGGAAGCGCGGTGAACTTCGACGCGGACGAATGGTACGCCACGATGGGAAAGACCTGGTATATGGAAGAACTGGTCAGCCGCCACAGCGCGATCATGGACGAATTCGACCCCGACAAAAAGGTCGGCCTGATCGTAGATGAATGGGGAGACTGGTTCGATGTGGAACCGGGGACCAACCCGGGCTTCCTGTATCAGCAGAATACCATCCGGGACGCGCTGGTCGCCGGCATCAATCTCAATATCTTCAATAACCACTGCGACCGCGTAAAGATGGCCAACATCGCGCAGATGGTCAATGTCCTGCAGTCCGTGATCCTGACGGACGGCGAGCGGATGGTGAAGACGCCCACCTGGTATGCTTTCTATATGTATCAGAAGCATCAGGACGCCGACCTGCTGGAGTCGGATCTGGATACGGAGATGATCGGAAACACGGAGAAGCCGGTTCCGAATATGACAAAATCTGTCTCCCTGACGAAGGACGGCAGGGTGCTGATCACCATGACCAATGAGTCCCTGACCGAAGACTACCCGGTTGAGGCGGTTCTCACCGGCGGAAAGGCCGTGAAGGCTTCCGGAACCATCCTGACGGGAAAAATGAACGCGCACAATACCTTTGATGATCCGGATGCCGTGAAATGCGTGCCGTTTAACGCGGTTACCCTGACGGACAGCGGAATGAAATTCACCATCCCGCACTGCAGCGTTCTGGAGATTGAAGTGGAACTGGCGTAATCAGCCGGAAACGGCCGGATCCGGGGCTGACCGGATCCGGAAATCCGGCCGGGCGGAACTCATGCCGGAGAGGGAGAAGAAATGTTAGAGCAGCTGAAAAAAGATGTTTATGAAGCGAACATGGACCTCGTGGCCAAGGGACTGGTCATCTATACCTGGGGCAATGTGAGCGGGATCGACCGCGAAAGCGGCCTCGTCGTCATCAAGCCCAGCGGCGTGGATTACAGCACCATGAAACCGGACGACATGGTTGTCGTGGACCTGGATGGAAAAACCGTCGAAGGCCATTATAAACCGTCCTCCGACACCCCCACGCATGTCTATCTCTATAAGAGTTTTCCTGAGATCGG
The DNA here is from genome assembly GCA_050944455.1 of Lachnospiraceae bacterium. Taxonomy (GTDB): domain Bacteria; phylum Bacillota; class Clostridia; order Lachnospirales; family Lachnospiraceae; genus Anthropogastromicrobium. The sequence continues at coordinate 4,038 of JBMNRC010000028.1, forward strand.
AGGAGTTGTCCACACCCACTCCACCTGGGCGGTCACTTTCGCCCAGGCCGGCCTGGACATTCCGGCGTTCGGAACCACCCACGCGGATTATTTCTACGGCGACATTCCCTGCACGCGCGACCTGACAAAGGAAGAGATTGAGGAAGCCTATGAACTCAACACCGGAAAAGTGATCGCCGAGACGTTCCGGGAGAAGGATCCGATGGCAATCCCGGGCGTCCTGGTGAAGAATCACGGGCCGTTCGCCTGGGGAAGAACGCCCGCGGGTGCGGTGTACAACGCTGTTGTCCTGGACAAAGTAGCCGAGATGGCGTACAAGACGATGACGCTCAATCCGCGCACGCCGAGGGTGCACCAGTATCTGCTGGACAAGCATTATTACAGAAAGCACGGAGCCAACGCCTATTACGGGCAGGGCAGGGACGCCGAGAATCACTGAGGCGTCCGGCAGGAGACTCTGCGGACCGCGGCGCGATGCCGCGGTCCTTTTGCCCGGAAAAATCCGGCCTGAACAGCCGGTCTGGCCTGCCTATCTTGCTGCGGAGCGGGATTATGCGGTATCTTCCGCAGCAGAGCAGTGCCGGCAGGAGGAAGAATGTCTGAAAACAGCCGTTCGAACTGGAAACGGAAGATCCGCCTGAGCCGCGAGAGATCGCCGTATCTCTGGTGGCTGATCGATTCCGCGGTGACGGAGCTGATTCTGGAGACGCTCAGCCGCAAATCCATACTGGACGCTTTTCTTTTCATGGTTGACAAGCCGGTGTATTCCGCGATCAACTATGTAATGATCCTGTTTCTCTATTCACTGCCGTTCCTCTTCAAAAGAGAAAATTTCTTCCGCACGCTGGTCACGGTATTCCTGATGATCATCGGCGTGACGGACTTCATTCTGCTGTTCATCCGGGTGACGCCGTTCACCGCCCATGATCTGCTGCAGATCAACTCGGCGATACGGATTCTCCGCCACTATATATCCTGGTTCGCGATTGTCTTTGCGGTGCTTCTTGCGGCCGCCGGGATCGCGGCGCTGATCATCTGGTTCCGCAAAGCACCGAAAAGACGGCACAGGCGTCCGCTGAAGGAATCTCTCCCGCGGGTGCTGATCACGGGAACGGTTTCGCTGCTGTTTCTGGTGACGCCGGTGAAGAACGCTATCCTTCCCAACCATTTCAGCAACATTGCCGACGCGTACCAGCATTACGGGCTGATCTACTGTTTCGCGACGTCCGCGCTGAGCACGGGAATCAAAAAGCCGGCGGATTACAGCGACGAACAGGTCGCGGAGATTGTTGAGTCGGAAGCGGAAACCGAGGCGATGGAGACCGTCGTCGACGAGGGGGAATTCCCCGAGGTGAGCGGTTTTGCCGCGGAGCCGACCGAGACGGTGACCGACGAGTCGGGGGAAACGCTTTACGGCTACCAGGAAGGAGCAGCCAACGTCGTTTTTGTCCAGCTGGAATCCTTCTTCGATGTAACCAGGCTCTCCGACGTCACGGTTTCCGAGGATCCGATTCCCGAATTCCATAAACTGGCGCAGGAATATTCCACCGGATATCTGAGCGTTCCGGGCGTCGGCGCCGGGACGGCAAATACCGAATTCGAGGTGATGACCGGCCTGGACCTCGATTTCTTCGGGCCCGGCGAGTATCCGTACCAGACGGTTCTCCAGAACAAGACCTGCGAAAGCCTGGCGTATGTGTTCTCGGATCTGGGCTATACCTCCCAGGCGATCCACAACAACTCGGCGCTGTTCTACGACCGTTTCGATGTGTTCTCGCAGCTCGGATACGACACTTTTACCAGCATTGAATACATGAACAATATCACCTGGACGGAGACCGGATGGGCGGAGGACTCGGTGCTGATTCCCTATATTGTCGGAGCGCTGCGCTCCACCGCGTCCAAAGACTATATTTACGCCATTTCCGTGCAGGGACATGGATCCTATCCCACGGAACAGGTGATTGATGACCCGGCCATCGAGGTGTCCGTGACCAATGACGACGGAACGGAAGACACCGACAGAACCAGCCAGTTCACTTATTACGTGAACCAGATCGCGGAGATGGACCAGTTTATCCGCGACCTGATCGGAACACTGAGCGCGTATCCGGAACCGACAGTATGCGTGTTTTACGGCGATCATCTCCCGGCTCTGGGGATCGAGAAGGAAGATATCGAGGGCGGAGGAAACATGTTCCAGACGCAGTATGTGATCTGGGACAACTTCGGCCTGGAACGGGAACTGAGAGATGTGGAGTCCTACCAGCTCGGTGCCCTGGTTCTGCAGAAAGTGGGAATTTCGAAAGGCGTCCTGTTCCGTTATCACCAGAATTACCTGAACAATACTGAAGCGGTCAGCCTGCTGGCGGACGATGGGGAATCGGAGGCAGAAAGTTCCGCGGAATCTGCGGAGGCGGATGAGCCATCAGAACCGGAAGAAACCGCTGACCTGTCATCCGGAGCGGATGAAACGGGGCAGGCAGAAGAAACGCCGGCGGATGAGGAAACCGCGGAATCTGCGGAGGCGGACGAAACAGCGGAAGCAGCGGAAACGTTTGCGGCAGAGGAAATTGCGGAAGCGGATCAGACGTCGGAACCGGAAAGCTCCGCAGAACTTTCCGGCACAGAGGAAGCCTCTGAAACCGGGGAACTTACCGGTTCCGATGAAGCCGGCGAAACGGAAACGGCAGACGAAGCGGAGACTTCTTCCGGTACCGACGATTCGGGGGACAGCGAGCTGTCTGAGGAAGAAAACGCTTATCTGAACGGCATTGCCATGCTCGGCTACGACATGCTGTACGGCGACCAGAGCGTATACGAGAACGGCCCGTACGAGCCGACGGATCTGAAGATGGGAATCGACACGATCGAAATCACCGATGTGTCTTTCGATCAGGTAAGCCGCACCCTGACCGTCAGCGGGACTAATTTTACGGCATACTCGATCATCGTCATCAACGGCAGACAGTACACGCCGGATACCTGGACGGAAACGTCGCTCACGCTGTCCGGCGTCAAAACCACCGGGAGCGCGGAGGTCTGCGTGGCCCAGCTCGACGACTACGGAAAGGCGATCCTCAGCACGACAGACACGGTGACGGTTCAGCTGGCGGAGGAGTGAATCAGTGAATCCCGCGGACTTCCTCAGCAGATCCGGCCGGGCAATGAGAAAAGCCGGGCCTGAACCGGCAGTATGCTGCGGATGACAGACAGAAAATCAGAAAGATGCGGCGGAGCCCGGAGAGGGTTCCGCCGCTTTTTGAGGCCGGGAACCGCGCGTGCCCGGAGAATCGCCGTTCAGCGCACCAGTGGAGGAGAATATACGACCGGGAACCGCGCGTGCCCGGCGAATCATCCCGGCATCCCGCGGCGGATATCAGCGCGGAAGTCATCCTGCCGCCTGATAATCCGCATCATGGGATCATGAATTCTGACGCCTGAATCCGGGTAGTGCCGATTGGATCATTCCGCTGTCCGCGGCCGACCATATGCGGCCGTCAGATTATAGAAACTTTATAAAAAATTTTTGTGTTTCATACAGTGATGTGATAAAATGGGCGCGTATGAGTGTCAGAACAGCAGTGACGTGTGCCGCAGTTTTCATATTGTTCACCGCGGTTCGCTCTATACGATCCTCACAGGCAATCTGCTGGCGAAGAGAGGTGATGAGAACGTGATTGAAGAAACCATCAAAGCGGTAACTGATGCTGAAGCGCAGGCCGATCAGATCCAGGCCGACGCCCGGTCGAAAGCGTCCGTGATTACGGACGACGCTGAAAAAAAGGCGGCGCAGATCCGCGAAGAGACAAAAGCGAAAGTAAAGGCGGCCGTCGAAAAGTCCGAGCGGGAGGCACAGGAAGCCGGAAAAGCCGCCCTTGCTGAAGTCAGCCGGACATCGGCCATTGAAGTAGAAAAGATGAAAGCCGAGGCCGGCAAACACATTCCCGAGGCAGTCGACCGCGTGATTGACTGCATCCTCGGCGGGCAGTGACGGCGATATCAGAAAGGCGGTGATGTGAATGGCAATCGTAGAGATGCAGAAACTGAGCATCTGTGCCAACAAGAAAAAACGAAAAGCCATCCTGGAACTGCTCCAGACCATGGGAGCCATGCAGATCACGACCGAGGGCCTTGATGCGGAAGGTCTCGAAAAGATGGATACGGCGAGCCAGAGAGCCCAGTTCGAAAAGGACGCGCAGTCCTTCGAACAGGTCCTGAAGCTGCTGGATACCTATGCCCCGGAGAAGAAAAAGGGTCTTTCCCTGCTGTCTGAAAAAACGCTGATTCCCAATTCCGAATTCAAGGACGCCGAGAATAACCGGCAGAAATACCTGACGGACGCGGGCAGCGTTCTCAAGGCGGAGAAAGAACTGCAGGAATGCAAGGGGACGATCGCGAAGGACAGGGACACCATTACGTCTCTGGGACCGTGGATGGATCTCGACGTCCCGATGATTTTCGAGGGGACGAGAGATACCTCGTTTTATATCGGAACGATCCCCGGCAGCCTGTCGGAGGACACGGTGTTCGCGGCGGTGTCGAAGGACCTCCCCGAACCCACGGCAGTCACGGCTGACGTAATTTCCCTTTCCGGCGGCCAGACAAACGTGACGGTTCTCTGCCTGAAGCGCGACGCGGAAAAGGTAGAGTCCAACCTGCGCGAAGCCGGTTTCGCGAAGCTTCCTTTCATCACGAGGTACACTCCGCAGCAGAAGAAGCAGAACTGCGAGGCGGACATCGAAAAACAGACAGCCCGCATCGAGGAGCTCAGGCAGCAGATCGTCCAATACGCGCCGGAGCGCGAGGCGTTCAAAGTCTCGTCGGACTATTTCCGCACCAGAGCGGAAAAGTACCGTGTTCTCGGGACGATTCCCCAGTCGAAGAACATGTTCTTCCTGGAAGGATGGGTGGAAGCCGCCCACGCGGATGACATCGCGAAACTCCTCACGGATAAGTTCGGAGCCCTGGTCGAGAAGGAAGAGAAGCGCAGGGACGAAATGATTCCCACCGAACTCCACAACAACAAATGGTCTTCGATGGTAGAGGGGGTCCTGGAATCCTACGGGCTTCCGCAGCATGGCCGGGTTGACCCCACTTTCGTGATGTCGATCTTCTACGTGTTCTTCTTCGGAATGATGCTTTCCGACGCGGGATACGGGATCCTGATGATGGTGGTCTGCGGCATCGCGCTGGCGAAGTACAAGCGCCTGGACAAACACGTGCACCAGATGGTTCAGCTGTTCTTCTGGTGCGGCCTGTCCACGACCTTCTGGGGCGTCATGTACGGCGGCTTTTTCGGTGACGCGATCGACGTGGTGGCGACCACTTTCTTCGGCTACACCGGCAGCGGCATCATCAAACCGCTGTGGTTCGATCCGCTGTCCAACCCGATGAAGCTTCTGGTGTACTGCATGCTGTTCGGCCTGATCCATCTGTTCGCGGGACTCGGCATCAAAGGCTACGAGTACCTGAAAAAGAAGGATTATCTTTCATTCACGGCCGAGGTGCTTGCCTGGTACATGTTCCTGATCGGGCTGATTCTCCTGCTTCTTCCCACGGATATTTTCGAGGGAATGTCGCAGATGACCTTCAATTTCCCGCCGTTCGTCCATACGCTGGCGCTGGTTCTCACTTTCGGCGGAATGATCCTGATCATCCTGCTGCAGGAGCACGCCCGCAAGAACTGGGCGCTGCGGATCCTTGTCGGCCTGTACGATATCTACGGCGTGTCGAGCTGGCTTTCGGATGTCCTGTCCTACTCGAGGCTTCTGGCCCTGGGACTGGCGACCGGCGTCATCGCGAGCGTCGTCAACATGATGGCCAGCATGGCCGGCGGCGGAGTCGTCGGAGCGATCGTCTTTATCGTCGTGTTCATTTTCGGGCATGTGCTCAATTTCCTGATCAACGTGCTCGGCGCGTACGTGCATACCAACCGTCTGCAGTACGTTGAGTTTTTCGGCAAGTTCTATGACGCCGGCGGAAGTCCGTTCCGCCCGTTCAAACCCGCAAATAAGTACACAGAAATCAAGGAGGTAACAAAATTATGAGCATTGGATTTACACTGGCCCTTCTGGGCGCCGCACTCGCAACGATTATGGCCGGTTCCGCATCCGCATGGGGCGTCGGCATGGCAGGCCAGGCAGCGGCAGGCGTCGTCGCCGAGCAGCCGGATCAGTTCGCAAAGGTTCTGATTCTTCAGCTTCTTCCCGGTACCCAGGGTATTTACGGACTGCTGGTCACCTTCATCACACTGTCCAATATCGGGCTTCTGAGCGGCAATCCTGACGTAACCATGGATGTCGCTACCGGCCTTTCCTATTTCGCGGCATGCCTTCCGATCGCGATCGTAGGCCTTGTCTCCGCGTATCACCAGGCAAAAACCGCTGTCGCTTCCATCCATGTCGTGGCAAAGGATCCCAACCAGTTCGGCAAAGCGATGCTGTTCCCGGCAATGGTCGAGACCTACGCCATCCTGGCTCTTCTGGTTTCCATTCTCGCTGTTTCCAATATCGGCTGATCATCAGTTCAGTCTTTCCGGTAAACAAAGAATAAGAAGAGGACAGAAGGAGCAGGAATGGCAGGAGCAGACAATATCGTAAATGAGATCCTGCTGGAAGCGCATTCACGTGCCGACTATATCAAGACAGTCGCGGAAGAAAAAGCCGAGTCGATCCTGAAGAAAGCGGAGGACGAGAGCCGTGAGGCTCTTGAGAACGCCGCCAGGGAATCGGACAAAGCGGCGAAGGAATACGCGGCCCGCGTCGCATCTTCCGGGGAGATGAACCGGAAAAAGGCAATGCTGGCCGGACGGCAGGAAATGATTGATGAAGTCATCAGGCAGGCTTACGAAAAGCTTGCCGGACAGGACAGCGCGTCTTACTTTGACATGATCCTGAAGCTTCTGAAAAACACAGCTCACGCCGGGGACGGCGTGATGTGCCTGTCGGAGAAGGATCTCTCCAGGCTTCCGGCGGATTTCCGGGAGAAGGCAGAGGAAGCCGGCAGGGCAGCCGGCGGAACCGTCAGGGTTTCGGACACGCCTGAGAACATTGAAAACGGATTTATCCTGAAATACGGAGGCATCGAGGAAAACTGCACGCTCCGAGCGCTGTTCGACGACAGGGAAGAGCAGCTTCGCGACATTGTGCAGTCGGTGCTCTGGTAAAGGAGAGCGCAGATGCGGGACAGTGAATATATCTATGCGGTTGCGCGGATCCGTGTGAAGGAAAAGACACTTCTGACAGACGGGGATGTCGTAAGGCTGACAGAGATGCCGGACGAAAAAACCGTTCTGCAGTGGCTGGCCGGGCGAGGCTGGGGCAGCGGAAGAGCGGATGCTTCGGCCGAGGAAATTCTCTCGGAGGAGGAATCCAAAAACCTGAAGCTTCTGCATGAACTCGGCGTGGAGGAAACCGTCTTTACGATGCTTTCCTACCCTCAGCTTTATCACAACCTGAAAACAGCGGTCAAGGACGTGTGCACTTCCGACGAACATGTCGGGGCGTATTACGACCTGGATCCGTGGAACGGCGATACCTTGAAGAAAATTCTCCGCGACCAGGATTACGACAGGCTGCCGGAGTCCGTCCGGGAGGTAACCCGGAAAGCTTACGACACCATGCTCACAACGCGGGACGGACAGCTTTGCGACAACATCGTCGACCGCGCGTGCCTCGAGGCCATGGAGAAAGCCGGCAATGAAACCAAAAGCGGACTCCTCCGGGAATACATGCATTCGCAGGTTGCGCTGGCGGATATCCGGATCGCGGTGAGGGCGCAGGCAACCGGCAAACCGCTGAAATTCATCCAGGACGCGATGGCGGAAAGCAGCCTGATCGATAAGGAAGGGCTTGCCCAGGCCGCGTCGAAGAGCCGGGAGGAACTGTTCGGGTTCCTGTCGGAGAATGGATCTGAGGGTGCGGTGGAAGCCCTGAAGGAGTCTCCGTCCGCGTTTGAGCGCTGGTGCGACAACCGGCTGATCGAGACCATCCGCCCGGAGCGGACGAAACTGATGTCTGTCGGCCCGGTGGTAGCGTATTACCTCGGACGCGAAAACGAGATCCGCACGGTGAGAATCATTATCACCGGAAAAGCGAACGGCTTCACACCGGACGAAATCAAGGAAAGGGTACGGGAGATGTATGGCTAAGATTGCGGTGATGGGAGACTATGACAGCATCTATGCTTTCGCCGCTCTCGGACTGACGATTTTTCCGGCTGACGATCCTGCGGAGGCTAGAAAGACTCTGAGGAGACTGGCCGACAGCGACTATGGCGTGATCTACGTCACGGAGGAACTGGCGGCGGACCCGGAATTCGCCGAGGAGATGAGCCGCTACGAGGAAGAACTTTCCCCGGCGCTGATTCTGATCCCCGGGGTCAAGGGCAACACCGGAAGCGGTGTGGCCGGGGTGAAGAAATCCGTGGAAAAGGCAGTCGGAAGCGATATCCTGTTCGGATGAGGAAGACCCGCCGGACATTCAGGAAAGGGCAGGAATGAGCACAGGAACAATCATAAAAGTGGCAGGGCCTCTTGTCGTGGCAGGAGGCATGCGTGATGCAAATATGTATGACGTCGTGCGTGTCAGTGAGAAGCGCCTGATCGGCGAGATCATTGAGATGCACGGAGACCAGGCGTCCATCCAGGTCTATGAGGAAACCACGGGACTCGGACCCGGCGAACCGGTGTATTCCACCGAAGCGCCGCTTTCCGTGGAACTCGGACCTGGCCTGATCGGATCGATTTACGATGGAATCCAGAGACCTCTGGACAAGATTATTGAGGTAACGCACAGCCAGCGGCTTGCCCGCGGCGTTGACGTGCCGCCGCTGGACCACACGAAAAAGTGGGAGTTCAACGCAACGGCGAAGGCAGGCGACGAGGTTGAGGCCGGCGACGTCATCGGCACCGTCCAGGAGACCGAGATCGTCGTTCAGAAAATCATGGTTCCGTACGGCGTGAAGGGAACGCTGAAGAGCATTTCTTCGGGTTCCTACACGCTGGACGACACCGTCGCGGTAGTTGAGACGGCTGCCGGGGAGAGAAAACTCACTCTCGTCCAGAAATGGCCGGTCCGCACCGAGCGGCCGTACGCGAAAAAGCTTCCGCCGGACAAACCGCTGATCACCGGACAGCGCGTCATCGACGCGTTCTTCCCGATCGCCAAGGGCGGCGTCGCCGCCATCCCGGGCCCGTTCGGCTCCGGAAAGACGGTCACGCAGCACCAGCTGGCCAAGTGGTCCGAGGCGGATATCGTCGTCTACATCGGCTGCGGCGAGCGCGGCAACGAGATGACCGATGTTCTGAACGAGTTCCCCGAGCTGAAAGACCCGCGCACGGGCAAGTCCCTGATGGAGCGCACGGTTCTGATCGCCAACACTTCCGATATGCCGGTCGCGGCGCGCGAGGCCTCCATTTATACCGGAATCACCATCGCCGAATATTTCCGCGATATGGGATATTCCGTCGCTCTGATGGCAGACTCCACATCCCGCTGGGCCGAGGCTCTGCGTGAGATGTCCGGACGCCTGGAGGAGATGCCCGGCGAGGAAGGCTACCCGGCTTATCTGGGTTCCCGGCTGGCGCAGTTCTACGAGCGCGCGGGCCGCGTGATCTCCCTCGGCAAAGAGGGAAGAGAAGGGCAGCTGTCAGCCATCGGAGCCGTTTCGCCTGCCGGCGGCGATATTTCTGAGCCGGTTTCCCAGGCGACGCTGCGAATTGTCAAGGTGTTCTGGAGCCTGGACGCGAACCTGGCCTACCAGAGACACTTCCCGGCCATCAACTGGCTGACTTCGTACAGCCTGTATCTGGATACGCTGGGCAAGTGGTTCAACGAGAATGTCGCGGAAGACTGGATGGATCTCCGCCAGAAGCTGATGAACCTCCTGCAGGACGAGGCTTCGCTGAACGAGATTGTCCAGATGGTCGGTATGGACGCGCTGTCCCCGCAGGACCGCCTGAAGATGGAAGCGGCGAGATCTATCCGCGAGGATTTCCTGCACCAGAACTCTTTCGACGAGATCGATACCTACACCTCTCTCCGCAAGCAGTATTACATGATGAAACTGGTTTACGCGTTCTACGACAGCGGCGTTTCCGCCCTGAAGCAGGGCGCTGAGATCGATGACATCACGAAGCTCGCGGTGCGCGAACAGATCGGCCGTTTCAAGTACATTCACGAAGATGACATTGACAACCATTTCATCGAAGTGAATGAAGAGATGGCCAAGGAGTTCGCTTCAGCCGTCGCAAAGGCAAAGGAGGAGGCATAAGGAATGGCTAAGGAATATCGCACCATACAGGAAGTCACCGGCCCCCTGATGCTGGTTAAAGGCGTCGAAAACGTTACTTATCAGGAGATGGGCGAAATCGAGCTGGCGGACGGCGAGAAGAGAAGATGCCGTGTGCTGGAGATCGACGGAGGCAATGCCCTGGTCCAGCTCTTCGAAGCTTCCACGGGAATCAACCTGTCCAACTCCAAAGTGCGTTTCCTGGGGCACCCGATGGAACTCGGCGTGTCCGGGGACATGCTTGGACGTGTCTTCGACGGAATGGGCAATGTGATCGACGGCGGCCCCGCCATCCTGCCTGAAAAACATATGGACATCAACGGCCTGCCGATGAACCCGGCGGCCCGCGAGTATCCGGCGGAATTCATCCAGACCGGCGTTTCCGCTATCGACGGACTGAACACGCTGGTCCGCGGACAGAAACTGCCGATTTTCTCGGCTTCCGGCCTTCCGCACTCCCAGCTGGCAGCTCAGATCGCGCGCCAGGCGAAGGTGCGCGGGACGTCCGAGCCATTCGCGGTTGTGTTCGCCGCCATGGGCATCACGTTCGAGGAGGCGAATTTCTTCCAGGAATCCTTCCGGGAGTCTGGAGCTCTGGACCGCACGGTTCTGTTCCTGAACCTGGCGAACGACCCCGCGGTCGAGCGTATCTCAACGCCGCGAATGGCCCTCACGGCCGCTGAGTATCTGGCTTTCGAGAAGGACATGCACGTTCTGGTCATCATGACCGATATCACCAACTACGCGGACTCGCTGCGCGAGATTTCGGCGGCCCGCAAGGAGGTCCCCGGGCGCCGCGGCTATCCCGGCTACATGTACACCGACCTGGCGCAGATGTATGAGCGCGCCGGGCGTCTGAAGGGCAAGAAGGGATCCATCACGCTGATCCCGATCCTGACCATGCCGGAGGACGACAAGACTCACCCGATCCCCGACCTGACCGGTTACATTACCGAGGGCCAGATCATCCTGAGCCGTGAACTCTACCGCCGCGGCATCCAGCCGCCGGTAGACGTTCTCCCGTCCCTTTCCCGTCTGAAGGATAAGGGTATCGGCAAGGGCAAGACCCGCGAGGACCACGCGGCAACCATGAACCAGCTTTTCGCGGCGTACGCGAGAGGCAAGGAAGCCAAGGAACTGATGCTTGTCCTCGGCGAGGCGGCCCTGACGGATATGGACCTGCTGTACGCGAAGTTCGCGGATGCGTTTGAGGAGAAGTACGTCAACCAGGGCTACAATACCGACCGCAGTATCGAGGAGACGCTCGATATCGGCTGGGACCTGCTGCGCATGCTTCCGAGATCCGAGCTCAAGCGTATCAGCGACGAGATGCTGGACAAGTATTACGATAAGAAGAATTAATCGGACGGGAGGAGCGAATTGGCCGGTACACAGGTAAATCCAACCAGAATGGAGCTTACCCGCCAGAAGCAGAAGCTGACCACGGCTGTCAAAGGCCACCGGCTTCTGAAGGACAAGCGGGATGAGCTGATGAGACAGTTTCTGGATCTCGCCCGGCAGAACATGGAACTGCGGCAGAAAGTCGAAAAAGGCATTAAAGACGCCAACCGCAATTTCGTGCTCGCGAGGGCGGGAATGTCGGAGGAAGCCTTAAAATCCGCCCTGATGGCGCCCAAACAGGAAGTTTACCTTACCGAAGGCAAAAAGAATGTGATGAGCGTCGATATCCCGGTGCTGGATTACAAGACGAGAACGCCGGATGAGAACGACATTTATTCGTACGGTTTCGCGTTCACGTCGGGAGAACTGGACGGTGCGGTGAAATCCCTCGCGGATGTCTTCCCGGATATGCTGAAGCTTGCCGAGGTTGAGAAATCCTGCCAGCTGCTGTCCGCGGAGATTGAGAAAACGCGCCGGCGCGTCAACGCGCTGGAGCACGTGATCATTCCCCAGACGCAGGAGAACATCCGCTATATTTCCATGAAACTGGATGAAAATGAGCGAAGCACGCAGGTCCGCCTGATGAAGGTGAAGGACATGCTGCTGGAAGACGCGCATCATTACAAGGAGAAGGAACGGCAGGCCTGAACCTGCAGCTTCGGATGCGCGGTGGAAACAGCGCCGGGAAGCTGATTCAGAGCAGGTATCGGCGGCTTTCTCCCGGATGCTCGGAGAAAGAAGAGCAGGGCGGCGAAAAAATTTTTCGCCCGCTCTGCGGATGCGGCGCACAGGAAGGCACGGGAAAATCCCGTGCCTTTTTTGCGCGGTGCCGGCATTGAACGCGGCTGCTGCCGTTTTCGGATTTCATTGCGTATCGCACAGCGTGACGCCGCCGGCGGGCATTGACGGGGCCGCCCATGATGGGTATTCTTTACCGGAGGGCCGGGGACGGACCCGTGACAGCTGCAGCGGAAGGGAGCGGATTTCATGGACAATGACCGAAAGCATTATCAGTATTTTCAGAACAGGGAATGCGAGTATTTTCCGTGCCATCCGGGCGCGGATCCCGGCAATTTCAACTGCCTGTTCTGCTACTGCCCGCTGTATGTGCTGGGGGATTCCTGCGGCGGGAATTTTTCGCGCACCGAAAAGGGGCTGAAAGACTGCACGCCCTGCCTGGTTCCGCATCTGGCGGAAAATTATGAAAGGATTGTGCGGCGGTACGGGGATATCGTCAAACAGATGAAGCAGACGGCAGGAGCGGAGAAGGAAGCGGCCGGGCCGGCGGCGTCCTCCGCGGCGGCATCCTCCGCGGCGTCTTCCCCGGCCGCCGGCACAAAAAGACAGTCTGCGCAGGGAACGGAAAATCCGTACATTCTGTGGAAAGAACTGAAAGATTACTCCCGGGACGGAATCCTGCCGATGCACATGCCAGGCCACAAGCGCCGGATCGAACCCGCGCCCGGCCTTTCCGCGGATATCGACCTGACGGAAGTGGAAGGCGTTGATGACCTTCATCATGCGGACGGAATCCTGCGGCAGGCGATGGACAGAACGGCGTCATTTTTCGGCGCGGACCGCACCTGGTATCTGGTAGGCGGCAGCACGGTGGGAAATCTCGCGATGATCTCAGCGGCGGTTCCGTACTGCTCCGAAGTGATCTGCGCGAGAAACTGCCACCGGTCCGTCCTGCATGCCTGCGCTCTGCGGAACCTGACGGTTCACTGGATCTATCCGGATACGGATCCGGAGTCCGGGATCTGCCTGAGCGTCAGGCCGGGGCAGGTGCGGCGGACGCTGGCGAAATACCCGCAAAGCAGGGCCGTGATCCTGACCAGCCCGACCTATGAGGGAATCGTCTCGGATATCCGGTCGATTGCCGATATCTGCCACAGCCATATCCCGGGAAAGGAAGATCAGTGCCGCATGGCTTCCGCGTCCGGTGGGAATCCGGGTCAGCGGCAGGAGACAAGGCCGGCGGAGAGCGATCCGGCCGGCGGAACCGGGATTCCGCTTCTGGTCGACGAAGCGCACGGAGCGCATTTCGGCCTGTTTCCGGAAGCCGGATTTCCCGACAGCGCAATTCACCTGGGAGCGGACGTCTGCGTCCAGAGCGCTCACAAGACGCTTCCGAGCCTGACACAGACGGCTCTTCTGCACTGGAAGAGCGCGCTGGTCCGGCCGGAGCGCATCGATGAGCAGCTCGATATCTACGAGACCAGTTCGCCGTCGTATCCGCTGATGGTTTCGCTCGACGGCTGCACGGGACTGCTGGCGGCCGAAGGAAGAAAATGGTTTGCGCGGTGGAAGGCAAATCTGGATGAACTGTATGGACGGCTTGAAAACTGCGTGGTTCTGAAAACCGCTGAGTTTGCCGGGGAGAGCGGCGTTTTTGCCCGGGACCGGTCCAAAGTGCTGATCAGCGGGAAAAAAGCGGGAATTTCCGGGGAAAAACTGGCGCAAAGGCTGAGGGAACGTTTTCGGATTGAGACGGAGATGAGCGCCGGCTGGAATGTGCTGGCCATGACGTCCTGCGCGGACCGGCGCGAAGACCTGATGAGATTCGCGGACGCGGTATGCCTGATGGACAGGGAGCTGACAAGGGCCGGCGATGCGGAGGCCGGAGTAAGCAATGAAACCCTGGCAGGCGGCGGAAATGACGCGGCCTGTGATAGGCACAGGAAACCGGAAGGCGCCTGCTGCAAAGCACAAAAAGTAAAATCGGGGGATGAATCACTGACAGGCGGAAAAACAAAAGGATATGCGGAAGCGCCGGGACATGAGCAGACACCGGTGAAGGAAAAGGAAACCCCGAATCCGGCGGCGCCTCTTCCGGGGCCGGAGACGTCCGCCGGGATGCTTCAGGCTATGGAAGCGCCGGCGGAATATGTCAGTTTCGCAGACGCGGCAGGAAGAGTCTCCGGCGAATCAGTCTTTGTCTATCCCCCGGGAATTCCGCTGATCGTTCCGGGTGAACAGATTTCGGAGGAGACCGCAGAAACCCTCTGCCGGATGGAACGCGAGGGTGTGAATCTGCGCTTTTCGGGGAGAGATCCGGGACGGCCATCCGGGGAAATCAGGGTTCTCTGTAAAACGCCGTAAAGCGGTCCATGCGGGCGGACATGTTCAGGAACAGGCTGTCCACCAGGGTGATCGCGGTCATGGATTCCACCACAACCACGGCTCTCGGGACGATTACGGGGTCGTGCCGGCCCTTCAGCACGAGCTCTGTCGGCTCGCCATCCCGGGTGACCGTAGCCTGAGGCTGGAAAATCGAAGGCGTAGGCTTGACGGCTGCGCGGATGATGATCGGCGCTGAGTCGCTGATCCCGCCGAGGATGCCTCCCGCATGGTTGGATGAGGGAACGGTCTTCCCGTCCCGGACCGCAAAGCCGTCGTTGTCTTCAGAACCGCTGGAGGAGGCGGCCGCGAAGCCGTCCCCGATTTCGACGCCTTTCACCGCGCCGATGGAGAACAGGGCTTTGCCGAGCCGGGCGTCGAGTTTTTCGAATACCGGGTCCCCGATGCCGGCGGGAAGGCCATTGACGACGCACTCGATGATGCCTCCCGCGGAATCTCTCTCAGCCATCTTTGATTCCAGATAAGCGGAGGCTTTTGACGCCGCGTCGGCGTCGGGCATGCACAGTGGATTCCTGAGCGCCTCCGAAAGGTCAGTCACGGGAGATTCGACCGGCCCGATTGACCGGGTATAAGCGGTGACCGTAACGCCGATTGACTTCAGGATTTCCAGGGCCACGGCACCGGCGGCGACTCTGGCCGCGGTTTCCCGCCCGGACGAGCGTCCGCCGCCCCGGTAGTCGCGGAAACCGTATTTCCGGTCATAGGTAAAATCAGCATGGCCGGGCCGGTAGGTATCCTTCACATTGGCATAATCCCGGGAATGCTGGTCCTCGTTCCAGATGGCCAGCGAGAGGGAGGTGCCTGTCGTTTTTCCCTCAAAAACGCCCGACAGGATGTGCACCTTGTCTGATTCCCTGCGCTGCGTGGAGTAGCGGCTCTGCCCGGGCCTGCGGCGGTCAAGCTGCCTCTGGATGATTTCTTCGCTGAGGGAAAGCCCGGCCGGCACGCCGTCAACGACGGCTCCGATGCCTTCGCCGTGCGATTCTCCCCAGGTGGTTACCCGGAAAACGGTTCCGAATGAGGATCCTGCCATAATTACTCCTTTCGTCTGATCACGTTTTCACAGCGGGGCGGAAGACTGGCCGCCGAGTCAATTTTCAGCACAACGTCGAGAAAATGGCTCAGCAGAAGGGCCTCCGGGGCTGTTGAGCGGCTGTAGTAAACTTCCTTTCCCCTCCGGCGGCCGGTAATCAGGCCCGCGTCGCGGAGGGTGCGAAGATGGTGGGAGACCGCCGGCGAACTCATGCCGACCGCGGCGCCGATGTCGCTCACACAGGTTTCCCCATGGCAGATGAGCCAGAAAATCTGCAGCCTTGTGCCGTCGCCCAGCTGTCGGAAAGATTCGGCGATGCGGTCGCAGGTCTCGCGGGAAGGAAGGTCCGCCGCGGACTTTGTGCTTTCGGCGGAAGGCCTGGGAGAATGTATATCATGGTTCATAACGAAAACCCTTTCGTCCTGAGCAGAACACAGCTGCTGCCTTCAGTGATGGGAAGCCGGTCCGGAAGCCGGCCCGGCGGGGGTTGGCTTTAAGACCAGCGCGTCCGGGATTCTGCCGGTGCGCCTCATGAGGGAAAAGTGGATAATTTTCATCAATTCGGCGCAGAACTTCCGAACCTGAAACTGTATGCTGTTATTCTAGTAAAAATCGAAGGAAATTACAACGGCAGGCTGTAGCGGACGCGCTAAAAAAGGCTTTACATGGTTTAAATATATGGTATAATAGACCGGAACCGGAGATAAAGGGATAGTGCGCCCTGAACTGTCTGCGGTCACAGCGGGAATTCGCCCGTAATTCATATTTTGGAGGTACCTATGGCAAAATGGATCTATAAGTTCTCGGAAGGCCGCGCGTCGATGAGAAACCTCCTGGGAGGCAAAGGATGCAACCTTGCTGAGATGACCTATCTCGGCATGCCGATCCCGAAGGGATTCACCATCACCACCGAAGCCTGCACGGACTACTACAACAACGGCAAGCAGATCTCCGATGAGATTCAGGCTCAGATTATTGAAAATATGAAGTGGCTCGAGGAAGTCAACGGCAAGAAACTCGGCGATCCGGAGGATCCGCTGCTGGTTTCCGTCCGTTCCGGTGCCCGCGCTTCCATGCCCGGCATGATGGACACCATCCTGAACCTCGGCCTGAACGATGTATCCGTCGAGGGCTTCGCGAAGAAGACGAACAACCCGAGATTCGCTTATGATTCCTACAGAAGATTCATTCAGATGTTCTCCGATGTCGTCATGGAGGTTCCGAAGAGATTCTTCGAGCAGAAGATCGATGATCTGAAGGCAGCCCGCGGCGTCAAGTACGATATCGAGCTGACCACCGACGACATGAAGGAACTTGTCAAAACCTTCAAGATCATCTACAAAGAGAACAAGGGCGAGGATTTCCCGCAGGATCCGAAGGTTCAGCTGATGGAGGCTGTCAAGGCCGTATTCCGTTCCTGGGACAACCCGCGTGCCATTGTGTACCGCCGCATGAATGATATCCCGGGCAGCTGGGGTACCGCAGTCAACGTCCAGACCATGGTATTCGGAAACAAGGGCAACACCTCCGGCACCGGCGTCGCGTTCACCAGAAACCCGGCTACCGGCGAGAAGGGTATCTTCGGCGAGTACCTGATCAACGCGCAGGGCGAGGACGTCGTTGCGGGCGTCCGCACTCCGCAGCCGATCACCCAGCTTCAGAAGGATCTTCCTGATGTTTACACCCAGTTCATTACCCTGGCTACCAACCTCGAGAACCATTTCCACGATATGCAGGATATGGAGTTCACCATCGAGGAAGGCAAGCTTTACTTCCTTCAGACCCGCAACGGCAAGCGCACCGCTCAGGCAGCTGTCAAGATCGCGTGCGATCTCGTTGACGAGGGCCAGATCGACAAGTACGAGGCGGTAAAGCGCATCGAGGCCAAGTCCCTCGATCAGCTGCTTCACCCGGTATTCGACAGGGACGCCCTGAAGAATGGCGTTGTGATCGGCAAGGCTCTTCCGGCTTCCCCGGGAGCTGCCGCAGGAAAGATCTACTTCACCGCTGACGACGCGAAGGCTGCCGGCAAGGGCGGCAGAGGCGAGAGAGTTATTCTTGTCCGCCTCGAGACCTCCCCGGAGGATATCGAAGGTATGCACGCTGCGCAGGGTGTTCTCACCGCCAGAGGCGGCATGACCTCCCACGCTGCTGTTGTTGCCCGCGGTATGGGAACCTGCTGCGTATCCGGATGCACGGCGCTCGTAGTCAATGAAGAGGCAAAGACGGCTACCCTCGGCGGCCATGTCCTTCACGAGGGAGATTACATCTCTCTGGACGGCACCACCGGAAACATTTACCTCGGCGACATCAAGACGGTTGCCCCGAACACCAAATCCGGCGACTTCGGCCGCATCATGGGCTGGGTTGACGAGATCCGCGCTTCCAAGAACTTCGGCGTCAAGGCTAACGCTGATACGCCGGCTGACGCGGCGAACGCTGTCGGCCTCGGAGCGGAGGGCATCGGTCTCTGCCGTACCGAGCACATGTTCTTCAACGCGGACAGAATACCGATTTTCCGCCGCATGATCCTCTCCGATACTGTGGAAGAGCGCGAGGCTGCTCTCGCAAAGCTGATCCCGTTCCAGAAGGGCGACTTCAAGGCTATGTACAAGGCTCTTGAGGGAAGACCCATGGTTGTCCGCTATCTGGATCCGCCGCTTCACGAGTTCGTTCCGAAGACAAAGGAAGAAATCGAAAGCCTGGCGAAGGATATGAACCTCACTCCGGAAGTCGTCAAGGAGAGATGCGACGCCCTTCATGAGTTCAACCCGATGATGGGCCACAGAGGGTGCCGTCTGGCGGTTACCTATCCGGAAATCGCGAAGATGCAGACCAGAGCTGTCATCGAGGCAGCGATCGAGGTCAACCAGGAGGATGGCTACAACATTGTTCCTGAGATCATGATCCCGCTGGTCGGCGAGGCGAAAGAGCTCAAGTTCGTCAAGGACGTTGTCGACGAGACCGCAAAGCAGGTTATGGCCGACAAGGGTGTTGAGATCCAGTACAAGGTCGGCACCATGATCGAGATCCCGAGAGCCGCTCTTACCGCAGGCAAGATCGCCCAGTACGCGGAGTTCTTCTCCTTCGGAACCAACGACCTTACCCAGATGACCTTCGGCTTCTCCCGCGACGACGCCGGCAAGTTCCTGGATTCCTACTATCAGAACAAGATTTACGAGTCCGATCCGTTCGCGAGACTGGATCAGGAGGGCGTAGGCCAGCTCGTAAAGATGGCTGTCACCAACGGCCGCGCTACCAGACCGGATCTCCAGTGCGGTATCTGCGGTGAGCACGGCGGCGATCCGTCCACTGTTGAGTTCTGCTACAAGGTCGGCCTGAACTATGTTTCCTGCTCGCCGTACCGTGTTCCGATCGCGCGTCTCGCCGCTGCTCAGGCAATCCTGAACAACCCGGATGTGAGATAATCAGACTGTCCAGGTGATTTCTCCGGAAGTTCCCTTCAGAGAGGGCGTTCCGCTTCGGCGGAACGCCCTTTTTTAATCATCGCGGAGGCGCGGGCGTACGAATCTGCCGCTGATGATGACATTCGTGATGCCCGCAGGAGGAGAGAACAGCGGCAGGCAGATAAGAGTAGAGAACAGCGGCAGGCAGATCTGCCGGCTGCTCGGGCAAGAGAAATCCGGTTTCCGTCAGAAACGGAAATTCGGGCGTCCGGGGACGGATTATGCAAATCAGAATGAATAATGCAAACAAAATATTCACAAAACAGAGCTCATTTTCTGGCGGGTATTTATCACTGTGACAAAGATTTCCGACATACTTGCATTCCCTGGGGAGGCGGCGTATAATTTTCCTATATTTCATGAATAAAGGCAGAAGCGAATACTCTGGCAGCGGTATGCAGAGCGGGAAGACAGCGGTCAGGATTTCAAATGCCGGGAAAACCTGAATTCAGATTTCAGGCTGACGGAGAACAGGAGCGGAAACTGGATATGAGTGCTGGCAAACCGAAAATATACATTGACGGGCAGTCCGGGACCACTGGGCTGCAGATCAGGGAGAGACTTTCAGGCCGGGACGACCTGGAACTTCTGACGATTCCGGAGGAGAAGCGCCGGGACGCGGCCGAACGCGCGAAATACATGAACGACGCGGATCTCGTCTTTTTCTGCCTGCCCGACGCGGCGGCTGCTGAGGCCGCCGGGATGATTGAAAATCCCGGAACGAAAGTGATTGACGCTTCCACGGCTCACCGGACGGCGCCGGGATGGGATTACGGGATCCCGGAACTCGCGCCTTCCTTCCGGGAAGCAGTCAGAAGTTCGATGCGGGTCGCGAATCCGGGATGCCACGCGACCGGCTTCATCACATCCGTCTATCCCCTGGTTCAGACCGGCGTGATCCCGAAGGACCTTCCGCTCACCGCGTTCTCGCTGACCGGCTACTCCGGCGGGGGAAAGAAGATGATCGCGGAGTATGAGGCGGCGGATAAGCCCGCGGGCTATTCGGCTCCGCGCATCTACGGCCTCAGCCTGCGCCACAAGCATCTGCCCGAGATGACGAAGATCTGCGGATTGCGGGTTCCTCCCGTATTTCTCCCTGTTGTGGATGATTATTACAAGGGCATGGCGGTCACGGTCATGATGCAGAACAGTCTGCTTTCGGGTGTGAAAAGCGCCGAGGACGTCTGGCGCAGGCTGGCGGACTGGTACGCCGGTGAAAAAGTGATCACCGTACATCCGTTCGGATGGGACGGAATGATCTCCGCGAACGCGATGGCAGGGAAGGATTCCCTGCAGATCATCGTCAACGGCACGGAAGAGCAGACCGTCGTGACCGCCCTGTTCGACAATCTCGGAAAAGGCGCCAGCGGAGCCGCGGTCCAGAACATGAACCTCATGCTGGGCTTTGAGGAGACAAAGGGGCTTGCCCTGTAACGGCCGGATACAGGCCCGCGCCATTTCGTCATCGGGGGCTGCAATACTGCGGGAAGAACGCGCAGCGGCGTCAGCAGGCGGCGCGGCCGGATGCGATACTGAACAAGAGCAAAGAAGGCGTACGGAAGATGAAAAAAGTGGAAGGCGGCGTGTGCGCCGCAAAAGGATTTACCGCCGGAGGAATCCGCTGCGGAATCCGCGCCGGTCAGACAAAAAAAGATCTGGCGCTGATCTTTTCAGAGGTTCCCTGCCAGGCGGCGGGAGTTTTCACCAAAAACAAAGTCAAGGCGGATCCGGTTCTCCTTGACCGGGAAAACCTGAAAAACGGGGTCGCGCAGGCAGTCATCGCGAATTCGGGGATTGCCAACGCGTGCGCGCCGCACGGGCGCGAGGCCGCTGCGCGGATGAGCCGGATCGCGGCAGATTACCTCGGCATACCCGCGGAGAACGTGCTGGTGAGCTCGACAGGCATCATCGGACAGGATCTGGACACGGACGTCATCGCGGAGCATATCGGTGAACTCAGACTGAAACCGGACGGCGCCCTGGAGGCGGAGCAGGCGATCATGACGACGGACACCCGCCCGAAGATGACGGCGTACGAGTTTACCGCCGGCGGGAAGACCTGCCGGATCGGAGGCATCTGCAAGGGAGCCGGGATGATTCACCCGAATATGGGAACTATGCTCTGCTTTCTGACCAGCGACTGCGCTGTCTCCGCGGAGATGATCGCGAAAGCGCTGCGTGAGAGCGTGCGGGTAACCTTCAACCGCGTTTCCGTCGATGGGGACACTTCCACCAATGACTCCTGCATCGTCCTTGCCAACGGGCTTGCGGGGAATGAGTACATCGCGGAGGAAAACGACGATTACCGGCAGTTTGCCGCCGCGCTCCGCCAGGCCATGCAGGATCTCGCCATCATGATTGCCGCGGACGGGGAAGGTGCGAGCCGGCTGATGACGGTTCACGTGCGCGGCGCGAAGGATGAGACTGCGGCGGAGACGCTTGCGGCTTCGGTCTGCCAGTCGACCCTCACCAAGGCCGCCATGTTCGGGGCGGACGCCAACTGGGGCCGCGTGCTCTGCGCGATGGGATATTCCGGGGCGGATTTCGATCCCCGGACCGTGGCCATCAGCTTTCAGTCCGCGGCCGGGGAAATCGCGGTATGCGAACACGGGCAGGGCCTGGATTTCGACGAAAGCCTCGCAAAAAAGATTCTGTCCCAGGATGAGATTTCCATTGAGATCAGCCTCCCGGACGGGGACGGGGACGTCTCCTGCTGGGGCTGCGACCTCACGTACGATTATGTGAAAATCAACGGAGAGTACAGATCATGATCAGTATTGACGCCAATACCAGGGCGGAGATCCTCGCGGAGGCGCTGCCCTATATCCAGGAATACAACGGGGAGATCGTTGTCGTGAAATACGGCGGCAACGCGATGACCAACGATGAACTCAAGCAGGATGTCATCGACGACATCGTTCTCCTGAGCCTCGTCGGCATCCATGTCGTGCTGGTGCACGGCGGCGGGCCGGACATCTCCGGGATGCTCAAAAAAACCGGGAAAACCTCCACGTTCATCAACGGCCTGCGCTATACCGACCAGGAGACCATGGATATCGTCCAGATGGTGCTCTGCGGCAAAGTCAACAAAAACCTTGTGTCCATGCTGGAAAAAGCGGGCGGGCGGGGCGTCGGGCTCGGCGGAATGGACGGCGGGCTGTTCCGGGCGGTGAAGAAAACCGATGAAAAGGGAACGGATTACGGCCTCGTCGGGGACATAAAGGAAGTGGACCCCAAGATCGTCATCGATACGCTCAACGCCGGATATATCCCGGTGGTTTCCTCGGTCGCCTCGGGCCTGAAGGACGACACCAACTACAATATCAACGCCGATACTGCGGCGGCGAAACTCGCGGTGGCGCTCAGGGCAAAGCAGCTGATCCTGCTGACCGACGTGCGCGGCCTGATGACGGATCCGTCGGACGAGAGCACCCTGATTCAGCATCTGAAGGTTTCCGAGGTGCCGCTGCTGCGCCGCCAGGGAGTTATCAGCGGCGGGATGATCCCGAAAGTCGAGTGCTGTGTGGAAGCTGTCCGGCAGGGCGTCGAGCGCGCCAACATCCAGGACGGCCGCGTCCCCCACAGCATCCTGATCGAGCTGCTGTCCCGCGAGGGCGTCGGAACAATGTTCACGTGACGGAGGAGGGATGGAGTGATGACATTTGAGGAGATCAGGGCGAAGGACGAAAAGTATGTGATGCACACCTACGGCCGTTTTCCCGTCGCTTTCACTCACGGGAAGGGCTCGGTGCTGTGGGACACGGAGGGAAAAGATTACATTGATCTCACCTCCGGCATCGGAGTCAACGCGCTGGGGCACGACAATGAAAAACTGACGGCGGCGCTGGAAGCCCAGATGCACCGGTATCTGCATGTCAGCAACCTGTATTATACGGAGCCGTGCGTCACGGCAGCCGAAAAGCTCTGCCGTGTTTCCGGGATGAGCCGGGTTTTCTTCTGCAACTCGGGCGCCGAAGCCAACGAAGGCATGATCAAGGTCGCGCGCAAGTATTCCGAGGACAAATACAGGGAGGGCCGCGGCACGATCATCACCCTGCGGGATTCCTTCCACGGGCGCACGGTCGCAACGCTGGAGGCGACGGGCCAGGAGCAGTTTCACCGGTATTTCCTGCCTTTTACCGGGGCTTTCGCCTATGCGGAGCCCAACAGCCTGGAAGACCTGAAGGCGAAAACCGACGGACACACCTGCGCGGTGATGTTGGAGCTGGTGCAGGGAGAGTCGGGCGTCCATGTGCTGGATCCGGACTACGTGAGAGCGGCCGCGGAGTACTGCCGCGAGCACGACCTGCTTTTCCTGGTGGATGAGGTGCAGACCGGCGTCGGGCGGACCGGCGCGTTCTACTCTTACCAGAAATTCGGCGTGACGCCGGATATCGTCAGTTCCGCCAAGGCGCTGGGCGGAGGGCTTCCCGCCGGAGCGGTCCTGGTCGGGGAAAAGTGCCGGGATGTGCTCGGCCCGGGACAGCACGGCAGCACCTTCGGGGCCAACCCGATGAGCATGGCGGCCGCCTCGGTGGTGATCGATGAAGTCAGCCGCCCGGAGTTCCTGGCGGCAGTAGAGGAGAAGGGAAAGAAGCTGAGGGCCGGCATTGAGGCCTTCCGCTCGGAGAAGATCGCGCAGGTGCGCGGCATGGGCCTGATGATCGGCATTGTCCTGAAAAACCCGGCCGAGAGAACGGAACTGGTGGATAAACTGCTGAAAAACGGCGTTCTGGTGCTGACGGCGGGGAAAGATGTGATCCGGCTGCTTCCGCCTCTGGTGATTACGGACGAAGAGATCGCGGCGGCGCTTGAGCGGATGGCAGAGGTTTTCTGAACCGGGAAGGATCGGGAACAGGAGGAAAAATCGATGAAGAATTTACTGAAAATGGCGGATCTCAGCACGGAGGAAATCATCCAGATTCTGGATCTGGCGGACCAGCTCAAGTATGAGCGCAAGCACGGCATCCCGCATCCAAAGCTCGCGGGAAAATCCATCGGCCTGATCTTCCAGAAATCTTCCACGCGCACGAGGGTTTCCTTCGAGACCGGCGTCTACCAGCTCGGCGGCCAGCCGCTGTTTCTCTCTTCCAGAGATCTGCAGATCGGACGGGGAGAGCCGGTTCAGGATACCGCACGCGTGCTCTCCCGGTATCTCAACGGCATCATGATCCGCACCTACAAGCAGAGCGAGGTGGAAGACCTGGCGAAATACGGTTCCATCCCGGTGATCAACGGCCTGACGGACTACTGCCATCCCTGCCAGGTCCTGGCTGATCTCATGACGATCCGTGAGCACTACAGCATCCTGGAAGGGCTGAAGATGTGCTACATCGGCGACGGCGACAACATGGCCAATTCGCTGATCGTCGGCGGGCTGAAAACCGGCATGAAAGTTGCCGTGGCGACGCCTGAAAAATACCGCCCGGCGGCGGACGTCCTGCAGATGGCTTCTTCGAACAAAGATTTCCTGCTTACTACCGACCCGAAGGAAGCGATCGCGGACGCCGACGTCGTCCTGACCGACACCTGGATTTCCATGGGAATGGAGAGTGAGAAGGAGCAGAGAATCAGGGATTTCGCCGGTTACACGGTGGATGACGAGCTGATGAAAGGCGCGAAATCCGGAGCCATGGTCATGCACTGCCTGCCGGCGTACCGCGGGTACGAGATTACCGAGAAAGTGTTCGAGGACCACGCGGACGAGATCTTTGAGGAGGCGGAAAACCGCCTGCACGCCCAGAAAGCCGTCATGGTTGAGCTTTTCGCCGACAAAGAAGAGTAATCGTCAGGCGGATCATCCGCCGGGACGGGCGGCTTTCACAGGCAGAGCAGTCAAAGCAGTTTTGTAAGGATCAGGAAAGATCAATGGTCTCTGAAAAGGACATTAATCGATAAGGAAACAGATCATGCAGAAAGAGATTTACGGACAGGCGGACAGCCAGGAGATGGGCGGCGCTCCGCTCAGGCTTCAGAACGAGATCCAGAAGTACATCTCGGCGATCATCTCCGATTACGGGCAGGGGCGTCCGATCGACGCGATGGACGTGCTGAGCGAGCCGAGCCAGGAAGTCATCACGGGAATAGTGGACCAGCTGCTGAGAGTGATTTACCCCGGGTATTACAAGGACCGGTTTTACAAGTTTTACGATATCCGCAATTCGGTGACCGTGATCCTGGAGGACATCGCCTATAAGCTGAACAAGCAGATCGCGATCGCCCTGCGCAAGGAATGGGAGGAAAATCCGGTCAAAACCGGGCCGGCCACGGTCGAGCAGAGCGCCGAGGCGAGAGCGGAGTGCATCACCCTGAATTTTCTCCGCAGGATCCCGGAAGTGAGGTCGTATCTTTCCACCGACCTGGAAGCCTTCTACGACGGAGACCCGGCGGCAGAAAACCTGGACGAGATCATCCTGGCCTACCCTGGATTCTACGCCATCACGGTCTACCGGCTGGCGCACGTGCTGTACCAGCTGCGCGTCCCGGTGATTCCGCGGATCATGACCGAGTACGCCCATGGAAAAACCGGGATTGATATCAACCCCGGCGCGACGATCGGAAAATATTTCTTCATTGACCATGGAACCGGCATCGTGATCGGCGAGACCACGGAGATCGGCGAACACGTCAAAATTTATCAGGGCGTCACGCTCGGCGCGCTTTCCACACGCGGCGGACGCAGGCTGCAGAACAAGAAGCGCCATCCGACCATCGAGGACAATGTCACGATCTACTCCGGCGCGTCCATCCTGGGCGGCAATACGGTGATCGGCCGCGGGAGCGTGATCGGAGGCAACGTTTTCATCACGTCCTCCATCGCGCCGGGAACCAGGGTGAGCGTCGAGAGCCAGCAGCTGCGGTACGATTCCGACAGCCAGAGCCTCAAACCGGTGGAGAAAAAGACGCCGGAGGAAGACACAGGGTGGTATTATATTATCTGACGGCGCCCAGCGCGTCCTCAATCATGCGGATCTCGTCCCCGTGAACACAGAAAGCGGGGTTATGGGTCCGGACAGCTTCCCGGACCTCGTCCAGCGGGAACCAGCGCACCGAGTCAACCTCGCTGCTCTGCAGAACAAGGCTTTTTTCGTCCACCGGCTTTAAATACAGGTAAACGCGGCTGTATTCGTTGTCGTGAAACGGCCTTCCCCGGAAAGAGCCGTCGAATCTGTGACGGCAGGCACCGATCTCCTTCAGATCCTCAGGCCGCGCGGCGATCCCGAGCTCTTCGTGAAGTTCCCGGAGAGCGGAGGGGACAAAATCGCTGCCGGCGGGAATATGGCCCGCTGACGAAATGTCATAGCATCCGGGGAAGGAATCCTTGCTGTCCGAGCGCTTCTGAAGAAGCAGCTCCGGGCCGGCCGCAGTCCGCCGCGCTATCCACACGTGGGAAGTGCCGTGCAGGGTTCCTTCCTCGTGCGCGCAGGCGCGCTCCCGGGTCAGCCCCGTCGGGCTGCCGTCCTCATTGCGGATGTCCAGCAGCTCGAGCGGCTTTTCATTCAGGACCGCCTCGGAGAGACGGTCGCCGTCATAGCAGAGTTTCAGTGAAAAGAACGGGACATTTCTGTCAAGGAGACTCAGGAAGATCCGGTCGCCTTCCCACAGACTGAGGGACGGGATGTCTTCCTTCGGCACCCAGGCGAGGACGCCCTCGTCGCAGTCTGTGA
The DNA here is from genome assembly GCA_050944455.1 of Lachnospiraceae bacterium. Lineage (GTDB taxonomy): Bacteria > Bacillota > Clostridia > Lachnospirales > Lachnospiraceae > Anthropogastromicrobium. The sequence continues at coordinate 31,040 of JBMNRC010000028.1, forward strand.
GGGACCCCTCGAAGGAAGAACTGGTGAACACGAACATCAGTTCGGTGACTTCACCGCTTTCAGTGTGATAGACGAACGTGACAATGCCGCGAAAGTCGAGCCGGCCGAGAGTGAGGCCGGATTCCTCGAACGTTTCGCGGCGCACGCATTCCTCGGGAGATTCACCGCTCTCCAGATGGCCGCCGATGCCGATCCATTTGCCTTTGTTCAGATCCCGGTTTTTGCGGATACGGTGAAGCATCAGGCAGGAGTCCGCGGTCCGGATATAGAGTACTGTAGTGATTTCTGTTTTATTCATTGAACTTTCCCCCTTTGACCAAGGCTGTATCATAGCACGCGGGCAGGCCGGCTTCAACTGCGGCGGCGTGCGGTGCGGCCGCACTGAGAAAGGAACAGCATGCCAGCTTTTTACGCACACCTGACTTTTGCCAGACAGGTCAAAAGTTCGCTTCCGGATTCGTTCAGCGAGGCTTTTCTTCCGGAAAAAGACACGGATATCTATGAAATCGGAGCCCAGGGGCCGGACATCCTGTTCTTTTACAATCCGGCGACGCGGAACGAGGCCGGGAACATGGCGCACGCCATTCACGACGCTTCCGGGAAGGGATTTTTCATGAGGGCGGCGGAGAAAATCCGCGCGGAAAAGGAAGAAAACCGGCGGAGCCAGATGAGAACCTACGCGCTCGGCTGCATCTGCCACCTGGCGCTGGACGCGGTGTGCCATCCCGCGATCGAAGACTGTATCCGGCGGACGAGCGTCTCGCATCACGAGATCGAGAAGGAGATGGACAAATACCTGATGAGAAAGGACGGCCTCGAGCCGTTCTCGTTCCGGTTTCAGACAGGTTTCCGCCCCACGCCGGCGGCTGAGCGGATGATCGCCCGGTTTTACGGGCTCAGCAGCCATATCGTGCACGCGTCGATGCGCAATTACCTGTGGATCAGCAGAATGTTCTTCACGCGGCACCAGTGGATTCGCAAGCCGGTGTTCGCGGTTCTGCGGGCGATGGGAATTTACGATGAAGTCCACGGCTTTTTCGCAAACAAAAGCGATAATCCGCGCTGCAGGGATTTCTGCCGGAGGATGGCCGCGACGCTGGACGACAATATCACGGTGTGCGCCAGAATGCAGCAGGATTTCATCCGGTACCTGGAAGGAGAGGTACCAGGCCTGACGGAGGATTTCGACCGCCCATTCTCCGTGCAGCAGGCCGGCTGAAGCGTTTCTTGACAGTCTCAGAGCCTGACTGTAGAATATTCGTATAGTTATCATGTACAGGAGGTGTACTATGAGCTCAAAAAAAGAAAACGTTGAAAAAAAGAAATCTGTATTCCAGAACCGGAATTTCATCAGGCTTTTGATTCTCGTGGCGGAACTGATCTTCGGTATTTTCCTTCTCGTCGACCCGAACCGCTTCGCCGCCGCTCTGATCGTCATCACGGCAGTGATTTTTGCCGCGTTCGGCGTTTACAAGATGATTCACTATTTCAAGACGCCGGTCCGGCAGGCAATCACGGAACATGATTTCCTGAACGGCAGCCTTTACCTGTTTATCGCGGTGATCCTCCTTCTCTGCCTGAACCCGACGATCAGTTTCTTCAGGCTGCTCAGCACGGTTTTCGGGCTCGTGATCGCGTACCTCGGCCTGCTTAAACTGCAGGAGGGCATCAACCTGCTCCGCCGCAGTGTGGTTTACTGGTATCTGACCGCTCTCTCCGGAGCCCTGACGGTAGGCTTCGGGATAATCGCGCTGGTCAACCCGTTCAAATCGATTGACGTGACATGGGTGTATGTCGCGACAACCCTGATCATCCTGGCCGCGCTTGATGCCGTCTCCCTCTTCCTCACCCTGGTTTATACCAAAAAGCTTGAACAGGGCTACAACATAGCGGCGGCAAAAGAGCAGCGCCATCAGAGAGCTCTGGAGAAGGCGAAGGCCGCGGAGGAAAAGAGAAAGCAGAGAGAGGAACAGGAAGCCCGCGAGGCACAGGCAGCCGCCGAAGCTGAGAAGACGGAAGACAAAGCGGCGGATGTCGATTCGATGGCAAAGCCTGAGGATCCGTTCGGCGCCGGGAATAACAGCGGAGCGGCTTCCGCGGACGCGGAGAGCGCTGAGGCTTCAGCGGCAGGAAGCTCTGATTCCGCCGCAGACAGCGAACCTTCTTCTGAGGAAGGGAACGCGGGCTCTGAAAATTCCGGAAATTCCGGGACAGCGGATTAACCCGGTGATCTTTTCGGCAGTCCCGGAAGGCACAGCCGGACAGAATCCATCACCTGAAAAGAACGACGAAAACAGCGAAAGGGCCAGCCGTGAGGCTGGCCCTTTCTGACAGAATCCCCCTATGCCGGACACCGCAAAAACCAGTCCTGCAAAGGGGGATCTGTTTTAGGATCATAGGATCCGTTATGCGCGGAATCCGGACATCCTGCTGGAAAAATCCGATCCCTGCCGGGCGGAAGCGTTTTCAGAGGGAAATCCGATTTTTCAGCAGCTTTGAGGTGATGAAGACGCAGGCGATGATGACGCACAGCGACAGAATCGTGGACGGCAGCATGTGAATCAGCATGTCGCGGATCGTTCCGTCCTCCAGATAGAACGGGCGGTTGTCCGGCGTGCTCAGGTTGTTCAGATAGATCTCGGTTCTCCGCAGGAAGAAGTAGAGCACCGCGAAGATCAGGATGCTGATCAGCAGCCTGACTTTGCTGTTGGAAAGAAACGTGCAGGCGAGCGTGATGCACAGATACAGCAGGGAGACTGTCGAGAAAAAAGAAATCAGGTAGGTCACCGCGAGGAAGACGATGTTGATGGCGATCTCCCCCTGGCCGATGCCGAAATACGCCAGAACCTGATTGACCATGTCCCCGATGGACTCAACTTCTTCGTATTCTATCGCCACAATAGCGTAATCATGAAAGCCGAGAAAGATAAGAAGCGCGGCGAGGATTACCCCGATGACGAAAACGGTCAGCATCTTGGAGAGGATGATTTTAAGAGTGGATACCGGAGTCATGAAAGTCAGGTATCCGGTCCGTGAACTGATCTCCTGGTAATAATTGCTAATCGCGATGATATAGACGGCAAAATAGCAGGCAATGCAGTAAAGGATCAGGATCACCATCGCGCTGTCCAGGGAACTTGTGGCATGCAGCGCGTTGGCCGTCTGGAACCAGACCTGGATCGCTGCCAGGCCGCCGATCAGGATCAGCAGCGCCAGAAGGTTTTTCCGAAGTTCGTATTTGCAGAGTTTGAGCATGTTATTCCTCCCAGATGTCCCCGTAGAGATCCCGGTAGATCTCGGCGAGGTTTTTGCCTGCGGCCGCTTCCAGTTCCCCGGTTTTGCCGGACTTCACGATATGCCCTTTCTTCACATAGGAAACGTCGGAGCAGAGCGGCGTGATGGCTTCCACAAGGTGGCTGGAGATGAGAAAGATCTGGTTGGGCGAGTGCGCGGCGCGGATGGCTTCCAGAATCTGGTCCCTAGCGATAATGTCAACGCCGTTCAGCGGCTCGTCGAACAGGATCACGTCAGCTTTGCGGGCAAGGGTCAGGGCGATTTTCCCCTTGGCGGTCATGCCGGAGGAGAGCTTTGCTATTTTCCGCTTCGGATCCAGATGAAACTGGTCAAGCAGCGAATAATACCGTTCCTCCGAGAAATCCGCGAAAAAGTCGCGGTAGTAGCTGCCGGCGTCCTTCCAGGTCATATAGGAATAAAAATACGGTTCGGTGGGCATGTAGGCGATCCGGGCTTTGGAACGGTCCGAAAGGGGGTTCCCGTCCAGCAGGATTTCGCCTGAGGAAGGCCGCGTCAGTCCCGACGCGATTTTCATCAGGGTGCTTTTGCCGCTGCCGTTCGGCCCCAGAAGCGCCGTGACCGAACCGTCGGCAAGCGCCAGGCTCAGGTCGTCGACCGCCGTGACGCCGCGGTACGTTTTGGTGACATGTTTAAATTCAAGCATATCTCTCTCCTCCTACAATAAAGTCAGGGTATAGAGAACCCAACAGCCAGTTGGGATCTACATCCTTCATTGCTAAAGCTGTTAGAATGGAATGGCATGGATCTGACGTCTCCCTCCTTGGGCCCATATGGCG
>JBMNRC010000029.1:0-34103 GCA_050944455.1 Lachnospiraceae bacterium
CGGTCTTGGACTCCAGATAGACAACCTCGCAGCCGAAGTCCTCAGAAGCTCTCTGAAGGCCTTCCCACGCGGACTGGTTGAAGGAACCGTCGTTGACGCCGCCGACGTCGGTGACCATGCCGATCTTATAGCCGGAACCATCAACAGCTTCTTCTGTCTCCGTCTCCGTCTCGGTCTCAGCTTCGTCAGCGAATGCCGGAACTGCGGAGAAAAGCGTTGCCGCCGCGGTCAGAACCGCTAAAACTGCCTGCTTCTTCATGCATTATCCTCCTGTAGATGTAGAAGAGATTGAATGGGGTACACACCGGATGCGAAGGGATCTGATGGGGCGTGTACGATTTTCCATCGCTAAGATTAATGATTTCGGCCTCCAATGTCAAGTCAGTGTCAGAAAAAAAACGTTCCCGGGAAGGGATGCGGCAATTTCGTCAATTTTTCGAAAAATCCCGGTCAAAGACGGTTATTCCATCTTTCGCGCGCCTGTCCGTCAAAGTTATCCGCTGTCTGCCGGCCGGATTTTCTGTCCGGAGTATCTGTGTATCGTCTTCAGGACCGATCTGCTTTCCGCCGTCTCCCGGCAGTAATCACTGTCCGCCGCGGTTATCCGCGGTCTTCCGGCAGGGGAGGTTCCGTGAACTCCGTGACGGTTCCGTCCGCAAAGGTCAGCCTCACTTTCCGGCTGCCCGGGTCCGCGCCGGCTTCAACGCCGGCGATTTTTCCGGTTTCGTCCGTTTCCGGATCCAGCACGGTGACCATTCTGACTTCCGCGCCTGAGATCGTGTTCCGCAGCGTCGGCACCGCCTTGTACTGTCCCTGGTCTTCGCCGGTCGCGATAAATCCCTGCAGTTCAGGAGTTGTCTGACCGCAGATCACGTTTACCTGCCCGGCCGCGGCCAGGATCCTCCATCGGCATTTTCAAAGGCATGGTCTTCTCTCCTTCCGGCAGATTTCCGCGGATCAGTGCTTCTCCGGCTCCCCGCCGCTCAGCCTGCGGACTCTCTCCGCCTCGGCGCACATCAGAAGGAACGCTCCGACGCCGTGCAGGTCATTGACCGATACCGGGCGGTCGCAGTAATGCTGATAGTCTCCCACGCCGGTGCCGATGCAGACATTGCCGACCAGCAGCCGGTCTCCGTCGAAACTGAGGCTCCGGATCACGCCGCGATACGCCTTCCAGGCATTGTCCGCGTATTCCTCCGGCAGGATGCCTTTTCTCACCGCCTTGAACAGCGCCGCCGCGAACAGGCAGCTGCAGGAATTCTCAAGCCAGTTGCCGGGCTGGTCTCCCTTGTCCACCACCTGATACCAGCGTCCGTCTTCCGACTGGTACTTCACGACAGCCTTGAGCAGGTCCGCGGCAAGGCCTTCCAGTTCTTCCCTGTCGCCGCGTCCGTCCATGAACTCCAGGTCGTCAAGAACCGCAACCGGGACCCAGCCGATCGACCTTCCCCAGAATTCCGGGGACAGACCGGTCTCCGGGTCCGCCCACGGCGCTTTGCGGGAATAATCCCACGCGTGATACAGAAGTCCCGTCCTGCTGTCGCGGGTGTGGGCGAACATCAGTTTCACCTGCTTTGCTGTCTCATCGATAAAATCGGGCCGGCTGAACCGGTATCCGTACTCCGCCATCACCGGTCCGCCCATATACAGGCCATCAAGCCACATCTGGTCCGGGCAGGTATCCTTGTGCCAGAACCCGCCGATCGGGTTCTTCGGGAACTTTTCCAGGTCGCCGGCCAGCACGTCCAGGGCCTTGCGGTATCGCTCGTCCTTCGTCTGGTCCAGAATCGGGTACAGGAGGATGCCGGGCTGGATGTCGTCCAGCTGACCCGGGTCATGGTTCGGGATCCTCCCGTCCTCCGTCACGACGGAATCCACCCACGCCTTTGCGTAGTCATAGTATTCCTGTCTGCCCGAGAGGCGCCAGGTGTTCAGCACGCCGGAGAGAAAAACTCCCTGGTGATAGTGGAAATGCCCTTTGGGCGGCAGGTCTGCCGCCGCGAATTTCCCCATCATGGTTTTCACCGACTGCTCCGCGTAGTCGAGAGGCGTTCTGGAATCCGTACGCTGTTCTTCCCGTTCAATCTTTTCAGACATCGTTTTTCTCCTTCCGTACCGGAATATTCTGGGATGAACCCCAAATACAATTATCATACACGATTTCAAAACAAAAGACAGCCGTTTTCCGGTTTCTTTCCCGTCGGCCGCCGCCGTCAGCGCGGACTTGCGCAGACGCGGACATCGCAATGTCAGTCATCCGCTGACGTATAAATCGCCCGCACAGGCAGGAAACAGCGGCGCGCCGGTCTCCCATGGAACCGGCGCGCCGCCCTGCTGCCGCTTACTGTTTCTCAAATACCGGAATCACATCGATCGGCGCCGCGGCGGTAATCGTCTGGCCGCCGTCGTACACCCTGCTGCCTTCCAGCTCTTTCCACCTCGCCCCGGCCGGGAGATAAACCTCGCGGCTGGTCTGCCCCGCGGCCAGGATCGGCGCCACAAGGTACTTCGGCCCGAACATGTACTGGTCGTCCAGCTTCCAGCACTCTGCGTCCTCCGGGAACTCGTAGAACATCGCGCGGATGAGCGGCGAACCGTCGGTGTGCGCCTCCTCGTAAATGTCGTGGATATAGCCTTTCATGGACAGGCGGATATCCAGATATTTCTTCATGATCCGGAAGTTGTCCTCGCCGTAGCTCCACAGCTCGTTGCTCTGGCCGGTGTGCTGGAACCCGCCGCCGTAATCGCGGTCGTCCAGAAGCGGAATATCGTACGGCCCGCGGTCACCGTGCATGCGCAGGATCGCGGAGAACGCGGCGAACTCGTACCAGCGGATCAGAAGCTCCCTGAAATACGGATCGTTGACGTCGTCCGTCATGAACCCGCCGATATCGGTGGTCCACCACGGAATGCCCGCGAGCCCCATGTTGAGGCCGGCCGAAAGCTGGTCGCGCAGCGCCTCGAACGTGCTGGGGATGTCGCCGGACCAGACGACGTTGCCGTACTTCTGGCTCCCTGCCCAGCAGCAGCGAAGCAGGTTCACCGGCTGCTCCCTGGTCGGATCCTGGATCTCATGGTCGTAGAAAACCCGGCTGTACATCTGCGGATAGATGTTGCTGCATTCCATCGCCGGCCCGAGGTAATAGCGCATGTTGTCGAAATCATACTTCGCGAGATCCGGCTCGGAGTTATCCAGCCAGAACATATCCACGCCCAGGTCGTAATAATTCTTTTTGCAGATTTCCCACACGGCCTTCCGGGTTTCCGGGTTGGTGGGGTCGATTTCCACGCAGTCGCCGCAGTAATCATAGGTCTGGTCGCTCCCGCGCTCCGTCTGGATCAGCAGGCCGTCCTCTTTGAAGCGGCTGAAGTTTTCGCTCTTCTTGTCGACCGAAGGCCACACGGAGACACAAACCTTGATTCCCATCGAGTGCAGCTCGTCGATCATGGCCTTCGGATCAGGCCAGTACTTCGGGTCAAAGCGCCAGTCGCCCTGGTACAGCCAGTGGAAGAAGTCGATGACGATTACATCGATCGGCACACCGTGGTCCGCGCAGGCATGCGCGACGTCGAGAACCTCTTTCTGCGTGCGGTAGCGCAGCTTGCACTGCCACAGTCCCATACGGTCGTCCGGCATCATCGGCGCGTGGCCGGTGACCGCGGTGTACGACGCCAGGATCTGTTTCGGCGTATCGCCGACGGTAATCCAGTAATCGAGCTCTTTCGCGGCGTTCGCGACCCACTCGGTGATATTCATGCCGAAGGTCGCCCGGCCGACCGCGGGGTTGTTCCACAGAAAGCCGTAGCCCAGGCTGGATACGGCAAACGGAACCGTGATCTGGGAATTGCGCTGTTCCAGCTCAAGAATGCAACCCTTGAGGTTGAGGTTTGGCTGCTGATACTGGCCCATGCCGAAGATCTGCTCCTTCGGATCGCTCTCAAAGCGCTGGATGATCTTGTAGTCTCCGCCGGTCCAGGGAACATAAGTTCTGGAAACTTCCTTCAGGCAGCGGCTCTCGCGGGACAGGGTGCCGTCGTAAAAACGATAGTACTCCCGCAGGAACTGTTTTCCGTCCCTGTAGAACGTCAGGACGCCGACCTTGTTGGCTGTGACGCGGATCCTTCCGTTAGTGACAGACGCCTCCTGCTTTTCCGGGTCTATCGTGATCTCACCCTGTCTCCCGCTTTCGGGGACGTCCTCCGTCAGAGCCCAGCGGCGGCCGGTAAACTTCGGATACTTTGTCGCGCGAACCCTAAGGGAATCCTTCCCCCACGGCTCAATTCTCAGTGTCTCTGTCTCATGTCTGCAGACAAGAGCCCTCCCGTCTTTCAGAAATCTCATCGCACGTTCCTTTCTGTCTGTGTTGTGCCGTCTCCGGCATAGTTTTCGCAGATCTGACACCAGAATGGATTATAACATGGATCCATTCCTTTTCCACCGGAAAAATAACAACCCGGGACATTTTCGCGGCGCGTTTGCGAAGCCTCCCCCATGATTCAGTTCCGCCGGCCGCATTCGTCTGATCCCGGGCTTGGAGTTCTGCTTCCCTGCCGCCTTTCGATTTTACCGGCCATCTGTTTTCGCGGGGCAGAATTCCCCACAGGACAAAAAAGGTCCCGGCAGGTTTTGTCCCGCCGGGATCCTTCCGACTGTTCTGTTATTCCAGATTGCTCCCGATAGTATCTCATCCGTACATCACGATGTCCGGATCCGACAGGTCCGGCTTGCGGATATTCGTTAGGATGAACCGAATACAGCGGTCAGGCTTCTGCAGCCCGAACAGTCTGATCCTTGTCATTCAAGCCATCTCAGGACAGTCTGGAATTCTCCGGGGAATTATTCCTCGGCAGCCGCCGCCTCAGCGGCGTCCTCGCACTCGCTCCTGCGGACTGCCTCTTCCTCCTGGAAGGCGATGCAGTCGTCATAGCCGTAGGATTTCGCGTCGGAGATCATCTGAGCGACAATCTCATCGTACTCCTCATCGGTGGAAGCGTAGATTGCGCTCCAGCTTCCGTTCTTGATGCAGGTAGCGACCTGGTCCCACTCAACCTGGAGTTCATCGGAGTGGGAAGCTTCGGAGTACATCGTTCCGGGAGCGATCGTGTACGTGCCGAGGTTGACGAAATACTCGTCCTGGCTGTCCGCGCCTGACCAGTCTCTCCACTCCTGCTCGATCTCGGAGCCGGCTTCGGAGGTATAGCTTGCCCAGTTGCGGTAGTTGTAGGTCTCACCGTTGGAATCCGGGTTCTTGGAGTCGGTAGACCAGGTTTCGTTGTTAATCTTGAAGGAACCGTCGTCAAACGTTCCGGTGTACGGATCCGGCATCTCGGTGGTGATATCGGTCTTTGCCGCAAGTCCGATGTCTGTGAAGTGGGTGTATCCGTCCTCATCGTAATACCAGCACACATCCTTCGGGCCGTAGTTGTAGGTCATGACGCCTTCCGGAGTAGACAGCCAGTTGATGATGGCCATGCAGAGTTCCGGATACTCGGTGTTGGCGCCGATGGACCAGATACGGTTGCCGCCGTAAATGGACTGGCCGTAGACAATCGGCTTGGCCTCGCTCGGCATTACCGGATACATTGCCTTGCCCTCAGCCAGATGCGTCTCGCTGTTGTACAGAGCGGAGCCGAGGAAATTGAAGACATTCAGGAAAGCGGTGCCGTTCTGGTAATCCTCTGTCATTCCGTCGTATCCCTGCGTCTGAGAGTCAGGATCTACGAGGCCTGCCTGGTACAGCTTGTTGTAGAACTTGAGCATCTCAAGGTACGGGCCGTCCTCATCCAGGCACGGATAGTAGGTGTTGGAATCCGGATCGTACAGGCCGAATCCGAACTCATCGTAGCCGTAGTAAGCGGAAGCGGTTGACTTGACGAACATGACCATGTTGCCGTCCCAGTCGTTGAAGAGGGATACGCCGTAGGTCGGGTTTCCGTTGTCGTCGGTCGGGCAGATCTCTTTCATCTGCTTCAGGACTTCGATCAGGTCGTCGAGATTGCTGATCTCCGGGCATCCGAGCTGCTCATACAGGTCGAAACGCAGATCCCAGGTGTACAGGAAGGACTGGATATCGTTTGAGGAAGAAGCAACCGCATGGCCGAAGCCGTAGACGGTTCCGTCCTCGGAAAGGCTGGCGTTCTTCTCCAGCGCCGCCTGCATATGAGCGTTGATGTACGGGCCATAGTTGGCGAGAAGGTCATCCTCATTCCAGTCGTACAGCATGTCCTGGCTGACCGCGTCCAGATAATCGTCGCCGTCGCTGCCCCAGATGACCAGATCGCCGAGGTCTCCGGACTCCATACGGGTCTGGTAGACGCTCTTGTCCGGCTGGGAGATAATATTGAGCTTGACATTGAACTTGTCCAGCATGATCTGGCCGAACCAGCCGACCTGCTCGCCGGAGTAGTTGGCAAGCTGGTCAAACACATCCAGCGTGACGGTCTCTTCCGGAATGATATCCGCGAGATCTTCCGCTTCAAGAATCTCACTGTCGGCCTCGGCCGCTTCGGTGGTTTCCTCCGCCATCACGGCTGACGGCGCGCAGGCTGCCATGGCTGCCGCTGCGGCGAGAGCCATGATCTTACTCGTCATCTTTTTCATCTGTTTTCCTCCTTTTTGGAAAATGAAATGATTTTGTGCCGGTTTCCCGGCGTTTTATCTCCAGGAGGGAAATCCCTCCGGATAGGCTTGAATCCGCCGTCATCCCTTGACGGCTCCGAGCATGATGCCCTTCTCAAAATAGCGCTGCATGAACGGGTACACGCACAGGATCGGGATGATCGTGACCATCGAGATCGTGTACTTGATAACCTTGCCGTTGAGGGCGTTCTGAATGACCGTGTTGCTGATTCCCGACGATCCGCCGGAGGACATCAGCGCGGCAAGGTTGGACGTCGTGTTCAGGTAGATGTACAGCCTGTGCTGCAGGGTGTAGAGTTTCGGAGCTGACTGCATCAGGATCAGGGAGTCCTGGAAGCTGTTCCAGTTTCCCACGGCTCCGAAGATCGCGATCGTCGCCAGGATCGGTTTGGACAGCGGCGCGATCAGCGTCATGAAAATTTTGAGCGTCCCGGCGCCGTCCAGTTTCGCGCTCTCCTCCAGCTCGCCCGGGATGGACGACTCAATGTACGTCTTTACCAGGATGATGTTGTACGGGGCGATGATTCCCGGGAGGATGTAAGCCGCGAAATGGTTGGTCAGGCCCAGCATCGACATGTTCATGTACCACGGGATGATGCCGGCGTTGAAGTACATCGTGACGATGATGAAGCGGTACCACAGGCTTCTCTTCCACATCTGCTTCTGGGTTACCAGATACCCGACGAAGCCGGAGGCCAGGACCATCAGTGCCGTTCCGATAATGGTGCGCGCCAGCGTGACCATGATCGAAGTGAACAGGTCGTTGACGGACAGCAGGCGGATGTAATTGTCAAAGTGAATCCCTCTCGGATAAAAATTGATCTGTCCGCGCTGGACCAGGCTGTTATCCGAAATGGTATTGATAAACAGGTAATAGAACGGGAAGATGCAGATGATCGTAAACACGGTGAAAACCGTGTAGTTGATGATCGAAAAGACAATATCTCCCGGTTTGGTGCGGAAACTGCTTTTGTGATGTTTATGATATTTCTTCTCGGCTTTCGCGTCGGCCTTTTCCTGAGCTGTCTTTGCCATGGTTCTCTCCCCCTTTCATCAGAATATGCTCTCGCCGCGGATTCCCTTGGAGACGGCGTTCGCGGAGAACAGAAGAATCACCGAGATGATGGATTTGAGCATTCCGACGACAGTGGACAGCGGAATGAAGCCGTTCACGATACCCATGTTGTAGACATAGAGGTCAAGAACCTCGATATCGTTGTGGTTTGCCGTGGTCTCAAACACCAGGTACTGGTCCATGCCGTTGGACAGGATGCCCGCGATGCCCATCAGAAGAAGAACCATGAAGGTCGGCATCAGGCCGGGAATCGTGACATGCCACATCTTCTGGAACCTTCCGGCGCCGTCGACCGTCGCCGCTTCGTACAGCTGCTGGTCGATGCCGGAGATTCCGGCGATGTAAATGATGGCGTTCCAGCCGAGACCCTTCCAGGTTCCCCACGCCCACATCTTCAGGTAGGTGTGGCTGCCGCTCATCAGAAGGTTTTTGCCGCTGTCCCAGATGCCCAGGTTGACCATCACGCTGGAGAGGAAACCGTCAGTCGCGAAAAGCGTGTTCGCGATCGAGAACACAAGAATCCAGCTGATAAAGTTGGGGATCGTCGTGAACGTCTGTACGAACCGGCGGAATTTCGAGTGCTTGACTTCGGAAAGGAAGATTGCGAACACCATCGGGAGCCAGCTGGTGCCGAGGCCCAGGAAGCTCATGATCAGCGTGTTCTTCATGACGCGGATGATATCCTTCGCGCGCGCGCCGCTGCCGACCAGTTCGCGGAACCATTTGAATCCGACGAAGTTCTGCATGCTCAGGCTTTCGCCGGCGTGATAATCAAAGAAAGCGTACCGCCAGCCCCACAGCGGCAGGTAGCAGAAAACAAAGGTCAGAAGCAGGAACGGAAGAAGCATCAGGAAAAGCCTGTACTGCGTTTCCATCCCGTAATGATCTTCCTTCGGCTGTCTCCGCATCCCGATCATCAGGACCAGCGAAAACACGATGACTATCATGAGAATGACTGCCATCCCGTAGATGAACGGCGGAAAGATCGGCTCGACCTTCTCCGGTTTTTCGGTCAGGGAAATCTGCTGGTAGGCTGTGTACATTCCCCACAGCGAAGCGAGGGAAGCGATGCTTCCCACAAGGCTCAGCACGTTGCCGAGTCTCTTCATCTTTCCGTTGCCCGCGGAGATGCAGGCCGCGGCGGCACAGGCGAAGATACCGAGACAGCAGATCATGGCGCTGTAGTGATCCAGTTTCATCGTGGAAGCCAGGATCCATCCTTTATCCAGAGCACGGCCCGCGTTGGATATCATGCTGCCGTAGGAGAAACCTACGGTCAGAAGGGAAATGGTCTTGCTCATCAGGCCGCAGATTCTGGCCGGATTCAGCGATGAAAAGAAGATCGTCATAAACAGAACCAGAATGACGACCCTGTAAATTCGGTAGAGAATGTCAATCGGTTTTGCCTTGATTTTCTCCCCTCCGATCTGGCTGCCAGAGGCAGCATGCACTGTCTTGATGCTGTCCAATCTGTACTCCTTTCCCGGATACCCCCGGATTATCCCGTTACCGCGCTTCAAGATCCTGCTTTTCTGACACGGAGTCCTGCGGTATCTCCCCATGTCAGTTTAAACGTTTTCGTTCATCCGGCCTCAATATAACACAGAAGTTTGAAAAATGGAATAGGTTTTTTCATAATTTTCACTGTTTTTTTTGCGAAATCCCTGAAATGGTTCGGAATCTTTCCAAATTTGTACCGAAAACGTGTAAGTAGTGTTCGCTGAGATTTGCATAACTCACGAAAAATCTTTGTTTCAGGCTTCTTTTTCCGGCAGTTCCGCTCTGAGGCCTGACACGAATTGTCCTTTGCGCGGATCCCTTACCCTCATCCCGGCAGCTGCGGCCGGACGGATGATCGCGGCCGGTCAGCAGGGAAAGCTGTTCACAGCCGTCCGGAGCGCCGTCTCCAGCGCGGGCTGTTCCGGCACAGCCGGGTTCAGAACGGGCAGATCCGCCGCCGCGCGCTCCCTCAGGCGGTTCTGGAAAACCGGATTTTTCACGCACACGCTGCCCCAGAGCCAGAGGCGGACCGGCTTCTCTTCTTCATCCCTGCCCTGAGGATACATTTTGCGGAAGGTGTCCTGCACCAGCCGGAAAACCTGGTCCGCGGCGTCCCGCAGGATGGCGGCCGATTCACTGTCGCCTTCTTCCGCCAGTTTCCCCACGGCCGCTGACAGTTTCCCGACAGTTCTTTTGTCATTCAGGTGTTCCGTCGTCCAGACGTCCGCTTCCTCAAGTGTGCTGAATCCGCAGATCCCGCAGATTTTTTCCCTGAGAGAGTCAGCTTTCCTTCTGCCGTCCATCGTCTCCGCCGCCGCGCGGACCGCCTGAAGGCCGATCCAGAAAGCGCTGCCCTCGTCGCTCAGGATGTGGTTCCATCCCCCGGTGCGGAACACCTGTCCCGCGCGGTTTCTTCCATAGCACACCGAGCCTGTCCCCGAGATCACGACCATGGACGGCTCATCAGTCAGATAAAGAAAAACCTCGCAGTCATTCAGCACTATCACCCGGTCCGGCGCAAACCCGATGGACGCGAAAATATCGCGGAGGCTGTCCGCCTGCTTCGGCGAATCCACCCCGCTGGCCGCCGCGCAGACTCCCGCGCAGTCTTTAGCTCTGAGCGAGAAAGTTCCCAGGGCTTCCCTCATCAGCCGGCTGTACTTTTCCTTTCCAATAACAGGGCCGTCGGTATTGAATGCGCAGCCGATCCCCTCAAAACTCCCGATCTTTTTCCCGTCCGTTCCTTCAAAAAGGACACGGCCGGAAGTTCCGCCGACATCCAGACCGGTATAATAGCGCATATAGGCTCCTTTCCGTCACTTTAAAATTTCCTGTACCCGGCGCACCCGCCTGAGCCGGCAAATCTGCACTGTCCCAGGCGCATCCCCCGGAGCCGGCAAATCTGCCCTGCCCGGAGCATCCGCCCGGGGCTGTTTCTTCTGATCTGCCCGCCGGCGCCTCTGCTCTCCGCAGTCCGGACTCACCTCGTCACATCAGCGGCGCGAAAACACGCACGACCGCAACCGCTGCTTTTTTCAGCCCGTTCACCCGGCTCTCGGCAAAAGTCACCTGGTGGGACCGGCTCATCGCGTCCTTCGCGTCGTCCCTGATTTTCAGGATCTCCGAGGAGCCGTACAGGTACGTGCCGTCCTCAAAATGCAGGTAAAGGCTGCGGTAATCCAGGTTGATGGTTCCCACAGTGGCAATCGTGTCGTCGCACACGAACACCTTGGCATGGTCAAATCCCGGCGTATACTCGAAAATCTTCACGCCTCCGGCGATCAGGCACCGGTAGTAGGACCGGGTGATGCTGTAGACGATCTTCTTATCCGGGATTCCGGGAGTGATGATCGCAACGTCGACGCCCCTCTGGGCCGCCCGGATCAGGGAAGACCGCATGTCGCTGTCGATAATCAGGTAAGGCGTGAAAATATAGCAGTACTTTTTCGCCTGGTTCAGGATGTTGATATAGATATCCTGCCCGGTAAGCCTGTCGTCGAGCGGGGTATCGGCATAGGGAGCTACCCACCCGTCGGTCTGCCCGCCGAACACCAGGTCCGCCTTATACTTTCTGTAATCCGCATCTTCCTTATTCAGGGCATTCCACTGCGAGAGGAACATGACCGTGAAACTCCACACGGCGTTGCCGGTGATTTTCACGCAGTTATCTTTCCAGAAACCGTACGGATGCGTCTCATTGATGTACTGGTCCGCGATGTTGATTCCCCCGGTGAACGCTGTTTTTCCGTCGATCACCAGGATTTTGCGGTGATCCCGGTGGTTCATGACGCCGTTGACCAGCGGATTGACCCGGTTGAAAACCATCGCGCGGATGCCGAAGGATTCCAGCTGATCCGTGTAGGACGCCGGGAGCGTCTGGAACGAGCCCATGTCGTCATACATGACGCGCACTTCCACGCCGCGCGCGGCCTTGCTTTTCAGAACGTCCAGAATCGCGGACCACATCTTTCCGGGCTCAATGGTGAAATATTCCATAAAGATGAATTTTTCCGCCTGCCTCAGCGATTCCAGCATGGCCGCGAAGCCCTCTTCCCCGGTTCCGTAATAGGTATACCCACGGTTCTCGTACACCGGGAATCCGGAACCCTCGGAGATGGAACGGATCTGCCCCGGATATTCCTGGGAATCATTTTCCGCGTACCGGAGGGTCATCTCGTCCTGCGCATAGTATTTCTTCGCCATCGCCGTCTCATTTCTGAGATTCAGATAGGTTCTGCTCCGGTGGGCGAAATAGCCCTCCACAATCCACCACACAAGAATTCCGCCGACGGGAATCATCAGGATAATCAGAACCCACATCATATCGCTGGAAGGATGGATGCCGCGGCTGATAATTCTCAGCGCCGTCACCGCCGCGACCAGGCGGATGATTCCCTCTATCCAGGGAAGATGCGGCTGCAGCCAGCGGAACATCACCAGCAGCGCGAGCAGTTCGGCGAAAATCAGAATCAGGGTGACAGCCGTGCGGCTGAAGATGATTCTGAGCGGATGCAGCAGCGATTTCAGAAATTTGGCCATGGTTCCCTCTCTTTTCACTGACGTCCCGGCAGCGTCGCTGTACACGGTCACAGCCGTGGCGTGGGGCCGCTTCTTCTGCCTTCTGTGGGCAGCGGTTCGCCGCGGCTGGCTTTCCGATCCCCGCCGGCCGCGCCGGTTCAGGCGCCGACTGTCTCCATCCCCGCCGGCCGCGCCGGTTCAGGCGCTCATTGTCTCTGCCGCTGACCGGCGCCGCCGCAGGGCTCTGTTTTCTTTCTGCCATTTTAACACGCCCGGCAGATTCTGTATATTGCCGGCCTGCAGGTAAAAAAACTGCCGGGAGCGAGCTTCCGGCAGAACTTTTTGCTATGCAGTCCTTATGCGGACAGTTTTTTCTGAATCACTTTACCTCGATCGCGGAAGCCTTGCGGTCTGCCTGGATCTTTTCCGCGCTCACCAGGCGGACGCACACGGTGAACAGCGTTGCAGCGGTCTTGAGCTCGTCCAGCGTCGGATAAGTCGGCGCGATGCGGATGTTGCTGTCGTGCGGATCTTTGCCGTAAGGCCAGGTCGCGCCGGCCGGGGTCAGGGTAACTCCCGCCTTCTTCGCTGCCGCGACAATCTTTTTCGCGCAGCCCTCCGGAGCGTCGAAGCTGATGAAATAGCCGCCCTTCGGTTTCGTCCACTCGCCGATGCCGAGACCTCCGAGATTATCCTCGAAAATCTGCTCCACCGCCTCGAACTTCGGGCGGATGATAGCGGCGTGCTTTCTCATGTGCTCGACCATCCCGTGGATATCGCCGAAGAAACGGACGTGGCGCAGCTGGTTGACCTTGTCGTGGCCGATGGTCTGGTGCTTCAGCTGATTGCGGATATCCACCAGGTTGTTGGGCGAGGAGGCCAGCGCCGCGATACCGCTGCCCGGGAACGTGATTTTGGAGGTAGACGCGAATTTGTACACCAGATCCGGATTTCCGGCCCGCTTGCACTCCGCCAGGATTTCGATCAGGTAATCCTGGTCGTTGTCGTACAGATGGTGAATGCCGTAAGCGTTGTCCCAGAAGATCCTGAAATCCTTCGCGGCCGGCTTCAGGCGCGCAAAGCGGCGCACGGTCTCGTCGGAATAGGAATAACCCTGGGGATTGGAATATTTCGGCACGCACCAGATGCCCTTGATGCTGTCGTCCTGCGACACCATCTCCTCGACCATGTCCATATCCGGGCCGGTCGGGGACATCGGCACCGGGATATTCTCGATCCCGAAATACTCGGTGATGCCGAAATGGCGGTCGTAGCCCGGAACCGGGCACAGGAACTTGACCTTGTTCAGTTTGCACCAGGGGGTGCTGCCCATCACGCCGTGGGTCATCGCGCGGGAAACCGTGTCGTACATGACGTTCAGGGAGGAGTTACCGTAGATGATGATATCGTCCGGATTGTTCTCCATCATGTCGCCGATCAGCACTTTCGCCTCGTGGATGCCGTCAAGCACTCCGTAGTTGCGGCAGTCGGTTCCGTCCTCGCAGGTCATATCCGCGTCGGAGCGGAGAACGTCCATCATTCCCATGGACAGGTCCAGCTGTTCTTTGCAGGGCTTGCCGCGGCTCATATTCAGGCTGAGATTCATGTTCTGGTACTTTTTATACTCTTCGCGGAGGCTCTGAATTTCCCGGCTCAGTTCCTCGTCCGACATTTCCGTGTATTTTGCCATTTTCCCTCCTGGCGCTGCCTGACACAGCAGCTGATCTGAGCGACTGGTAACAATCCAAAGTTTATTCTGAACAGGTAGTTCTGTCAATGCTTTTTATCAATCCGGCAGTTCCCCGGTTCCGCCGTGATTCCGGCATTTCTCCGTACGCGGGCCTGCGCCGTATCGTGCTGTACCGGAAAAAAGAGCCGGTTTCCAGGCGGATATCTCCCCGGAAACCGGCCTTGCGGAGCCTCAGTTTATTCGATTTTACTGCATATATGCAGCCATGATACAGATTTTTCCGATCAGGATCAGTTCCGGCGCCGGAAGGCGCGGCACAGTACGGATACACCCGATCCGGACGATAGGATTATCTGCCGATGGTTTCCGGATGCTCCAGCACCCAGCGGTACTCCGCCACCCGCGCGTCACAGGGATTGACAGACTCGGCCTCGGCAAAGTACTCCGCCGCCCTGTCCGTCTTTCCAAGCCCCAGGAACCCGAGGCCCAGCAGGAAAGCGCAGTGCGCGCGGTTTTTCACGTTCAGGTCGTCGTCGAACACAACGAAATCCGGCAGCGAAACGGCGAAGTACGGAATCTTCACGTCGTCCCGCATGTGCTGCTCGCCGTAATCGATCAGGCGGTAGTATCTCGCGTTCGCCGCTTTCCTGTCGCCCAGTTTTTCATACGCCAGGCCCTGGAACAGGATCATGTCAGCCGGCTGGTCATTGTAGAACAGCGCGCCGGCGGGCTCGTCCGTCCCGCTGCAGGCCTGTTCGAAAACGCTCTTCGCTTCCGCGCTCCTTCCCTGTGCCTCCAGCGCAATGCCGAGCGTGTAGAGCAGGTGATTGTCCCGGGTTCCCTCCAGCTTCCCTTCGCCGATGTTTTCGGGGTATACCAGCGCTTTCCGCAGAGCGGTCTCCGCCGACGCGTAATCGCCCTCCGAAATTTCATTCCGCGCGATGGACAGAAGCGCTTTTTCGTACTGGCGGGCGGCTTTGCCTTCGCCGCCTTCCCACGGATGGAGTTTCCGGGTCGTGAGAATCGCGAGCGCGTCCTCAAAACGCCCTGTCTGGTTCAGCAGGGAAGTGTACTCGATCATCAGGTCGTCGCGCTTTTCAATCAGGGCGCGGCGCTTTTCGTACGCCGCAAGGCGTTCCGCCGCCGGGCGGTCTGCGCGGATGTACAGCTGGTCCAGCTCAAAGAACAGCCTCGGGTCGTCCGGCGCCAGCCTCACGGCTTTCTCCATGGCTTCCAGCGCCTTCCGCGGCTGCTTCATCCTGTTGTAGTAAGCCAGAGAGAGGTTTCTCCACACCGTCGGGTATTCCGGGTCCAGAGCCGCCGACTTCTCCCACAGCTCCACAGCCCTCTCCGGCTGCAGCTTGTCGTAGAACAGGCAGCCCAGCAGATACGGCGCGCGCGCGTCCTCCGGATTTTTCGCGATCGCCTGATCGAGAATCAGGATATCTTCCAGGCGGTTCGGGAAACAGTAGTCCATCGGCAGCTTTCCGGCAAGCCTTCTCTGCTCCGCCCCGGCGCTGCCGTCTCCCGCGCGGTCCGCGCAGTAAGCCGCCTCGTAAGCCGCCATCGGCGTGCAGGCGTGACTCCGCTCAAACCAGGTCAGGACGCCGTACGCCTCCTCCCAGGCGCCGAACTCCGCGAAAGCAGACGCTGTCTCCGCCGCGTTGACTTCCGCTCCGCGCATTCTTCTGTCCAGAAGCGAGAAATCCTCCGCGTTCCCGGTGATCTTTGCCAGCTCCCATCCGGAGGCAAAATCGAAACGGTTTACCCTGAGGGCTTCTTCCGCTGCGTCCATGGCCTCCTCCGTTCTGCCCAGTTTCCGCAGCAGCCACACTTTCATGGCCAGAGCTTTGGAATTTTTCCGGCGGCAGTCCAGCGCCCGCCCGTCAAAGTCCAGCGCGGCCGCGTAATCTCCCCGGCGGCTGCTCAGCGCGGCCAGCCAGTAGAAGCCCTCCGCCTGCTGGTCTTCGGACCAGATGGCTTTATAAAAGGCGTCGTAAGCCTCCTGCTCCCTTCCCTGGTACAGCAGGCAGAGGCCGAGATTGGTGTAAGGCTCGCCGTCGTACGGGTTCGGGTTGCGCCAGGCCGCGCGCTTAACAGCCGCCCGCAGATACGGCTCCGCCCCTTTGAAATCGCCGCGGCGGAGAAGCAGCCTGCCGTAGGCGTTGTTGACGCGAAGATCGCCCGGGTCCCTGCGCAGGGCTTCCAGATAGTAGGGATCCGGCAGGTAGGTGGCGTGGCGGTACTGCTCGATATGGAGGCCGGTGAGGAAGAGTTCCTCGTTGGTGGGAATCTTCTTCGGATCCCCCGCTTCATGCGCGGGTTCCGGAAGCGGCGTGATCTCCTGCTTTTTCGCCTGATAGGACGTCAGGAGGCGGCTGCCGTCCCGCACCTCCGTGAGGAACCGCGTCTCGTCCGCGCCTTCCGCCGGGATTTCCGTCTCGAAAGTCTGGTCCGGGGAGAGGGAGACCTCACAGTCAAACACGGTTTTTCCGTCTTTCTTCACCGTGACGCGCGCATGGCCGATTTCTTCCGGCGAATAAACCGCCACCCTGAACTGATCGCCCGCAAGCGCTGTCCCGAGCACGGCGTGAATGGACGCGTTCTTCACCTGCCCGACATTCCGGTACGGCATGAAATACTGCGTGAAGGTCTTGTCCTCATACGGCTTCAGCCAGGTGAAGTCAGGCTGGTTGTCGGTGTAAACGCCGGTCATGAGTTCGATATAAGGGCCGTCCGAATCCGTGAGGTTGCGGTCCCAGGCCTTCCCGAAATCACCGCAGCCCCAGGTCCACTGTTTTTTGCCCGGCGAAATATGGTGGTCCGCCACATGGAGCAGACCGGCTTTTTTGCCGTAGTCGTAGCCGCCGACAAAGTCGTAGTCCGACTTCTCGGCCATGTAGGAGGTCGGTACCGGGATGTTTTTGTAGCGCGAGATATCCACGCCCTCGCTGTAGTCATGCTTGTAGTAGACGCCGGTCGCGATCGGGAACCTCGAGACGTCGCGCTTTCCGTGGTCCATCACGGCGTGGACGTCCGGAGGGAAGATCGACTGGGTGTTGTCGTTGACCGCCACGGCGGGATTCGCCCACCAGAGAAACGTCTGCGGAAGCGGCGTCGGATTGTAGAGCCGCGCCTGGATTTCGATATAGGAGCGGTCCGGGTACAGGGTGATCCGCGTCGTCTCCCTCGTCCCGTACATCCGGTCAGTGTCGTGCGTGAACAGGCTTACGCTCCCGTCCGCGTTCTCCTGGATTTCATACTCCACCGGCTGGAACGTGGTCGGGCGGTGGTGCTGCGGCCAGTTGAACTCGATCCCTCCCGAGATCCACGGCCCGGTGAGCCCGACCAGCGCCGGCTTGATCACATGGTTGTAGTAGATGAAGTCGTAATCGTCCGTCTTGTCGTAGGCCCGCTGAATCCGGCCGCCGAGCTGCGGCAGCACCTCAATCTTCACGTAATCGTTTTCCAGAAAAACCGCCTTCCAGGGCATGTCCTTCTTCTCATCGCTCACCGACTCCGTCGTCGGATACGGGTAGATTCTGCCGCTGCTGCCCTGATAGACGCGCTTGTCCAGAAACATCGGGTTCTTGTCCGGCTTCCCCGGCATATACGTGGGGATCATCACTGTCTCTTCCCAGATTTTCGCTTTTCTCATCGCTGCTCCTCTTTCTCTGATTTTCTGATTCCGGCCGGACGGGAGGCGGTTTTTCCGCGCCGGTTCCCTGTCCGGCTGTTCTGCCTGTCCCTATCATACTTCAGATTCCACTGCGGCAATTGAGAAAAATTGCTGTGTTGCTTCATCAATTCTGCCGACATGAAAAAAACACCGCCGGAAAAATCCGGCGGTGCAGGATATAACGGTCAGGTTCACCGGCCTGATTGCCGGGGGCAACACGGTCAGGCCCGCGAACGGTTCCCGGGAACCATCCTGGCGGAAGCAATGCCGCGGACCGGCTTTTCATGCCGGTTTTCCGGTCAGAACAGCTCCTTTACCTTCTCGGCGACATTCTCCGCGGTGAACCCGTAATGCGGGAACAGCTTGCTGTACGGGCCGGAAGCGCCGAACGTGGTCATGCCGATCACGGTTCCGTCCAGGCCTGCGTAGCGGTCAAGCCCGAAGGAAGAGAGAGCCTCGACGACAACTCTCTTTCTCACGGTCTTCGGCAGGACAGCGTCGCGGTATTCCTTCGGCTGCTCCTCGAACACATCCATGGAAGGCATGGAAACGACGCGGACGTCGATTCCTTCTTTGGCGAGAAGTCCGCGCGCCTCCACAGCCAGGGAAACCTCGGAGCCGCTGGCCACAATGATCGCGTCCGGCGTATCCTTCGCGGAATCCTCAAGGACATAGCCGCCCTTCAGCGCATCTTTGGAGGAATGCGCAAGCTGCGGAAGCTTCTGGCGGGTCAGCACCAGAGCGGTCGGCGTTCTCTTCGAGGTGATCGCGCTGTACCACGCCGCCGCCGTCTCGGTTCCGTCCGCGGGGCGGAACACATGGAAGTTGGGCATAGCGCGGAACTGCGCAAGCTGCTCAATCGGCTCATGCGTCGGGCCGTCCTCGCCGACGCCGATGGAATCGTGCGTGAAGACGAAGGTGAGCGGAACACCCATGATCGCGGACAGTCTCGCCATCGGCTTTGTGTAGTCGGAGAAGACGAAGAAGGTGGAGACAAACGCGCGCAGGCCGCCGTGCAGCATCAGGCCGTTGCCGATCGCCGTCATCGCCTGCTCACGCACTCCGAAGTGCAGGTTGCGGGCCGCGTAATCGTGTCTGCTGAAATCTCCCTCACCCTTCATGTAGGTCTTGGTGGACGGGGAAAGATCCGCCGCGCCGCCGATCAGGTTGGGCATTTTATCCTTGATGCGGGCGATCATTTCGCCGGAAAGCACACGGGTTGCCTCGGGCTTGTCCTCAAACTTCCAGAAGCTCTCGTCCTCGCCGATCTTCCGGCCGGCGTCCTCATCGTAGTACTGATCCCAGAGAGCGCGCAGATCCGGATACTTTTCGGACCACTCCGCGAACATCCTGTTCCAGCGGTCTTCCGCCGGGGCAAGGCTCTCCGCGATCTCATGGCAGTGATCGTAAACTTCCTGCGGAACGTAGAACGGCTCCTGAGAAGGCCATCCGAGAAATTCCTTCATTTTCGCGATGTTTTCCTCGCCGAGCGGGGATCCGTGGACAGCGGCGGTGCCCATGTTCGGGCTGCCGTAGCCGATCGTCGTGCGGACCGTGATGAACGACGGGCGCTCCTTGTCCGCCTTGGCCTGCTCGATCGCGCGGCTGATCTCGTCCAGGTCGTTTCCGTCTTCCACCGTCAGGGTCTGGAAGCCGAAAGCCTCCATTCTCTTCTGCACGTTCTCAGTGAACGCGATATCGGTGGAGCCTTCGATGGAAATGCGGTTGGAATCATAGAAGATGATCAGCTTGGACAGGCCGAGCGTTCCCGCAAGGGAGAAAACCTCGGAGGAAATGCCCTCCATCATGCAGCCGTCACCGCCGAGCGCGTAGGTGTAGTGGTCTACGACCGGATATCCGTCGCGGTTGAAGATCGACGCGAGGTGAGCCTCGGCCATCGCCATGCCGACCGCCATCGCCATGCCCTGCCCCAGAGGACCGGTCGTAGCTTCGACGCCGACCGTATGGCGGTATTCCGGATGGCCCGGAGTCAGAGACCCGAACTGGCGGAACTGCTTGAGATCCTCCACGGACAGATTGCCGTACCCGAACAGATGAAGCAGCGAGTAAAGCAGCATGGAGCCGTGTCCGCCTGAAAGCACAAAACGGTCCCTGTCCTTCCACTCCGGATCCTTCGGATTATGCTTCAGGTGGTGCGCCCAAAGCTCATAGCCGACCGGAGCGCATCCCAGCGGAAGGCCCGGATGCCCGGATTTTGCCTTCTGGATGGCGTCTGCCGAGAGCACGCGGATCGCGTTGACACACATCGTATCAATTTTTTCGCTCATTTTCAGTCCTCCTCTGCCGCCGTCTGTGCAGCGGCTGTGTCTGTATCAGAAATCTGAATCTGTATCTTCTGTATCTTCTGTATCTTCTGAATCTGTACCGGAACAGAACTTCTGCGTGTCTCCGGCCTGTCAGCAGATCGGGACGGCCGCGCGCAGCCGTCCTTACAGGGCTGACCTCAGCGATAGTCGGTGCAGGGCTCACCTCAGCGATATGCACTGAAGCGAATCCTTTCCAGCGACATACAGCCTGCCGGATTTTCCCGCGGAAACCACGCTGTAGATCGTGTTCAGGAAATCCTGGTCGTACCTGACTTTCCCGTCGACCGAGCGGATGCGGATTCTGTCTTCCGAAACCATCAGGATATCGTCCCCGGCAAACGCGTAGGAGTCGAAAAGATCCTCCTCCTCGAGAGTGCCGCGGGATTCTCCCTGGTCATTGTAGATTTCGATGCGGATTCCGGAATCTCCCCTGATCAGCAGCCCGATGCGGTCTCCGCTGTGGAACGCCCGCAGCACGCCGCCGGTGATCGATACCGTTGTGTCCTCCAGCTGGTCCTTCACGGCGATCAGGTCGAGCCGGTTGTCGGCTGCCGTCACCAGGCTGTCGTTCGCGGTGAAAAACAGCAGGGGAACAAACGAGTCGGTCTCCGAATAATCCAGGGTGCCGATCACATGGTCCGCCGCTTCAGACGTGGAATCAAAGCTGTATACCGTAAGGCTGCACGAGCCGGAAGCGCCGGAAATCACATAGCTGGAAATAGCCAGTTTCGTTCCGTCCGGGGACACCGCCATGGCAATCGGATACCCCGACGACGATGAAGTCAGGTTCACCGAAATATCCAGCTGCCTTCCCTCTTTTGAGTAATAGCTGACCGTGCTGCTGTCTGTCCCCTCCAGGATGACAACCGCGACGCCCCGCTCCGACAGGTCAGCCATGGAAATCGCGCTGGGGGTGGTAAAAGCTCCGACAGCGCCTTCCTCATCGAAAATCACCGCGTCCTGGCCGTCAGCGTCGTACACCAGCGCGTAATCTCCGCTCACCCGCAGCTGGGGTTCGTCCATCGAATAGGACGACATCCAGCTGATCTCCCCGTCCTGCTGGGAAATACACTGAACCCCGTCCCTCCCGGCCTTCAGGATGCTGCTCCCCAGCACCGCGAAGTCCGCGGCGGAAGTGTTGTTCATCGCCGTCTCCCATCTGACGGAATAGGTAGTCCATGTGTGATATTTCCCGTACAGCCCGGCAAGCAGGATCGCCGCCGCGGCAGCCGCAGCCGCGATCACGGCGAAAAGGACGCGGTTTCTGCGGCTCTTCCGCAGAAAATCAAACGGCCGCGCGGCGGATTTTTTCCCGTCGATCATCTGATTTCTCAGATGTTCCTTCTGCCTCTCGCGTTCATCTTCTGATATGCTCAACTTCTCTCCGAACCTCCTGCCCGGGGATTCTGGCCGGCCCTGTGTCTGCCGACAGGATTATTTTCGTCCGGAACGGAAGTTTTCCACAGCCTGCTCAACGGTCAGCGACGGATTCTGCGAACAGTAATCCGCCAGCTCGTTCAGCTTTGCGCGGTTCAACAGGTCTTTTCCGAAAACCGGCTCATAAACGTCACTGATCTGCTGCTTTGCCTTCTGCAGCCTTTCCTCCGCGTCCTGGTCTTCCTTTTCGGCATCCGCAAGTTTTTTCTCTGCCTGCGCTGTCTCCTCCGAAAATTCCACCTGGACGACCTGAAGCAGCTGATCTCTGGTTTCCGACTCAAAGGTTTCGATCGCTTCGCGGCGGTCGGCGAGAATGCCTTTCATCCGGCTCTCGATCTCCGTCACCTTGTCGTCGAACTCCGTCAGGTTATACGGCGTATCATCCGTGCTCTTGTGGATCTCCGCCGCAATCTCATTTTTCTTCTTCAGGTTTTTGCGGATTTTGGCTTTGCAGCCCTCAGCCTCCAGAATGATATTCCGGCAGTTGATCATGTAATGGTGAAGGACATACTGATAAATGCCGAAAATCGCGGTGAAATAGGCGGCATTCGCGGCGGCCAGAATCAGCGGATTCTGGTTCAGGTACCAGCAGATCACCAGAGGCAGCGCGAAAATGAAAACCACGCCGAGCGCCAGATCCATCACCCAGTCCGCAGCGGACCGCGGGAAGAACACCGCGGCCATGAAATGGCAGCGGATGAATTTCGGGATCCTGTTGTCCGTATAAAGCTCATTGATATGGGCCTGGATCCCGTCGTTCTCTTCATCCAGCGGCTGCGTTTCCTCCAGAATGCGGTGGTTCACGGCCTCCTCGCGGGCTTCCGCGCGCTTCTGCCGGGTCTCCCGGATTTCATTCTGGCAGGCGGACAGTTTTTCGTCGAAGGAGGTATCCAGTTCGTCCCTCGCCTGGCGGATGCGCTCCTGCTGGGTGTCGTCCACCTTTTTCTTCAGGTTTTCCTGGTCCTCCTGCGCCTTTTTGAGGGCGTCGGAAGCCGCCTTGCGGGTATTTTTCGCTTCATCCAGCTCATCCATCGCGACGATCGCGTTCTGGATCACCGCTGCCGCGGCCGGATTTGCGCTGTCTGCTCCCGCGGGATCATCCCCCGCCGGGTTTTCCCCGGCCGGCGTTTCACCTTCCGCAGGCTGCCCCTCCGGCTCATTCCGGTTTCCGTCGGCGCCCGCTATGGAAGAGCCCATCCGGTATATTCTGACATCGTCCTCAGCCGCCGTATCCGCAGCGGCCGTCGTTTCTGTTTCTGTGGAAGCAGTATTCTGTGTTTCGGGCTCAGCGGATGGTTCCGCGCCGGCCTTGACTTTGTTCGCGTCAGTAAATTCCGTTCTGCCGCTTTCTTCCATAAAACTCCTCCTTGCATTGAAAACGAACTCTTCTTCCCTGATCGCCGTCCGCTGTCCGCCCCGCCGCGAATCCCCGGCCGGGCCGCGCTTCCCGGCTTTTTATCCGGGAAAGCAGAGCACTCCTCTCAGCACATCATAACTCTCCCATACTATACAGCAGATCGCGGATTTTCTCAAGGCTCGCGGCCGGGTCCCGGGGCTGAATTCACGGGATTTGCGCCGCTTCCGGTTCATTTTGACAACAGGCGTCCCCGATGGTATATTCAGCCTGACTGAAAGAGGGAATACGTCTCACACAGACAGCAGACGCAGCGCAAATGACGGTTTTGACCGCCTGCCTGGCAGAGCGTCCCGCACGGACAGCGGCGCGCCGCGCCGCCGGAACCGCCCCGCTGTCCCGACATTTCTTTGGAGGAGGAATCGCTATGTTTCGCCTTTGGGCCAGAACGGTAAAGAAAAATCGCCTGCTCCGCGATACGATCATCGAATATCCGGATCCGGACAAGACGCGCACGCATAAAATTTTCGACAGTCTGACGGAGGTCTGCCGCCAGTTTGACCTGCCCTCCCCGATCTGGCTGGACTCCAACATCAGTGAGTTCAAGCGCAATTCCCTCACCCGCTTCACGCAGGACAGCTTTGTCGAGGAAGTGCCGTTCGACTACCTGGAGATCCGGGTTCTGGAGGAGGACTGACCTGGAATCAAAAGAACCGCAGGGCCTGTGCCGGATGCACTGTGTCCTGCGGTTTCTGTATATCTTTCAGACATTTTCAGGTTTCAGGAAGCTCTCCTGGCCAGCGCGTTACAAGACGCTATCAGCTGACTCCCTGACGCGGTTCATGGTTTTCAGGAAAGTCTCCTGATCAGCGCGTCATGTTCTTTTTCAAATCCCGGCTTCCCGAGAAGCGCGAACATGTTGTGCTTGTAGCTCTCAACGCCCGGCTGGTTGAACGGATTCACGCCCAGCACATAGCCGGAAACGCCGCAGGCGAACTCATAGAAATAGAAGAGCTGGCCCAGATAATACGGCGTCTGCTCCGGGATGTGAACAGTGAGGTTCGGAACCTGGCCGTCCGTGTGGGCGAGCCTTGTGCCGTTCTCCGCGCACTTGTTGACAAAATCCATGTTTCTGCCGGCCAGATAATTGAGGCCGTCGAGATCGGATGACTCCGCGGAAAGCTCAACGGTTTCCCTCGGCTTGTCGACAGTGAGAACTGTCTCGAACATGATTCTTGAGCCGTCCTGGATGAACTGTCCCATGGAGTGCAGGTCGGTGGTCAGGTCGACGCTGGCCGGGAAAATCCCCTTCCTGTCCTTGCCTTCGGACTCACCGAACAGCTGCTTCCACCACTCCGCGACATAATGCAGCGACGGCTCGTAATCCGCCGTGATCTCCACGGACTTGCCCTTGCGCAGGAGAATGTTGCGGATAGCGGCGTACTTGAGGGAATCATTGTCCTCAAACGAAGCGTTGAGAACATGCTCCCTCATCGAAGCCGCGCCGGCCATCAGGGCGTCGATGTCGACGCCGGTAGCGGCGATCGGAAGCAGGCCGACAGCGGTCAGGACGGAATAGCGTCCGCCGACGTCATCCGGGACGACGAAGGACTCGTATCCTTCCTCGTTCGCCTGCGTCTTGAGAGCGCCCTTCTGGCGGTCGGTGGTCGCGTAGATTCTCTTCGCGGCTTCGTCCCTGCCGTACTTTTCAATCAGCATCTTGCGGAAAACGCGGAAAGCGATGCCCGGCTCGGTGGTGGTTCCGGACTTGGAAATAATGTTGACGGAGAAATCCTTCCCCTTCACGATATCGATCAGGTCATGCAGATAGGTGCCGCTGATGCTGTTGCCGGCATAATAGATTTCCGGTCCCTTTCTCTGCTCCTTCGGAAGATTGTTGTAGAAACTGTGGTTGAGAAACTCGTTGGCCGCTCTCGCTCCGAGATAGGACCCGCCGATTCCGATGACAATCAGGACGTCAGAATCGCTGCGGATTTTCTCCGCCGCCTTCTTGATCCTCGCGAACTCTTCCTTGTCATAATTGACCGGAAGATCGATCCAGCCCAGAAAATCATTTCCCGCGCCGGTGCCGGAGAGAAGAAGATCTCTCGCGTCCAGGACAAGTTTCTTCATGTAGCCGACTTCTTCCTCCGAGATAAAGGGAGACGCTGCCGAATAATCGAATGTCACTTTTTCCATTTTTGTTCTCCTTCGGGATGCTGACCGCCGCCCTGCCGTTGCAGCCGGCGCCGGTGACTGAACTGCGCTGTACTGCCCCGCTGCGTTTCCCGGCAGTGCACACGCCCGGCGTGAATGATCATCCACACGCTGACACCGTTATCATATCTCAGTTTCAGCGTTTTTTCAACGCTGTGGATCCGCTTTTCGGCCGGGATAGACACAAAGCGGTTTTTTTGTTATGATTGGCGGTACGAATCCGGGACATACCCGGT
The DNA here is from genome assembly GCA_050944455.1 of Lachnospiraceae bacterium. Lineage (GTDB taxonomy): Bacteria > Bacillota > Clostridia > Lachnospirales > Lachnospiraceae > Anthropogastromicrobium. The sequence continues at coordinate 25,174 of JBMNRC010000029.1, forward strand.
GCTCAGCCCCCCCCGGAAGCGCGCAATCCCGCGCAAACCGGCAGGATTCGGTAACAGGCGCCGCGCAATTTCCAGAAAGCATCCGCGGCGGCCGGATTCCGCGCTTTGCGAACCCGGGCGGCAGATCCAGAACTGATGATGTGATCAGGGCCGGACAATGCCGGAAAGGATGGTGCCCGGACAGACTATTGCCAGAACGGATATCACAGGAGGAATAGCATGAAATACTCATATAAGACCCACGGAACCTGCTCCGAGATGATTCTGATCGATGTGGACGACGCGTCCGACACGATCAATTCCGTCCAGTTTATCGGCGGCTGCAACGGAAACACGAAGGGAATCTCGGCCCTTGTCAAAGGGATGAAAACGGATGAGGTGATCGGCAAACTCGGCGGAATCAGATGCGGCTTCCGGCCGACGTCCTGCCCGGACCAGCTAGCCACGGCCTTAAAGCAGATGAAAAACGCCAAAGGCTGAAAGCCGCGCAAAATCACAGATCAATCGCACAGGGAGGCATATTGTGTCAGAAACAGAAGAAGCGCGGAACCGCGGCGCAAAGAAAAAAATCGTCCTGACCGGCGGCGGCACGGCCGGCCATGTCACCCCGAACATCGCCCTGCTTCCGGGCCTGAAGGAATCAGGTTTTGACATTCTGTACATCGGCTCGAAGGAAGGAATGGAAAAGGGCCTGATCACCGCGCAGGGAATTCCTTACCGCGGCGTATCCACCGGCAAGTTCCGCCGCTACCTGAGCGCCAAAAACCTGAGCGATCCGTTCCGGGTGCTGAAGGGATATTCGGAAGCCAAAGCCATAATCCGCGAATACCGTCCCGACGTTCTCTTCTCCAAGGGCGGTTTTGTCTCTGTCCCGGTAGTCTGGGCCGCGGCAAAATACAAAGTCCCGGTCATTATCCACGAATCCGATATGACGCCGGGGCTGGCCAACAAACTTTGCTACGGAAAAGCCTCAAAGATCTGCTGCAACTTCCCTGAGACGGTCGCCAGTCTCCCCGTGGACAAAGCCGTGCTCACCGGCACGCCGATCCGCGCGGAGCTGCTCTCCGGTTCCCGGGAAGCCGGCCTCGCCTTCACCGGCCTGTCCGCGTCGAAGCCGGTGCTGCTGATGATGGGCGGAAGTTCCGGAGCCCGCGCGCTGAATACCGTCCTCCGCTCCTCCCTCGACCGGATCCTGCCGGATTTTCAGGTGATTCACCTCTGCGGGAAGGGAAACCTGGACGAATCCATCCGCAAACAAGGGTACGTCCAGTACGAATACATCAGTGATGAGCTGCCGGACCTGATGGCCTGCGCCGACCTCGTCTTCTCGAGAGCCGGGGCAAACGCCATCTGCGAACTTCTGGCGCTCCGAAAGCCGAACATCCTGGTTCCTCTCCCGCTCACGGCGAGCCGGGGCGACCAGATCCTGAACGCGAAATCCTTCGAAAAGCAGGGATTCTCCAAAGTCATCGAGGAAGAAAAGCTGACGGAGGAGACTCTGGTCAAAGCGATCCACGAGGTTTACGATAACCGTGCCGTTTATATCGCCGCCATGGAAGCCAGCACGCAGACCAACGGCGTGGACGCCGTCCTGTCCCTGATCAAAGAGACAGCCGGGCTGTAAAAAAACGGCACGGCTGTTTCCCGCTATACAGAACCGCCTGCAGCACAGCAGGCGGCACACAAAAACTGGCTGAAAAAGCCGCGGAATAAAATCATCACTTACACGACGATTTTATTCCGCGGCTTTTCCATTGCACATAAGTTTCCGCCCGATGCTGCCGCCGAAAATCCCTGAATATTCAGCCGCCGCTCATTAAGAGCTGCTGCCAGGAATTCCCGGCCATAGTATGAACTGTTCAGCCTGTGCGGGGCGCCGGAAATTTCCGCCCGGGCCTCAGGCTTCGGCAAACGAGCTTCTGAGCGTCTCCGCAATCTTCTTCTGCTCCTCGGGGTCGGAAGGATGCGGCTGCCAGACGACTTTCACCGGTCCTTCCTTCGGAAGGCGCCTCGGAATCACATGAACATGGAAATGGCGGACGGACTGGCCGGCAGCCTCGCCGTTGTTCTGCACGACATTAAAACCGTCGCAGTGAAGCGCCTTCATCTGAACTTTACCTACTTTTGCGGCAAGCGCGAGCACGGTGGAAAGGTACGGATCCTTAAGCTCGGTGATATCCGCATAGTGTTCCTTGGGGATAATCAGCGCGTGTCCCTTCTCCACCGGATTCAGGTCCAGAATCACTCGGAAGTTTTCGTCCTCGTAAACCGTGTCGGACGGGATCTCTCCATTGGCAATTTTGCAGAAAATGCAGTCATCCTTTTTCATGATTTCGATTCCTTTCTCTTCGGCAGGCAGATCACCGCGCCGCAGAGCGCTCCGATCGCCGCGCCGGAAATGTGGGCTACATTGTTGACGCCCTGTTCGGCAAATCCCTGATAAATCATCAGGGCCATCATCAGCAGGATGGAACGGATATTCCTCCGCCCGGCTTTTCTCCCCGCGGACAGCACCCAGACCAGGAGCAGTCCCGCGATTCCGAAAATCGCCCCGCTGGCGCCGGCTGTGCTTACATTATACTCCTCCGCCGCCAGATACCAAAGAACGGAAATAATATTTGCGCCGACCCCGGAAACCAGATAGGAAATCAGGTACTTCCACCGTCCGGCGAGCCGTTCCGCCGCGCTTCCCAGAAAAATCAGGGCAATCATGTTGTTGACGAGATGCCGCCAGCCGTAATGCGCGAAAACCGCCGTCAGCAGCCGGTACATCGAATTCCGGAACACGACCGCGCCGCTGATTTCCTTCGCGAACAGAAATACCGGAAGGTCTATCGCATTCAGCAGGGTAGAGACTCCATCCGCCGAAACCGCTTCCTGCACCGCCACGATCACCTGAATGACAATGCACACGGCTGCCAGCGCGACGGTGACCGCCGGAAAATTCTTTCCCCTGAATCTGCCTGCTCTCCCCGCGGACGCCGTTTTCGTTCTCTCCGCCCGGCTCCTGCGGACTGCCTCGCGGTCCGGTTTCTCCGCCAGCAGTTTTTCCACGCCGAAGAACTCTGCCGGCTGGTTGTCAAAGACAATTCTCTGTCCTCCGGGGCCGAACAGCCACACACTGCTCTCTCCCTGCGTCAGTCCGCGGTCCGCCCCGGGATTGTCCGTCCCGGCGATCACCAGCGTCCTGACCGGTTTTCCGGACTGCTGCTCCAGCGCCGACGTCAGCGCTCTCACTATACGGTCCATCTGGCCCGGCTTATCCCGGAAATCCTCCGCCCGCTCCGCGAGGATCACGCAGACGACCGGGTCTCCCGGCCTCACATAGACGGCTGCAGGGATATCGTCCGCCCTCATTCTTGTAAATCCCCCGGCTGTGAGCCGCGGGGACGCGTATTCTATCAGCATTCAGCTACCTCCCGCGGCTGTATTATACCGCCGGAACCGGTATCCGTCTCCTGTTTTTCCGGCAAAATTCTGGGCAGAGTATACCGCCGGAATCGGCATCCGTCTCCTGTTTTTCCGGCAAAATTCCGGACAGAGGCTCCGGGACCCGGGCGATGCTGACAGAAGCGGACTGAAGCGGACTTAAGCTGGCGCCTGAAACCGACGCATAAACCGACACCTGGCGCCGGGGTAAGAATCCGCCTGCTTTCCTGCGCAGTCCGGCATCTTCAACGCCCTCTTTAATCCGCCTTCACCGTTCATTACGGCACGGGTTCAGTAGTGGTAGACCTTCCTGTACCGGAGCAGCATCCATGCCGTGAGAATCAGGCAGATTCCGTCCGACAGTATGACAACGCCCCACAGGCCGTCCGCGCCGAGAACGCGCGGCAGCAGATAGATCGCGATGATCTGGAGAACCAGCGATCTCATGGCGGAAAGAAAAGCCGAGACTTTTCCGTTGTTCAGCGCCGTGAAAAAGCCGGAGCCGAAGATGTTGAATCCCATGAAAAGGAAGGCCACGGAATAGATTCTGAAGGCATGCGCGGTCAGCCTGAAAAGATCCTCGTCGTATCCGACGAAAATCCTGACCAGAGGCGCGGAAAAGCACTCGGAAAGCACCGTGAGGACGACGGACGCAGCCGCGAACATCTGCATGGATTTCTGGAAAAGCCCATGAAGCTCATCCGTATTTTTTGCTCCGTAATGGTAGCCGATTACCGGGGAAATGCCCATGGTGTAGCCGAAATAGATGCCGACGAAAATGAAATTGACGTACATGATGACGCCATACGCCGCGACGCCGTCCGCGCCGAGGTACTTCATGAGCTGCAGGTTGTAAAGCATTCCGACGATGGATGACGCGCAGTCGGAAAGAAATTCCGAAGCCCCGTTCGTGCAGGTCTTCCACACTGCATGTCCGTCCCAGCGGGTCTTTCCGAGATGGAGAATTGACCGGTTCGGGAACAGGAAATAAAGCAGCGGGATCACCCCGCCGACATACTCGCTCACAACCGTCGCCGCGGCCGCGCCGCCGAGCCCCAGGCCGAAAACTGCGACAAACAGCCAGTCGAGAAACATGTTGGCGACGCCGGCCAGAATCGTGACCCAGAGGCCGAGCCTCGGTTTTTCCGCCGTGACCAGAAAGCTCTGGAACAGGTTCTGAAGCATGAAACAGGGCATGCTGATCATACTGACGCGGATATAGAGAACGGAATAAGGGAGCATCTCGTCCGTGGCGCCGAGGGCTCTCGACATCCACGGCGCGATGGCGTATCCGAACACGGCAAGCGCGATGCCGCATCCGATTACCAGGTAGACAATCAGGGAGAAAATCTCGTTGGCCTTTTTCTTCTCTTTCTTTCCGAGCGTCATCGAGACGTAAGCGGAACCTCCGGTGCCGAACATGAAACCTACCGCCGACAGAATCATGATAAACGGCATCGTCAGGTTCATGGCGGCAAACGGAACAGCTCCGACATAGTTGGAGATGAAATAGCCATCCACCATTCCGTAGATGGATGTGAAAATCATCATTCCTATCGAAGGAAGCGTGAAACGCACCATCATTCTGCGGGTGAAATGATCCGACAGCCGGATCTGCTGTTTTTTCTCTGCTGACGTCAATTCTCTGATCTCTCCTTTGTCCTCTTTTTCTTCGCGCTTTCCGCCCGCGCGAAAGGCAGGCCTGCCTCCGCGGCATCGATGCCGCGGAGGGTCTCTCTGTCTGCTTTACGGGATACTGCTTCTGATCTGCCCGGCTGCAGTTTCCGTTCCGCGTGCAATAACCCGGAAACTCATTCTGCGTTGTGTTCCGCATCCCTAAACGGCATGCTGTCAACGACGCCCCGCAGCGCGTCCCTGTACTTTTCATTAAGCTGGAGAAATCTGCGCCGCTCATCTTCAGTCCAGCTGCTGAAGATGCTTTCTTCCGCGTTCATCAGCGGCAGAATGAGGTCCCTGATCATCCGGTTTCCGGCAGTTGTTGGAAGCAGTTCTCTTCTGTTTCCGCTTTCATCACCGTGCCTGATCCATCCATTCTGTTCCATCCGCTTCACAGCAGAACTAAGCGTCTGTTTGCTCATTCCCGTATACTGGATGATCTGGCGCTGTGTGATCGACCCATAATCGCACAGAAGATAAAGAATAACCATCTCGCTGTCCGCGAGGCCCATCTTTACGCTGGCCCTGTGATAGAGCGCGTTTATCTCATCATTGATTCTGTTAATCCGATGAATGAGGGAAACATGGTTTTCGGCAAAAAAGTTTTCGTCCATGGGAATACCTCAGAAATTTCATTGAGCTCTGAAATCCGGTATACAGCCATTTATATGGCCATTTATATGGCCATTCATATAACCATATAATTATCTGCGATGTGACCGGTTATTTTTCCGGCATGCGCCTTCCGGTTTTCCGCGACCAGTTTTGTCCGAAATCGGACTTTTCTATTATAGTCCGATTTCGGACTCATTGTCAAATTCGCGCCTTTCCTGTCTGAAGAAATAAAAAAAGAGTGTGTAACTGCATAAACCAAAACTGGCTTATGCGCTTACACACTCATCCTGCCCTGTGCTCCGGTTTTACACGGCTGTCTGCTGCGGAGATTTCAGAACTCTGACATCTTCCTGCGCCTTCTTTGCGACACGCCTGATTTCCGCGATACATCTGACACAGCCGTCCGCTTCGTCGAACCCGTGTACCGAATGGGCGATCAGCTGTCCGTTTTTTGCGCGAAGACGGAAACGGTAGACATTCTCGTCATCCTGGTAAATTTCAAATTTCGGGCATTTGCCCGGATCCTGAATCGGAACCGTAAGGTTCTCAACTCTTGCCAGAGAGTTTTTCCTGACACTGCGGATGCCAGAACGGCAGTACATCTCTGTTTTGTAAATCTGGGAATGAAGCAGTTCTCTTCCGTCATCTCCCAGCAGACTGAAATAAATACCTCCGCCTGTGTCGGTTAATATAAAGCGACCCATCAAAAAACCTCCTTTGCTGAACCATATGTTTTTCAGGCGTTTAGTTTCACGATTTCTTTTGATCGTATCATAAAACGTTTCGGCTGCAATGTCAACAAATATTTAAAGATTTTTTGCTTTTTTGTGTGTAATCTTGATAAACCTGCAATGTTTCCTAACCGCCCGCGGGCGATTCGCCGTATTCTCTCTCCCACTGAACCGCACTTCCCGCTGAGCCGTCTTACACGCTGAGCCGCCAAATCTGCTGAGCCGCCTTACCCGCCGATCTGCCTCTCTCCCACCGTGCCTCCTCACTCACTGAACCGTCTTTCCCGCCGATCCGCTCTCCCGCTGGACCGCGTCGTCAGAGCGCGTCCGATGACGGTCATCGGCTGCGCTCACGAATCTGCAAACGAAACGGTCTCGGCTGAAGCGCCTTTCTCTGTCCCGCATTCAAAAAAATGGCGGGGATCCCGTCCCCGCCAGAAAACGCGAAATATAATTATCTTTTCAGTGAACAGGATCTTCCGGAATCACAGCTTTCTTTTCAGCGATCCGGCTCTTCCGGAATCAGTTCTGCCTTTTCAGTGATCCAGCTCTTCCGGAATCACATCCCTGATCGCGACAATCGGAACAAATTTCCAGTCGCTGACACAGATGCCCTTCTTTTCGGACGCCGCGTGGATGATCTTTCCGTTTCCGATGTAGATCGCGACATGTCCGACCTGCCCGGGTATGCGGCCGTAATAGAACAGCAGGTCGCCCGGCTTGACGTCCTTCTCGTCCACCGCCTTGCCCTCTCCTACCTGCGTGTAGGAATTCCGGGTGAGCGTCACTCCGAACATACCGTAGATCTGCTGGGTGAAGCCGGAGCAGTCGACGCCGTTTTCCAGGTCCGTTCCGCCCCAGACATACTTGTTGCCATAGTATTCGAAGGCGGTATTGATGATGTTCTTCCGGATATTGGATACGCTGTCGTCAAAGCCAAAGACGATTGCCTCCTCCATCCTGTAGCCGGTCGTCACGGAAGACGCCGGCACATATCCGCCGAGATCTTCCGCGATTTCGATCTCCACCCAGTTTCCGTCCTCGGAAAGGCAGTCAAAGTAATCGCCCTGCACGATAGACGTGATTTCATCGGAATCCTCGGACGGATCCGTCCGCACCACCACTTTTTCCGCGGTCACATAAGCCTGATAGCGGCAGTGCTCCGCCGCGAGCTTCACCGCCTCTTTCCCGGTCTCGATATACTTTGAGGAGACGTACCCTTTCGCTCCGCCGGATTCAATCAGGTCCCAGCCGTTGTTCTCCTCCTCGAGCACATTCACCCCGCAGTAGGGGAAAATCACTCCGCACACCTCAGCGTCAAGGCTGGGCCCGGATCTCATGTTCAGGTAATGCGCGACATTGACGACCACGCCGAGGTTATCGTACTTTTCGATGGCTTCGAGGCGGCGGTTGTAATCTTCATCGTCCGTGAGCGCGAAAAGATCCGCTTCTGTCGTCTCTTCCTCAGCGACCGCGATCACCGCCGGTTCCGTATCCGATCCCGCGTCTGTCTCCGATTCCGCCGCGGAAGAAGTCTCCTCTGAGCCCGTGGACTGAAGGTCATCCGCTATGGTTTCACTGGCGGAACTGCCCTCGGCTGCTCCGGTTTCCCCGGCTTCATCTGCGGACAGGACATCTGAGGATTCCTGCGCGGCATCCGCGGATTCCCCCGCCGCAAGGGCAGTCTGCCCCGAACCCGACAGCGTTCCCGACGCCGATACGGTGCCCGGAAGCGTCGGCTGATCAGCCGCGGAATTGCGCGGCAGGAAACGCAGCACTGTCCATGTCAGGCCTACGGTAATCCAGCACATCACGGCGATCCCGGCAAGAATGCTGATGGCGGCTCCCCCGCGGCGTTTAGCTGTTTTCCTTCTCCGCGGTTTCCTGATGTCTTCGCCGGTTCTGTCTGTCCGACGATCAGTCCTTTTTTCGTTTTTATTCATCAAATCCTCCCGGATGCCCGGCTCAGATAATGGTTTCTGCTGAATCCCCTGTCCTCAGGCTGAAAAACTGTCTGACCCACATGCTCTCTGATCGTTTATTTTATCATGCGTCCGCATCTGCCGCAATTGCTCCAGAGGCGAAGATTCTTACAAATTTCTTAACCGGCGGATTTCCCGGCACAAAACACTTCTCTCACTTAATCGGCAGACTTCCTGACAAAAGCGCCTCTGCTTCCTGTCCGTCGGATTTCCTGACAAAAGCGCCTCTGTTTCCTATCCGCCGGATTTCCTGACAAAAAACGCCTCTGCTTCCTATCCGACGGATTTCCTGACACATAAGCGCTTCTGTTTCCTTACCGCCGGATTTCTAATATAAAAGTCCCTTTTCCTATCTGCCGGATTTCTCATATCGAGTAGGAGGGAAATAGTCCAGTGGACTGTTTCCCGACCTCTCACACCACCGTGCGTGCCGTTCGGCACACGGCGGTTCAATCAACTTAACAAGTGACACGCCTTTCGGCATAGTAGTCCGACA
>JBMNRC010000030.1:0-32374 GCA_050944455.1 Lachnospiraceae bacterium
CCGACTACGTGTACATCTGCGAGAACAATACGATCTACGGAACCAAATTCAGGACGCTCCCGGACACCAAGGGCAGAACCCTCGTTTCGGATATATCCTCCTGCTTCCTGTCCGAGCCGATCGATGTCACGAAATACGGCCTTCTCTTCGGCGGAGCGCAGAAGAACGTCGGCCCCGCCGGCGTCACGATCGTGATCATCCGCGATGACCTGATTTCCGACGATGTGCTGCCGGGAACCCCGACCATGCTCAAATACAAGACACATGCCGACAAGGGATCTCTCTACAATACCCCGCCCTGCTGGAATATCTATATCTGCGGCCTTGTCTTCAAGTACCTGCTTGCCCACGGCGGGCTGGAAGGCGCGAAGAAGCGCAATGTCGAAAAGGCCTCCCTGCTGTACGGATACCTTGACCAGAGCAGGATGTTCCATCCGACCGTCACCGACCCGGATTCCCGCTCCCTGATGAATGTTCCGTTCGTCACCGGAAACCAGGAGCTCGACAAAAAGTTCTGCGCCGAAGCGAAGGAAGCCGGCCTGATCAATGTCAAAGGCCACCGCAGCGTCGGCGGCATGCGCGCGAGCATCTACAACGCGATGACGCTCGAGGGCGTACAGGCCCTGGTGAACTTCATGGAGAAATTCGAAAAGGAGAATGCGTGATGGCAAAGATCAGATGTCTCAATCCGATCGCTCAGGTAGGCCTGGACAGGCTGGCGCAGGGAGATCAGATCATCGACAGCCTTGAAGGAGCGGACGCCGTCCTGGTCCGCTCCGCGAACATGCATGAAATGGAGCTCCCGGCGGGCCTCAAATGCATTGCCAGGGCCGGAGCCGGCGTGAACAACATCGCGATTGACGACTGCGCGGATAAGGGCGTTGTCGTGTTCAACACCCCGGGAGCCAACGCCAACGGTGTCAAGGAGCTGGTGATCGCCGGACTCCTGATGGGTTCCCGAGACATTGTCAAAGGATCCGAATGGGTGGAAGCCAACAGCGGCGACCCGGCGATCAGCAAATCCATGGAGAAAGCGAAGAAGAACTTCGCCGGGACCGAAATCCGTGGCAAAAAGCTCGGCGTCATCGGCCTGGGCGCGATCGGCGTTCTCGTCGCGAACGCGGCGCACGACCTGGGCATGGACGTCTACGGCTGCGATCCGTATCTTTCCATCTCCAACGCGATCCGCCTTTCCCGCTACGTCCATATTGTCAAGACAAACGAGGAGCTCTACCGCACCTGCGATTACCTGACGATTCATGTTCCGGCCCTGGATTCCACGAGAGGGATGCTGAACAGGACCGCCTTCGGCATGATGAAAGACGGCGTGGTGATCCTGAATTACGCGCGGGACATCCTGGTCAACGACGACGACATGGGAGAAGCGCTGGCTTCCGGAAAGGTCCGCCGCTATGTCTGCGACTTCCCGAACGCCAAAAACGTCACCTTCCCGAACACCGTATTCACTCCGCACCTCGGCGCTTCCACGCGGGAGTCCGAAGACAACTGCGCGGTGATGGCTGTCGACGAAATCAACGACTATCTGGCGAACGGGAATATCACCAATTCCGTCAATTATCCGGCGGCTTCCCTCGGCACGGTGCGCAAGGCGGCCAGGATCTGCGTCGCGCATTACAACCGTCCGAACGTCATCTCGCAGCTCACCGCCCTCTGCGGACAGGAGGGAATCAATATCAGCGACATGGTATCCAAGAGCCGCGGAGACTACGCCTACGCGATGTTTGATGTCGAAGCGCCGGTCGCGCAGGATTTCAAGGAGAAACTTTCCGGCATGGACAACGTGATCCGCGTCCGCATTCTCACCCCCGAAGGAGAAGAATAATTCATGGCGACTGTCAAACCTTTTGCTGCAGTTCTGCCGGCACCCGGCCTGGAAAAAGAGACGGCCGCGCTGCCGTACGACGTCTACAACGAGGAGGAAGCCCGCGCCGCGGTTGCGGGGCATCCGCTTTCGTTCCTGAACATCGACCGCCCGGAGACACAGTTCCCCGCGGGAACCGATCCGTACAGCATGCCTGTCTATGAAAAGGCGCGCGACATGATCCGCGGCCGCCTTGCAGACGGGACCTTCGTTCAGGATCCGGCGCCCTGCTATTATCTCTACGCCCTGACCCGCAACGGCCGGACGCAGACCGGAATCGTCGGCTGTTCCTCAGTGGACGACTATATGAACGGCGTGATCCGCCGCCATGAGAATACCCGCCGGGAGAAGGAGGAGGACCGCGTCAACCATGTCAATATCTGCAGCGCGCAGACCGGGCCGATTTTCCTGGCCTACCGGCACAACGCGGAACTTCGGGACCTGATCGGCGAAGTACAGATGACGACGGCGCCTTTCTTCGATTTTACTGAGGAGGACGGCGTGCGCCACACGGGCACCAGGATCTCTGATCCGGATCTCATCGCGAAGTTCGAGGCCGCGCTCGGCCGGCTTCCTGCGACCTACATCGCGGACGGCCATCACAGGGCGGCTTCCGCCGTGCGGGTGAGCCGGATGCGTAGAGAGCAGAATCCGGATTACACGGGAGAGGAACCTTTCAACTATTTCCTGTCCGTGCTGTTCCCGGATGACGAACTCAATATTCTGCCGTACAACCGCGTTGTGAAGGATCTCAACGGGATGACGCCGGCTGAATTCATGAAAAAGATTTCCGAACATTACCAGATCCTCTCCGTGGACAAGCCGTTCCAGCCGGTCAAAAAGGGAACGATGGGCATGTACATCGCCGACAGCTGGTTTGAGCTGTCCTACAAAGAGAGCATCCCGGACGACCCGATCAGGGGCCTCGACTGCTCGATTCTCCAGGATACGATCCTTCAGCCGATTCTGGGAATCAGCGATCCGCGCTCGGATCCCCGTATCGATTTCGTGGGCGGAATCCGCGGCCTCTCCGAGCTGGAGAAGCGCGTTCACACCGACAGCAAGGCGGCCTTCGCGATGGTGCCGACACAGATCAGCGAACTTCTGCGCGTTGCGGACAATCACCTGCTGATGCCGCCGAAATCCACCTGGTTTGAACCAAAGCTCCGCAGCGGGCTTTTCATCCACCTGATCTGAATACTGTCGTTCAGAAGATCTTTCGGCTTTTATCCCGGCCTTTTGCGGCCGGGATTTTTATGTCCCGGGGGAGCCCCGCCGAAGACAGATCTCCCGGGAAACGCCGGGCAGACCGCCGGCCGTCGGTCCCGCTTCCGGCTGCGATCGGCAGATCACGGAAAACTTTATGTGGGGGCGGCATGGCAGCGGGAAAAAACGGGAGGACACAGAGAGGACACAGAATTGACACAGTTTTTTGCGCAATCGTTCACAATTTGGATTTATAATGTTTAGGAATTGTGTGGTGCGGAGCTGAAAAATCATGAGGAAAGTTTCCCTTGTGTTCGGAAAAGCCGCCGGCACCGCGAAAATCGTCAGGATGGAGGTCTGAAATGATCGAGGTGAAAAACCTGGTGAGACGCTACGGCAATTTTGTCGCGGTGGACCACCTGAGCTTTACGCTGGAAAGCGGAAAGATCTACGGATTCCTCGGGCCGAACGGCGCGGGCAAATCCACTACCATGAACATGATGACCGGCTACATCGGCGCAACCGAGGGCACGGTCGTCATCAACGGGCATGACATACTGAAGGAGCCGGACGAGGCCAAACGGTGCATCGGCTACCTCCCGGAGATGCCGCCCCTGTATATGGACATGACGGTAGATGAGTACCTGAACTTCGTTGCGGAGCTCAAGGAAATCCCGCCGAAGGAGCGGAAACAGCAGATTTCGGAGGTTTCAGACCGCACAGGCGTCACGGAAGTCCGGAAACGCCTGATCCGCAACCTGTCCAAAGGCTACCGCCAGCGTGTCGGCCTTGCGCAGGCCATTCTGGGAAAGCCCGAGTTCATCATCCTCGATGAGCCGACCGTCGGACTGGACCCGAAGCAGATTATTGAAATCCGTGAACTGATCCGCGATCTGGGCAGAGATCACACGGTAATCCTGAGCTCCCATATCCTGTCTGAGGTCAGCGCAATCTGCGACCACATCATGATCATTTCCCACGGCAGGCTTGTCGCCAGCGATACCGCCGAGAACCTGATGCGCATGATGGATTCCAGCCACACTGTCAACATCGTGCTGAAAGGCCAGCGCGATGAGATCCGGGAAGCGCTCGGAACGATCGAAAACATTACCAAAGTGGAGGAAAGGGCAGCCGCGGAAGGCTTCTTCTCCGCGAAACTCTACACGGACGGAACGGAAATCCGCGAGCGCCTGTTCCGCATCTGCGCGTCCAACGAATGGCCGATCTATGAAGTCCAGTATTCCAAGGCCAGCCTTGAGGATGTCTTCATGAAGCTGACTTCCGACGACGAAAAATTTACGCAGGAGACGATGGCCGCGAACGCGGACGGGGAGGCTTCTGACGCGGGGCCGGAGGATTCTCCGGAAACGGCCGGCGGGGACGCGCCTGTTGAGGAAAACGGGGCTCAGGGCGCCGGCGCCGGTGAGAGCGTTTCCGAAAACGATTCTGACAATGAATCCGGCACTGCGGATGAGAACGGAACGGAGGCACACGAATGAAAGCGATATTCAAAAGAGAGCTGAAATATCAGTTCGATACGGTGACTGCCCCGCTGTATATCGCGGTGCTGGTCATGTCCTGCGGCATCTACTTCTTCGTTTACAACATGAATTACGGATATCCGTATTTCTCCTACACGCTGCAGTCCATCATGTTTATCTTCACGATGGTTACGCCGCTTCTGACCATGAGAATCATGGCTGAGGACCGCCGTCAGAAGACGGACCAGCTGCTTCTCACCTCTCCGGCGACCGTCCGGCAGATCGTCCTCGGGAAGTATTTCTCGATGGTCGCCATTCTGGCGATTCCCTGCCTGATTTTCTGCCTGTGCCCGCTGATCATCCGAATGTACGGATCGGCGCATCTGGGCATCGACTACGCGAGCATCTTCGCTTTCTTCATGCTCGGCTGCACGTATCTGGCCATCGGCCTGCTGATTTCTTCGCTGACCGAAAACCTGATCATCTCCGCCGTAGCGACCATCGGCATTTTCCTTCTCCTGCTGCTGGCGCCTTCCCTGGCTGAAAATTTCATGCCGACTACCGCAGGAGCTTCCCTGATCGGCTGCGTTGTGATCCTGGTTCTGGTTGCGCTGATCTACTTTGCTTTCTCCAAAAACTGGATCGTAACCTTCCTGATCATGATTATCGGCGCGATTGCGCTGATGGCAGTCTACACGCTGGATTCCACGGTTTTCGAAAACCTGATCACCAACATGCTTTCAGAGCTTTCCATCAGCGACGTCCTTTACAGCTTTACCCAGTATTATACGTTCGACGTTGCCGGAATCATCAAACTGGTGACTATTTCCGGGTTCTGCCTGTTTGCTGCTGAACAGACGGTCCAGAAGAGAAGATGGAGCTGACAGGAGGGCGGATGAGATGAAAAAGAAGAACAAAAACAGGAATACATCTCCTGAAGTTCAGGAGACCACGGAAGTAAGCGCGAAAAGGAAGGGTTCGTTCGGCGGCACTGTAAAGCGGCAGTTCTCCAGCGCTTCTTCCCGCAACGGCAGTTTCGCCGTCGTTCTTGTGGCGGTCGCGCTTGTGATCGTCGTCCTGGTCAACATGATCGTCGGACAGCTTCCGGCTTCGGCGAAACAGATCGATATCAGCGACAACAAGATTTACAACATCAGCGATACGACGAAAGATCTGCTGAACGGGCTTACCACAGACGTTGACGTGATTGTGGTGGCGGAGGACAATACGGTTGACGAGAGAATCGTCCGTTTCCTTGATCGCTACGACGATTACGATCATGTCACTGTCACCTACCAGGACCCGGTTCTCCATCCGGACGTCCTGACCGAGTACGATGTCAGCACAAACACCATCGTGGTGAAGGATGACGAAACCGGGAAAACCGAAACCGTCGCCATCAGCGACATGATCACCTACGATGATTATTATTACTACTATTACGGACAGCAGGTGGAGGATTCCTTCGACGGTGAAGGCCTGCTGACTTCAGCCATCAATTCGGTGAGCACTGACACGTCACACACAGTCACGCTGCTGCAGGGCCACGGCGAGTCCGATCTCTCTGATTCGGTCATCGACATGCTCACCAAGTCCGACCTGGAGACGGAAACCGTCAATCTCCTGACGGACAACGGGATTCCGGAAGGTACCGAGCTTCTGATGATCAACAATCCGACGTCTGACCTGGCAGAGGATGAGCTTCTGGAAATCCAGGCGTATCTGCAGAACGGCGGCAGCATCTTCCTGATCCGCGGAGTCACTGACGAAGATCTCCCGAATTTCGATTCCCTGATGGAAGAGTACGGCCTCACGATGGTCAACAGCTATATCGGAGACTACACGAACTATTACCAGCAGTCGAGAAGCCCATACAACTTCTTCCCGACGATCGTCAGCAGTACCTACAACGTCAGCACGGACAGCTATATTCTCGTTTCCGCGGCCGGCGGAATGACTGTGGACGAATCGAAGGACGCCTCCGTGACCGTCACCCAGCTGCTGACAACCAGCGATTCCGGATTCACCCAGGACCAGGCGGCGACGCTGACGCAGGATGATTTTGCGAAGTACGTGATTGCCGCCCGCAGCGTGAAAGATTATTCGGCGGACGAAGAAAGCGCCGCCGAGGCGGAATCCGTGGCCGACGGCCTGATGTCTGAGGAAGTCACAGTCGCTGAGACGGAGACTGAAACCGAGGCGGAATCCGTGATGGAAACAGTCGATGAGGCGGAAAGCATCGCTGATACTGAAGCCGGTACAGAAACCGATACCGGTGAAGCGGAAACCGCCGCGGATGAGACAAGCCTGGCGGAGGATTCCACAGAGGCCGCTTCGGAGGAAGAAAGCGCGAAGGGAACCATGATTGTCCTGACAGCGCCTTCCATGATTGACTCCGAGATCACCGACCGTTTCAGCAACCTCGCAAACCTCGAGGAATTCACGAACCTGACGGCATCCTTCTTCCCGGATATGAGCAATATCTCCATCCCGTCGAAGAGCCTGTCGGTTACTTACAATACTGTCACCAACGGCTTTATCTGGAGCGTACTCTTCATCGCGGTCATTCCGATCTGCTTCCTGGCAGCCGGCCTGGCTGTCTGGCTGAAGAGAAGAAAAGCCTGAGGGAAACAGCCCGAAAAAGCCCGGTTCCGGCCCGCGGCAGCGGGCGGAGCCGGGAACGGGAGAAAGGTTCGGATATGACAAAAAATACGAAAAGCCTGGTGACTCTTGTCGTGATTGCGGGCGTCCTGTGCGCTTCCTGGCTGGGACTCCGCAGGTACAACAGCTGGTCCGAAGAAAAAGAGCAGGAAGCGGAAGAAGCCGCGAAGATTTATCTCGCCCAGCTGACGGACGTCACTTCCATGGAAGTGACCAATGAGAACGGAACATTTTCCTTCACCTACAACGAGGATGATGAAACCTGGAGCTACGACGGCGATGAGAACCTGCCGCTTCTTCAGTCCAAGATGACAACGCTCACGGGCTATCTCGAGGATCTCGAGGCGGTCCGCAAACTGGACGGCGGGGAAGATCTCGCGACCTACGGCCTTGACAGCCCGTCCGCGTCGCTCACCGCATCCACGGCTGACAGCACCGTGGAGATTCTTTTCGGGGACAAGAGCGAAGCGTCGAGCGACTATTATGTGAAGCTGTCGGATTCCGACGACGTGTATACGGTTTCAGCGTCAGTCCATTCGGCGATCAGTTTTACGGAGGATGACCTGGTGGATGCCGTATCATTCCCGTATATCGCCACCTCGAATGTGACGAAGGTTGTCTATACCTCCGGGGACAGTACCATTACCTGGCACGCGGAAACCCGTGAGGTCGAAGAGACAACGGAGGAACCCGCGTCCGTGGACGAAGCGGAAGAGGCGTCGGAGGAGGAGTCTCTTGCTGCTGCTGACGAAGCGGCGGCCGAGGCAGAGCTGGCCGAAACGGAAGCGCAGGCTGTGGAAGACACCCTGGAATCCCTGTATGGAACCGAAGAGGAAACCTCGGAAGAGATCGAGACAGAGGAGTACTGGATGGTCGAGAAGGACGGGACCGACACAGAGCTGGAGGACACTGCAAATTTCGACAGTGCCCTGAGCCTGATCCAGGACCTTTCCTATGACGGTTTTGCCGATTACTACATGGAGGATGACGAGGCTGCTGACTACGGCCTGGACGAGGCTTCCAGCCCGGAGACCCTGACGATTTACTACACGAGCCTTGACGAGGACAAATCGGTAACCCTCACGATCGGCACCACTACCGAGGACGGAGCAGATTACTACTGCACGGAGGATGACGAGCCGACATTTGTCAGCAAGCTCTCCGCCGATACCGTCACCGAGCTGGTTCAGTACCTCATGTCTGAGTGACGTGAAACAGCATCCTGTACCGTGACACCAAAGCGATTCCCCACCGCACTGTGATAAAAATTCATGGTGCGGTGGGGAATTTGTCGTTTAGATTAAATTTGTATTGCAATCGGGTGTGTTTTGTTATCTTGACGCGCCTGCAGGGTGAAGTTAGAATGTAAGCCATAACCACTGATCAGGCGGGAAACAAGGAGGTAAATGCCATGGGAATGACGATGACCCAGAAAATACTCGCGTCGGCCGCGGGACTTGAGTCCGTCAGAGCCGGCCAGCTGATTATGGCCGATCTTGACCTGGTTCTCGGCAACGATATCACCTCTCCGGTCGCAATTCACGCGATGGAGAATTTCAAAAAACAGGGCGTGTTCGACAGGGACAGGATCGCCCTCGTGATGGATCACTTTGTGCCCAACAAGGATATCAAATCGGCGGAACACTGCAAAATCGTCCGCGAATTTGCCAGAAAATATCACATCACCAACTTTTTCGACGTCGGCGAGATGGGAATCGAGCACGCGCTGCTGCCCGAGAAGGGCCTGGTTACCGCAGGCGACGTCGTGATCGGCGCGGATTCCCACACCTGCACCTACGGGGCTCTCGGCGCGTTTTCCACCGGCGTCGGCAGCACGGATATGGCGGCAGGCATGGCGACCGGGAAAGCCTGGTTCAAGGTTCCGTCCGCGATACGGGTCGTTCTGACCGGGAAGCCTTCGAGATATGTAACCGGCAAGGACGTCATTCTTCACCTGATCGGGGAGATCGGCGTGGACGGAGCTTTGTACCAGTCCCTCGAATTCACCGGGGAAGGATGCGCGGCCCTTTCCATGGACGACCGGCTCTGCATCTGCAACATGGCGATCGAGGCCGGCGGGAAAAACGGCATTTTCGAGGTCGATGACAAAACGGAAGAGTACCTCAAGGCTCACGGAAACCGCCCGTATAAGATATACCGCGCGGATCCCGACGCGGAGTACACGAGGACCGTGACGATCGACCTGTCGGCGCTCAGACCCACGGTATCGTTCCCGCATCTGCCGGAGAACACCAGAACCATCGACCAGGTCGGCGATGTGGAGATTGACCAGTCGGTGATCGGCTCCTGCACGAACGGCCGGATCCAGGACCTTCGCCAGGCGGCTGAAATCCTGAAGGGCAGAAAGGTGAAGAAAGGCCTGCGCTGCATCGTGATTCCGGCTACGCAGGGTGTATACCTGCAGGCAATGGAAGAGGGGCTGCTCAAAATCTTCATCGAAGCTGGCGCGGTGGTTTCCACGCCGACCTGCGGCCCGTGCCTGGGCGGCTATATGGGCGTTCTGGCGTCCGGCGAGCGGGCGGTATCAACAACCAACCGAAACTTTGTCGGCCGGATGGGTTCCGTTGACAGTGAAGTATACCTGGCAAGCCCGTATGTGGCAGCAGCCAGTGCGGTCGCCGGAAAAATCTGCGGGCCGGAAGACCTGGACTGAGGAGGAGAGATATGGAAGCAGAGGGAAAAGTATTCCGTTTCGAAGATAATGTAGATACTGACGTCATCATTCCGGCCCGGTACCTGAATTCCTCCGACCCGGCGGAGCTCGCGAAGCACTGCATGGAAGATATCGACAAAGATTTTGTGAACCGCGTCCGGAAAGGCGATATCATCGTTGCAGGGAAAAATTTCGGCTGCGGCTCCTCCCGCGAGCACGCCCCGATCGCGATCAAAGCCTGCGGTGTGTCCTGCGTCATCGCCGAGACCTTCGCCCGCATTTTCTACCGCAATTCGATAAACATCGGGCTGCCGATCATCGAGTGCGCGGAGGCGAGCCGTGAGATTCAGGCCGGAGACGAAGTGAAGATCGATTTCGACAGCGGCGAGATCACGGATGTCACGACCGGGAAGGTCTACCAGGGGCAGGCCTTCCCGCCGTTCATGCAGCAGCTGATCTCGGCGGGCGGCCTGGTCAATTACATCAACAGCCGGGAATAAACTTATCCCGGCAAAAGCGTCAGGGCTTTATTGCTTTTTTACGGATCCGGCATGCCCTCAGGACCCGCCGGCGGGGAGTATAGTTCCCCGGCCGGGCCGCTTTCAGAGACGCCCGGCGCCGCCTGGGTCTCCGGCAGCGCGGTCCCGGCGGCAATGTCACGGACAGAGGAGGCCGGGGCGGACTGAGCGTTCGTGATATCCCGGGAAGCCGGGGCGGCAGATCGGCTGCCTGAGGCCGGAGCCTCGGAATCATCCTCCGGTTCGCCTGAAGTGTCCGGGGCAGCCGGAGTATAGGTCCCCGGCGAAGGGCAGATTCTGCCGTCAGGATAAAAAACGGACGGCTGCGCCGGGAATTCACCCGGAATCCCCGATTGTTCCCCCGGGACACTGTTCCCGGGATTTTCCCCGGTTTTCCCCGGGAAGGCGCGGTACGGAACCGCGCTTTCGGCGACAGACTCCGACTGCTCCCTGCCTTCCGGATAGATTTTCATCATACTGACGGATACTTCGATAGACCGGCCGTTCTCAAAAGTTCCGTCCTCCAGCCTGCGGATGAACGAGCGGCTCTGGATCCTGCCGCGGACCGCGAGCCAGAGTCCCGCCGGCTGCCCGCTCAGGGCGAGGGCGTTCCGGCTCCAGATGACCAGCGGGATAAAGTCCATCTTATGGTAGTAGCGCTGCACGGCCAGCTCGATGTCGGCGACGGTTCTGCCGCGCGGCGTGATCCGGAGCGCGGGGATATTGCTGATTTTCCCGTAGAGGCTGATCCGGTTGTTGGTCGTGTAGGGAAGCGCTTTGCTGTCCGTCTCGATCTTGAGCGCGAAAATGGCGACGTATTTGTGCCGGACGTGATTGACGTGAAGAATGTGGCTCCTGACCTGTCCCGTGACGTACACGCTGCTGCCGGCATCCAGGTGAATCCCGGTCATCAGTTTTTCCGATAGGGTTACCGGGATGACATCGGCGCTTCCGCTGAGTCTCCGCACCTCGACGTTCATTGAGTAGAATAATTCAGAGTACATTCTGTGGGAGTACACTGGTGGCTGAAGTATAATCCCGCTGATAACGGCGACGTTTACCGCTGACGGATCGTTTTCCGGTATATCCTGCATAAAAGTGTTTTCCTCCTGTCTGGATTGATCTTTTGAACAGGCCTGTGCATAATGTTTAAACATCTATCAGTTTAAAGGGTCAGACGCAGTAATGCACGCGGTTCATTCCGTCAGATTTCGACCGCGGGTTACGGAAAGCCACGCGAAAAGTCGGAAAATGACGAAAAATTTTTTATCCGTTGAAAATCTGGCTGCAGGATGACGGATGACCCGCGGAAAACAGGTTTCGGTACGGCAGCAGAATACCTTAAGCCGGGAACAGTCAGTCAGAAACGGCCAGAACCGGAACGGTTGCTGCCCCGGAACGGGAAAGATTTCAGTTCCTTGAAGAAGGATGAAAAAAAAGCGGCTCCGGTATATAATGATATCAGATTGAATTTCCGCGGCGCATGCCCGCCGGGAGCAGAACAACCGGTTCAGGCGCCGCGCAGGCAGGCCTCGTCAGGCCGGAAAGGAAGATTATGGCAATTTTTGAAGGGGCGGCAGTCGCCATTGCCACACCGTTCACTGAAGATGACAGGGTGAACTACGATGAGCTCGGAAGAATGATCGATTATCAGATCGAAAACGGGACGGACGCGATTGTCATCTGCGGAACGACAGGAGAGTCCTCCACGCTTTCGTATGAGGAACACGACGCCTGCATCCGCTATGCCGTGCATCACACCGCAGGCCGGGTCCCGGTCATCGCGGGGACAGGTTCCAATTCGACCGCCGAGGCCATCCGGCTTTCCACGCATGCCGAGGAAAACGGGGCAGACGCGCTTCTGCTGGTAACTCCCTATTACAATAAAGCGACACAGCCGGGCCTGATCCAGCACTATACCAAAATTGCCCAGAGCGTTTCCATCCCGATCATTCTCTACAACGTTCCTTCCCGCACGGGTGTGAATATTCTTCCGGAGACGGCGGCGGAACTGGTCAGAAACGTAAAGAATATCGTCGGGGTCAAGGAAGCGAGCGGGAATATCGACCAGGTGGCTAAGCTTGCGGCGCTCGGCGGCGACGGCCTGGAGATTTATTCCGGCAATGATTCGGAGATCACCGCGATCTGCTCGCTCGGCGGACGCGGCGTAATCTCGGTGCTGTCGAACATCGCGCCGAAGCTCGCGCACGACATTGTCCGAAAATATCTGGACGGGGATCCGGCGGAGAGCCGCAGGCTGCAGCTGCAGGCGCTTCCGCTGATCAACGCCCTGTTCTGCGAGGTCAACCCGATCCCGGTCAAGTACGCCCTCAATCTGATGGGCTTCAACGCCGGAAAGACGCGCCTTCCGCTGTCCGAGATGAGTGACGCGCACAAGGAACTGGTGCGGAATGAGATGAAGAAGGCCGGCCTGCTGAGCGAAGAGTGACCGGAGTCTGGCGCCCGCCGGCAGAAAACCGGCGGTTTTTTTACGCACCATGAAACGGCAGCCGCCGCGGAAACCGGGATTATCCGGGCGGCAGCCCGCAATCAAACAGAAACGGAGAATGCCATGATCAGAATCATACTCGACGGATGCCTCGGAACGATGGGGCATGTCATCACGGATACTTTCGCGAAATCGGACCAGGTGAAAATTGTGGCCGGAGTCGATATCCGGGGAGATCAGAACGGCAGCATGCCCTATCCGGTATACACGGACTGGAAGGACGTCCGGGAGGAAGCTGACTGCGCGGTGGATTTCGCGGCCGCTCCCGCGGTGGACGGCACTGTCGAGGCCTGCGCCGGACGGAAACTGCCGCTGGTGCTCGGGACAACCGGGCTGTCGGAGAAACAGCTGGAGAAAGTGAGGAAGCTGTCGCAGACGGTTCCTCTGGTCCAGTCTTACAACTTCTCGCTCGGCATCAATACGATGGCAAAAATAATCCGGGAAATCACTCCGGTGCTGGCCGGGGCCGGGTTTGACATCGAGATCGTGGAAAAACATCACAATCAGAAAGCCGACGCTCCGAGCGGAACCGCGATCATGCTCGCGGACGCGGCAAATGAGGCGGAGAACGGCCGCTACCATTTCGTTACCGGGCGAAGCGAAGTGCGCAGGAAGAGGGATCCGGATGAGATCGGAATCAGTTCCGTCCGGGGCGGCACGATCGTCGGGGCGCATGATGTCATATTTGCCGGCGAGGATGAGGTGCTGGAGCTGAACCATCAGGCTTTCTCCAAGGCGATTTTCGCCAGGGGCGCCCTGGCCGCGGTTCTCTTCCTGCGTGGGAAAAAGCCCGGATATTATTCGATGGCGGACGTGATCGGATGACCCGGAACGCGGATGAAACCCGGAAACCGGAGGCCGCGGTTTCCGGGGATCGGGAAAACGCCTGCGCAGCGCCGGGAGAAACCGGGGAGGACGAAAGGCTGTGCAGAGCCTTCTCCCTTCTTGCGGATTGGTTCGCGAAGAATGCCCGGCCGCTCCCCTGGCGTGAAAAGCCGGACGCGTACCGCGTCTGGATTTCCGAGATCATGCTGCAGCAGACGCGGATCGAAACCGTGATTCCCTATTACCGGAGGTTCCTGAGGGAAATTCCGGATGCGGAAGCGCTGGCGGATATCAGTGAAGACAGGCTGCTGAAGCTCTGGGAAGGCCTCGGATACTATTCGAGGGCGAGGAACCTGAAGAAGGCGGCTGCTGTATGCCGCGAGCGCTTCGGCGGAAAGCTTCCGGGAAATTACGACGATCTGCTGGCGCTGCCCGGCATCGGGCCTTACACGGCGGGAGCCGTCTCCTCAATCGCGTACGGCGAGAAACGCGCCGCGGTCGATGGGAATGTGATCCGGGTGCTTTCCCGCATTCTGGAAGATCCCTTCCCGGGAGAGGCGGACCGTTCCGCCGTGACGAAACGGTACGCGGAAAGAGTCGCCGGGGTGATCGAAGCCTCGGAACTGAACCCGGGGACCGTCAATGAGTCGCTGATGGAACTGGGAGAAACGATCTGCCTGCCGAAGGAAAAACCGCTGTGCGGATCCTGCCCGGTTTCGGAAGTGTGCCTGGCCCTGGAGCGGGGAACACAGCAGAAGTTTCCGCCGGAAACAGCCAGAAAGGCCCGCAGAATCGTGGAGAGGACCCTTTTCATCCTGGCGGATGAAAAATCCGTCTGCCTTCGGCAGAGACCCGGGGACGGCCTTCTGGCGCTTCTCTGGGAGCTTCCGGGGTGCGACGGTTTCCTGTCGGCAAAAGAGGCTGCCGAATACTTTTCGCGCCTGCTGGGAACGGCCTGCGCGGCTGTCCCGGCCGGAAACGGAAAACATATTTTCACCCATCTGGAGTGGCACATGAAAAGTTTCCGCATTCAGGTTCCCGGCCGTCTGTCCGCCTACGCGGAAAAGCTTTCCGCCGCCGGGATGAAAGTGGTGCCGAAAAGCGGAATCGGCGAAGATTACGCCATTCCGTCAGCCTTTTCTGCCTGGCGCCGTTACTGACAGGAGAGCGGATGAAATTCTGTGCGGAACGGCAAAGAGCCTGCATGGAACCAGAAAACTGGTTCCATGCAGGCTCTTTCCGATTCAGCATTTTTCGGTTTTTCAGCTTCAGGGCCTTTGCCTGTTTCCCTGCCCCGCGGCAGAGAATCCGCGGAATCAGCCGTCGGCAAATCCGCGGATTCAGCTGTCGGCACAGTCAGGAGACGTTGCAGCCGGCTCTCAGCCGGGATCACGCGTTGACGGAATCATCCTTGAAATCCGCCGCTCCGGTGGCTGCCTTTTTGGGACGGCGGCCTTTGGTGCGTCCGGTCCCGGCCTTCTTTGCCTCTTTTGCGTCATCAGCCTTCTTTGGAGCTGCGGATTCAGCCTCCGATGCGGGAACTTCCTTCGCTGCCGCAGCTTTTCTGTGCGCCCTGCGGGAAGCAGATTTGACGGTTTTCGGCTTATCCTGAGCGGAGCCGGCTGTCTCAGGAGCGTTTTCGCTCTCTGCCTTTTCCGCCGGCTTTTCAGCAGCTTTTCCGGGTGCGGTTTTTTCGTTCTGGGTTTTTGTGCCTTCGACCTTTCCGTTTCCGGTTTTCCGGGTTTCGGCCTTTGCGCTTCTGGACTTTGCGTTTCCGGCTTTGCTGTCTGCATCCTTTGCCGCGCCGGTTTTGCCGCTTTCGGCCTTTATGCTTTCAGACTTTGCATTTCCGGCCCTGCGGTCTTCCTGCTTTGATTTTTCCGGCTTTGCGGTTTCGCTGTTCTTCGGGCTTTCCGCTGCCTCAGCGGCAGTGCCGGAGGACTCCTTCTTCCCGGCTGCTGCTGCCGGAGCGGCCGCAGCTTTTTCCGCATCGCCGGCGGAAGCCCTGGCGGCGGGCTGGGCAGTGTGCTTTCTGTGATGACCGCGGTGGCCGGACGGACGATGCTCAGGCTGAGGGGCTTTCTCAGGTTCAGCTGTCCCTGAAACTTCCGCTGACAGTCCGGAAATCCTGTCTGACTCGGCGTCGAAATCCGCGTGAATTTCGTTTCCATCCTCAGCTGAAAGTCCGCTCCCGGCCGGTTCCGCCGTGTTTGCCTCTGTCTCCGGAGCGATTCTGTGAACCGTTCTGCTGTCGTCGATAACGGCAGCCCTGAATCCGGAATCCGGCACAGCTTCCGCGATCTTTCTGGCAAGCTGCTCCGCGATGGCTCCGTCTTCCTTTTCCTCCGGAAGAGAATCGGGAACAGCGCCGGAAACCGGCTCGCCGCCGTGGATTGTTTCGATCATGACGGAGTCGTCCGCCAGCCTGACAGAGATGTTCTCAGTGAGATCGGCGGCTGCCGCGGGATGAAAAGCGTTTTCATCCGGGGCCTCGCCGGTTTCATTGACGTAGACGCCGGCATGTTCTTCGGTTTCCTCCCCTGAATGCTCTTCAGCCGGCCCGGGGATCGGCTCCGGCTCTCCTTCGGATTCCTGAAGTTCGGCTTCTTCTTCCTCCTCAAGAGTTTCATCAGCCTCAGTGATCTGTGCTTCCTGTTCCCTTTCCATCTCAGCGGAACGCGCACCGTTGCCGGAGATGCTGTCGAAGCGTTTCTGCCGGACTATGGCGTCGGCGATGGTAGGGCAGCAGAACACATATCCCTGATATCCGTAAATTCTCTTCCAGAATTCCACAACGTGCTGGAAGCCGTGATCATTGCTGATGATATAAAAACAGTTGTCTTTTCCCTCGTGGATCAGGTAGCCGAGATAGGTAGTCAGCTGAAAATCCAGAGAGTTTTTACCGCCGTGGATGATTTTGTATTTCTGCAGCTTTGCCTTGCTGTTGAAAATCATATCCATGGTTTCAAATGTCAGGGTATCCGCGTTGACGCTGTAGAAGATGATAACCGTATCATTTTCGGTCAGCTGCAGGATGCCCTTGATTCCTTCTGACTTTACATTTTCAAAGTCAATGAGATAGGCGGCCATTCTTTTCTCCTTCCGCTTCTGGTATGCCGGGTTTTCACCCGGAGCTGCGTTCATCGCGCCGGGATGCCGATTTTCCGGACACAATAAACTTTTTTTATCATATCACAGGCGGAAAATCTTGTAAATAATCGGAATTCGGTTGAAATCCAGGAAAAAATACCCGAAAATGCCTGACAGCCGCGCGGAGAAAAGGCATTCCGCCCGAAAAGGCGGGAATGGCCGGGCCTGCTGCTTTCTGCCGTATTGTGAACTGTGGTGTAAGCTTCCGGGCGAAAAGATTCTTGAATGGCAGAAGGACGCATGTTATACTTTTAATCAGTTCAGAACTGAAGGAGGACGTACCAATGAAATATTATCTGGCGGTAGATATCGGGGCTTCCAGCGGCAGACATATCCTGGCGCACATGGAAAACGGCAGGATTGTCCTGGAGGAAATGTACCGGTTCGCCAACGGAAATGTCGAAAAAAACGGACATCTGTGCTGGGAGTTCGACCGGCTGTTCCAGGAGATCGTGAACGGCATCAGGGCCTGCGCGGACGCCGGCAAGGCTCCGGCGACAATGGGAATCGACACCTGGGGCGTGGATTTCGTTCTGCTGGACGAAAAAGACCGCGTGCTGGGCGACACCGTTGCCTATCGGGATTCCCGCACCCAGGGAATGGACGCCGAGCTGTCAAAGCTGATTTCCCCGGAGGAACTTTACAGGCGCACCGGCATCCAGAAAGCGATCTTCAACTCAATCTACCAGTTCTGCGCAATCAAGAAGGAACATCCGGAATACCTGGAGCAGGCGCAGAGTTTTCTCATGACGCCGGATTACTTCAACTTCCTCCTGACCGGGGTGAAGATGAATGAGTACACGATCGCGACTACGGGACAGCTGGTCAGCGCGTCCACGAACGACTGGGATTACGATCTGATGAGGCGCGTCGGCATTCCCACCGGCATCTTTGGAAAACTCTGCATGCCGGGTACGGTTGTCGGACCGGTGACCGATGAGATCGCGCGGGAAACCGGCTGCCGTCCGGTTGTCATGCTGCCGGCGTCCCATGACACCGGTTCCGCCGTGCTCGCGGTTCCCGCAAACGACGACGATTTCATCTACCTGAGCTCCGGCACCTGGTCGCTGATGGGAATTGAGCGCAAAACCCCAGATACCAGCCTGAAGAGCATGCAGTGCAATTTCACCAACGAAGGCGGATACGATCACCGTTTCCGCTACCTGAAAAATATCATGGGACTCTGGATGCTCCAGAGCGTCCGCCGGGAGATGAGCGCGGGCGGGCGGAAATATACGTTCCCCGAGCTGATCGCGATGGCGGGGGAAGCAGACGGGTTCCCGTCTGTTGTCGACGTCAACGACAACAGTTTCCTGGCCCCGAAGAGCATGACGCAGGCCGTGAAGGATTACTGCGCGAAGAGCGGCCAGAAGGTCCCGGAAACCCAGGGCGAGGTGATGGTCGTCATTTACAATTCCCTGGCGGACAGCTACCGGAAAACCAAGGAGCAGCTTGAGGAGATGACCGGGCGCACTTATTCGAGGCTGCATATCGTGGGCGGCGGCTGCCAGGATATGTTCCTCAATCACAAGACGAAGGAGGCTACCGGCCTGGATGTCTACGCGGGACCCGTGGAAGGCACCGCGATCGGCAACCTCATGGTCCAGATGCTCAGCGACGGCACATTCCGCTCGCTTCCCGAGGCCCGCGCATGCGTGGCTGAATCCTTCGATGTAAAAAGAGTCGACTGACGGCCGGAAACAGGAGGGACATGCCGTCTGCCGGAAACCGGACCGGGAGCGCCCTTTTCAGAAAATGCGGCAGATGGCGCTCTTCCCGGCGAGCGGCGGAGAACCTTCGCCGATGTACAGCCGTAAAAAGGGACCGATGCGAATACGCATCGGTCCCTTCACTGTATCAGCTGCCTGATTTTCATCCGGCAGGCCTCTGCCGGCGGATATCCTGCGGATTCCCGTTTTTCCGGCGGCGGATATCCGTTGGAATTCTTCAGGCTTTCTCCGGCTGCGCGTCCTTTGCGCCTTCGACCGTGATGTCATCCGGAAGAAGAGCGGTGCAGTACGGGCAGCGGGTAGCCTTCTTGGAGATCTCGCTCTGGCAGTACGGGCAGATCTTCGTCGCGGGTTTTACCTCGGGCTTGCGCAGATGGTTGAACGCCTTGACCAGCAGGAAAAGAACGAATGCGGTGATGACGAAGTTGATGACCTGCGTGATGAAAGCGCCGATCTGGAAGGTGCCGTTTCCGATCTTGAAGGTCAGCGCGCTGAAATCGACGTCCGACAGGAAGATGGAAAGCAGCGGGGAAATGAAATCATCGGTCAGGGCGGTGATCAGCCCGTTGAAAGCAGCGCCCATGATCAGGCCTACCGCCATGTCGATCATGTTGCCGCGGATGGCGAAATCCCGGAATTCCTGAAGAAATTTCTTCATGATAACCTCTCTTTCTCTCACGGCGCTCGAGCCCACGCCATGATCCTTGCCGGACGGTCAGCCGCCCGGAACTCCGTTTATTATAATGCGTCGTCCGGGCAATTGCAACAAGAGAGAAAGCATGATAAAATAGAACGGAATTGTTCCGAAGCGCGGGGAGGTCCGCCGGCCGGGCTGAAAAAACCGAAGACAGGGCCCTGCCGGAAGCCGGAACGCCGCGGGAACAGGAGAAGGAGCGACAGGATGAACGTAAATGAAGCAGTGGCGGCTCTCGCCGAGTACGGAATCCGAACCGGCCTCATGTCCGGCGACGACAGGATATATGCGGAAAACCGCATTCTCAATGTCATGAAGCTTGATGATTACAAACGCCCCGGCACAATCGCGGAGGCCGCGCTTCCGGAGATCCTGAACGTTCTGCTCGATGACGCGGCGGCCCGCGGGCTGACGGAAAATTCGGTGGTCTACCGCGATCTCTTTGACACGGAGCTGATGAACTGCCTGATGCCGCGGCCTTCGGATGTGCGCAGGACCTTTGAGGCGCTTTACCGCGAATCCCCGGAGAAAGCAACAGACTATTTCTACAAGCTGAGCCAGGATTCCAACTACATCCGCCGGGACCGCGTCGCCAGAGATCTCAAGTGGAAAACCGCTTCCGCGTACGGCGATCTCGACATCACCATCAACCTGTCCAAGCCGGAGAAGGACCCGAAAGCGATCGCCGCCGCCAGAACCATGAAGCAGAGCGGCTATCCGAAATGCCTGCTCTGCAAGGAAAATGTCGGCTACCACGGCCGTGTGAACCATCCTGGCCGCGCCAATCACCGCGTGATCCCTCTGACGCTGGACGGACAGCCCTGGTTTATGCAGTATTCTCCTTACGTGTACTACAACGAGCACTGCATTGTCTTCAACGCGGAGCACACGCCGATGAAGATTTCCAAAGGTTCTTTCAGGCGTCTCCTTCAGTTTGTCACAATGTTCCCGCACTACTTCATCGGCTCCAACGCCGATCTTCCGATCGTCGGAGGATCCATTCTCACCCATGACCACTTCCAGGGCGGCCGCTATACTTTCGCGATGGCCAGAGCCCCGATCGAGACGCCGTTTGTCTTTCCGGGTTATGAGGATGTTGAGTCGGGCATCGTAAAGTGGCCGATGTCCGTCATCCGGATAAGGAGCGGAAATACGGAGCGCCTCGCAGACCTCGCCGATCACATTCTGTCGGCCTGGAGAAAATACACGGACGAGAGCGCGTTCATCTTTGCGGAGACGGACGGCGAACCGCACAACACGATCACGCCGATTGCCCGTTTCGCGGATGGAAAATTCGAGCTCGATCTTGTCCTCCGCAACAATATTACGACACAGGAACACCCGCTGGGCGTTTTCCACCCGCACGAAGAACTGCACCACATCAAAAAGGAAAATATCGGCCTGATTGAGGTCATGGGACTGGCAGTTCTTCCGGCCAGGCTGAAGACTGAGCTTGCGGTTCTGAAAGAAGCCATTCTCTCCGGCAGCAGCCTGCGGGAAGACGATCGCATCGCAAAGCATGCCGACTGGGCTGAGGAATTCCTGAAGAAATACGACTGCGTAAATGAACAGAACATTGACAGGATTCTGCAGAAGGAGGTCGGTCTGGTTTTCGCCAGGGTTCTCGAGGATGCGGGCGTTTACAAGAGTACGCCGGAGGGACGGGAAGCGTTTCTCAGGTTCCTCAGGACACTGTGATCAGAAACTGAAAGGAGGGCCGCACCTTTGAGAAGAAGGCTCGGCTTGATACTGAGCGCTGCCCTGATCCAGGCAGCGCTCGTTTTATCAGGATGTTCCGGCGCGGAGGACAGCGCTTCAGCCGGTGAAAAAGCGTATGAGGCGGGAGATTACGACCGCGCGGTGACGCTCCTGTGCCAGGCTGTCTCCCAGGACGACGACAACCCGCTGTATTTCGCTCAGCTCGGGCTCGCCTACACGGCTCAGGGTGAGTACGATGATGCGGAAACCAGTTTCGAAACAGCCCTGGAACTGGACGCCGGAAATACGGCCGCGCTCCGCGGCATGGGAATCTGCCTGCTGAGACAGGGGGAAGCGGAGGAAGCCGCGGAATACTTCACGAAAGCGCTGGACGGGATTTCTGACAGCAGTTCGGATACCGCGCACGACCTGAAAGCGTGGAGGGCGGAAGCAGAGCGTTCCGCCGGAGATCCCGATGCGGCCGCCTCGGACCTGCAGCAGCTTGCGGACGAGGGATACCAGCTCCCGGAACTGTATCTGACCCTCGGCGACGTATATCTGGAAAGCGGCAGCGCGGAGAGCGCGATGGAAGTCTGGAAACTGGCGGTTTCAGCGGTCTCGCCGGACAGCTCATCCGGCCGGTCCGGGGACGGCAGTACATCCTCCGGGGACAGCGGCGGCCTCGACAGGTACAGCGTCTGGCTCCATATGCTGCAGAAACTGTCCGACGCGTCAGCCGGGGACCTTTACAGTGAGGTTCTGCAGGAAGCGGAAAATTCAACCCCCGAGACGGTAGAGGAACAGTGCGGACTGGGGATGATCTATCTGCAGGACGGAGACACAGAGGCTGCCTTCCGCTGTCTGGAGCAGTCCTACAACGAAGGATATGAGAACGCCGGCTTTTATCTGGCCATGTGCTACCGCAGCCGCGGTACGGCGGATGATTACGCGGAGGCGGACCGCCTGTACAGCACCATGCTTCTGGATCAGCCTGATAACGCACGGCTTTACGCGGCTTACGCCACATCAAAAATAGAGCAGGAAGACTATGCCGGGGCGATGATTCTGATCACCGAGGGAAAAGAATACGCTGACGAAGACGAGATGCTGGTCCTCCTGTGGGATGAGACGGTCTGCGAGGAAAAACAGCGCGAATATGAGGCCGCTGCCGAGACGCTGCGCGAATACCTGCAGCTCTCCCCGGCAGACAGCAGCGCGCAGGAAGAACTGGCCTACCTGGAAAGCAGGCTGTAAGGACAGTTTCAGGGGACGATTGCGGAATGATTGAAACACACCCGAAAAAACAGCGTTTTATCCTGGTCGGTATCGGGCCGGACGAAAGAGAAGAGAGCCGCTCGCTCGACGAACTTGCACAGCTGGTGGAAACAGCGGGAGGAGAGGAAGCCGGGAGGGTATATCAGGCCCTGGAGCACCCGAACCCGGGGACTTATGTAGGCACCGGGAAAGCCGGGGAACTGAAGGCAATGCTGGCAGCCCTTGCCGCGGACGGGATTGTGTGCGACGACGAGCTCACGCCGGCCCAGACCGGAAACCTGTCGGATCTCCTTGACTCCGCCGTGCTGGACAGGACTGTGGTGATCCTGGATATATTTGCCGCGCGGGCCCGAACCAGCGAGGGAAAAATCCAGGTCGAGCTGGCGCAGCTGCGCTACCGCGCGTCGCGCCTGACCGGGATGAGAAAATCGCTCTCCAGGCTGGGCGGGGGAATCGGGACCAGAGGGCCGGGAGAGGCCAGGCTCGAGATTGACCGCCGCCGCATCCACAGCCGGATCGGTCAGCTGAAAGCGGAGCTGGAAGACGTGAAGACCCGGCGCGAACTCAACCGCAGCCAGAGAAAAAAGAACGGCCTGTTCACGGTATCCCTTGCCGGATATACCAACTCGGGCAAGTCAACCCTTCTCAACCGCCTCACCGGTTCCGACGTCTTTGCAGAAAATGAGCTGTTCGCGACGCTGGACCCGACGAGCCGCAGGCTCGTGCTTCCGGACGGGGAGCCTGTACTGCTGACCGACACCGTCGGTTTCATCAGCAAGCTTCCCCATCAGCTGATCGACGCCTTCCGGGCTACGCTTGAGGAAATCCGGTACAGCGACCTGATCGTCCACGTCGCGGACGCGTCCGATCCGTCTCTCGCGGAGCACATGCAGGTAGTGTACGCGGTCCTGGACGAGCTGGGAGCCGGATCCTGCCCGGTGATCACGGTTCTGAACAAATGCGATCTGCTCGCGGAAGACCAGCCGAGGCTGAAGGACGCCAGAGCCGAATACACGCTCGGGATCAGCGCAAGGGACGGAACCGGCACGGACCTCCTTGTGGAAAAGATCGGTGAGATCCGCACAAGAAACCGAATTCCCTTCGAACTGCTGATTCCGTGGGACCGGACCGGCGACCTGAATACGCTGCGCGCCGTCGGACAGATCCTGGAGGAAAACTACAGCGAGAACGGGACTGAAGTCCGGGGATATGTCCCCAGGACGTACAGGGCGCTTCTGGACCGGCTGAAATCCGGGGAGGAAGGCGGCAGATCCGGCTGAACAGCGGCATTGCTGACGGGACCGCGTACAGCGGCGCCGGTGTATGGCAGCGGCAGTTCAGGTTGACGAAAACGATTATTTTCCGTATAATAGCATCAGACATGCAGACGTGACTGAGAAAAAAAGAGGGATTCTGCCGCAGAAAAATCTCCCTGCCTCAGGGACGGAACTGCCGGTACTGAATATGAAAAATGGCTGACATTCTCCGCCCGCGGCACAGCGCCCAGGCCGGGGAATCTGTCTGGGGGTGCCATGTTAGCTATCGAACGAAGAAATCAGATTCTGGAAAAACTCCAGAGGGAAAAGCGGGTTGTCGTCGCCTCTCTCAGCGAGGAATTCCGCGTCTCGGAGGAAACGATCCGCAGGGATCTTGAAAAGCTGGAAAAAGAAGGTTACGCGACCAAGACCTACGGAGGGGCGGTGGTGCGTGAGAACAGCACGGTCGACCTGCCGTACATGATCCGAAAAAATACCAATGTAGAGGGAAAGCAGCAGATCGCGAAGCTGATTGCCGATATGATCTCGGACGGCGATTCCCTCATGCTTGACGCCAGTTCCACGGCGGTCTTCGTGGCCAGGGAAATCCGGAAAAAGAGAAATATCACGCTGATCACAAACTCCGTGGAAGTGCTGATTGAACTCTCTGACGTGCGGGGGTGGAAGATTCTCTCCACCGGGGGAACGATCAAGGAGGGATCCCTGGCGTTTACAGGGCACCAGTCCGAAAAAATGCTGTCGGGATACCATGTGGATAAATCCGTCTTTTCCTGCAAAGGGCTGGACATCGGACGGGGCATGACAGACGCCAGCGACAGCTTTGCGGAGCTCAAGCGCACCATGATGAGCTGTTCCGGCATCCGGATTCTCGCGGCGGACTGCTCCAAATTCGATGTTATTTCGTTCGCGGAGATCGGAAGCATGGAGGATGTCGACATCCTCGTCACGGACAGAGAGCCCGATGACCGCTGGAAGCAGTTTTTCCAGTCCCAGAATATTCAGATGGTTTTTCCGGGGAGCGCCTCCGATCCTGAGCTCTCCCAGAGCCGCTGAGACGGGGCCGCAGGCATTGCGCCGGTTTTGACACAGATATTTCCCGTATGGTACAATAATGTTTGTGCGGAGAGAACAGCGGCGAAGCTGCGTCCGCAGACGCTGCTGATGGAAATCCAGGATAGGGGAACGCCCGGCAGGTTTTTCCTGCCGGGCGTTCCGCCATACCGAAGCGAAACAGCGCAGCGCTGTGTTCTGTCTCTGTTTTTTCGCTCACAATGAATGGGCAATGGAAGGTGAAATGAAATTGAAGAAAGTTCTGGTCATCATCAATATTCATGCCGGCCAGGGAAGCGTCGCTGAAAATCTGGGAATGATTGTCGATACGATGAACCGCGCCGGTTACGAGGTTACCGTTTACTCCACCCTTTATCACGGTCATGCGACCAAACTGATCCGGGAGTACGGGGCGGAATATCCGCTGGTCATCTGCTCAGGCGGAGACGGCACGCTCAACGAGATCGTCGACGGACTGATGCTGCTGCCTGAGGAAAAACGCCCTGACATCGGCTATCTTCCGGCCGGATCGACCAACGATTACGCAAGTTCGCTCAACCTTCCCGTCCAGCCGGAAGACGGCATCGCGATGATTACGCAGGGCCATTTCAGAAAGGTGGATGTCGGAAGGTTCAACGATTCCGATTATTTTGTCTACGTCGCCGCGTTCGGCGCGTTCACCGAGGTTTCCTACAATACGCCCCAGTCCGAGAAAAATCTCTGGGGCCACCAGGCGTATATCATCCGTGGAATCCAGCAGGCGGCGAACATCAAGCCCTATCATATGAAAGTGACGATCAGCGGCGGCGACGAAGCCGTGCTTGACAATAATTTCATCTACGGGATGGTCTACAACGCGAACAGCGTCGGCGGCTTTAAAAATCTCAGCGGAAAGCCGGTTGAACTGGACGACGGGCAGCTCGACGCGATGTTCGTGGTGTGCCCGGCGACGGGGATTGAATGGCCGGCGCTTCTGGCGGACTTCGTGACGAAGAATCCGCAGTCAAAATATATCCTGACCTACCGGGCGAAAAGTTTTCACTTTGAGGGGGATCAGGGCGTCGACTGGACGCTTGACGGCGAATACGGCGGCACGCACAGTACGGTCCGGATTGAAACGTGTCATCAGGCGATGAGTATTGCCGTCCCGGACGACAGCGTTCCCTCGGGAGGAAAAAACGGCGAGAAAGCTGAAGCCGCGGAAAAACAGGACGCCGAAAGCCGTGAAAGCATGAAAGAGGGGGAAGACCCTGCGGCAGGCGGAAAAACCGCGGGGGACGCAGCGTCAGGAAAAAATGAAGAAATTCAAAATGAAGAAGACGCTGCGGAAACGGGCAGAGCAGATACGGATAAATAAAACTTTCTGGCAAATAATCTTTACAAATCCCATCAAAGTGTTATATAATTGTTTAGTTGCACAAATGAGGGAGAAATCTTTCCCCGGCCGCCAGTTCCATTCAGGCCGGAAAATCTCCCTGGGACATGCCGGGGCTGCTGTCCTGCGCAGCGGTTTCAAGAAATCAGGTTGCACCGCACAGCGCGGTCCAATGAAATTGAATCGGAGGCAATTGGCATGAGCAAAGAAGAATTTATGGAGCGTCTGCCAAAACTGGTTGAGCTTGCCGAAAGTAAAGATAACAGTCTTGATTTTAATGATATAAATGACTTTTTCGCGGGCGTACAGCTGAGCACTGACCAGATGGAAGCGATCTACGCTTATCTGGAATCCCAGAAAATCGATGTTCTGCGGGAGAACGGCGAAGAGGAGAGTTCAGACGCAGACTCCGGGGAGACGGACGAAACCCGGGACGACGGCTTCTCCAAGGAGGACCAGGAGAAACCCGAAGGCGGCGACAGTGACAATGAGAGTGACAGTGACAGTGACAGCGACGACGCTGACATAGAGGATTCCAAGGATCTTCTGGAAGGAGTCGGCACGGAAGATCCCGTCAGGATGTACCTGAAGGAAATCGGCACCATCCCGCTTCTCACCTCCGAGGAAGAACTGAGCCTCGCGAAAAGAAAATCCGAGGGAGACAAGGAAGCCCAGAAACGCCTGATTGAAGCGAACCTGAGGCTGGTCGTCAGCATCGCGAAGCGCTATACCGGCCGGGGCATGAGTTTCCTGGACCTGGTTCAGGAAGGGAATCTCGGGCTGATCAAGGGCGTCGAAAAGTTCGATTACACCAAAGGGTACAAGCTGAGCACCTACGCAACCTGGTGGATCCGTCAGTCTGTAACACGGGCGCTGGCCGACCAGGCGAGGACGATCCGCGTGCCTGTCCACATGGTCGAGACCATCAACAAGATGTCCAAGATGCAGCGCAAGCTCACGCTGGAACTCGGATATGAGCCGAGCACCGCGGAACTGGCCAAGGCGCTCGACATGACCGAGGACAAGGTGATGGAGATCATGCAGATCTCGCGGGAGCCTGCTTCCCTCGAAACCCCGATCGGCGAGGAGGACGACAGCAATCTCGGCGATTTCGTCGCCGACACCAATGCGGTCACCCCCGAAGGCAACGTGGAAAGCACCATGCTGAGAGAACACATCGATGAGATGCTCGGCGACCTGAAAGACCGTGAGCGCGAGGTCATCGAACTCCGCTTCGGCCTGAAGGACGGCAGGGCCCGCACTCTCGAAGATGTCGGCAGCACTTTCGGCGTCACGCGCGAGCGCATCCGCCAGATTGAGGCAAAGGCTCTCCGAAAGCTCAAGAATCCGGTCCGCAGCAAGAAAATCAAGGATTTTCTGTAAATTTTCCCGCGTATCCGGATCCGAAGCAGCAACTGCTGCCAGGGATGATACAATCGTTTTGTGTATTTCCAGACCGCCAGAATCAGGTTTCTTCCCGGCCGGACAGTTTCTGCTGCCCGCCGGCCGGAAGCCGGTCCGCTGGCGGTCCGTTTTTGCCGTTTTCCGTCATTGCCGGAATCCCGCCGGCCGGGCGTCAGCAGCGCTGCCGGCCTCGGGACAGTCCGAGCCTGGGACAGGGGAAAGAATATGCAGAAGCAGAATTATCAGAAAGTACTGGAAAAAACGCTGGAATCGATCCGGGAACGGGAGACAGTGCCGACCCTGATGCTTCATGCCTGCTGCGCTCCCTGCAGCAGCTACTGCCTTGAATATCTGTCCGGATATTTCCAAATCACGGTTTTTTATTACAACCCGAACATCACCTCAGAACCGGAATACCGCCACCGGGTGTCAGAACTCAGAAGGTTCCTGGGCGAATTTCCGGCAGTCCGCCCCGTGAAGCTGATCGAGGGCGAATACCGCCCGGATGACTTTCTGGAGCAGGTAAAAGGCCTGGAGCAGGAACCGGAGCGCGGCAGGCGATGCCGTGTCTGTTATGAAATGCGGCTTCGCAGAACGGCAGAGGAGGCCTTAAAGCAGAAATCGGACTTCTTCACCACCACGCTCTCGATCAGTCCGATGAAAAACGCGGACTGGCTCAATGAGATTGGAGCAGAGCTTTCCGCGGAGACGGGCATACCTTACCTGTTCTCTGATTTCAAGAAAAAAGGCGGATATCAGAGATCGATAGAGCTTTCCGCCCGGTACGGTCTCTACCGCCAGAATTACTGCGGCTGCGCGTTTTCCAGGCGGGACGGCGGTATGGCGGGCCGGGGTCCCGCACAATGACAGGCGCGCCTGCAGAAAGGCGCGCCTGTTTCAATGTCCGGAAACACCGGCTGAAAATCAGCTTTTCTGTTCCTCAGGGCAGTGCTTTGCGAAAAATTTCTCCGAGAAATGACGGTCGAAGAAATGGATGACCGGGCCGAAACCGAAAGCGGAGACCAGGGTCCCGAGACCGATGATACCGCCGCAGAGCCAGCAGACCAGCGCGCAGAGACCGTCAGTGAACATTCTGCACCAGAAATACGGCACTTTGGGCAGATCCCTGTCGAGCATGAGCGCCAGCGAATCGTACGGAGCCACGCCGGTGTCGCTTTTCTGGTAGAGGGATAGGCCGAAACTCGTGATAATCATTCCGATGAAGACGCACACAACCTGCAGGGGAAGCGCGGAAACAGCCCCGAAAAGCTTCGTCAGCACGGAATAAAAGGCGTCCACAAAAGTTCCCAGCAGAAAGGCGTTGACCACGGTCCCCGGCCCGATCAGGCTTCGGCCGCGCGCGATCTGGATGGAAAAATAGCACAGGTTGATGAGAATCTGAAATACCTGGAACGGAATGCCGATCTTTGCCGCGACAGCCAGATTCACGCCGGTGAAAGGGTCGTTGCCCATCCGGGAATAGCGGAAAACCGCGATTCCAAGGCCGGTGATAAGGTTCCCTGCCAGCATCACCGCAAGCCGGAAACGCCCCTGCGCTGTCAGATATCGGGAAAAAACTTTTTTCATAATCCCTCCGCGAAAGCTGCCGCGGCGGTCTGCCTGCCCGCGGCCCGTTTTCTGATCCATATTCCCGCTGCCCGGCGGAATTCCGCAGTGAAAAGATCCGCGGGGCAGTCAGTCTGGTCTCAAAACATCCTGATTCTATCATCCCCATCCGGCATTCATCAAGCCCGAATTGTTCATCCGGAGCGAAATCCAAAAGGAGCGGGAGAACCGGTCCCGGCAGTGGTATAATGGAAAAGGAATGCCGCGACGGCGGATCCGCCTTTCGAAGCGGGGCCGCCGGAACGGGACTTTCCGCCGGATCCGCGGCCGGATCTGTGTCTGACCGCGACAGGATCATCCCAGCTGAGCCGAAAGGAGACAGAGACACAGCCGTATGCCCAAAAAAGTATCCAATAAAGTCATGCTGATCACTTACGCGGATTCTCTCGGCATCAATCTTTCTGAACTGTCGGAAGTGCTGGAAGACTGCGTCGGAGACGCGATCGGAAGAATTCACCTTCTGCCGTTTTATCCCTCCTCGGCGGACAAGGGATTTGCCCCGCTGAACTATGAAGTCGACTCCGCGTTCGGCACCTGGGCGGACGTGGAAAGCCTTTCTCGCAGGTACAGCCTGTCCGTCGACTATGAGATAAACCATCTTTCCGCCCACAGCCCGCAGTTCCTGGATTATCTGAAAAATGGTGACCGGTCCCCCTTCCGCGATTTCTTCATCCGGGCCGAGGACCTGTGGCCGGGCGGTGAGGTTCCGGAGAAAGACCTGGAAAAAATTTTCAATCTGCGGCCAGGCGGTCCCTTTTCGGAATTCACTTTCGCCGACGGGACGGTACGCCGCATCTGGAGCACCTTCGGGGAAGAGATGGTGGATCTCAACGTGCAGGATCCGGGCGTGAAGAAATTCCACCGGGACAACCTGAGAATGCTGTCCGGACACGGCGCTGCGATGATCCGGCTGGACGCTCTCGGCTATATCGTCAAAAAGCCAGGCACCGCCTGTTATTTTGAGCAGCCCGAAGTGTGGGACCTGCTGGAAGAGTACAGAAACGACCTGGACGGAACGCAGACCGATATCCTTCCGGAGGTCCACGGGTCCTATTTCCGGCAGATGAAGCTCGCGGAACGGGGATATATCACGTCCGGTTCCGGTCTGCCCCTGATCATGCTGCAGGCCCTGTACTTCGGAGACGCGGTCTACCTGCGGAACTGGATGAAGATGTGCCCGCACAGGCAGTTCACCTTTCTGGATACGCACGACGGGATCGGGATCGGGGACGCGGAACACCTGCTGCCGGACGGGGAACTGCAGAGAACCCTGGATAAGCTTTTCTCTGTCAGCCCGGTATCCAAGATCATGAAGCAGGAGAAAGGCACCTATTATACCTCGCATCAGGTCAACTGTACGTTTTTTACCGCGCTTGAGGAGAATGAGCAGAAGTATCTCTGCGCGAGAGCCATCCAGTTTTTCATCCCGGGCGTGCCTGTCGTTTATTACATGGGGCTTCTGGCGGCCACAAACGATTACAGCCTTCTGGTCCGTACACTGAAGCCGAGAGACATCAACCGCAGCTACTATACGAAAGATGAGGCGGAACGGGAAATGCGCAAACCGGTGGTTCAGAAGCTGCTCAGGCTGATGAAATTCCGGAACAGCAGTCCCGCGTTTGACGGCGCTTTCTCCGTCAGCGACGGTGATCCATATACCATCAACTGCTCCTGGACCGGCGGCATCTCCGAGGCAAGACTTCACGCGGATCTGCGCACCGGTGAATTTGAGATCACAAGCACGGACGGCGGCGCGCCGGTAAAACTGGACCTGAACTGATAACACCTGACAATGCGGCTTCGCCGCGGAACAGGAGTCTGAATGCTGCAGAAACTATCCAATAAAATCCTGCTGGTCACCTCCGCGGATTCACTGGGGAAAAATCTCGCCGAACTCTGCGAGGTGCTCCGCACCGTCGTGAAAGAAGCCGCGGGCGGAATCTTTCTGCTCCCGCAGCAGCCAGCCCGCCTCGCGGCAGACGGCGCCACAGGACAGCCTTACCCGTTGGGCAACCCGGAATTCGGGACAGGCGCCGACCTCAGCAGAATCACCGCAAAATATTACCTGATGCTGGACTGCCGGGCTGACGCGGAGACCGCGGGAATGCCGGAAGAAAGGAAACGGCTCCGGGGAGAACTCCGGAGCCTTTCGGAGGCCGGAGCGGTTCTGGCGCATATCGACGCTTCCGGGTTCGGCCCGGTCGGCATGGAGCCTGCCGGAAATGATCCGGAGATGAACCGCCTGAACCTGCTGGAAATGCTGTCTGTCTGCCGGGAGTTCCTGTACGGAACCGATACGGAGATCGTTCCGGAGATTCACGATACCTATTTTACGCAGCTCGGGCTGGCGGCCAGAGGCTTCCGGACCTTCAGCGGAGCTCTGCCGCTTCTCCTGCTCCATGCGATGTATACCGGGGAATCCACCTATCTGCGGGACTGGATGAAAATCTGCCCGCACAGGCAGTTTACCGGGCTGGACCCGGAAAAAGGCATCTTTACCGCAGACGCGCGCCATCTGCTTCCCGACGAAAAAATCACGCAGACGGCAGAACAGCTTCTCCGAAACTGCCCGGTCTCCCGGGAACTGAGTGAGAAATCCGCCGCGTCCCCGTACAGCTGGCACCGCCTGAACTGCACGCTTTACTCAGCCCTCGCCGAGGATGACCAGAAATATCTGTGCGCCAGGGCAATCCAGTTTTTCGCGCCCGGAATTCCTGCTGTGACCTGCGAAGGGCTGCTGGCCGGAAAAAACGACCCGGTTGTGATCAGTCCGTCGACGCGTGGCGGGAAACTCAGCCGGCACACCTACTCGCTGGAGGACGTTCTGCGGGAATCGGAGCGGCCTGTCGTCAAAAGGCTGCTTAAACTGATGACTTTCCGCTGCAACTGGCCCGCTTTCGACGGAACATTCAGCGTTGAGGACGGCGGCGGCAGTTCGCTGGACTGCGGATGGTCAAACGGAAACTTCAGGGCGTCGCTTCACGCGGACCTGTCGACCGGTCAATTCCGGATTTTCACCGCTGATTCCTATACACAGTCGGAACTGTCCGTGTGAGAGGAGTACTTATAAACACCGGCCGCGAAAACGGGAATTCTGAAATGCGGCGGCAGATTTCTCATTCCCGGGAATCCGGAGCGGATACGGTTCCGGCGCCTCTTGCATCCGGGGCGCCGAACAGGTAAACTGTCATCAGACACTGCGCGTCGGGAGAACCAGAGAAGAATCAGCCTGCTAAGTAAAAGTCAAGGAGGAAATTGAAAGAAAATGGAGAGTATTTTTGGCACAAGTATTCAGGCCGTCTTCATCCAGGCGGCCTGAAATGCCACAGTAAATGGCTT
>JBMNRC010000031.1:0-27978 GCA_050944455.1 Lachnospiraceae bacterium
TACGCGACCGGATCAGCAACCTTTGACAAATGGAAACAGGACGTATAGGATAAGGGCATCAATAGTGATTCCTTGAATATCCTGTGGGTACTTTCCCTTTCCTAACTAACAATTCGTTTACACCGTCTCCGGGGAGGATCTGCTCGTCAAAAGAACCGGACCGCGGTACAATAGACCCAAAGATACGCATCATCCAAAGGAGAATGTATGGAAAATCTGGAAGAAGCTGTCGTGCAGCGGTTTTTAAAGTACGTGCAAATCAATACTGAGTCGGCAAACGGGACCGGACGCGTTCCGTCCACGGAACGCCAGTTTGATCTCGCGCGGGTTCTGGAGAAAGAACTGAAGGAGATCGGTGCGAAGGACGCCTGGCTGGATGAGAAAGCCTGCGTGGTTTACGGCGTGATTCCCTCAAATCTTGACGAGGGGCAGGGCAGGACCGTCGGCTATATCGCCCATATGGATACCGCGCCGGACGCGCCGGGAGGCCCGGTGCACCCCTGGATTCTGCGGAACTATGACGGCGGCGATATCGTGCTGAACCGGGAGCGGGGAATCGTCATGCGCGCCGCGGATTATCCCGGCCTTCAGGATTATATCGGGAATGACCTGGTCCTGACGGACGGAACGACCCTGCTTGGCGGCGATGACAAGGCCGCCATCGCCGCAATCATGACGATGGCGGATTACTGCGCGTCCCATCCGGAGTACCGTCACGGAAAAATCTGCATCGCCTTCACGCCTGACGAGGAAGTGGGAGGCCTCGCGAAAAACCTGGACCTCAGGCGGTTCGGTTCCCCGACGGCCTACACTCTGGACGGGGATCATCTCGGCTATTACGAGGATGAAACGTTCAACGCTTCCGAGGCTGAGATTACTATCCGCGGGCTGTCGGTCCACACGGGGACGGCGAAGGGAATCATGAAAAACGCGGTGGATATCGGCGCGGAACTGATGTCCCTGCTTCCGGCGCTGGAAAAGCCGCGGTATACGGAAGGCCGGGAAGGATTCTTCCACGTCGTGTCGTTCCACGGGGAGTGCGAGAAGGCAGTGCTGAGAATCCTGGTGAGAGATCACAGCGCGGAGCAGTTCGCGATCCGGGAAGCCATGCTCCGGACCGCGGTGGAACAGATCAACCGGCACTGGGGAGAGGATACGGCGGAAATTGTCATCACGCCGACTTACCGCAGCATGAAGGAAGCGGTCAGCCGGTGCCCGTTCCTGATTGAGAACCTTCGAACGGCGATCAGGAACTGCGGGCTGGAGCCGAAAAGCATCGCTTTCCGCGGCGGAACGGACGGATCGGCGCTCTCCCAGCGCGGTCTTCCCTGCCCGAATCTATCGGCCGGATACGAGAACGCGCACGGCCGGTTTGAGTATGTTCCCGTCCAGTCC
The DNA here is from genome assembly GCA_050944455.1 of Lachnospiraceae bacterium. Classification (GTDB taxonomy): domain Bacteria; phylum Bacillota; class Clostridia; order Lachnospirales; family Lachnospiraceae; genus Anthropogastromicrobium. The sequence goes on from JBMNRC010000031.1 coordinate 1,396, forward strand.
ATGGCAAAGAATGTTGAAATCCTGCTGGAGCTGAACACGATCTGCAGCAGGCAGAACGACGGGGAAACAGAGACTTCGGAGAGGTCCTGACAGCCCGCAGCCGGTATATCGTTGCAGACCTGATTTTCAGGCGCTGTCTGTCACCGCCTGGAGTAGGCAGAATAGGAATATTTTTGCAGACAGAATTTTACAGAGGCTGTGACAGAACCAAAAGCGTTGATGATCCGGACAAATTCTGCAGTCCGGGTGTCCCTGCCGGCGCTAAGAAATCATATGGCCCAATTTATTAAATTTTTGTGTAAGTTCCGATAATCTGGCGGATGTGATATGATTAGGGCAATGAAAGGAGAGCTTTGCCATGGATCTGAAAAAAGCGATTGAATTACGGCATTCCGTCAGAAAATTCACAGATAAGCCTCTGGCTCCCGGCGCGACCTCGGAGCTCCGGCAGGAAGTGGACCGCGTCAATAAGGAGAGCGGCCTGCATATTCAGCTTATGGTCAACGAGCCGAACGCCTTTCAGGCCAACAGCCCCAGTTACGGGAATTTTGAAGGCTGCCGCAACTACTTTGCCATGATCGGCCCGAAGGGCAGGGACGAGGATATCGGCTACTACGGGGAACAGCTTGTTCTGAAAGCACAGCAGCTGGGCATCAATTCCTGCTGGGTTGCGATGTCCTACAAAAAGGGCGAGGCAAAGGGCGAGATAGCCCCGGGTGAAAAGCGCTATGTGCTGATCGCTCTCGGATACGGGAGAAACCAGGGTGTGCAGCACAAGGAAAAGTTTATCCCGCAGGTGAGCGATTACAAGAGCGGGGATCCAGAGTGGTACAGACAGGGAATCGAAGCCGCCCTTCTGGCTCCGACCGCGATGAACCAGCAGAAATTCAAATTCAAGCGGAATAACGATAAGGTGAAAGCGACCGCAGGGATCGGTTTCTATACTCACATGGACCTCGGGATTGTCAAATATCACTTTGAGATCGGTTCCGGGAAAGATCACTCTGTGTGGGAAGGCTCCGCTGAGCAGCAGTAAAACCGAAGATTCGCGGGCAATTCATCCTCAGCCGGGATTGGCTTTCAGAAACCGGAAAACTCCGGCATCCGCTCTGAGTAAAGGAGAGGCCGCCGCATTTTCAGATTTGAAAATGCGGCGGCCTCTCCGATTCTGTTTCAACAGGATATCGATCACTGAAGAGGTCAGTTTTTCGGAATCTCAGTCAGGTTTTGAAAGCCGGCCGGTACAGCGCCGGCAGTGAACCACTGATGGCGGTCCCGGACAGATCTGCCGTCACCTGTATATCGGATCACAGGTTCGCTTTGATTTTTTCAATCATCGCCTTGTATTCTTCGCAGGTCAGGAAAACTTTTCCGGGGTTCATGGCAAAAGTCGTGTTCCACTCGAACTGATCCTTATACTTCGGAACCAGATGCATATGAAGATGGCAGCCGCACAACAGGAAGCAGTCCGGGCGGCTGAAGAAGAACTGTGGTATAATTCCGGCTGAAGGAGTGTGATTCAGCAATGGAATTGTCAGCAGAGACGATAGAGCAGAATCTGAAAGACGTCAGAAGCCGCGTGGAAAAAGCCTGTGAGAGGGTCGGAAGAGATCCCGCGGGCGTGCAGGTGCTTGCCGTCAGCAAGACCAAGCCGGTGGAGGACCTGAAAGCCGCCATGTCGGTCGGGCAGCGCGCGTTCGGGGAAAACTACGTGCAGGAGATCATGCAGAAGTACGAAGCCCTGGGCGACAGCGTGGAGTGGCACATGATCGGACACCTGCAGCGCAACAAAGTCAAATATATCGTCGACAAGGTGAAGATGATCCATTCGGTGGACACCGTGGAACTGGGCAGGCAGATCGAGAAGGAAGCCGCCAAACACAATGTCACGATGGATGTTCTTTTGGAGGTCAATATCGCCGGCGAGGAAACCAAGTGGGGATTCACGGCGGAGGAAGCGCCTGAGGCCGCAAAGGAAATCGGGGCGATGCCTCACGTGCGCGTTAGGGGACTCATGACTTCCGCTCCTTATACGGAAGACGCGGAGACCAACCGTGTGCATTTCAGAAATCTGCGCCTTCTCGCTGAGAAAATCGGGAAGGAAAATTACCCGGGCGTCGTCATGGACACCCTCTCGATGGGCATGACCGCCGATTACGAGGTCGCGGTTGAAGAAGGGGCCACGATCGTCCGCGTCGGGACGGCGATCTTCGGAGAGCGGAATTACAGGAAAAACTGACAGGGAAGAGGCGCAATGCCGCAGAATGACTGCGCAGGGCGGAGAGGAGGGAAAAACCGTGGTGAACAATCTGTCGCTGGACCAGCTGAAGAAAGGAGACATGCTGTATCATTATACCAAGTGCTACGCGGCCTCGAATATCCTGCGGTCCGGAGTGCTTTACGCGACGAAAAGCAGTTTCCTCAATGATACCAACGAAATGGAGTACATTCTCCATGTCGCCGGAGAGGTGATCGGGGATCTTCACAGCGAGGCGTGGCAGGAACTCCTGATGGACCAGGTCATCGGTGCGGTGGATGAGTTCAGGCGCCACGATATTTTTGTTCTCTCGTTCTCCGAGGACGCGGATTCCATCACGCTGTGGTCGGAGTTCGGCGAGGAGACCGGCTACAATCTCGGGTTTGACGGTGAGCAGCTGATTTCGGGCATACAGAACAGCCATAAAATCTACTGGCACGGAAGGGTGATCTATAATCACGATTCCCAGTACAGCCTGATCGAAACCCTGCTGAAGGATACGGTTCCGGCTCAGGTCGGAAAGCCGCTGGAATCCATTCTGGAAGAGGAGATCCGGCAGAGCGGGACGGAGGCGTTCCGGCAGTTCCGCAAATCCCTGCTGGCCACCCTCAATATCTACGCGATTTTCTATAAGCAGCCGGAGTTCGCGCCGGAAAAGGAATACCGGCTGGGTTTTCTCAATCCGGACCGCCGCAGGATCCGATACCGGAGCCAGGAAGGCTTCCTGCTCCCCTATATCGAGATCAGAGTTGTCCCGGCAGATGGCCGGGAAAAGGCGCTGCTTCCGCTCAAATCCATTACCGTCGCGCCGAAAAACCACGTCGATCTCGCGCGAAAGGGAATGATCCAGTACACGGAATCTCTGGGCTACCAGATCCCGGTGACATTGTCCGCACTGAAACTGAGATATTAAAACCGACGGAGGAAGAGAAATGAACGAACTGCTGTATGGCGCGGCTTACTACGATGAGTATATGCCGGAGGACCGCCTGGACGAAGACATCCGGATGATGAAGGACGCCGGGATGAACCTGGTGCGGATCGCGGAGTCAACATGGGCGACGTACGAGCCGAGACCCGGCGAATTTGATTTTTCCCCTGTCACCCGGGTGCTGGACGCAATGGAGAAAGCCGGAATGCACGTGATCGTCGGCACGCCGACGTACGCGGTGCCTTACTGGCTGGTGAAAATGGACCCGGAGGTGCTCGCGGATACCCATGCCGGCAGACGGCCTTACGGCGCCCGCCAGATCATGGACATCACCAACGAGACCTACCGCAAGTACGGCGAGCGGATCATCCGGCGCCTGATGGAGACAGTACAGCCGTACCGCTGCGTGGCAGGCTTCCAGCTGGACAACGAAACCAAATATTACGACACGCTCGGGCCGAAGGTTCAGAAGCGTTTTGTGGAATATCTCCGGGAAAAATTCCACGGCGACCTGGACGCTCTCAATGCCGAATTCGGCCTGAACTACTGGAGCAACCGGATCGGCAGCTGGGAGGACTTTCCCGACGTCCGCGGCACGATCAACCTGAGCCTTGCCGCGGAATTCGACAGATTCAGGCGGGAACTGGTGGATGAGTTTCTGCAGTGGCAGCGCAGAATCGTGGACGGGTACCGCAGGCCGGACCAGTTTGTCACCCACAACCTGGATTTTTCGTGGCGCGGATATTCTTTCGGCGTGCAGAAAGACGTCAATCATTTCCACGCGGCGCAGGCGCTGACCATCGCCGGGTGCGATGTCTACCATCCGTCCCAGGATCATCTCACTGGCCGCGAGGCGGCTTTCTGCGGCGATCTGACCCGTTCCCTGCTCCGGAAAAACTACCTGCTGCTGGAGACGGAAGCCCAGGGGTTCCCGCAGTGGACGCCCTACCCGGGCCAGCTGCGCCTGCAGGCTTACAGCCATCTGGCCAGCGGGGCAAATTGCGTGGAATACTGGCACTGGCATTCGCTCCACAACGCGGTTGAAACCTACTGGAAAGGCGTCCTGAGCCACGATCTCCAGCCAAACGCGGTCTACCGGGAAGCATCGCGGGTCGGCAACGAGTGGAAGAAGATCGGCTCCCATCTGGTCAGCCTGAAAAAGAATAACCGGATCGCGATTCTGGTGAGCAATGAATCCCTGACGGGACTGGAATATTTCCCGATCCGGGGCGCTGATAAAGATAACCCGCACAGCGTCGGGTACAACGACGTCGTCCGCTGGATGTACGATGTTCTTTACCGGATGAATCTGGAGTGCGATTTCCTGCCGCCGGAGGCGGGCCGGGAAGACCTTGAGCGCTATCGGATCGTCATAGTGCCTGCGCTGTACGCGGCTCCTGACGGGCTTTTGCGCCGGCTGAACCGGTATGTGGAGGACGGCGGATACCTGATCGCGTCTTTCAGGAGCGGTTTCGCCGATGAGTCTTTGAAAGTCGCGCACGATGTCCAGCCGCATATTCTGCATGAAGCGCTCGGGGTAATCTACCATGAGTTCACGTATCCGGAAAAAACCGGACTGACCGGGCCCGCCGCGGAGACAGGCAGAAAGGAGGAAGCCCGGCTGTTCATGGAGCTTCTGATCCCCGAGGGAGCAAAGGTCCTGGCGTCCTACGACCATCCGGCCTGGAAACAGTACGCCGCGGTGACGGAGAATACCTTCGGGAAAGGCAAGGCTGTTTACATCGGCTGCGGGACATCGGATGAACTGCTTGCCGGCCTTTACAGGAGAGCGGCGACCGAGACCGGAATTCCGCTGTGCGGCAGTCAGTTTCCTGTTATCGTCAGGGGAGGCGTCAATGACTTCGGCCGGAGTATCACCTATCTGATGAATTTCAGCGGCTCTGAGCGTACTGCCGCGGCGCCGTACGACGGAACGCTGCTGCTTTCGGGCCGAATGGTGAATCAGGGCGATTCCGTGGTCCTCGCGCCATGGGGCGTGGAGATCGCGGAGTCGGTATCCTGAAAATGCAGCCCGATCCAAAACCCGGGTTCCAGAGCCTTGATTCGGTACTGGAACCCGGGCTTTTTCGTGCGCCCGGCGGCGCACGTTTCCAGTTGGTGAAAGTCCAGAGTCCGCCCGGCAAACGCGGCTCAGGAGGGGCGGTTCACATTGATTTGACCTGGATTTCAGCTGAATGTGATAGAATGGCTGTTCCATCTCTGGTATACAGATAGTGGAGCCTGAAAAGCGGGGTATATCAGGGGGAGGATGCTATGGAAGACAGAAAAAAGCAACAGTCTGAACAGCCTGAGGATACCGGTTACACTCTGGAACAGCTGAAATCAAAGAAAAAGGAAATAGGCTTTTCTCTCCTTCTTATCGTGATGATTTCACTGCTTCTGGTTGTATTCCGGAGGATTGGAGGTGCTGCTCTGGAATTTTACAGCGCCGCTTTTCCGTATCTGGTGGTCGGAATCCTGATTCTTTCCGCGAGCCTCATAGCACCGGAACAGAATGACGGAAACCAGGACGGAAGCATGAGCGGATCACCGGCGTAAGCTGTCCGGACCGGAGGCCATTTCTTGTGCTCCGTGAGGAATTTCAGCGGACGGAACTATTTCCGTCCGCTTTTTTCAGTGAATACCGGTCGGTGAATTCCAACCGGAAACTAATATACGGGAAACTTTTACAGAATCTGCCTGCCGGCAGAAGGAAGCGCGGAGGGAACGGAATCCCTGCGGCGCTCCGGGATGGGGAAGGAGAAGGAAATGTTTAAAATTCAGCGGAACCGCCAGCTGAGAATCCTGCTGTTGTGTCTGGTTCTGTGCTTTGCGCCGATTCTGGCTGCCTGCAGCGGATCAAAATCGTCTTCAGGCGCTGCCGGCGCGGACTTTACCGCGAATCACGGCGGCAAAGTTACCCTTCGGGTTCTCTCCGGGTCGGAGAACAAAGAACTGGAAGATATCCTGGATGATTTCGCGAAGGAAAAGAAAATCAATATCGCGATGTACTACAAGGGTTCGCTGGATATCATGCGCGCGCTTCAGGCGGACCAGATCGATTACGACGCTGTGTGGCCGGCAAACAGTATGTGGATCACGGCCGGCGACGTCAATCATCTGGTGAAGGACACACAGTCGGTTTCTCTTTCCCCGGTCATTTTCGGAATCCGGAGAAGCCTGGCGGAAGAACTGGGTTTTGTCGGGAACGATGTTTATGTGAGGGATATTCTCCAGGCCATTCAGGAAGGAAAACTCCGTTTCTGCATGACGTCCGCGACGCAGTCCAATTCCGGATGCTGTGCCTACATCGGTTTCCTGAACGCGCTTCTCGGAAATCCGGATACGATCACCTCGGAGGATCTTCAGAGCGATACGCTGAAGGAACAGCTGTCCGAACTGCTCGCGGGAGTGGAGCGCAGCTCCGGCTCTTCCGACTGGCTGAAGGAGATGTTCCTTGCCGGAGATTACGACGCCATGGTCAATTATGAGTGCCTGATCATCGCGGCGAACCGGGAACTTGAGAGTGAGGGGAAAGAAACCCTTTACGCCGTCTATCCGGTCGACGGTCTTACCTATGCGGATTCTCCCTTAGGGTATATCGACCAGGGCGATGACAGCAAGCAGGAGGCGTTCAGCACCTTTCAGGAATACCTGCTGACGGATGAAGTGCAGGACCGGATTCAGAAAACCGGCCGCCGCGGCCGTTATAATACGGTGTCCGCTGACAATCAGGATGTGTTCAACACCGATTGGGGAATTGACACAACAAAAAATCTGACTTCGATCAAAATGCCGGAGAGCAGCGTCCTGTTTGAAGCGCTGAATCTTTATCAGGCCGGCGGAATCCGCAAACCCTCGCTGACCGTGTACTGCCTTGATTACTCGGGAAGCATGTACGGGGAAGGAGAAGCGCAGCTTGAGGAGGCCATGAGCCAGATCCTGATTCAGGACAATGCGCAGAAAAACTATCTGCAGGCCGGCCCCGACGATGTCAATATCGTCATCCCGTTTGACAGATATCCCAGGGGAACGTACACCGCAGTGGGAAACGGCAGCGAGATTGAATCGCTGAACAGTAAGGTGTCAGCGGAGGATGCTGTCGGGGGTACTAATATCTACCGCGCGATGGAACAGGCGTTCAGCGAACTGGAAAACTATGATATCACGCAGTATACCGCAGCTGTCGTACTGATGACGGACGGAATGTCCGACACGGAGAGCGGCTTCTGGGATTACTATCTGCGGAACGGGCAGGATATCCCGGTTTTCTCCATCATGTTCGGAGATTCAGACCCCGACCAGCTCAATGAAATCGCGGACAAGACGAATGCCCGCGTGTTCGACGGGACGAAGGATCTGGTCAGCGCGTTCCGCGCCGTGAAGGGGTACAACTGATGAAGAGGGAAGACGTTCTGGCGCTCGCGGCGGCCGCTGCCGTATTCTTCATCCTGACCCTGGGACTGGGACTTCAGCCGGTGGTTCCGGCCCTGATCGCAGTCGGTGCGTATTTCGCGTTCGGGCTGATTTTCAAAAAAACGAAAAAAATCGGCGGCGTGGATATCGAAGATATTGCCGGGGGAGAAGAGCTTGACGCCGCGCTCCAAAACGCGCAGGACGACCTGAAGGAGATCCGGCGGGCGGCGGTTGCGTCAGATTCTGCGGCAGTGCGTGCCGGTTCCCAGCAGCTTGTCCGCACGGGGAGCAACATTATTCATTATCTGGAACAGCATGTCGACCGCGCCCCATCAGCACAGAGATTTCTGGATTATTATCTGGATACCGCGGTGGATATTCTCGATAAATATCTGAATCTTGAGAAGAGCGGAGCACCGGAAAAGAAACTGGCGCAGGTGACGCAGAAAACGGAACAGGCGATCGCAGAGCTGAACAGTGCGTTTGAAAATTCCTACACAAGGCTTCTTCAGGGTGACATTCTGGATATCGAGGACGATATCGAACGGCTGAAAAAAACAGCGGATATGGACAGCTTCCGTTGATATCCGCAAGGAAGGATAAGCTGCGTGAGACAGCGGGGAGAGAAATTTGAAATCGAAAATCAGGGGATTTCTGATTCTGGCCGCGGTGATTGCGGCGGCGCTTGTTTATTATTACGTCCAGGGAAGAAAAGTTCCGGTTACGGTGATCAGCGGATACCTTGGCGGAGAGAAAGTGGGGCTTCTGGAAGATGAGGAAGTGCAGGATATCCTGCTTAGGAAGTACAATCTGCAGATCGAATATTCCAGGGCAGGGTCCCTGGACATGGTGGATGCGGATCTGGAAGGCAGGGATTACCTTTTTCCCTCCAGCCAGGTGGCGCTGGAACTTTACCGCAGCAGGTACGGGAATCCTGTCCGCAGCGAGATTCTGTTCAACACCCCGATTGTCATGTATACCAGAACTGAAGTCGCGAACGCGCTGGAAGCGAACGGATACCTGTCCGACCTGGGAAACGGAGCCAGAAGCGTTGACCTGAAAAAACTGGCCCAGGCGATTCTTGACGGCACCACGTGGAAGGACATCGGCCTGACTGATTACTACGGAGCGCTGACGGTAACTTCAACGGACCCGACGCGGTCCAATTCCGGAAACATGTATGCCGGCCTGCTGGCGAATGTACTCTCGGAAAGCGGAACCGCTGCGGAGGAGAACGTGTCCCTGGTGATTCCGGATCTGGTGAAGATATTCAGCAAATCGGGATATATGCAGTCTTCCTCGGGAGTCCTGTTCAGCCAGTTCCTGGAAACAGGTGCGGAACCGATCATCGTAGGGTATGAGAGCCAGCTGCTGGAGTTTGCCGCGGAAAATCCGGACGACTGGGCAAAACTCAGGGATGACGTTGTGATGCTGTATCCCACTCCGACCGTCTGGTCGTCGCATCCGTTCATTGCTCTGGATGATGCCGGAGCGAAAGCTATCGACGCTCTGCAGGACGCCGATATCCAGAACCTGGCCTGGAGCAGGCACGGATTCCGCACCGGTGTTTCCGGGGCTTCGGCGGACATTTCGCAGTTCGACGTGGACGGCCTGCAGAGCAGCCTGAAAAACGTCATTCAGATGCCGGACTATCCGACGATGGAAAAGATCATCGCGGGGCTTCAATGATACTGAACAGGAACTGCAATACCGCTGTAAATCTGCCGCAGCCTGCTCTGGTATAGCGGGACTGCCTTGACACCCCGGCGGCCGACCGTTAAGATTAATCCTGTGCGAACATTTCCGGTGATCAGTGTCAGAAGAAATCGGGTACTGCGACGAAACCGGAAAATCTGTAAGCCAGAAAAGCATTATCTGATCCGCACTTTGCCTGTTGTTCACCGACAGGCGGAGTGCGGATGTTCTTGAGTGAATTTTATATAACTGGCTCTGCCTTTCAGAGGGCACAGACAAATACCGCATGGAAATCCGGCTGCATGGGAGGCAGTGAAATGAATCTTTCAGGCAAGAAGATGAAAATCCTTGACGTCATCCTGATTCTGCTCGGAAGCGCGCTAGTAGCCGCGTCTTCCGTCATGTTTCTGGACCCGGCAGGGATGGTCATCGGAGGCTTCAGCGGAATCGCGATCATTGTCAAAAGGGTGAGCGCCGGGGTATGGCCCGGCGGGATTCCCCTGTGGGTTACCAACCTTGTGCTGAACCTTGTGCTGGTTCCGATCTGCTGGAAAGTGCTCGGAAAAAAATTCATTGTGCGCACGGCGTTTGGTTTCCTGTGCCTGACTTTCTGGCTCGCGGTGATTCCGCCGGTCACGCTCGGGGTGGAAAACGACTCGTTTATCACCGCCCTCTTCGGCGCGATCCTGATGGGCGCTGGGTCCGCCATGATCTTCCTGGCGAGAAGCACGACAGGCGGAACGGATATGTGCGGCGCCCTGCTGCAGCACTGGTTTCCCCATCTGTCGATTGCCCGGCTGATGCAGGTACTGGATATTATCATAGTGCTTTCGGGGCTTCCGATCTTCGGCGTGCGGAATACGCTCTACGCGGCGTCGGCTGCCTGGCTCTCTGCCAGAATCTCGGATATCCTGATCGACGGCCTGAAATATTCGAAGATGGTGCTGATCATCTCGGACAAGGCGGATATCATCGCGTCGGAGATCATGGAAAAAATGGACCGCGGAGTGACCGGCCTCAGCGGGGAGGGAATGTATACCAGGCGGGATAAAACGGTGCTGATGTGCGTCATGCAGCCCAGGGAAGTCGTCCAGCTGAAGGAGATCGTTTCGGAGACGGACCCAGATGCCTTTATCATCGTGAATGATTCGCGAGAAGTCCTGGGAGAAGGATTCCCGACTTACAATCAATGACAGGGGAGGAACAATCAATGACAGAGGGAATGAAAGGATTGGATAATGCTCCGATGACCGCGGAACGGCAGGAACTGTTCGACGGAGCCATGGAACGGTTGGACAGTGCGTACGACGCGGCGGGAGGTTTTGTTTCAGGGGAAGTGGGACGTCGCGATGTGCGTGCCTCTTCCCATTATGCTCTGGGACTGCTGATGAGGGACGGCCCGGGCGACCGGGAGCGTGCGTGCGGCGTCATCGGAAGAATCCTGGATCTGCAGTTTCTGTCGGATCCTGAGGCAGACTGGTACGGAAGCTACCCGCTGACGGACGAGAGCCCGGTTCCGCCGGCCGAACCCTGGCCGGGAGAGTGTTTCACCGCGGAAGCGAGATATCTGCTGGACAAGTGGACGGATCTGATTGATCACCGGCTTGAACATTCCCTCGCCGCAGAGGGGTTCAGCGCGGAGCAGATCGGGCGGATCGCGTCACTGCGGAATCAGGCGGTAAACCGGACGATCCCGCTGGTGTGGCGGACTTACGACGCCAACTGGAGAGAATTTATCTCTATCGAATGGATTACCTGTCTGTTTGCTGCCGGGCGGAAAATCCCGGAGCAGCTGAAAAGCAGGATGGGAGAGGCACTGGAGAAATCCGTGAGAGGTTCTGTGCGCAGGCGCCGGAATTATATTGTGCCGATGAATACCAATGTGGAGCTGATGTACGCCCTGTACTGCGAGCTGACCGGGGAGCTGCTGCAGCGGGAGGATTTCCGCGCGGAGGGCAGAAAGGCAGCCGGTCAGATTCTGAAGAAATACAGGGAATTCCACAGCTTTGCCGAGTACAATTCCTCTACTTATTATGCGGTAGACCTGATGACGCTTTCGCTGTGGCGCCAGGCGGTACAGGACGAAACATTCCGCGCGGCCGGGGCAGAGATGGAGGAGGGGCTCTGGGAGAATCTTTCCGAGACTTACCATCCCGGGCTGCACAACCTGTGCGGGCCGTACTCGAGGTGCTATGAGGAGGAAATGCAGCTTCACTCGATGCTGCCTTCGATTCTGTACGCCGCCCTCGGAAAGAATTCAGGCATGCCCCTGGCTCAAAACACGGAAGATCCCGGACTGATTGACCTCGCACTTCTCGGCGTGGAAATTCCGGGGAGGCTGAAGCCCTCTTTTCTGTCATTCTCCGGAGAGCGATGCTTCCGCAGACAGTTCAGGGAACTGATTGAACGGGGAAAACCGGGGGAGGATACCCCGCTGTGCACGGCCTCAGGCTGGCTTTCGGACCATGTTATGGCCGGGGTCCTGTCCGGGAGCCGGAACACCAGCCACCAGCTGAGGAGCGCGGTTGTCCACTGGCGCACACCGGAAGGGAAGACTGCCATTATATCCCTGATGCGCCGGGAACGCGGAAAGGAGCCGGGGCATCTGAGGACAGTCTTCTTTGACAATACAATAGAACGGAACCGCCTCAGCCTGACAGCCCGGTGCGATGTGGAATGTGATGTGGATATCTATTTCAGGGTCAGCGGCTGCAGTCTCTCGCCGGAGATGATTGAGGCTGGGCAGAACACGGAAAACTCCGGCCGTGAAATCTGGAATTTCCCGGGCCTGCGGGTTCTGGTCAGGACCGACGCGGGCAGGCCGGAAGTCAGGATGACGGATTCGGGAATGGAGATAGCCTTTTTGTCGGAATATCTTCCTGAAAAAGCAACCGGATGCGGTTCCGGCCGCGCTGTTCATTTTGACCTGACACTGACAGAATAAATCCCGCGGCGGCGGCCGCAAAGGAGAAGAGATGGACCTGAAGGGACTGAAAATCAATGTTCTTGGGGACAGTATCACATTCGGACACGGGACGTCCGATCCCAGATACGTCTTCTGGAACCTGCTCAATACGGAAGACGGAGCCTGCGCGAGAGGCTACGGAATCAGCGGCACGAGAATCGCCAGACAGCAGACGCCGTCTGCCGGATACCCTGAGTTTGACCAGTACTTCCGCACCCGTGTGGCTTCCATGGATCCGGATGCCGACGTCGTGCTTGTGCTCGGCGGAACCAATGACTACGGGCATGGGGACGCCCCGCTCGGACGGATGTCGGACCGGACCGACGATACTTTCTACGGAGCCGTGCATAACCTCTGCGTCGATCTGATCAACCGGTATCCGGAGTCGGTCATCGCCTTCATGACCCCGACCCACCGTGCTGATGAACATCGGGCGGTGAATGAATGGGGCGTGCGGAATGTCGGCTGCCTGGAAGATTACGTGAACATTATTCAGGAGGTTGCGGGCTACTACAGCCTGCCGGTGATCGATCTGTACCGGACCAGCGGCCTGCAGCCTGAGGTGGAGGTTCTTCGCCGGAAGTATGTGCCGGACGGCCTGCACCCGAACGACGCGGGCAACCGGAGAATTTATTTTAAGATAAGAGAATTTCTGCTTTCCCTGTGAACGGTGTCCGAAGACAGTCAGAAACTTCCGCCCGGATTCTTGAAAAACCAGAAAATTTACTGACGCCGGCATTGCGAAAAAGCCGGCGTTCTGTTATACTTAAATAGCACAGAATTGCGGATTTCCGGTGAGAAAGAAATTTCCCTGCCGGGGAGAAATCAACCCTGAACAGCCGGGCGGCCGTATGGCCGCGAAGAACGAAAACCGACAGCAGCCGTATTGCCCTGGACAGCTGAAGCCGATGACTTTCGTATCTCCCAAATGCATAAAACCGATCAAAGACACAGGCAGGAGAGACTCAGAGTCAGACGGCAGCCTGAATTGCCGCGGCAGTCGGAATGCCGTCCGTTCAGTTGCGAACAGCGGAAGAGGCCGGCTGCGAAAATGTGAAAGACCGGGCTTTCAGGGGGGAAGAATGATCGGAGGTTGTGATGTCAGATTTATGGAACGGAACGATGCCGAAACTCGGTTTCGGGCTGATGCGCCTGCCGCATAACGAAGACAAATCGGCGGATATTGAGCAGATCAAAAAGATGGTTGACGCTTTCCTTGCGGCCGGAATGCGCTATTTCGACACGGCATTTGTTTACGGCGATTCCGAAGCGAACACGAAAATCGCGCTCGTGGACAGGTATCCCCGCGACAGCTATTTCCTTGTCAGCAAGCTGAACGCATGGATGGCAATGAAGGACGCGGACGACGCGAAAAATCAGATCAATATTTCCCTGGAACGGCTGGGAACGGATTACCTCGACCTGTATCTTCTCCACGGTCTCTCGGACGGCGAGCATATCGATGTCTATGAGAAGTGGGGACTGTGGGATTATATGCACGAGCTGAAGGCGGCCGGGAAAATCCGCCATTTCGGCTTCTCCTGGCATGGCACCGCGGATCAGCTGGAAGTCCTTCTCAACAGGCATCCGGATACAGAACTGGTTCAGCTTCAGGTAAATTACGCGGACTGGACGAACCCAGCGGTTCAGTCCCGCGACAACCTTGCGGTCTGCCAGAAGCATGGCATACCGGTTACGATCATGGAGCCGGTCAAGGGCGGACTGCTGGCCACCCCGCCGCAGTCCGTCAGGGATATTTTCGCGCAGAAGAACCCGAACCTGTCCCCGGCGGGATGGGCGATCCGCTTTGCCGCTTCACAGCCGGGAGTGTTCACGGTTCTGTCCGGAATGAGCACGATCGGCCAGATGGAAGATAACCTTTCTTACATGAAGAATTTCCAGCCGATGGACAGCAGCGAACTGGATGTGATGGCGAAAGCGCAGGAAGCGCTTGCGGCTGTCGACCAGATTGCCTGCACAAAATGCCACTACTGCATGCCGGGATGCCCGACGGGAATCCATATCCCGGATCTGTTCGAGGCGATGAATGTCTATAAGATTTACGGAAACCTGGAACGCGCCAGACAGAGATACAAAGGGAGCACGGAACATAGCCCGAAGGCTTCCGAGTGCGTGCAGTGCGGCCAGTGCGAAAGCGCGTGCCCGCAGCATCTGCCGATTATCACTTATCTGCAGGACTGCGCAAAGACGCTGGAAGTATAAAACGGACAGATCAGCGGACATATGGATCTGCCTGGGGATTGCTTCCTGAACACAGCGTGAACTTTTTCGGAGCGTCAGCAGAGAGCAGCAGAACAGCAGAAAAATTTTTCGGGGCGTTTCTGCGCCGCGGGTGAAATTTTTTAGAAAATCACACAGATAAAGCCGGATGCCCGGCAGGAATCAGTTTCTGATTCCTGCCGGGCATCTGTATCGAAACGGGCATCTGTATCGAAAAAACTGCGCTCTTATGCCTTATGCGTGGACAATGGATGCTGCTTTGCTGTTCACAGGGATGGATTGGCGATCTCCGGGGTTTCAGGCAGATCATTTTTCATCTCGTCCAGAAGCAGAAGAAGACTGTTTTTCAGCTCTCTTGACTGCTCCGGCGTGATGCGTTTCTCCATGCGCTGAAGGACATTCTGTACGTAAGTTTCACTGATGTTAAGGTAATCGAGGTACTTTTGGGTAACCTTGAGATGAACCTGCCGCTTGTCCTGCAGAGAAGTCTCTTTTGTCAGATACCCCTTCCTGACGAGGTTGTTCACTTTATAACTCGCGTTCGGGGAAGAGATCCCTACATACTCAGCGAACTCGTTCACGGTGGGGCTCCCGAGAGCATAAATAACTTCCATACAGAAAGTTTCAACGGTAGTGAGAGTCGCTTCCCGGGTTTCAAAGTTGCGGAAAACTTCTTTGTAAAAGTGCAGCTTGAAACGGGTATAGACAGCTTCAAAAAGCTGTTTGTTGCTCTTGGCTGAATCAGTTGAATCCATAGCTTCCTCCGGAGAAAAAGCTGCTTCTACGGCGAAGACAGCGGGATGTTTTTGATAAGTTACGAAATCAATTATGATTATTTTAACACGGTCTGAGGATTTTTTCCAGCACGGAAAGAATTTTCAGATGAAGAAAACGGAGAGCAGTATCCGAATCCCCCGGAATGCAGCCTGAGAAGCAGAGAAGAATTCAGATGGAAGAATGGGGACGGAACGGGCGGAAACCAGTAATGAGCCGGAAAAAAGAAAAGAAGACCGACGACAGGATTCCCAAAGGAAACTGCCGTCAGGGAACCGTCTGGATAAAAACAGTCAACATTGATCGAAATTAATCTGAATATCGCAAATAAGAACAGGATTTCGATTGATCTTTTTAAATCAGATTAAATTTGAACGTTGACTTCAGCGCTTTAGCCCGTTATATTAATAAACAAGAATTTTGCGGGAAGCCGTCCATGCGGATTTCAGTTATTTTTCAGGGCAGCGGAGCCCGCAAATCCATCCGGGAGCGAACCGGGCGTGCAGCCCGGGCTGTTTCCGCATCTGAGGAGGGGAATTATGAAGATCAGAAAAATCTGTGCTTACATCAGTGCAGCGGCGATGGCCGCAGGTCTTGTCGGTGCTGTCACAGTCCCGGCGGAAGAAGAGACAGAGGAGGAAACCGTTGATCTCACAGGGATGGACTTCACGGTAGGCGTCATTCAGCTGATTCAGCACCCGGCGCTGGACGAAGCAACCCAGGGCTTTGAGGATGCTCTCTATGATCTTCTCGGAGACCACGTTACCATCGATGTCCAGAACGCTGCCGGTGATTCAGCGACCTGCGCGACAATCGCAAACAGCTTCGTTTCTTCACACTATGACCTGATCATGGCGAACGCGACGGCCGCGCTTCAGGCGGCATCCGCGGCTACCGCTGATATCCCGATTCTCGGAACCTCCGTGACCGACTATGCTACCGCGCTGGATATCGATGACTGGACCGGAACTACGGGCATCAATGTTTCCGGAACCTCCGACCTGGCTCCGCTGGACCAGCAGGCCGAGATGCTTGCTGAGCTTTTCCCGGCTGACGAGTATGAGACGGTTGGCATTCTGTACTGTTCCGCTGAGCCGAATTCGAAGTATCAGGCGGACCACATCCGCGGGTATCTGGAAGATGAGGGCTATGAGGTTACCGATTACACGTTCTCGGATTCCAATGATGTGGCTCAGGTAACGGATACGGCCTGCAAGAACTGCAAGGTTCTCTACATTCCGACCGACAACACGGCGGCGAACTGCGCGGAGAATATCAACAATATCGCGCTTCCGGCAGGTGTTCCGATCATTGCCGGCGAAGAGGGAATCTGCTCCAGCTGCGGCGTCGCGACGCTGTCCATCGATTATTACGATCTCGGATACCAGACCGGTGAGATGGCCTATGATGTGCTGGTGAACGGTGAGGATCCTGCCGAGATGGAAGTTCAGACCGCGGACAAGGTAACCAAGGAGTACAACGCGGAAATCGCGGAAGAACTTGGTGTTGAGATTCCTGATGATTACGTTGCGATCGGCACGGAAGAGGCAGAATCCGAAGAAGATACTGAAGCGGAAACTGAAACAGAAGCTGAAACGGAATAAATTATCAGACCGAAGAAGGCAGAGAATTCGTGAGACGTTTCCGGGCAGGGATGCGCCGGAAACGTCTCACTGCTGTGTGAGGCAGACTTCATCTTCAACCGGACCCGCCCCGGAAAAGGCTGGGACAGCTTATGTCGTATAACTTTATGTACTTTCTGGAAGCCATCCCCGGTGATGTCGCCCAGGGCCTGATCTGGGGCATAATGGCGCTCGGCGTCTATATCACGTACAGAATCCTGAATTTCGCCGACCTGACGGTTGACGGCTCCTTTGCAACCGGCGGCGCAACCGCGGTCGTGCTGATTCTTGACGGGGTTCCGGCTCCGATCGCTGTTCTCGCGGCATTCGGCGTCGGCCTTCTGGCCGGGCTCTGCACGGGTCTTCTGCACACTCTTCTCGGCATTCCGGATATTCTATCCGGCATACTGATGCAGATTGCTCTGTATTCGATAAACCTGAACATCATGGGAATGGCAAATGTAGCCGTTTCCGTCAACAAATACAGCCTGGTGATGTCGTCCCGGTATATCGGGACTGCCATTCCGGTCGGACTGATCTTCATCGCGGCCGTGATGATTATCCTGTACTGGTATTTCGGAACCGAGCAGGGTTCGGCGATCCGCGCGACCGGGAACAACCCCGCGATGAGCCGCGCGCAGGGCATCAATATCAACGCGATGAAAGTTCTCGCCCTTTCTTTCTCCAACGGCCTCGTTGCCATGGCCGGTGGACTGTTCGCCCAGTACCAGGGCTTCGCGGATATCAACATGGGCCGCGGCTCCATCGTCATCGGCCTGGCTGCCGTGATCATCGGAGAAGTGCTCGGGAACGCGATTTTCCGCAAAGGCATGAATTTTATGGTGCGGATGATCTTTGTCGCGGTCGGTTCGATTATTTACTATATCGTGATCGGTTTTGTCCTCTGGCTGAGGATGCCAACGGATGACCTGAAGCTGTTTACGGCGATTATCGTCGCGGTGTTCCTGGCAATTCCGTACCTGAAAAACCAGGCCGGGCATTCGTTCGGCGCGGCAGCCCGGAAAGGAGCAAAGAAATGATCCGTCTGGAACATGTCTCCAAAACGTTCAATCCGGGAACAATCAATGAAAAAGTTGCGCTGAACGACCTTTCCCTCACCATCGGCGACGCTGAGTTCGTGACCGTGATCGGAGGGAACGGCGCTGGCAAGTCCACTATGCTGAACGCGCTGGCAGGAGTATGGCCGGTAGATTCCGGCAGAATCTTCATTGACGACATGGACGTCACGGGGCTTCCGGAGTATAAAAGGGCAAAGTATCTCGGCCGGGTTTTCCAAGATCCGATGACCGGCACCGCTTCCGACATGGAAATTGAGGAGAATCTGGCGCTCGCGGCGCGCAGAGGCAAAAAGCGCGGCCTGGGCTGGGGGATCACGAAGGAAGAGAAAGAAGAGTACAGGCAGAAACTGGCTTCCCTCGGGCTGGGTCTGGAGAACCGGATGACCGTGAAGGTCGGATTGCTTTCCGGCGGACAGAGACAGGCGCTGACCCTTCTGATGGCAACGCTGCAGAAGCCGAGAGCGCTGCTTCTTGACGAACACACCGCGGCGCTGGATCCGAAAACCGCGCAGAAAGTACTCAGCGCGACAGACAGAATTGTCCGGGAGAATCGGCTGACGACACTGATGATCACACATAACATGCGCGACGCGATCACGCACGGGGATCGGCTGATCATGGTCTCCGAGGGCAATATCATCCTCGATATCAGCGGCGAGGAGAAGAAGCACCTTACCGTGGAAGATCTGCTGCATAAGTTTGAGGAAGCTTCCGGGAGAGAATTCGCGAACGATCAGGCGATTCTGTCCTGAAAGCGATTGCTTCAGAAACAATAATTTGATTAAGACCAGAAAATGTCTCTTCTCTGAAACAGGGGAGAGGCATTTTTATGTTGCGGTTTTTCATCTTCAGTCGTATGATTAAATGCGATTGCCCCGGCAGGCCGGCAGAAAATCAAAGCGTGACCGGCAATATCGCGGGCAGTCAATGTGCGGAAAGGAGCGGAGAGCCGAGTTGAACCAGACCAGAAAAAGAGATAACGGCAGCGGACCGGAAACATCAGCGCAGCCGGAGAACTTTGAAAACCGCCTGGGAACGGAGCCGATGCTCCCCCTGGTTCTCAGGATGGCCCTGCCCTCTGTGCTCGCCCAGATCGTCAACATGCTGTACAACGTTGTCGACCGTGTGTTCATCGGTCATATCGCGGGGGAAGGCACGAACGCTCTCGCGGGAGTCGGCGTGACCGGGTCTCTGCTGATCCTGATATCCGCTTTTGCGATGTTCGTGGGCGGGGGCGGAGCCCCGCTTGCGGCGATTGCCCTGGGGAAGGGTGACCACGAGGAAGCGGGCCGGATCCTCGGGAACGGTTTCGACCTTCTGATCCTGTTCACCGTACTGACCTCGGCCGGCATTTTCGCCTTTATGAGACCTGTCCTGCGGCTGATCGGGGCTTCGGAACAGACGCTTCCGTACGCGGAAGCCTATCTCTCGGTTTATCTGCTGGGTACATTCTTTGTCCAGGTTTCCGTCGGGCTCAACAGCTTTATCAGCAGCCAGGGGCGCTCGCTCACCGCGATGTGTTCCGTTCTGCTGGGTGCCGTCCTGAATATCGCGCTTGACGCGCTTTTTGTCCCGGGGTTCGGGTGGGGAGTCCGCGGCGCCGCGGCCGCGACGGTTATCTCGCAGGCGGCATCAGCTGTCTGGATCCTGCGTTTTCTGTGCTCGAAAAAGGCAAGCCTGCGGCTGGAAAAACGTCATCTGCGTCCCGATCGGACGACGATTTCGCGGATTTTTTCCCTGGGCATATCCCCCTTTGTCATGAACAGCACAGAGAGCCTTGTGGGATTTGTGCTGAACGGCAGCCTGGCCAGATACGGCGATATTTATGTCAGCACGCTTACCGTCATGCAGAGTGCGATGCAGTTTGTGAGCGTACCGATTTCCGGCTTTTCCAACGGCCTTTCACCGGTGATCAGCTATAATTACGGGCACAGGAGCCCGCAGAGGGTGAAGGAAGCTGTGAAAATCGGGATGATTGTCATGGCCGGTTATAACTTCATCGGGACAATGTTCGAGATCCTGTTTCCGGCGTCGGTCGCCCGGATTTTCACGGACGACCCGGAACTGATCTCAATGGTCTCGAAAATCATGCCGGTGTTTCTTGCCGGAATGACGATTTTCGGCCTGCAGCGGGCCTGCCAGACCACTTTCGTGGCGACGGAACAGCCAAAGCTGTCCCTGTTTATCGCGCTGCTCCGAAAAATCATCCTGCTGATTCCGCTGGCTCTGATTCTGCCGGTATGGTTCGGCGTGATGGGTGTCTATGCGGCGGAAGCCGTTGCCGACGCGACAGCTGCCACGATCTGCACTATTCTTTTTATCCGGAAACTGCCGGACATCCTGAAGACCATATCAGACTGAGGATATTATCCGCGTCCTGGCGCAGGTACTATCGGTGTGAATACAGGGTGCTTTTGGACGGGGGTATTTTCCGCGGCCTGGCGGAGGTACCTGCTGCCGGAACCGCGCGAGCCGAAACAGGACAAGAGGTCAGATGATGGAAAAACTGGAGAATTTTCTGAATGACTGCAGAACAAGTCCGGAAATGAAACGCCGGCTGTGGATGACGACGATCGGAGTCCTGCTGAGCGGGTTTTCGGTCGGGATGTTCCAGAACTCCCGGATGGGACTTGATCCCTTCCAGATCTTTGCCCATGGCCTTTCTTGCAGGCTGGCCGGCGGAATGGGATTCGGCACCTTCTATATGATTCTGAATCTGGCAATACTGGTCTTCGACCTGATTTTTCTCGACGCGAAACTGATCGGAATCGCTACGTTCATCAATCTTTTTCTGCTGGGATATGTCGTTGATTTTTCATCCTGGCTCTGGGGTGTGATTTTTCCGGCTCCCGGCCTCGCGGTCAGATTTTTTCTGCTTCTCGCCGGACTGATGATTCTCTGCTTTGCCTCCGCGCTCTATTTCGTCGGGGATCTGGGAGTCTCCACCTATGACGCGCTGGCCCTCACGCTGTCGGCAAGGATCAGAAAGATCCCATTCCGCTTTATCCGAATCACGACGGATCTCTGCTGCGTGATCATCGGGGTGCTCTGCGGTTACGCGTATGGCATGAGACCCGGCATCGGAACGATTCTCACGGCCTTTTTCATGGGACCTTTCATCGATCTGTTCAGGACGCGCGTCGCAGAGCCTCTCCGGAAGAACGGATTCCGGAAGCAGAAGTGCGCGTGAATGCGGAAGATCGTGCAAGACTGCGGCTGCGGGCATAACAGCCGCGGCAGTGATTTCCAGGCAGGCAATTTTTTAAAACATATACAATTATCCGGGCCTGCTGAGGAAGTCACGTTTTATCATGTCGACAGGAGGAAACTATATTGTCTTTACTGGTTATAGCCAATGCTCTGACGGCTGTCGGAATGCTTTTTATGTTTGCCAGCATGCTGGCAAAGAAAAAGAAAACAGTCGTTTTGCTTCAGGCCGTTTTCATGGGCATCCAGACCGCGGCCTTTGCCATGCTCAGATCGCCGAGCGCCGTTCTCCAGAATCTTTTCAGCGTGATCCGGAACCTGCTGGTTCTGGCCGGTGTCAGCAATGTTATAGTCCAGACAGCGATCATCGCTGTTGGTGTCGTACTCGGACTGTACTATAATACGCAGGGACTGATCGGACTGCTGCCGGTGGCAGCGACTGTCATCAACGCAGTGTTTGTCGTGCGGAAGGACGAGACATCAGTGCCGCTCAAATATTCGCTGCTGGTGACTTCGGCCATGTGGATCGTCTACAGCCTGTATTCCCGCAACTACGTCAACGCGGTGTCCAACGCGGTCAGCATCGGTATGAACCTGTTCTCCCTGATCCAGATCAGCAGGGACAGGAACGGCCGGAACCCGGTGGACTATCTGGGAGGGCAGAAGATGACGGAACGCGTCCGGAAAGGAAAAGATTCGCGGGAACAGTCCGGCAGCGCACAGGCAGGACATCAGGATAACGGCTATCAGGAATGATCCAAAGATCTTCAGGAGGGGTTATGGATAACGATCAGCAAATTTCATCGGATTTTCTCTCACAGGTTACAGCGGAGAGCAGAACAATCACGGAACTGCTCTGCGAACAGGCGAAACTTCATCCTGGCGATATTTTTGTAGTCGGATGCTCCTCGAGTGAGATTCTCGGAGAAAATATCGGAACTCACACCAGCATGGACGCGGCCGCAGCCGCCTATAAAGGGATAAAGGAGGTTCTGGATAAGCACGGCCTCCGCATCGCTGCACAGTGCTGCGAACATCTGAACCGGGCGCTGATCGTGGAGCGGGAAACCATGGAGGCCTACGGCCTTGAACAGGTGAATGTTATTCCCCAGCCGAACCACGCGGGAGGAGCTTTCGCGACAGTTGCCTATCAGAACCTGAAAGATCCGGCAGCCGTTGAAAGCCTGAACCAGAAAGCGAGCGCCGGCATTGACATCGGGGGAACCCTGATCGGCATGCACATTCATCCGGTTGTCGTCCCGGTGCGGGTGAATCCGAATAAAATCGGAAACGCTTATGTGATCTGCGCGCGGCGCAGGCCGAAGTATGTCGGCGGCGCGAGGGCGGTTTACGATCAGAAACTGATGTGATGTGCGGGGCCGCCAGTCGGAAGGACGTTTTTACCCGGGAATACCGGGATCAACGCGGACGGGAATGAACACCCGCCTGGACAATATCAATCAGTTAAGGAATACCGGGACCCGCGCGCGGGAGCCGCGGCGGAGAACAGCAGACGCTTCATCAGACAGAGAAACAGCAGAAATACAGGCTGGCGCCGAAAACGCCAGCTGCCGACGGGGGAGATATGACACAGAAGAGAGACAGTTTTGCTTCGCGGCTCGGATTCATCCTGGTCAGCGCCGGATGCGCTATCGGAATCGGCAACGTATGGAAATTTCCGTACATCACAGGACAGAACGGCGGAGGAATCTTCGTTCTTTTTTATCTGCTGTTCCTTGTGATTATGGCTGTTCCGGTACTCACCATGGAACTCGCAGTGGGACGGGCCAGCCGGAAAAGCGCTGTACAGGGCTACAGGGCGCTGGAAAAACCCGGCACAAAATGGCATATCCACGGATGGTTCTGCCTGATCGGATGTTATCTTCTGATGATGTACTATACGACCGTCTCCGGCTGGATGATGGATTATTTCTGGAAATTCCTGTCCGGCCAGTTTGAAGAGGTTTCGATGGGGAGTGTGGACGGAATCTTTTCATCCATGCTGGGAAATCCGGCGGAAATGATGTTCTTCATGCTCCTGACGGTAGTGCTTGGCTTTCTCGTGTGCAGCGGGAGCGTGCAGAAAGGGCTCGAGAGGGTCACCAAGGTGATGATGATCGGCCTTCTCTGCCTGATCGTGGTTCTTGCCGTTCACAGCCTGACATTGTCCGGAGCTTCCGAAGGGCTGGCCTTTTACCTTCTTCCCAGCGTTTCCCGAGCGAAGGAAGCGGGACTCGGCAACATCATTTCGGCGGCGATGAACCAGTCTTTCTTTACACTGAGCCTGGGAATCGCGGCGATGGAGATTTTCGGCAGCTACATGTCCAGGGAGCATACGCTCGGAAGTGAATCTCTGAAAATCGCGGGACTGGATACCTTTGTCGCGCTGATGGCCGGCCTGATTATTTTCCCGGCCTGTTTCAGCTACGACGTGGAACCGGGACAGGGACCGTCCCTCATTTTTGTCACTCTCCCCAAGGTGTTTATCAATATGGCAGGAGGGCGGATCTGGGGATCGCTGTTCTTCCTGTTTATGACTTTCGCGAGCTTTTCGACTGTGACAGCGGTTTTTGAAAACCTGATCGCCGGCATGATGGACAATTTCGGCTGGAGCCGCCGGAAGTCGGTGGTATTCAACCTGATCCTGGTTGCGCTGGCCAGCGTCCCCTGCGTGCTCGGCTACAACGTCTGGTCCGGGTTTCACCCGATCCCGGGAAAAGACGTCCTGGATTCCGAGGATTTTCTGGTGAGCAATATCCTTCTTCCCGGCGGATCCCTGGTTTTCCTTCTGTTCTGCGTCACGAAATGGGGCTGGGGATTTGACAGCTACCTGAAGGAAGCCAACACAGGGGCGGGTATCAGAATTTCACCCAAACTGAAATACTATTTTCGTTTTGTGCTGCCGGTGCTCATCCTGATCATTCTGATCCAGGGACTGCTGTGATCCGGTTTATTCCGGGAATGATCGGATATCGAACAGAACGGTTGTTTCCTCCCCGGTTATTGGTTGGCGGGATCATCAGGAAGCCATATGCAACGCCAGCAGCAGCCTTTACAAACAGCCCGGCCCGGGTATAATAAGCATGCGGCGCGGAACCGGAGGCCTGATGCCGCCGTGAGTTTGAAGCCATCCTCACGATAAACAAAACCAGGGAGGAAATTTTATCATGAAAAAAAATACTGCGGCAAAGGAATCCGGCGGCAGAACCGGAGTTCTTTTTCTGACGCAGGCCGCGGTCATCGCGGCTCTTTATGTTGCTTTAACCTTAATATTCCAGCCGATATCCTACGGTGAAGTCCAGCTCCGGGTGTCAGAGGCGCTCACCATCCTGCCGTTCTTTACGCCGGCGGCAATCCCGGGACTTTTTGTCGGCTGCCTGATCGCGAACATTCTCGGCGGAGCGATCATTCTCGACATTATCTTCGGATCGCTGGCGACCCTGATCGGCGCGGTTTTTGCGTATCTGCTCAGGAAAAACCGCTGGCTGGTTCCGATCCCCACGATTCTTTCCAACACAGTGATCGTTCCGCTCGTGCTGAAATTCGGATATGGCGTTGACCTGCCGCTGTGGCTTGAGGCAATCGCCATCTTTGCGGGAGAGTTCGTCAGCTGCTACGTGTTCGGGGAAATTCTTCTGTCGGCATTGAAGCCGGTTCAGAAAGCGATTTTCCAGAAGACGGCTGAGACCTGAAGATTTCGATACGGATTTTTTTGAAGGCTGCCGGCGGACAGAAAGCAGCCCGTAATAATATCAGTGTTATTGCAGGATTCCTCCGGATCCTGCTTTTTTTAGAATCGGGTCAGTCCGGTATCCGGTTCCGACGTTCTTTTCTCAGCAGATCTGAAGCCTGACAGTATATAATCCATTATAAACTGGCAGGACCGTGCAATGGACCATGGTATGCAGGCAGCCCTGAGGATAACCCGATGGGCGGAAATGATTTATTGAATACGGCTGCGCGCTGCCTGGATACATGGCGGATATCCGGTAAAAAGCAGAAAATCAATCAGAGTTGTAACACATGAGTCGAAAGAGACAACATAAATCCACAAAATAATTTAAAGAAACAACAAAATTCTGCTTGAACCCAACTGACGATTGTTGTATGATAATTCTAAATGGCAGATAATGCCTGAAGAGACGGGCAGTCCGCAACAAACCCAGGTAAATCGCCGCTGGTATACCGCGCGGCAGTCTGATCAGAGGAGGAGATTGTATGAAAGTTCTTGACACGAAATTCGCAAAAGGATTTATCAAGTGCTGTGACGACGGGTTCCGTCAGGGCTGGCACGAGAGAAATGGCGGAAATCTTTCTTACCGCCTGTCCGCGGAAGAAGCAGAGTCCATTCAGGATGACTTGAATGAGAACGGGGCATGGCAGCCGATCGGTACCAGCGTTCCGACCCTGGCCGGCGAATATTTTATGGTAACCGGTTCCGGCAAATACATGCGCAACGTTATCCTCGACCCGGCAGCAAACACCTGCATCATTGAGCTGGACGGCAAAGGCGAAAATTTCCGCATCCGCTGGGGCCTGACCGAAGGCGGGCGTCCTACTTCCGAACTTCCTTCCCACCTGATGAATCATGAAGTCAAAAAGAGAGTGACGAACGGCCGGTATCATGTGATTTACCATGCGCATACGACCAACACCATTGCTCTGACATTCGTCCTCCCGCTGAAGGACGAGATTTTTACCCGCGAGCTGTGGGAGATGGCTACGGAGTGCCCGGTTGTGTTCCCCGAAGGCATCGGCGTCGTAGACTGGATGGTTCCGGGCGGCCGCGATATCGCCGTTGCTACCAGCAGGCTGATGGAGCAGTATAATGTCGCGATCTGGGCGCATCACGGGATGTTCTGCTCCGGCGCGGATTTTGACGAGACCTTCGGACTGATGCACACGGTTGAGAAATCCGCTGAAATCCTGGTCAAAGTTCTCTCCATGACAAAGACGAAGCGCCAGACGATCACTCCGGATCAGTTCCGCGCGCTGGCGAAAGATTTCCATGTGACTCTTCCTGAAAAGTTCCTTTTCGAGAAGGGCGAGCACTATTACGAGAATTATTCGATCGACGAAAAGTAACCCGTCGATTCATTGAGGACAAAACAGCTTCGGTTGAAGAGGTGAACATCAGAGCGTCTGTGGAGAGATATCAGGGAAGGAACAGTACTCTGACACAGAGACACTTTGTTCCCGGAATATAAAAAAGAACTGGCTGTACTTGTACTGTGGGCCGGACGTCTGAGAGAAGACGTCCGGCCTTTTATTTAGTATGCGCGCCATGGGCGCGCTCTAATGGGTGAAAGTCCCTGGTACGCCTTGGCAGCGAGGAAGTACATAGCTGAACAGCAAGGGTGTCCGCCGTGAGGCGGAATCTGAAAGAAGCTGTAGGC
>JBMNRC010000032.1:0-25361 GCA_050944455.1 Lachnospiraceae bacterium
GACACCCTTGCTGTTCAGCTATGTACTTCCTCGCTGCCAAGGCGTACCAGGGACTTTCACCCATTAGAGCGCGCCCATGGCGCGCATACTAAAAAAAGCACCCTTCCAGGTGCCCTAAAGCTTCCGGGGGGACTTGAACCCCCGACCTATTGATTACGAATCAATCGCTCTACCGACTGAGCCACAGAAGCGTGCGGTTCTTGCGAACGCATGTTGTATTCTACACCAGCCGCCCGAATCTGTCAACTGTTTTTCCTTCAGTCCGGCATATTGCATGTGTCCTGCCGATGGTTTATGATGGCCTGGGTATATTGCGGCGAAGAACTTCGTTCCGCGCTGATGAGGAGTTTATATGAAATCATTTCAATCCGCTTCACTGAGGGAAATCACGACAAAACTCTTTCTCTCTGACACTTTTGACTGCTACCGCCTGCAGGAGGCTGTCTTTACCTGCGCCGTCACCTATACGATCGACGGAAAAATCAACCGGGATTTCTTCCTGAATCATTCCGCCGGCACGGTCTCAGCCGCTGCCGGAGGAACCGGGGAAAAACAGGCCGGAACTGCCGTGTCTTCCGCCCGCCCGTCCGGCGATGCCGCCGGAGTTCCAGGGAACAATGAAAATACTTTCGTATCCTGGAAAGATATCCGCCCGATCTGTTTTTCGATGATCCGCGGCAAAAGAACGCCGCTTTCGTTCAGGCTTGTCCTTCTCTGCCCCGCTTCGGAGGCGCCGGAATATTTCGGGGAACTGGCCGGCGCGGAAGACAGCGGCATCTCATCGTTCGTTCTCGTCCTTCAGTATAAGGACGGAAAGATCACCGCTACCACCGCGGTGTCGTACAGCCGTTTTGCGCTGGACCGCGGCCCCGAAAGGCAGTGGGACAGCGAAGCGGCCGAATGGTTCCGGCGGGAAGGCCTCCCGTTTGAAGCTGTGGAATGATCCCGATTTAAGCGTTCCAGCCGTCAGACGTCGCGGAATGGATTCCGCAGAAGGCTCGCTTTCGACAGACGCCGCGGTATAAATACCGCTCAATGCGTATTTTCGTCAGTCATCGCGAAATGAATTCAGCGGAAGGCCTGCTTTTCTGATATCATGGGATGAATCGTGCCGCAGGCCGGGGTTTCAGCACCGGCCTGCGGCCGCAAAACACCTGGCCGGCCCTTTTTCCATTGAAGGGCCGGCCAGGCGTCTGATTTCATGCCTGGTTTAATTTTCCGTATTGACTTGCGTTTCGTTTCCATCAGCGTCAATCACTGTTTCCGCGCCGCCGGTTTCAGCGCCGCTCTCAGTCTCAGAGCTGTTCCCGGTTTCTGCGCCGCTTTCCGCTTCGGCGCCGCTGTCAGACGGTTCTGCCGCGGTTTCCGGATTTTCGTTCTGCTCTGTACCTGAAGCAGCCTCAGCGCCGTTTTCCGCCGCTTCCGCTGCGCCATCTCCAGAGCCGGCTTTTCCGGCATTTTCCTGCTCCTCACCGGCATTCCCGCTGCCGTCGGAAGAGGTTTCCTCTTCCTCCGGGATCGCCGGCTGGCCGGCCATCTGCAGCATGATGTTGTTCGAACGCCTGATGAATCTGCGCATGCGCTCCGGGGAAAGGGTGCCGTGAGCCAGTTCCGCGAGGTCGTAAATCTGCTCGCAGTACATCTTCAGGTCATCCTCCGTATCCTTATGGTCAAGGACATACTGCACCAGAGGATGCGTGATGTTCAGCACCAGCGTTTCCTGGCTGTCGAAGCCGGTATCATTGATGCCGTACATCTTCATCATTTCCTGCATGCGGCGGTTTTCCTCGGTAACGGTCATCACCGCGGCGACGGAACTGTCCTTGAGCCTGTCGGCTTTCACCTCAAGTTTGTCGTTCTTCAGCGCTTTGCGGAAGACGTCCTGCAGGGATTTTCCGGATTCCTCGATCGTCTTCTTTTCATCGCCGCTGACCGTCTCGCGGAGAGATTCGGAGACGTCGGCGTCCACTCTCTTGAAGTGCAGATCCTGGTGCTTCTGTTCCAGCTGGGAAATAAACGGGGAATCAATCTTGTGCGGCAGGATGTAAGCGTTCATCTTCTGCCTGCGGAACAGGGAAATGTACTGGCCCTGTTCTTTCTCATCGGTCACATAGTAGATGGTATTCTTGTGGCCTTCGTCCTCCGCGGCCTTCTCCGCCTCTTCCAGAGTCTGGTGTTTGCCGTCAAGGTTCCTGAACAGAACCGCCGGCTCCACCTTCTCGCAGAATTTCTCGTCCTTCAGGCAGCCGTATTTGACGAACGGGCTGATGTCATCCCAGTATTTTTCGTAATTCTCACGGTCTGTCTTGCACATTCCGGTCAGCTTGTCGCAGACTTTCTTTGTGATATAATCGGAAACTTTCTTCGCGAATCCGTCGTTCTGCAGCGCTGAGCGCGAGACATTCAGCGGAAGGTCCGGGCAGTCGATAACGCCCTTGAGCACGAACAGGTACTCCGGGATGACTTCCTTGATGTTGTCCGCGACGTAGACCTGGTTGTTGTACAGTTTGATCGAGCCCTCGGCGCTCTCGTACTCCATGTTGATCTTCGGAAAATACAGGATGCCCTTCAGGTTGAACGGATAATCCATGTTCAGGTGAATCCAGAACAGCGGATCCTTGAAATCGCCGAACACTTTGTGATAGAAATTCTTATACTCTTCGTCGGTGCACTCATTGGGCTTTTTGTTCCAGAGAGGATTGACATCGTTGATCGGCTTCGGCTCCTCAGGCTTCTTCTCTTCCGGTTTCTGTTCAGGAACCTCCTCGCCTTTTTCTTTTGCCTCAGCGGCCTTTTTCGCGGCTTCCTCGGCAGCCTTCTTCGCCTCTTCCTCCTCCTGCTTCTTCTGCGCCTCGGTCTTGATGACGTCGAGGTAGATCGGAACCGGCATGAACGAGCAGTACTTGTCCAGCACTTCCCTGACGCGGTACTCGTTGGAGAACTCATAGCTGTCGTCATTCAGGTACAGCGTGATCGTGGTTCCGCGTTCGGTGCGGTTTCCGTCAGACATGGAGAACGTCTGCCCGCCTTCGGACTCCCAGTGAACCGGCTGCGCGTCCTTCTTCCAGGAAAGGGAGTCGATCGTCACATGGTCAGCGACCATAAACGCGGAATAGAATCCGAGGCCGAAATGGCCGATGATCTGGTCGTCGCTCGCCTTATCCTTGTATTTCTCGAGAAAATCCTTCGCGCCGGAAAACGCGATCTGGTTGATATATTTTTCAATTTCTTCCGCGTCCATTCCGAGGCCGTTATCGGTAAACGCGATGGTTTTGGCATCCGCGTCGGTAATGACGTGAACCTCGTATTTCGTATCTTCCGGGACCTCCGCGTCTCCCATCAGCACCAGGCGCTTCATTTTGGTGATCGCGTCGCATCCGTTGCTGACCATCTCACGGACAAAAATATCGTGATCGGAATACAGCCACTTTTTGATGACCGGAAAAATATTTTCGCTTTCAATAGACAAATTGCCCTGCTTGTTCATCTGCTCTCGCTCCTTTTATTTATGATCAAATGCATCTGCATGCATCAGATGTCAGAAGAATCCGGCCGCGGAAAATCCAGAGATCGTATTCTGCGGGCCTTCGATTCTGAACAAAAGTCATTTTATAACTTTCATTCCCTGATGTCAACGCTTTTGAGTCAAAATCAGGAAAAATTCGGTTAATTTTAGAAAAATTTCAGCACTCATCAGGATTGAGTGCTACTTAATCCGTAGACAAGAACACCCCCACGGGACATCCGGCGGCCTCGATTCCGCCCGTCCCGCCTGATATCTGTAAAGTACTGTCTGAGCCTGGCAGACTGATCCCCATTAAAAAAGCCGGAGGTTTCCCCTCCGGCTGTTCGCTGCCGCAATCTTCTTCCGCCGCCGTTCAGGTATTTCAGCCATCCGGGGCAGGCAGTCTTTCAGTCATCCGGAAAATACTTCAGGTAGATGGTGTACAGCCCGTCCGCCGTCAGCTGGTCCGTGTCGGTAAAAGTCATTTCATCCCAGTAGGAATCCAGAAAAAGAACCCGGTCATTCTCCGAATAGCTGATCACATCCTGGCTCCACTGGCTGTAGCGGGCGATATCCAGCACACGGCTTTCATTTTTCCGGCTCTCGGACTCATTGAAGTCATTGACGCATTTCAGGATATAGTAATAGCCGTCCACCGGAATCACTTCCGATATTTCATCCGTGTCCAGCAGAAAAGCGGGCTCCTCCAGCAGAGGATTCAGCTCTCCCCGGGAAACCTGAAACTCGATCTGACCGAGCAGGGAGTTTTCCCTCGCGAGCCTCGTGAAATCCGCTCCGTCGGCCAGTTCCTGATGCAGCTCCTCCGCCAGCGGCTCATCTGAAACGCACAGCGCCTGTATGTTGATGACCCGGCGGTCATTGTCGCTGATATCGAGATACGCGTCCGCCGTCAGCTGCGCGATCATATCCTGCGCGACGCGGTATTGCCGGTACAGCGTTTCCACGTCCTCAAGCGCGGCGCCTGTATAGCTGATCTCCTGATCAGAAAGAGTTTCGTAGTACTCGCGGGCAGCTTCACTGCAGAGAGTGCTTTCCTCTTCCGTCAGCTCTGTCCCGTTATCCGCGGCGATGTCCCCCAGAAGAATCAGGGCGGTGACCTCATCGCGCACCCTGCCGTTTTTGATCGTGTCGGCAAATGTGGAGGATCCCCCGCCGCCGCTGTCATTGCCGGATCCGCTTTCCGCCGCCGTGTCCTCACCGGCCGCGGAGGTTTCCTCCTCAGCGGATGAATCCGGCATGGTGATGTACCAGAAATTTTCCATCCCGGCGTTTCTGTAATATTCGTTGTACAGGCTCTGGTAATTCAGGAAAATCAGGCTGCACTCCTCTGCCGTGAGGGATACTGTCTTTCCGGCAGCCGCGAGCGTATCCGTGCTGTCTGTCAGATAAATGCCGTCCAGCCCGCATCCTGACAGGGAGAATACCGCCGCTGCGCAAAGTGCTGAAAGAACTTTCCGGTTCCTCATTCTCTCCCCTTTCCAGCGCGGAGTCCGCACCCGCTTCCCGGTTTTCCTGCCGCGTCCGCGCTTCCGGAGTACCCGCCCGTCGGTTTATCCATGGTATTTTGCGCTCAGTCTCTGGACAGGACCGCCAGCAGCACCCCGCTGTCATAGGTGACCAGCGCTCTCTCCCCGACGATCTCATCGCTCACCAGAAAACCGGGCGTTTCCTCCCTCTTTGCCGTATAATTCCTGAGTTCGTATTTCGTCCCCGTGATGCAGAGGTTTTCCACCCGATCCGACATCGGAAACAGGGAAAAATACCGGTATTCGGGATCCCTGGCCACGGTCCCGCCGCTCCGCAGGAGAAACAGGCGGCTGTGTCTGTCCTCGATGATGCAGCGCGCTCCGGCTGCCTCCGCCTGGGGCAGCAGACGCACATTCACCAGCGCGTGGTCAAACCTCCCGCCGAGCGCCCCGAGCAGTCGGATCTGCAGCGGCCGGAACTGAAGCGCCAGCCGCATCGCCAGCTCGGAATCCGTCTCGTCCTTTTCCGGCGGGTGCCTCTCGACGCGGGTCCCCTGGCTCACAAACGCCGAAAGGAGATCCGGTTCAACCGTGTCGAAATCCCCGACGGCGATATCGCAGGTCCGGCCCGCGAGGGAAAGAACTCTGAGAGCCCCGTCCGCAGCGATCACCAGATCCGGCCGGAAAGAATTCCACACTTTGTTCAGGAAATCAGCGCCGCACTCCCCGCCGCAGACGATGAGAATCCTGTCCCGGTTCATTCTTCCCGGCTTTCTTCCGGCAGCTCGGCCCTCAGCGCCCGGATATTCTGCCGGATATCTCCGCGGAATACCGCGCTGCCGCAGACGATCCTGTCAAAGCCCGCGTCGACTGCCCTGCGGATATTCCCCCGGGTAATTCCCCCGTCTGTCGCGATTCCTGTCTTCAGGCCCCGCCTCTCCATCTCGCGGCGGAGCACGCCGGCCTTGTCCAGGACTTCTTCAATCATCTTCTGTCCGCCGAATCCCGGATGCACCGTCATCACAATCACTTCATCCAGCAGATCCAGAACCGGATATACCGCGGAGCAGTCCGTCTCCGGACTGATCGCGGCCCCGGCCAGGCAGCCCGCTGCCCTGATCTGCCGGACGACAGCCGGAAGATCGGGGCAGGCCTCCGCGTGTACCGTGATCGTGCTGCCGCGGTATTTCGCGAATCTTTCGATGTAGCGCTCCGGCTTTACGATCATCAGGTGGATATCCAGATGCTGATCGGTCTGGGCCGCCAGGGAATCGATCACCGGAAAGCCGAAGGAAATACTGGGGACGAAAACCCCGTCCATGACGTCAACATGGAGGGTGCGGATGTTCTCCTCCCGGGTGATCTGCACCTGTTCCCCGAGACGCATGAAATCCGCGCTCAGAATAGAGGGATAAAGCTCTGCTGCCATATTTTCTCCTGTCTCAGTATCTTTTCACCGCGGCGAGTTCCCGGTAAAAAGCCGCGTAATTCCGGTAGCGGGACGCGGAAATCCTGCCCTCCGACAGCGCTTCCTTCACCGCGCAGTCCTTCTCCGCGATGTGGCTGCAGCCCGCGAAACGGCACTTTCCGAGATACGGCAGGAATTCCGGAAAATACAGTTCCAGCTTTTCTTTTTCGATCTGCCTGAATTCCAGCGCCGAAAAGCCGGGAGTGTCGAAAACCCATGTGCCGTCTTTCAGGCAGAACATCTCGGTTGCCCTGGTTGTCTGCCTTCCCCGCCGGATTCTGCGGCTGAGTTCCCCGGTTTCGCTGTGGGCTCCCGGCACCAGCGTGTTGACCAGCGTTGACTTTCCCACTCCGGAAGGCCCGGCCAGCGCTGTGACTTTCCCGTCGAGAAGGCCGCGGAATTTTTTCATTTCGGGATCTTCCTCCCCGGCGCCCGCGCTGATGAAAACCATCTCATAGCCGGCGCTCCGGTAGGGAGCCGCCAGTTTTTCCCGCTCTCCTTCCCGAAGCAGGTCGCTTTTGGTAAACACAAGGAAACAGGGAACCGACAGGAATTCCTGCGTCACCAGCATCCTGTCGACCAGCGCGAGGCTGATGTCTGGATCGCGGCAGGCAAAAACCAGAGCCGACTGATCCACATTTGCCGCCTCGGGCCGGAACAGGACATTCTTCCGGGGAAGGATCTCCGTCACATTTCCTTCGACATCCTGTGTGTCGGTCAGCTCAAACCGGCAGTTGTCGCCGGCAAGCGGCTTGATGTTGTCCTTGCGGAAAACGCCTCTTGCCCGGCACTGCCACACATGTCCCGATTCGTCGCGGACATAATAGAAGCCCGCGACGCATTTCATGATTTTTCCGGTCATCTGTTTCCTCTGGCGCCAGCCCCGTCACTGGCTGGCCGGCCCGCTGCTGACTTCGCAGTAGAGTGTGCTGCCGACCGCCACCGTGGTGCCCGCTTCAAGGCTCTGGTAAGTGACAGTCCCTGCGGGGACGTCATCGTAGCTCACCATCCGCCATTCCGTCACTGTCAGCCCGGCTGCCGTGAGAGCCGCCTCCGCGTCCGCCTGCTGGGTTCCCGTGACGGAGGGCACCGTCGTCTGGGCCGCGGTCGTCGCGCCTGTAGTGGTTGTCGCCGCCGGCCCGAGGCTGACTTCGCAGCTGATGACGGTTCCGGCATCCACCGTGGTGCCTGCATCAACCGACTGGTAGGTGACGATTCCCGCCTCAACTGAATCGTTGTTTGCCTCCGTCCACGTGACGGAAAGGCCGGCCGAGGCGAGCGTCGATGCCGCCTGGTCCTGCGTCATGCCTGTGACGGAAGGCACCGTGACCTGCGCGGGGCCCGTACTCACGACAATCGTCACGGTGCTCCACTGATTCGCCCATCCTCCGGCTTCAGGGCTCTGGCGGATGACAGTGCCGGCCGCCGAAGAGCTGTTTTCATAGGCGGAAGTCACGCTGAGTTCCGAATTCTGCAGCGTTGTCGTCGCGTCGGCTTCGCTCATGCCGATCACGGACGGAATCTGGATCATCTTCGGGCCGAGGCTGATCGTGATATCCACGGAGGAGCCGATCTTGACGACCGTTCCCTCTGAGATGCTCTGGGCGCACACGAGGTTGGCCTCGACGCTGCTGTTGTACTCCTGCGTCACATTCCCGAGCGTGAGTCCCTGGTCCGACAGCCTGCTGGCCGCCTGGTCCTGGGTCAGGCCGATCAGACTTGAAACGGCTACCGTGGACGGCCCCTTGCTGTAGTAGACCGTGAGTTTGTCTCCCGGCGACAGCGTCGCGTCGAGCGGCTCTATGGAAAGGATTGTGTTCTTCGGCTCGTCGCTCTCCGTCGCGATATATTCCACATCGATATCCGTCCCGTTCAGCAGATACTCGAGAACCGTCAGGTTGACGCCGATATAATCCTCGCCTTTCAGCACGACCTTGTCAGTGCCCATGCTGATGGATATCTTCACCGTCGTGTTCTTCTTCACCAGGGTCCCCGGCTCGTACTGCTGCTTGCACACCAGCCCGGCCTCGTAGATATCCGAACTCTCGTACGAATTGGTAAACCGGTAAACAAGGCCCGCGCTTTCCAGCGCCTCCCTGGCCTCGGTGATCGTCATGCCCAGAAGGTTCGGGACCTCCGTCATGTCCTCTGACGTCTCGGTTTCTTCGGCTGTATCCTCCGTCGCCGCCTCCGTCTCCGCGGCCGCCGCTGTCGTCGTCTGCGCCGCCGTTCCGACGCTGGCCGCGCTGGTGGACGGCCTCAGGAAGCCGTTCACGGAGATCCCGATATAAATGACCATGATCAGGATCACGACGCCGAGGGTTCCCCCGATCACCGTCAGCACATGGTCGAACATCGTTGCCGGAAGATCTTCCGGAGGCGTGGTTTTCGCCGCGGCTGACGCTGCACTGGCCGCGCGGCGCCTGTTTCCGTCAGACGCTCTGCCGGCGGCTCTCTCCTGCCGCCTCTCGTCCGCCGAAGGATTTCGGCGCGATCCCGCAGCCTGCATCCTCCGCTGGCCTCCGGCAGTCTCACCGCGGTATCTCCCCGCGGCGCCCTGCCCGGCGTTTTCTTCACGAGCCCTGCCTTCGGCTGCCACTCCCGCGGCTTCCCTTCCGGCAGCCGGCCTCGCGAACGGGGACGGCTGCTCGGCGGATGACTGGGCGGAATTTCCCTGCCCGCGCCATTTGATGTTATTCATCATGATGGTAGCCTGCGGAACATGGTATGCCCCTGACGCTGAAACCTGTCCCGCGGCGCCTGTCCCGGTGGCGGCAGCCGCCGCGGCCGTCCCGGCAGTTCCGCCGGCGGGAAGCTTCGCCTCACTGCCGAACCGGACGAAATGCTTCTGCGGAGTGACGATCGTCTGGCGGAGGTCAGAGATCAGTTCGGCGCAGTTGGAATAGCGCATGTCAGGATTTTTCTGGATGCATTTTAAGATGATATCCTCCAATGCCGGGGGGATCGTCGGAACGATCTGCGACGGCGGCACAGGATCCTGATTCATCTGGGCGATCGCCACCGCGACCGTCGTATCCCCGTCGAAGGGAAGCTTTCCGGTAGCCATCTCATACATGGTGATGCCCAGGGAGTAGATATCGCTGCGCTCGTCGCAGTATCCGCCCTTTGCCTGCTCCGGCGAAATGTAGTGGACGGAACCGGCAGCCCGGTACATGTTGGTGGTTTCGTCCGTAATCGCTCTCGCGATTCCGAAATCCGTCACCTTGATTTTCCCGTCCCTGGAAATCATGATATTCTGCGGCTTGATATCACGGTGGATCAGATGCCTCGCGTGCGCGGCCCCGAGGCCGGACGCGACCTGGATCGCGACGCCGATCGTCTCCCGGGTGTCCAGGCGGTGCTTGCGCAGAATATACTCCTTGAGGGTGATTCCCTCGATCAGCTCCATGACGATATAGTAAATGCTGCCTGACTCGCCGACATCGTATACGCTCACGATATTGGCATGAGACAGGCCCGCCGCGGCCTGGGCTTCCTCCCGGAACTTGCCCACAAATTGCTTGTCGCGGCTGAATTCCTCCTTCAGAACCTTGATGGCAACGTCGCGGTTCAGCTTGCGGTCCTTCGCGCGGTATACGACCGCCATTCCGCCCGTTCCGATTTTCTGAAGGATTTCGTACCTGCCGGCCAGAACTTCTCCAATCTCCAGCATATTTTCACCTCAGTCCGGGAGCCGCCAGGATAACCGAAATGTTATCCTTTCCCCCATGGATGTTCGCAAGGGCAACCAGCTCGTCCGCTTTTCTGTCCAGATCAGATTCCCCGGAGAGAATGGATCCGATCTCCCCGTCCGTCACTTCGTTCGTGAGCCCGTCGGAACACAGAAGCACAATATCGTCCGGCTCCAGCGTGACGCGGAAAATGTCGGAGACGATGAAGTCCTGTCCTCCGACAGCCCTTGTGATGATGTTCTTCTTTTTCTGGTATTCGCCCGATCCACGCGACATGGCGCCTTTCCGGACCATTTCCTCCACATAGGAGTGATCGCGTGTCACCTGGCCCAGATGTCCGCCGCTGAAAACATAGGCGCGGCTGTCTCCGACCTGGAAAACGTACAGTTCCCTGCGGTCTATATAGCCAAGGGTCAGGGTCGTCCCCATACCCCTGTATTCTTCGGTATCGTTGGATAAAGTATAGATCTCGGTGTTCACTTCGCGGACAGCGTCAGTCACAATCAGAAGGGGATTGGTGTGCACCGAGTCCGCGATCAGCCTCGGAAGTCTTTCCACAAGCGTGCGGGACGCTCTGTCCCCGGCCCTGTGGCCTCCCATTCCGTCAGCGACGATCAGAAGATTCGGGAGTTTCCCCACCGGGGTTTCCATGACCAGGACCGAGTCCTGGTTCTGCTGTCTCATTCTTCCGACGTCCGTCCTGTACACTGCTTTCACTGTGCACTGTCCTCCGCGGGATTCCCGCCGGCCTGCGTTCTGTCCGGCTTTTTCCCACTTTCCATAAAGCTCTTTCTCAGCTGCCCGCAGGCGCCGTTGATGTCTCTGCCCATCTCTCTGCGGATGGTGGCATTCACGCCGCAGCGCAGAAGGGTTCTGCGGAAGCTCTCCGCCCGGTCCCGGCCGGTGCTCCTGAAATCGCGCCCGGAAACCGGATTGACCGGAATCAGGTTGACATGAGCCTGCATGCCGGCGATCCGCCGTGCCAGCTGTTCCGCGTCCCGGTCGCTGTCGTTGACGCCTCCCATCAGGCTGTACTCGAAAGTTACTCTCCGCCCGGTCCGGTCGATATAATATCGGCATGCGTCCAGTATTTCCGCGATCGTGTACCGGTTGGCAGCAGGCATGATCCTTTTGCGGATCTCATCGTTGGGCGCGTGCAGGGAAACCGCCATCGTCACCTGCATTCTGAGGTCCGCGAACCGTCTCATCTCAGGCACGAGCCCGCAGGTGGACAGCGTGATGTTCCGGGCGCTGATATTCAGGCCGCGCTCATCCGTGA
Source organism: Lachnospiraceae bacterium (assembly GCA_050944455.1). Taxonomy (GTDB): domain Bacteria; phylum Bacillota; class Clostridia; order Lachnospirales; family Lachnospiraceae; genus Anthropogastromicrobium. Next base: position 11,432 of record JBMNRC010000032.1, read on the forward strand.
TCAGACGGAGAAACCGGACGACGGAATCAAAGTTGTCAAAGGGCTCACCCGATCCCATCAGAACCACATGGGTAACCCGCTCCCCGGTATCTTTCTGGATTTCATAGACCTCCTGCAGCATCTCGGCGGGCGTCAGGTTTCTCGCCAGGCCGCCGATCGTGGACGCGCAGAAGCGGCATCCCATCCGGCAGCCCGCCTGGGTGGAGATGCACACGGAATTGCCGAAGCTGTAGCGCATCAGCACGCTCTCGATCACGTTGCCGTCGGAGAGGCCGAAAAGGTATTTGCGGGTTCCGTCGATGCCGGAGATCAGAACCTTCTGCCGGGAGACCGGCTGCATGGGATACCTGTCCTTCAGCTTCTGCCGGAGGGCCGCGGGGATGTTCGTCATCCCGTCATAATCCGACACCAGTTTCTGATGGAGCCACTGGACTATCTGGGAGGCCCGGTACGGCTTCTCCCCGAGGCTTTTGATCACGCCGGCCAGCTCGTCAGGCGTCAGGGATCTTAAGTCCTGCCCAGCTGCCTCTGTTTTCATCGTATCACAGTGTGTAAAGTCAGTCATCCGTTTTCCTGAATCTGGAGATAAAAAATCCGTCGCAGCGGTTTCTTCCCGGCAGCAGCTGCAGGCGCCCGGTGTCAGGATCGCATCCTTCCGGGATTTCCGTGAGGAACGGCCGTAAGGATTCCGCGGTGAATTTTCCGCTCTGCAGAATGAAATCCGCGTTTTCCCCGTTCTCCCCGGGATTGACCGTGCAGGTTGAATAGATCAGGACGCCTCCCTGACGGACGGCCCGCATGGCGCTGCCGAGAATCCTTCTCTGAAGGTCCCGCAGCTGTGAAAAATCGCGGTCCGTGATCCGGTATTTCAGGTCCGGCTTCCGGCTCAGCACGCCGAGGCCCGAACAGGGAAGATCCGCAAGAACCAGGTCAAAGCGTCCTTCGTCCTCCGGGCGGAAAGCCAGGGCGTCAGCCTCGTGAAACTCCAGGTTGTCAAATCCCGCTTTCGCGGCGTTCTCCTCCGCCAGTTCCAGCCTGGCGCGCGAAATATCGCGGCAGTCCACCAGACCTGTTCCCTCCAGGACGTCAGCCAGGCCGATGCTCTTCCCGCCGGGCGCGCCGCAGACGTCCAGGCATCGGCTCCCTTTCTCGGGGGCCGCGCACTGAACGACAAGGGCCGACGCCGCGTCCATCACCTCAAAGCGGCCTTCCCGGAATGCCTTCAGCTCCCCGACCGGGATTCCGCCGGCTCCGGGCGCGACGTCATAGCACCGGTCGGCGTAAGGCGCTTTCTCCACTTTACAGCCGTCCTCTTTCAGCAATCCGATCGTCTCTTCCAGGCTTGCCCTGCGGTAGATCCGCACGGTCGTCCCGTGTCTTTCCTCAAACTGGGAGTTCAGAAAAGCTTCGGCGTCCTCCGGATACCATCCACGGATCTTTTTAATCAGGAACGCCGGCATGGAATAGCGGGCTTCCTCGTTCCCCGAAAAATCGAAGGAAATCTTTCCGCCTCAGCAGAGCCCTGGAAACTGCGTTCACAAAACCGGACAGACCGGCGAACCCTTTCACCCGCGCGAGCCGCACAGATTCGCTGACCACCGCGTAGCCCGGAACGTCAAACCAGAAAATCTGGCAGGCCGCCATGCGCAGGATGTTGCGGATGACCGGTTTCATTTTTCCGGCCGGTACGGACGAAACCTCCGACAGCGCCGCGTCCAGCGTCAGCTTTCTTTCAACCGTAAGCCGGGAAAGACGGCTGATAAAAGCCCTTTTATATTCCGGGAGATATCCGTATTTTTCGAGGGCCTGACGCAGCACCAGATGAAAGTATTTCTGTCTGTCCAGCACTTCGGTGAGAATTTCCAGAACAATCTGCCGCTCGCTGTCAGTGTTCATCGAAAGCCTCAAATACCGTTCCTTCCGTCAGTCTGCTGCCGCGCAGGAACGCGCCGGAGTCCATCCGTTTTCTGCCCTGGAGCTGAAGCTCCAGGACCCTCAGGGATCCCTCCGCGCAGAGAACGTCAAAGGAATTTTTTTCTACTTTCACAACCGTCCCGCAGGGAGTTCCCTCCGGCATCTGCCGGCCTGAGCCCGCCGGAACCGCCCGCACCTTCCAGAGCTTGACAATTTTCCCGTCAAGTTTCGTCCAGGCGCCGGGGGCGGAGGTCAGGGCCCGCACAAAGGCTTCCAGTTCTTCGGCCGGCTGGTTCCAGTCCACTTTGCCGTCCTCTTTCTCAATTTTATGGGAATAGCTGCTCAGGCTGCCGTCCTGCGGAACCGGGGTGATGGTCCCTGCTTCGATGCGGTCCAGCGCCTCCAGAAGAAGCGGCCCGCCGACCGCTTCCGCTTTCAGAAACAGGCTGTCCGCAGTCTCCTCAGGGTCGATAGCGATCTCTTTCTGCAGCAGGATATCGCCTTCGTCCATGCCGGGCGACATCTGCATGATCGTCACTCCCGTCACTTTGTCGCGGTTTCTTATTGCCCACGGGATCGGCGACGGTCCCCGGTATTTCGGAAGAAGTGAGGGATGGACGTTGACGCAGCCGTACCGGGGAAGGCTGAGAATCCGTTTCGGGAGCAGCTGGCCGAAAGCGGCGACCGCGATCACGTCGGGATGGTATTCCCGCAGAACCTGGACACACTCCGGTTTTCTCACTTTATCGGGCTGGAAGACCGGAATTCCCAGACTGTCGGCCAGCGCGTGAACCTCTGTGGGGGCCAGCGCGTGTCCGCGCCTCTTCGGGCGGTCAGGCTGGGATACCGCGAGAACTACTTCATGCCGGCTCTCCGCCAGCGGTTTTAAGATGGACGCGGCAAACCCGGGCGTCCCCATGAAAATGATCCGCATGCGTTCCTCCTGCGCTCCGGCCGGATCCGGTACCCGGCAGTTCTCTGCTTCGATCGGATTTCGTTTCTTTTTCCGGCAGGATGTTTTCGTCCGCGGCCGGCCGGATCAGGATTCGGGTTTTTCCCCGTCTTCCTGCTTCCCGTCGGTTTCAGCGGCTTCTTTTTCGGCGGCCTCTTTTTCTGCCGCTTCCTCTTCCATCTGCTTGATTTTTTCGTTCTCTCCGGCGTGCGCCTCGTACTCAGCCCTGTGCTTTTCGACGGCATCGCCGACCGCCTGCTGTTTCTGGGCGTCGGTCATCTGCGCCAGATCGGCGTTGCTGACAGGCGCGGAGTCCGCTTTGTCCACGTACAGGATTCCGTCCAGATGCTCGGTCTCGTGCAGAATGGCGCGGGCCAGGAGGCCGGTTCCCTCGAGGACAAATTCCTCGCCTTTCTCATTGAGCGCCTTCACCTTCACGTAGTTCGGGCGCGTGACGATCGCGCTTTCCCCCGGTATGCTCAGGCATCCCTCGTAATCCGTCTGAAGGCCGGCCGTCTCCAGAATTTCGGGATTGATGAAAGTGTAGGGATGCTCCCCGTCGCAGTCGATCACGACGATTCTCCGGAGAATGCCGACCTGCGGCGCGGCCAGCCCGACGCCGTCCGCGTCATACATGGTGTCGAACATATCTCTTACCAGCATTTTCGTGCGGAGAGTGATCATCTTCACCGGCTTGGCGTTTTTGCGGAGGACTTCATCGCCCTCGGTTCTGATATTTCTGATTCCCATTGTTTTCATTCCTTTCCCGCAGCGGCAGGCATTCCGCGGCGGCCTTTACAGAATCGACACGGAAAGATAGACGTCTTCCCGCTGCATCTCTGCTTCCAGGGAACTGACCGCGGCAAGCGCGGACAGAAACTGGTCCCGGTCGGATGTCTTGATGTAAAAATGGCGCCTCCAGAAGTCTTTGATTCTGGAAACCGCGGCGTCTGCCGGGCCAATAAATTTTATTTTATCATGCTGAATGGATTTTATCAAGGAAATGACTTTCCTCACCCAGCTGTCCGCCAGTTTCCTGTCTCGGCACGAAGTCATCACTTCGGCCAGAAAACCTTCGGGAGGATACTCCATCAGTTTTCTCCAGCGGTCTTCCTCCCTGAAAAAGGCCTCGTAATTCTGCGACGCCGCGGCGCGGATGCAGAAACTGTCGGGATTGTAGGTCTGGATGACGACCTCGCCGGCGCGGTTTCCCCTGCCGGCCCGCCCGGCCGCCTGCGTGAGCAGCTGGAACGTGTGTTCCGCGCTCCGGAAATCCCCGGCATAGAGCGACATATCGGCGGCAAGGATCCCGACCAGGGTGACGTCCGGAAAGTCCAGGCCCTTGACGATCATCTGGGTTCCTACCAGGATGTCCGCCTGATGCTCCGCGAACGCCTTCAGGATCCGGTCATGGCCGCCTTTCCCGGAGGTCGTATCCGAATCCATGCGGAGCACTGCCGCTTGCGGAAAGCGCTTTTTCGTGAGAATCTCGGCTTTCTCCGTCCCGATCCCGAACCGGCCGAGATATTTTGACCCGCAGGACGGGCAGACAGTCGGTACCGGAACAGAATATCCGCAGTAGTGGCAGACCAGCCGGCCGTTCCCGTGCTCGGTCATCGGAACCGCGCAGTGCGGGCACTCGATCGGTTTCCCGCAGGAACGGCAGCTCACCGAGGACGAAAGCCCGCGGCGGTTGATGTAGAGCATGACCTGCTCGTGCCTGCTGAGCCTCTCCTCGATTTTCTGCTGCAGGCTCGCGCTGAAGATGGACCGGTTGCCCTCCTCCAGCTCCGCTCTCATGTCCGCGACGGAGACTTCGGACAGCCTGCTGCCCTCCACAGCCCGCTTCGTGAGGCGGAACAGCCGGTAGGTTCCCCGGACGGCGCGGCTGTAGGCCTCCAGGGACGGCGTGGCGGACCCCATCACCATCAGGGCTCCCTCCAGCTCCGCCCGGCGGATCGCGGTCTCCCTCGTGTGGTACCGCGGCGCCTTTTCACTGATGTAGGCCTGCTCATGTTCCTCGTCCATGACGATCAGCCCGAGATGGCGGAACGGGGTGAACAGGGCGCTCCGCGGGCCGATCATCACCCGGACGTCCCCCGCCGCCGCCCGCTCAAACTGGTCCGCTTTCTCGCCCGGCGACAGCCTGGAGTTGACGATGGCCACCAGTTTCCCGAACCGGGAGGCAAACCGGCGGACGGTCTGGTAGGTCAGCGAAATTTCCGGGATCAGCACGATGGCTTCCTTTCCGGCTTTGAGGATCTTGTCGATCAGCCGGATGTAAACCTCCGTCTTTCCGCTCCCGGTAATCCCGTGGATCAGGCAGGGGCGGGTGTCCCCGCCTGAATACCCGCTCAGAATCTCAGACACCGCGTAAGCCTGCTCTTCATTCAGTTCCGGCGCCGGAGCCGGCGAAGTTTCCTTTTCACCGGAGTAGGAATCGCGCCAGGTGCGCTCCTCCGTCAGGACGACGGCCCCGGCTTCGATCATCGGGCCGACAGTCTCCCGCGTGGCTTTCAGTTCGCGGACGGCAGCCGCCCAGGGTATCCGGTCCCTCTTCCTCAGGCTTTCCAGAATTCGCACCCGGGCCGCCCATTTTTTCCGGACAGCCAGGTCGTAATAGCTGTCAAAAGCCTTCCCGTCCCCGCGGCAGAGTACTTTTCGTTCCGTAGGGCGGTTTTTCTCCTTCACGGGGATGACCGTGTTGAGCGCCTGGATCATCGTGCATCCATATTCCGTGTGCATCCAGTCGGCCAGCCGGATCATGTTCTCTTCGGCCGCCGGGGCTCCGTTTCCGCGCGCGAGATCCTTGACCTGATACCCCGCCGCGGATTCCGGGAGTTTTTCCGAAAGACCGATCACGTACCCGGTGCGGGGCCTGCTTCCTCTCCCGAAGGGGACCGTCACGCGCTCTCCGACGGAGATTGTCCCGGCCAGCCCGTCCGGAACATGGTAGGTAAACGGACGGTCTACGTCTTCATGCGAAATGTCAATGATAACCTGTGCGTACAATTATGCTTTCTTCGGACCTTCCTTCCGGATAAAGTCGGTGATCTGGGAGAGATGCACGGCATTGGAGGCCTTCAGGTACACTGTGTCGCCGGGCCTGAGCATCTCCAGAAGTATCTTTTCCGCCTCCGGGACATCCGCCGCCCGGATGATCTGAAACGCCGCACCGGCCTCTTCAGCTCCTTCGGCGATCTGTCCCGCTTCGTCCCCGACCGTGATCAGGCAGTCAATCGAAGCCTTAGCGGCCGCGGTTCCGACTCCCCGGTGAAGGGCCGGGCTGTTGCTGCCGAGCTCCAGCATGCGGCCGAGCACCGCTATCTTCCTCCCCGGGCATCTGCGGTCGGAGAGAACCCCGATGCCCGCCTTCATCGAGTCGGGGCTCGCGTTGTAGGTATCGTCGATGACCGTGACGGCCCCGGCCTGGATGGTCTGAAGCCGGTTGACAAAACCGGTGAACCGCGCGAGCGACGCCGCGGCCGCCTCCGCATCCACGCCGTAGTGATCGGCGGCCGCCATCGCGGCCGCCGCGTTGAGGACGTTGTGGCGCCCGGGTACGGACAGCGAAACGCGCGTCGTTTTTCCGCCGTGGACGAGATCAAAGCTGTAGCAGCCGTCCCGCGGGTCCAGGTTCACCGCGCGGTAATCGCAGCGCTCCGAGGTCCCGTAGAAAACCCAGGGATAGCCCGTCTCGCCGCAGTGCTTCACCAGCAGCGGGTCATCGCCGTTGAGAATCAGAAAGCCCCCGTGGTGAAATCCCCGGGTGATGGTGAATTTTTCCCGGCAGATCGCTTCCTGCGAGCCGTAGTATTCCATATGGGCGGTGCCGATGTTTGTGATAACCGCGGTGTCCAGGCCCGCGATGTCCGCGATCATCCCCAGTTCGCCCGGCACATTCATGCCGAGCTCTAGCACGGCCGCGTCGTAATCATTGGTCATCTGGGAGATCGTGATCGGAAGCCCGATCGAATTGTTGTAATTTTTCCCGGTTTTGAAAACCTTCAGGCCGCCGGAGAGGGCTGCCGCGACCATCTCGCGGGTCGTTGTCTTCCCGACCGAACCTGTAACCCCGACAGCCGGGACATGAAGGCTCTTTCTGAGAAACCTGCCGGTCTCATGCAGGGCGTCAATCGTGTCTTTCACGTAAATCAGAGGATGGGAGGGATCCGTCTCCACATCGGCGCGGCTGGTGAAAGACGCCGCGCATCCGTTGGCAAAAGCCTGGCGGATGAAATCATGGCCGTCCGCTCTGGCTCCGATGACCGGGACGAAGAGATCATCGCCCTCGCTGCATCTCGAATCTGTCGTAATGTGTCTCAGATGGACGCCGGGATCCCCGCAGAGAACCGTCCCGCCCACGGCTGACGCAATTTCACCTACTGTCGTATCCATATTCTTTCCGTTTCTTTCCTCCCGGTATTTCTTCCCGTTTTCTTTCCTTCAGCCCAACCGTTCCCGCAGCCGGCACGCGGGAAAATAACAGCGGTTTTCCTTCCCGTTTTCTTTCCTTCAGCTCAACCGTTTCCGCAGCCGGCAGACGGGGAAATAACAGCGGTTTTCCTTCCCGCTTTTTTTGCTCAAAGCAGGGCGGGCAGAACCGCGGCAGGACATTCCTGCGGAGTTACTGCCCGCCCCGGGCCTGTCAGAACAGGCCTGTGATCTGCCCGTTCTCATTGACATCGATGTTCCACGCCGCGGGCGTCTTCGGCAGCCCGGGCATGGTCATGACGTCGCCGGTCAGCGCGACAACGAATCCGGCGCCCGCGCTGGCATAGACGTCGCGCACCGTGATTTTGAATCCGGTCGGGCGGCCGAGTTTCTTCGGGTCATCCGACAGCGAATATTGATTTTTTGCCATGCACACGGGCAGGTTTCCGAAGCCGAGCTCCGTGAGTTTTTTCAGCGTGCGCTTCACGCCCGGTCCGTAGATCACGCCGTCCGCGCCGTAAATGTTCTTCGCGATTGTCCCGATTTTTTCCTCGAGCGGCATCTCCAGCGGATACAGCGGGTGATAATTCGCGGGCTGGCTTTCGAGGATGCCGAGAACCTGTTTCGCAAGTTCTTCGCCGCCTGCCCCGCCCTCGGCAAACACGCGGGTTACGGCAAAGCGGCATCCCTTGCGCTCGCAGAGCTCACGGATTACCGCGTAATCCTCCTCCGTATCCGTCGGGAACGCGTTGACTGCGACGACGGCCGGGACTCCGAAGGACGCGATATTCTCAATGTGCTTTTCCAGGTTTGCCGATCCCTTTTTCAGTGCTTCCGGATTGGGCAGGTTCAGATTTTCCTTCTTCACGCCTCCGTTGTATTTGAGGGCTCTCACCGTGACGACGATGACGGCCGCGTCCGGCACAAAGCCTGCGCTGCGGCAGGTGATGTCAAAGAATTTCTCAGCGCCCAGATCCGCGCCGAAACCTGCTTCCGTGACGGCAATGTCACCGAGGCGCAGCGCCGCGGCCGTGGCTCTGACGCTGTTGCAGCCATGGGCGATATTCGCGAACGGCCCGCCGTGGACGATTGCCGGCGTATGCTCCAGTGTCTGGATCATGTTGGGCTTTATCGCGTCTTTCAGGAGCGCTGCCATGGCGCCGACAGCCTTCAGGTCGGCCGCGGTGACCGGATCGCCGTCGGTGTTATAGGCGACGATCACGCGGGCGAGCCGCTCCTTGAGATCCTTCATGTCGCGGGCAAGGCACAGAATCGCCATGATCTCCGAGGCAACCGTGATGATGAAGTGGTCTTCCCTGGGAACTCCGTTGGATTTTCCGCCCAGGCCGATCACAACATTGCGGAGCGCGCGGTCATTCATGTCCTCACAGCGCTTCCAGACAATCCTGCGCGGGTCGATGCGGAGCTCATTTCCCTGCTGTATGTGATTGTCCAGAAGAGCGGCCAGCAGGTTGTTCGCGGAGGTCACCGCATGGAAATCTCCCGTAAAATGCAGGTTCAGGTCTTCCATGGGAACCACCTGGGCGTATCCGCCCCCCGCGGCTCCTCCCTTCACGCCGAAGCACGGTCCGAGGGACGGCTCGCGCAGAGCGACCACTGTTCTGATGCCGAGGCGGTTGAGCGCTTCCGTCAGCCCGATGCTCACCGTTGTCTTTCCTTCCCCCGCGGGAGTCGGGTTGACTGCTGTCACCAGCACCAGCTTTCCCGCTTTTTTCCGGCTCAGGGACTTCATCGCATCATCGGTCAGCTTGGCCTTGTACTTCCCGTAGAGTTCCAGATCGTCCTCCCCGATCCCGAAGTTTTCAGCAACCTCATGGATCGGGAGCAGTTTCGCCTCCTGAGCGATCTCGATGTCAGTCTTCATGTGTTTTCTCCCCGCAGTACCCTGCTGTTCAGTCTGTGTTTTCCTTCAGGCTTTCCTCAAACTGCTGTCTGTTCATCAGGACTTTTCTGGCCTTGGTTCCCTCCTCGTGGCTGACCACGCCGTTCTCCGCCAGCTGATCCATGATTCGCGCCGCCCTGTTGAAACCGATCTTGAACATGCGCTGCAGCGCGCCGATCGAAGCCTTGTCCTTGTCAATGATAAAGTAGCCTGCCTTCTCATAATACTCGTCCCGGCCCGAATCGTTCCCTGCGCCTTTGGACGCGGGAGAAACGGAAGAATCATCAAGGTCGATGTCATGCACCTCTCCTCCGATCACGTTGGTCTGGGCGGAGAGAAAATCCACCACCTTTTTCACCTCATCGTCCGAGACGAAGCTTCCCTGGACGCGGAGCGGCCTCGGAAATCCCGCCGGATAGTAGAGCATGTCGCCCTTGCCCAGAAGCTTTTCCGCACCATTCATGTCAATGATAATGCGGGAATCAGTTCCGCTGGAAACAGAGAACGCGATTCTCGACGGGATGTTCGCCTTGATCACGCCCGTGATGACCTTCACGGAAGGCCTCTGGGTCGCCACGACCAGATGCATCCCGGCAGCTCTCGCGAGCTGGGCAATGCGGCAGATCGCCGTCTCAACCTCGCCCTGCGCGACCATCATCAGGTCGGCCAGCTCGTCGATGATAATTACAATCTGCGGCAGCTTCTGCGGCTGGGAGGGATCCGGCTTCCCGCCCGCGGCTTTCTGCATCTCATCGATTTTCCGGTTGTACCCGGTGATATTTCTCACGCCTTCGGCCGCGAAAACCTGGTAGCGCCGCATCATTTCCTTGACCGCCCAGTTGAGGGCGGCAGCCGCTTTCTTCGGATCCGTGACAACCGGCATCAGCAGGTGGGGAATTCCGTTGTACACGGAGAGTTCAACCACCTTCGGGTCAATCAGCAGCATTTTGACTTCGGAAGGCTTTGCCTTGTACAGAATGCTGGTGATGATCGTGTTGATGCAGACAGATTTTCCGGAGCCGGTAGCTCCGGCGATCAGAAGGTGCGGCATTTTCGCGATATCCGCGATGACGACGCCCCCTGAGATATCTTTTCCTGCCGCGAAGGCGATTTTCGATTCCTGTCTGGCGAATTCGTCGGTTTCCAGAAGGTCGCGGAGTTTGACCGTCTGCTTCTCGCGGTTCGGCACCTCGATGCCGATGGCCGCCTTGCCGGGAATCGGCGCTTCGATGCGGATGTCCTCCGCGGCCAGATTCAGCTTGATATCATCGGAGAGATTGACGATCTGGGAAACCTTCACGCCGCGGTCAGGCTGCAGTTCGTATCTCGTGACCGTGGGGCCGCAGCTGATATCGGTGACGGTTGCTCCGACCCCGAATGTGCGGAGCGTCTGCTGCAGCTTCATCGCCGTTTCCTTCAGCGCTTCCTCCGCTTCTTCCCGGCTCTGGCCGGCCATTTTTCCCCTGGAGAGCAGGTCTATCGGCGGGAAAACATACTCCTTGGGCTCCTCGTAATGGAGCATCTCGACAGCCCCGCCGTCTTCCTGCGGCTTTGGCTTCTCTTCCTGCCGGCTGCGCTCGCCTGGCACGCGGTCAATTTCAGCCTGAATGATTTTCCCGGTTGAGGTCCGCACCGTCCGGATGTGATCCGGGGCCTCCGGATTTTTCCCGGTTTCCGCCGGCTTAACATCGGAAAGCATCGCCGCGGCTTCCTGGGGAGATGCCTCCCCGGAATCGTCCGGAAGCTGCTGGGAAAACTCGCTGGAAACGCTTCCCTCGCCGATGGTCGGTTCTGAAGCCTCTGCGGTTTCCGCCGTCGGGAAACTATCACTTTCCGTTTCGGAAACCGCGCCGCTCTTCCTCTCCCCGGCTTCGTCCAGGCCGGATTTCTTCTCTTCCGCCCTCTGTCTCATCGCCCGGCTGATCATTTCAGTGAGCACGGCGGAACGCTGGCCCAGACTGTCCCGGCCGGACACGGAAGCCCGGGTATCCGCCCCGGTGTTTCCGGGTCCGGACTGTGCGGAATCCGTGCTGACGCCTGCGGCGCCGTTCTGCCTTTTGGCGGAATCTTCGTGCTGCCCGCGCGCGGATTTTTCGGCTTCGCTCGCAGCAGCGTCGATCGCGGCCTTGTAGACGTCCGTCTGCCCGCTGTCCCTGTCCGTGGTCAGGATCGTCTCGACAATCCCGCCGTTTTCATCGTCCCTGATCTCTTCAGATGCGGAAACGTCAATCTGCTGGACGTCTCCCCCGGCTCTCCGGTCAAGGCTCGCCAGTTCATCTGCGGTCCGGTCATCCTTCCGCCCCTCGACTTCCTTCGCGAAGGAATTCCCGAAATGGATCTCTCCGGCAAACATCCCGGCCCCGCTATCCTGCTGTCCGCTACCGCCGGTGTGGACATCCGAGGGAAGGCGGCTGGCTGTCTGAGTGTGCATCCGGCCTCTCGCCGAAGGACGTCTGGAACCTGCGGCATCCGCCGTATTCTTTCCGGTTCCGGCGCTGCCGGCTTCCGCTGACGCGGCTGTTTGGGCAGCTGCGGAAGCGGACTGATAAGCGTCCTCCTTCTCCCGGCTGCCTGCCGTCCTTTCCTGTTCTTTGAGGGCTGTCCGGTCGTTCTCGTCCGGCTCGAGCGTCATCTGCTTCATCAGGGTGGAGGCCATCAGGCTGCGGCTCAGATCCCTGCGCCGCTCTTCCTCTTCTTTCTGCTGCTCGCTGATCTCCCTCAGCCTTTCCTCCTGGCGCTCCAGAGCCTCATTGTTTTTTCTGGCGCGGCGGAGCCTCCGCTCCTGCTCACGGATTTTCTTTTCGCCCTCCCGCCATTCGCGGTTTGCCGATACGGCTTCCCTCGCTCTCTCGTTGTTCTCCTGGAGAAAACGGATCAGGGACTGCCCGGTGATCAGCAGCAGGCCCATCAGAATCATCAGGACGATGAAAATATAAGTTCCGACGTCTCCGACCGCGGGGTTGAGCAGGTTGACGAGACGGAGCCCGAAAACGCCGCCTCCGCCTTCCGTGAACAGCTGGGCCAGACCGCAGGAAGCGGGAATCCAGAGCGCGATTGCGGCCAGGCGGAGCAGGGTCTGTCCGACCGTGCCGTGGAACAGGATGATCAGGATTGCCGCCAGGAGCAGGATCGGCACAACGTAGGCCGCGCTTCCGAACTGTTTCGCCACAAAAACGTGAAGGGTCGACAGAGACCCCTCTGTCTCAAAAGCAGCCGCGAACAAAAGGACACAGAAGCCCAGGCAGCACAGAAGCATAATTTCCAGCAGCACACGGACCGCGTCCTGGCGCTCCGCGCGCTTCGAGCGGGAGCGGCGGGAAGAACTGCTTTTACTGCCGGTGCTCTTCCGCCGTGCCGCCGTCTTTTTTGCTGAAGACTTTGTCTTTGCCATTGTTTCTGATATCCTTTCTGTTTTCTGGTCTTAATATTAATATTATCTGTCCGGTTATCTGTCCATCTCGGCGATCCGGCCGGTGGACTTGTGCTCCCGGATGATCCCTTCGATTTCTTTCAGGTCTGTGTCCAGCAGATCTCCCGGAATGGTATTTTTGAGAGCGCTCGTCGCGTTTCCGAATTCCAGGGCTCTCTGATAGTTGCCGCCGTCGGACAGGAGCCCGTAGAGAACCCCCGATACGTAGGCGTCGCCGCTTCCGATGCGGTCAACGACTTCGATGTCGCGGTACGGCTCTTCCTCATAATACCTTCCCGTCTCCGCGCTGTATATGATCGAGCCGAACGTGTGCCTCTTCGGGCTGTGAACCGTTCTCTGCGTGGAGCAGACTACAGAGATCGGATATTCCTCCGTAAAGCTCTTCATCATGTCTTTTGCGCTTCCGGTTTTCCCGAAAGTAAGGCGGGCCGTGTCTTCAGAGCAGAAGAAAATATCCACATAAGGAAGAATCTTCTCGATGCAGGCCTTTGCCTCTGCGCCGGTCCACAGATTGGCGCGGAAGTTGACGTCAAAGGAAATCACGGCTCCGGCATCCTTGAAACGGCGGATCATCCCGACAGCCGCTTCCCTTGCCTGAAGGCTGAGCGCCAGCGTAATCCCGCTCGTGTGGAAACATCTTGCGGAGGCGTACATGCTGTCGCTGTAATCCTCCAGGGAAATTCTGTTGATCGTGGTATTGCGGCGGTCGTACACAATGCGCGGCTTGCGCGGATAGGCTCCGCCTTCATAATAATAGATGCCGAGCCGGGCATCCGGGTCCGTATCGTAAACCAGATAGTCGTCGGAAACGCCGCCCAGACGGACTCTGTTCTTGATGAAAATGCCGAGGTCGTTGGCCGGAAGTTTGGAAATCATCCCGCAGCGGAGGCCCAGCTGGGATACGCCGTTGCAGACATTGAGTTCCGCTCCGCCTACCTGCTTGCGGAAAGTGTCCCCACGGCGGATTCTCTCGTTTTCAGGCGGAGAGAGCCTGAGGAGAAGCTCTCCCAGTGATAGAAGCTCAAAATCCCTGTCATTTGACGGCCATTTCATAATGCTTCCCCCTTCTTTGTCTCTGATCAGATCTCCGGAATGCTGGCATTCTCCGTGAATCTGTTTCACAGAAACGGTTTTCAGCATGCCGTAAAACATTCCGTACCGATCAGTACATAATCGAGTAGGAGGGAAATAGTCCAGTGGACTGTTTCCCGACCTCTCACACCACCGTGCGTGCCGTTCGGCACACGGCGGTTCAATCAACTTAACAAGTGACACGCCTTTCGGCATAGTAGTCCGA
>JBMNRC010000033.1:0-22141 GCA_050944455.1 Lachnospiraceae bacterium
GAGCCGAAAACAGGGTCTCACCAGCCTATCTGGAGACGATATCAAACAAAAAACTTATCTTTGTACCTCAAATCGGATCTCAAAGGTACGGTTTTATAGTACGAAGATTCGGGAAACCATTATTTAAGCAAAAAAGCTTTTTGAAATGCTCCCCGAAACACGGATCCGGGGAAGATGACAAAAATATATCATAAAAAACTCATTTGTTCAAGATGTAAAAAAAATTCTACTGTGGAAAATTCCCGATTTGCCTGTACGGTCAGCCGCGTTTTTCGTCATTTTGCGGTCAGATTGTCTTCATTTCCCTGAATGTTATATCAATAATGGTCAGTCCGCGCTGTTTGCGGATTTTTCCGGACAATCCGGCTGATTTCCCCGGAAAAATCTGAAAACGTTTTTGGCCTTTACCCGGCCGCCGCGCTCCTGCTCAGGCCCTGCCGCCGGCTGTTCATTGCGAATGCCGCTCCGTCAGCATCCGGATTCTGTCGGGGCATTCCGGTATCTGTTAAGGGCGGCGCAGATCTTCTTATTATCTGTTTTTGCATATCTTTTCATATCCGGGGTCTGTTGCGCGGAAACCAAAATCGCTTTATACTTGACGAAAAGCACAGACGCCGCGCATCCTGCGGTACGGCCGGAAACTTAAGGCCGGTTTTCGGGAGCCTGCTCACCGCGCAGGCCGGTGGCGCCGGGAAAGGAAACAGATTCTATGATCTCTCAGGATTTTAAAGACATGCTGGGAAAGAAATCCGTCATCCGGAATCTTTCCGAATACGCCACAAAGCGCGGCCGCGAAATCGGCTATGAAAACGTCTTCGACTACAGTCTCGGCAATCCCTCGGTGCCGGTTCCGGATTCCTACAGGGACGCCGTCATCCGGCTCTACAGCACGTTAAGCTCCTCCGAGCTCCACGGGTACAGCCCGACGCTCGGAAACCCGGTTTACAAAAAGGCGGTCGCCGATTCCCTGACCCGGCGGTTCGGGATTCCCTACACGCCTGAACTGATTTTCCCGACCAGCGGAGCCGCCGGCGCGATCGCCCACGCGTGCCGAGCCGTTGTCCTCCCGGGGGAGGAAGTCCTGGGCTTCGCCCCGTTTTTCCCGGAATACCGCGAATACATCAACCGCACCGGAGCCGTCCTTAAGATGGTACCCGCGGATACCGAAACCTTCCAGATCAATTTCGGGGCTTTCGAATCCATGATCAGCGAAAAGACCGCAGCGGTTCTGCTCAATTCCCCGAACAATCCGTCCGGCGTCGTTCTCTCCGAAGGGACGCTGATCCGGCTGGCTGACCTTCTGCGCGCGAAGCAGAAGGAATACGGGCATGAGATTTTTATCATCTCCGACGAGCCGTACCGGGAAATTCTGTTCGACGGGAAAAAGTGCCCATATACCGCCGCCTATTACGACAACACCCTCACCTGCTATTCCTTCAGCAAAAGCCTCTCTCTCCCGGGCGAGCGCATCGGCTATGTCGCCGTGAACCCGAAAGCAAAGGACGCGGAATACCTGGTCCCCATGATGGGACAGATTTCGCGCGGAATCGGACACAACTGCCCGGCGTCCACCGCGCAGCTGGCCGTGGCTGAGGTGGCTGACCAGACCAGCAACATGTCTGTCTACGAAACCAACATGAACCTGCTCTACGACAAGCTCACGGAGCTGGGATTCACCGTCGTCCGCCCGGGCGGGACTTTCTACATCTTCCCGAAAGCCCTGGAGGAGGACGCCGTCTCCTTCTGCACCAAAGCGCTTAAATATGACCTGATCCTGGTCCCGTCCGACAGTTTCGGGGTCCCGGGCTATTTCCGCATGGCTTACTGCATCAGCACGGAAAAAGTAAAGCGTTCGCTTCCGGCCCTCGAAACCTTTGTGAAAACCGAGTATCCGAACCGATGAAAAGGCCCGCGGCGGAAGCCGCGGGTTTTCTTTGGCGGAAGCCGCGGGATACCCCTGGCCCCGACCATGGAAATCCTCTGATCCGCAAAATGATACGGCACCGCGAAAAATGCCCGCAGGAAGCCTGAAGCTTTCCTGCGGGCATTTTCTGTACCGCTCACCGCGCGGGCAGCCCGATGGATGGCAGTCCCGTCACTCCAGATTTTTCAGGTCAACGAACTCCTCCTGCCCGCCGCCGTTCTCTGTGCCGCCGCTGCCGCGGTCTCCGCTCCCGCCGTCCGGGCTGCCGTCATCCCGGCCGCCGGATTCCTCCGCGGAATTTTCTGAGTTTTCGTCATCCTGACCCGATCCGCCCAGACGGAAGGCCTCGCCGACAACCGCCGGAATCCCGTTGATCTCGACATTGCCGTCAAACGGGATGACCAGGCACTTTTTGCCGTCGACCATCCGGGTTTCAATTCTGCCGACCTGGTCCGGCGGAACCGTAACCCGGATGTCCGCCGTTTTGATATTCACCTTTTTCGGCGCCAGGGTGTTCGCCATGAAAGCCGTCTTCTCGCCGGCGACCTCGCTGTACACATGGTCGAACTGCTCCATGTGCCGGTCGTCCGCCCCGCTGCTCTCCAGAATCCGGCGGAGGTCCGGGCGGGTGATCATCACCGGGTCCGGCTCGTCCTTATGCTTTTCCACCAGATCGGAAAGTTCCTCCTGAACGGAAGTGACCACGTCCATCTGGCAGTCGTCCCCCAGCGTCCCGGTCAGCACATCCTGGAAAGTTTCCTTCTGCGTTTTGTAGGACATCGGGGACGGGCCGCCGATGCAGCCGTCCAGAAACTCCGTGTGAAGCGCTTCCGGCTTTTTCGCGTAGTACAGCAGCCCGTGGATATCCGCGCTGCGGTCCGTGAAGGCCGGATACAGAAAAGCGTTCACCGGGAGTTCAACCCACCAGTCCTGCTCTCTTTCCTCAATCACATTCTGGGCGGCATTGTAGTGAAGGCCGGGCGCGGAAAGATCCACCGGGCAGATCGAGCACAGGATATACTCGTAAACCTCGGTGGAGGCGTCCTCGATCTCCAGGTCGTCCGTGCCGCGTCCCGGCACGTCGTAATTGCCGTGAATCAGCACGATATAGTAATTTTCCCCGCAGTCATAGCTGTCCGCGGCCTTCTGGAAAAATTTCCCGAGCAGTTCTTCGTCCTTCAGCCCGCTCTCCCGCAGAGCCAGGAGCATCTTCTGGCCTTCCCCCTCAATTTCCTGCTCCGCCGTGTACTCCAGCGAATGCAGGTTTTTCCCGAGCGCCCCGGACAGCGACTTGCGGAAGATCTCCTCATACTTGCGCTGCATGTCCTCCGGGAGCATCAGAAAATTTCTGCTCTCCTGGAAATGAAGCTGTTTTTCATTATCGACGTAGCATCCGGCAACCGTATCCACCGCGTGCTTGTTTTTCTGAAAAGTTCTGCGGATTTCCGCAATCTCTTTTTTGTTCATCAGTGAGTTTCCCCTGTTCCAATATTTACATTTCGTCCGCGGCAGCTCAGATTTCGTGCGGCCGGGCGCCGCTCTCCATCTCTTTCCACACTGGCGAGAAGGAGCGAAGCCGCGCCACGGCTTCCTCCGCGGCGTCCGCGATCCGGTCCGCTTCCTCGGCGGTATTTCCGGTATCGAGCGAAAACCGCAGAGTGCTCGCGGCAAGCGAATCGGAAAGCCCGATGGCTTTAAGCACATGGCTGGGATCCACGGAGCCCGCCGAGCAGGCTGACCCTGCGGAGGCCGCGATTCCCCGTTCATCCAGAAGCAGCAGCAGAGACTCGCCCTGGACTCCCTCGAAGGTGATATTGACATTGCCGGGCAGCCTGTGTTCCGCGCTCCCGTTGAGCCGGGTGTGAGGGATCCGCAGAAGCCGGCGGATCAGCCGGTCCCTCAGCTCCGTGACCGCCGCCATATCGCGGTCCATATTTTCACAGCACTCCTTCAGCGCTTCGGCCATGGAGGCGATGCCCGGAACATTCTCCGTGCCGGCGCGGTGGCCGCGCTCCTGTCCTCCGCCGAGGATCAGGCTGAAAGCCTCCGTCCCTCTCCGGACGTACAGCGCTCCGGTTCCCTTCGGGCCGTGAAACTTGTGTCCTGACAGCGAGAGAAGATCGATGTTCATGGCTTCGGTATCCAGCGGGAGATGTCCCGCCGCCTGGACAGCGTCGGTGTGGAAGAGGACGCCAGCCCGGCGGCAGATTCTTCCGATCTCCGCGACCGGCTCGATGGTTCCGATCTCGTTGTTCGCCGCCATCACGGACACGAGAGCGGTCTCCGGCCGGATCGCCTCTTCCACCGCCGCGGGCGTGATGGTTCCGTCGGGCTCCGGCGCCAGCCTCGTGACGGAAAAACCCATGGATTCGAGGCGGTCCAGCGTATTCAGCACAGCGTGGTGCTCGACAGCCGTGGAAATGATATGCGTTTTTCCGGCCGCCTTCCCCGCCATCGCCCCGGTCAGCAGCGCCTGGTTGTCGGACTCGCTTCCCCCTGAAGTGAACAGAATTTCCGCGGGTGAGGCGCCGAGTGCTGAGGCCACGGCGCGGCGGGCCGAATCCAGAACCATCGCGGCGTTCTGTCCGGTCCGGTGCAGGCTGGACGGGTTCCCCCAGGCGCCCCGCGCCGTCTCCTCAAAAACCCTGAGCGCCCGTTCGCTCATCCGGGTTGTCGCCGCGTTATCGGCGTAAATTTCATCATTATCATTCATAGGACACTGTGCGCTTCCGTTTCGAAAAATCTGCCGCATAACCGGAGATCCGGCTATGCGGCTATGCATTCTGTTTCTGTATGATACTGCTGCTCTTTGCCGTTCATTCAGCGAGGTCCGCCGGGTCGATGCCGAGCGTCAGGATCTCGAACGGCTTGTAGGAAACCGTCCTCGTCTCCTCACCCTCGTCCTCCAGCATGTTCATCTCCGTCACAGGGAACGGGAAGGAGAGCCTGCCGCGCGCGCCGTCCTGCTCTGAAAGGCGGATCACAATCTTTTTTCCGTCCTCGGAGCGCTTCATCGCCTGCAGGTAAAGCCCGCAGTCGTTCAGCGTATCGGCGAGAACCCGCGGCACCCGCACGTCGGCGCGGCGGAGCGGAATGTTGTACTCCAGCGCGGCGCGGTTGACACCGGCTTCCACAGCGTTCCCGCTGTGCGGCAGGATCACGTAGCAGATATCGTGGCTTCCCATGTCGGAAGTGATGTCCGGGCGGATCGTCGAGCGCAGCAGGCTCAGGGAAACTTCGTCCCCCTCAAGGCCGACGCCGTACTTGCCCTCGTTGATCACGGCGACGCCGCCGCCGTTTTCCGACAGGTCAAACCACTTGTGGTGGCAGCACTCAAAGCGGGCCTGTTCCCACGTGGTGTTCTTCGTCAGGCTGCGGCTCACATACCCGGCGGAAGTGTCGCAGAGGATCTCCCGGGTGAGCACGTCGGGGCCGAAATTGACCTTGGCCAGGCGGTGCTTTTCATTCCAGTCGACAACGTTTTCCACCTCAATTGCCGGGGAATCGGCAAACAGGCGGATGATCATCTTCCAGGTGCTCTTCTCCGTCGCGAACACCGCCGTGAATTCCGCGGAGGTATCGTCGCTGTAGGTCAGATGCGCCGGCGTCCGCAGCGTGAGCGGAATCTCAACGTCCTTATAGTTCGGAAGGATGTCCCAGGCGTCATAGGTGCCCGGGTGATCCGCGTACAGGTGAAGCCGGTTGAAACCGCGGCCTTCTTTCACCCACTCGCGGTCCAGGCCCAGATCATACAGGCTGGAGAAGCTTCCTTCCGCTTCCAGGCGGATACGGTAATACGGCGTCTCTATCCGGACGGCGTTTCCGTCTTCGGACGCGGTGAGCCATCCCGGCGTGAGCGGCGCGTCCATCGGAATGCCCGCTGTGAGGCCCGCGATCTGCGGAATGCACCAGAAGCCGTGCTTTCCGTGCCGGACAACCGGCCCGCTCTCATCCTCGATAAAGGTGATGAACGTGCGGTCGAAGTTGAGCGAATTGAAGTAAGGCGCGTTTTCCGCGAACGGCGCCAGAAGCGCGTCCAGCCGGTCGGACGCGTCCCGGTAATCTTTCATGGCGTCCTCGAAAACCGGGTGGATATGGGATCCCGGGAGAATATCGTGGAACTGGTTGAGCAGGACTTTCTTGTAGATGTCCCGGATTTCCTCCGCAGGATAGTTTCCCGTCCTCAGGGAGCGCAGCGCTTCCAGGAGCTCCGTCTCCCTGAGCCTGTACTCCAGATCGCGGTTCGCCTTCTTCAGGTACGACTTGGTCGTGAAGGTACCGCGGTGCATCTCCAGATACAGCTCGCCGTCCCACACGGCCAGCCGGGTGTTGTCTTTCAGGTTTTTCCGCAGGAACTCGGAGCCGCCGGTCATCTCCACCCTGGGCATCACCGACACCCGGTCAAAGCGTCGGTACATCTCCATCATTTCCTCGGTCACGCCCGAGCCGCCGTCGCCGTACCCGAACATCGAGAGCGTCTGTCCGCCGGTTTCCTTATCCTGGTAAGCTTCCCAGTTTTCCTGGATCTGCGAAGGCATGTTCCAGCTGATGAAGTGCGTAGGCGGAACGCAGGCGTACACTTCCGTCCCGTCGATGCCCTTCCAGATAAAGTTGTTGTGCGGGAAGCGGTTGGTGTCGTTCCAGGTGGACATCTTGTTGGAGACAAAATAGTCCACGCCGCTCTTTCTGAGGATCTGCGGGAGAATCCAGCTGTTTCCGAAGACATCCGGCAGCCAGGCGTTGTCGATCGTTTTCCCGAACGTTTTCCTGAAATAAAGCTGCCCGTACAGGCACTGGCGGATCAGGCTCTCCGCCGCCGGAATGTTGCAGTCGGGCTCGACGTACATCGCGCCGACCGGCTCAAACTGTCCGGAGGCGACTTTCTGCTTCAGCTCCGCGAAAAGATCCGGATAATACTTTTCCAGCGTCTCGTAGGTGTAGGCCGAGGTGTGCGTGTAGCGCAGCTCCGGGTACTGGTCCATCAGGCGCATCTGGATGAGGACCGTGCGCGCGTTTTTCTGGACCGCGTGGATTCTGCGCCAGTAGTAGGCGATATCCAGATGGGAATGGCCCACAACGGCGACGTTTCCGCTTCCGTGGAAATCCGTGTTGGCATAGATGACCCTGTTCACGTAATCCGCGGCCTCGTCCACGCCCTCCCAGGTATCGAAGTCCACAAAGTCGAGCGCCTTTGACAGCTCCTTATCCAGGAACTTCCGGTAGTCCTCGTTGAAATATTCGCATTTCGCGATGTCAAGGAACAGCGTGTAGTCGTAAACCAGCGACAGCACGTTCTCCCGGACGGTCGCGAAATACGCGCCGTCGAAAATCTGCCGGCATCCCCGGGAGGCCGACGCCGCCGGGTTGCGCTCGTCATCCGGCTTGGACCGGTTGTAGGCCTCGATCTCGATCTGTACGTCGTCCGAATCCAGGAACGGATTGAGCAGGATCCGCTCGCGGTTGGGGTCGATGCCGCCCGCGTATTTCCCGTTGATCTTCACGATCATCTCCGCCGCGGTGTGCAGGCAGAAATAAATCTTCTGCCCCTTCATCTGGGCCGGGACATGCGTGCGGCCGCGGATAAAGCAGGTGCCGTCCGGGGTGAAATACAGGTCGCCCCTGTTCAGCTTTCTCCATCCGCCGTAGCAGAAATCATACTCGTTTTCGGCCACCTGTCTCGCGTCGCGGATCTCGAGATCCCCGATTTCGACTTTCTCCTTATAAATACCGCGCTGAAGCCACACAAAGCGGAGATCCGTCCACTCTTCCGGGCGCATGCTGCGGCGAACAACTTTTACATGAGCCATTTTTCCCTCCGCTCAGACATTATCCCAGAAGAAAGGCTTCTTCCGGATCGGGACAACCGTTACGTCTTCCCCAAGATCCTTTTTGACCATCTGCGCGATCCAGTCGGTGCAGCGGTCCAGGATGATGCACTTGGAACATTCTCCGCGGAAAATCAGCGTCAGTTTCCCGTTTTCAAAGGAGACGAATTCTACCCAGCCGCCGTCGCCCCGGATGCGGGGAGCCAGCACGGTGTTAATGTACTCTTCCATGGATTCTCCTCAAAAGATCAAAGGCCCGCCGGTCTGATCGTCCGCGGACCGGCTTCAGGCCTCCGCAGACGTCAGATAAAGTCTTCTCTCATCGGGGCGAAGACGTCGCAGAGTTTTCCGGCCTCCAGGCATTCGCAGCCGTGGCGCACGCCTGACGGCATCAGGATGGTATCGCCCTTTTCAACGACCTGCGTCTCGTCCCCGACCGTAAACTTAAATTTTCCCTCCAGCACGTAAGTGCACTGCGTGTGCGGATGGCTGTGGAAATTGCCTTTCGCCCCGGTCTCAAACGTGATTTCGCACATCATGATGTTTTTATCGTAGGCCATGACATGTCTGGTTACGCCCGGCTCGCACGGTGTCACTCTGACAGGCTGATCTTTTTTCACAAACATAAATATCCCCTCCGAATTCTGCTGATTCACTGGCTGAGCTCCAGCCCGCTGCCGGAACCATCCAGCGCTTTTTTTATTCTAGCATGAATCAACGCGAATTCAAAGGGGATCAGGCGTTCCCGGCCGGCGCAGCTCACGCCGTCCTGCCTTGCCTGGCTCACAGGGGGCAGAAATGAGATCAGAAGCCCGCGGCTGACACCGCCTGCACCGGCCTCCATGAGCCGGCTCACAAGGAGCAGAAAATGAGATCAGACGCCCGCAGCGGACGCCGCTCACGCTCCTGTTTCCGTTTCCTGCCGGCCGGAAACCTCCTGCGGTCCGTACACGGCATAGACAATGAAATCTTCGAGAACCTGCGGATCCTGCGTCACCGCCGGAACGCAGAGCACCGAGCCGTCATCGAGGGAAGTCACGGTATTGATGTATCCCGAGTCCATCAGAATCCCGGCGGCAAAGGAACTGCCGCCGGAATCCTCCAGGCTCACGATGCGGCCGTCGCCGCTCAGCCTTGAAAACAGGCTGTCCGAAAGGGTTTCCGAGAGATCCAGGAAAGAATCCTGCGCGGCCTGTTCGGTCACGAAATCCTGCCCGGAAATCAGCACGTTGATGGTTCCCGTGTGAAGCAGCGACTGAAAGCGGATCACCGAGGCGTTCCCGTAATATTTGGTCATCAGGTCCTCCCCGGACGGGTTCACATTCATTGCGCTGTCAAAAACCGTGGTCTCTTTCCAGTCGGCGTCAAAGCCTTCCAGCTCCTCGAACTCCGCCTGCAGCGCGTCCATCTGGGCGCTGTCCGTCTGCGTCTGGTTGACCAGGGCGACATAGATCTCAGTAGTCTGCCGCATCCTCCGCGCCCAGGGAATCAGCTCGAAAACCACCAGCAGGATGACGACGATCAGTATGATGATGCGCCATTTGTAATAATCCCAGATGTACTCCAGTCCTGCCTTAAAACCAAGGGAGCGGATTTTTTCCCGCTCCCTCCTTCTCTTTTCTTTTCCGGTTAATTCTTCGTCCAAAATTTCCTCCGGCCGTCATGCCAGATGCAGCACATTGAGCAGCAGAATCCAGGACAGTCCGTAATAGAAAACCACGCCGGTCAGGTCGTTCACCGTTGAAATCAGCGGTCCGGACGCTACCGCGGGGTCCACGCCCGCCTTTTTGAAGAAGATGGGAATCAGCGTTCCCATCAGGGCGGAGATCATCATCGAGAGCATCAGGGAGATCCCGATGCACCCGGAGAAGGCAAACGCGAAATGCGGGGTGTAATGCATTCCGAGCCACACATACAGGCCGGTGAGCACGAAGGAAACCGCCCCGAGCAGGGATCCGTTGACAAATCCAACCCGCGTTTCCTTCCAGACGAGCTCAAGCTGCTGTTTTCTGGTCACGTTCTCGTCCATCAGAACGCGGATCGTGACGCCCAGCGACTGGGTGCCGGCGTTTCCGGCCATGCCAAGGATGACCGACTGAAAGCTGGCGACAATCGCGAGCTTCGCGAGCATCGGCTCGAACAGGCTGGATACCCACGATACCACCAGGCCGAGGAACAGCAGAATGATCAGCCACGGCAGCCTTTTGCGCAGGCTGAGCTTCAGCGGCTCATTCAGGTCCTCCTCCCCGGTCAGGCCGCCCAGTTTCGCGTAATCCTCGCCCATCTCCTCGTCGACGGCTTCGACGACGTCCCACGCGGTGATGGCTCCGATCACGTGATTGTCGGAATTCAGCACGGGAATGCTGTCCTCGGAATATCCCTTCAGCCTGTCGATGACGTCGGGAACCGTCTGCGTGTCGTACACAAACGGATAGGAGGTGACGATCAGCTCGTCAAGGTCTGTTTTGCGCTGGCTCGCCGTGATCAGGTCATTGAGCGCGATAATTCCGCTGTACTCATCGTTCCCGTCAACGACAAACAGCGTGGTAATGTTGTCGTTTTCCGCCGCCTGGTCGACAAGGGAATGCAGAGCCTCCCGGACGGTGAGATCCTTCCGGATCACCACGAAATTGGTGGTCATGCGGCTTCCGATCTGATCGTCGCTGTAGGAATGGATCAGCTCGATGTCGGCCCTCGCCTCGTTTTCCATCAGGCTCTGGATTTTCTGGCTTTTGGATTCGGGCAGTTCGTCCAGTACATCGACGGCGTCGTCCGAATCCATCTGCTCGATCAGGTCGGCCGCCTTCGACGCGCTCATCTCGTCCAGGTAGGTGGACACGTTCCCGCTCAGATAGGAGAAAACTTCCGAAAGCTTTTCCTGGTCCAGTGTCCGGTACAGGCGCTTTCTCTCCTCGGGTTCCAGTTCGGGGAAAACCGCGGCGATATCCTTGGAATGGAATTCCTTCAGCTGCCGGCGGATCTCGGTGATTTTTTCACCGCTTCGGATGATCCGCAGGATTTCCCCCGAGAAATCCTCGACCTGCGGCGGCTGATTCGCGCTCTGGCTCTGGTTCGTCTGCTGTGTCTCTGCCATGCGTTATCTCTCGAACCGGAAGTAGGCGATCACCGAATTGCCGTCCCGGTGAACCCAGATGCAGGAATCATCGCCCAGCGAGGATACGACGCTGCCCTCGTAGCGGCCGTACTCATGGCCGGCTTCCTCGGTTTTGCCAGCCTGCTCGGCTGTGCCGTAATCGCCGTTTTCGAAACGCATTGCGGCGTTGATGACTTCCTGGATATCCCCGTCATCCTCCAGATATGCCGTGCGGATCCCTTTTGACAGATACAGAGGCTCCGCGTTGACCGTATTGTAATACACAGTTCCCCGGGACCTTCCGATTGCCGTCTGAATCTCTTCCAGTGTTCTCATGGTTCCTCCTTATTCCCGCAGGGATGTCCGGCCGGGCCGGATAACCAGCAGGCCAGTCTTTATTTCTCTGATTTTATGGTTTTTATGGTTAACAGTTTTTATCAGTTCCGGTTTCCCGGCGGCGTTTCGTTTTTTGCGCGATGGCGTCCGACTGCCTTCAGCGGCAGTGTTCAGGATTCCCAAGGCGGCGTTCTTCCGCCTGATCCGACGGATTTTCCGAGTTTCCCGCGGCGGCGTTTTTCCGCCTGTCCCGACGGATTGTCCGCGCTTCCCGCGGCCGCATTCGCCAGCCTGCCACGCCGGATTCTCCCTCCGGCTGTTCCTGTTCTCTTTCCGGCGGTCTGCGCGCCGGCTGGAACAAGCCCGGCTCATATGATAAACTTTTCCCCGGACAGATACAAGCAAAACCCGGGCAGCCCGGAAAACGGAGGTGAGATGTTCGATGGACCGGTGCTTTCATTATATCATAGAATCCCCGGATGAGGGAGCCGACGTGGCCGGCTTTCTGGCCCGCCGGCATTTTTCCCGCCGTCTGGTCATCCGCCTCAGGAAATCCCCGGAAACTGTCCGGATCAATGGGAAGGATGCTTTTACCACCGCCCGGCTTTCCGCCGGGGACGTCCTGGATATCCGGATCGCCGAGGACCCGCCTTCCGAAAAACTGGTTCCCGTGGAGATGCCCCTCTCCGTTCTTTTCGAGGATGAGGACCTGTGCGTGATCGACAAGCCGGCGGGCATGCCGGTTCATATTTCGATGGGCAATTACCGGAACACCGCTGCCAACGCCTGCGCGTGGTACTACCGCAATGAGCCGACTCCCTTCATTTTCCGGGCCGTCAACCGCCTGGACAGGGATACGACCGGCGCGATGATCGTGGCCAAGAATCCCTTCGCCGCGGCTGCCTGCGCTCCGGCCTCGCAGGAACACAGGATCCGGACGGAATACCTCGCTATTGTCCGCGGGATTCCGCCGGAACAGGGAACGATCGACGCCCCGATCGCGAGGGTGCCCGGCTCGGTCATGCTGAGGCAGGTCGATCCCGTGAACGGCGCAAGGGCTGTGACGCATTACCGCCGCATCGCCGTTGCTCCCTCCGGGTCGCTCCGCGGCTGCCAGGCGCTGTCGCTGGTGTCCGTGACGCCCGAAACCGGGCGCACGCATCAGATCCGCGTCCACATGAATTCAATCGGGTACCCGCTTCCCGGAGATTACCTGTACTGCCGGGATTTCAGCTGCTTCAGCCGTTCGCCGCTCCACGCCTGGAAGCTGACTTTTCCGCATCCCGTCACCGGTGAAATCCTCACCGTCACGGCGCCGGTCCCGGAAGATATGCGCCGATTCTTCCCGCATATCCTGTGAGTTCCGCGAAAACCGGTGATATCCGGGAAAGCTGCCCTCCGCTATTTCCGTATATTCTGTGAACCCCCGCGAATACCGGTGAATCCTGTGGGAAACGGAGAACGCGCGGATACATCGCAATCTCACTGATCTATAGTTGATCAGGTCCGCCAGGATATCACCCCGGAAACGGAACGTTCAGACAGGGTAATTCACTCTTTGCAGAATACAGCTCCGGGATAATTAATCCTGCCCCAGTACGATACCTGCACAAATCGTGAGCCATTCCCCTGATCAGCGTTTTCATCGCTCTGACCTGTCAGAACCGCGCACGCTTTATCCACTCTCCCTCTCAGATATTCAGCCAGAGATTTTCCTGCTGATCTGCCTGCGGCTACCCGATATGCAGATAAGTCCAGCCTGATATCACAATTGTTCAATGACTCGCAGACGATCGCGTATTTTGATCCCAGGACATTGATGCCTTCGGGAAATTTTTCCCACAACGTTCCATCTTCCGTATAATATTCCATTCTTGCGGACTGGCTGTGGTTTTCGGACGGTGTCCTGACCAGCAGCAGATAAGTATCTTCGCCTTTCTCAAAATTCGCTTTGACAAAAGGCTGTACCTGAGTCCTGGGATGGCAGACGGTTCCGCCGTATCCCCAGTACATTACACCGGTATTCTGCAGTTCATCCATCTTTCTGGTGATGATGCTGTCTATGCTTTCTGAAACATGGACTCCATATTTCATTATCACAATATTGCGAAAATCCATCTGAGATATCCTCCTCAATCCATACTTGTATCATTATATTATCTGTAACATTTACCGGAGCAATCCGGCTGACTGTCAGCCGTTCTTCCCCTCCGCCTTCCGACAATAAATCTCATCGATATCAATTTGAAAATTCTGGATTCCTTAATGAGACTTCCAAAAGATTTCCCATTGCCGATGATTCTGCGATGCAGGAATTGATTTTACCGCTTTTTATCAAAGACGCCGGAATGCCCCGCCTGAAACGCGAAGCGTTCAGGGAGAGTCATTCTCTTTCTGATTAAACCATACCTCAAACCATACCATACTTTTTCCTGCGGGCAAGGCCGGATTATGCCTGCTGCACAGGCGTGAATATGCCCAGATCTCCTGGCAGCGACAGCAGAGCGCACTTGCAGAATCATCGATTGGTCCTTCCCGTTTTGATGCCCGATGAGGCAAATGCGGGTAACGGATTTCCGCCTCCGGCCGGAAAAGAAAAAATTTTTAAAAAATTAGCACTCACCTCTTGACAGTGCTAACAACTTATGGTATCTTATAGATGCAATGAGAAAGAAACTTCTGATTGCGCTTATGATGAAAGAAAATTAACAGCACAGAACCTGAGGAGGCATATTGATATGAGTACACCATTTTTTGACGATTTCTTCGATGACTTTTTCCCGTATCAGAGAACCGCGCATCGCCGCCCGGAAGACGCTCCGATGAAAACGGATATTCTCGAGACGAAGGATGAATACGTCATAGAGCTTGAAGTTCCGGGCTTTACCAAAGATGAACTTTCCGTCCGTCTTGACAACGGCAGCCTTGTTGTCTCCGCCGCTCACCCTGAGAAGGAAGAGAGCGATGTGGAGGAGCCTGAAACGAAATATCTTCACAGAGAGCGCTATCTCGGCAGGCTTGGCAGACGTTTCCAGGTCGGCAGCTATCTGACCCAGAACGATATCAAGGCAAGATTTGAAAACGGCATTCTGACTCTCCGCTTCCCGAAGGAAGCTCCGAAGAAAGTTGAAGAGTCCCGCTACATCAACATCGAGTAAACTGCCGGAAAGCTGTCTCAGCAGACAGCGCTGATCCAAGGTAATTCATCCGGTCGGCGGGCAGCGGCCTGTCGGCCGGATTGGCGATAATATCCGAAAGTACCGGCTTTTATCTGACGCCGGATGTGTCATACCGAAAGGTTCCCGTATTCGATGTTCCCGCTGGGATCATCTGATCATAAATGAAATTCTGTTTTTGTGATGGTTTCTCTCCCGTTTCGGGAGTCTTGATAGAGTTTTCTGATCTGTCAGACTCGCTGGCAGAATGACGTTTTCCACTGAGACGTTTCCGGGGGGGGCACGTCCGGTGTTTCATTGAATAGAGTATTTTCCCTTGATTACTGAGAGATAATGCAAAGATTTCACAGCTGTCCGAAAAGAGAGCTGCACAGCAATTGAGAAAGGTTCAGATATATAATATTCGGAGACCGCCGCGCTGGTATTCAGCGCGGCGGCCTTTTCTTTTTACCCTGCTTTGCCCGCAGGCACTCTCCGCCTGATGCTGTCCGCTATGCGCCTCCCGGCCGGCATTGAACCAACTTACCCGTTTATGATATGATGAACCCGAAATCACGAATCCGTGTGTCATCCGCGGTCCGGCGCGGCCGCAGCATGAACGGCCTCCGCGGCCGCATGGAGGTTTTTCATGAAACCAGAGGCTTTTTCCCTGAAAAGAAAAATCGTCCTTTTTTTCTGTCTGGTCATCACGGTACTGTTCTGCTTTCTCTTTTCAGGCTGCAGCAGCATAGAACCCGTTGTCTTCAATTCGGTGATGAATGTTGAGACGGATGAATCAGGCACCCGAACCATCACGGCTTCCTTCAGCCGCTCAACCATCGAAGAAATCTTCGGCTCGAAAAAGGTTTCCTTCCAGAGTTTCCTGGACGCCCAGGTCCCGTCCGAGATGACCTGGGATTACATCGAAACCAGTTCCCGATACGATATCACTTTCACCATCACCTTCTCTTCCCTGGAAGAATACCAGACCATGGCCGACAGTCTCCGGGGAACTTCCGGCAGCGTCACCCTGACGCGGCCGCAGGTCGGGGTCAGCACCGGCTTCACTCTCACAGAGCAGTCCGATACGGCCTCCCTGTTCACATGGCTTGCCGAAGCCATGGCCGGGAGAAGCCAGATGAGCGAATCCGCGATATTCTCCTGCTTTGAGGACGGAACCAACGAATTTTATTATGCCGGACGCAGCATGGAGCAGACCGGGACAGGCCTCTACGTCTATGTTGAAAACCTGCTGGACGCGGAGGAGATCGATATTTACACGGACTACAGCGTCGACGGAAACTGCGGCCGCACCGTGCGGATTCACTTCCCCGCCGAACTTGAGGATAACGCGCCGAATGTCAGAAACTATCTCACCTCTCTTCTCCCGGAAGAAGTTACTGAAAGCTGGGAGAGCGACACGGAGTGGGTTCTCACTTTTCCGACGGGAACCCCGGAGGAGATCGGCCTTCTGACTGACCAGATCTTCCAGTCCCAGAATGCCGGAAGCTTCGCCGAGACAGTCAGCAGCGCTGATCTGCTTCTGATCCGGCACGATTTCTCAGAGACCATCAATATCAGTTTCTTCGCGCCGGAGGCCGGGGAAACCCTTGTTCAGTATTTTGTCTCGGGTCTCCCGGGAACCGTCACCGAGGCCGACGCGGACGGAAACTACGAATCGCCGCAGGCGGTTTCCTCCGACACCTCCGCGGAAGAGGACGGATACACCTGCCTGCTCGCCGAAACCGTCTCCGAGCAGACCATCACCTACCGCGCGGAGGTGCAGTACCAGCCTCCGGAAATCCTGTCGGAGATTTCCGTCCGCGGACCGCAGGATTTCCGCCGGGTGATTGCGATCCGCCTGGGGGCGGATATACCCGAAGTTCATCAGAAACTGATCTTCGACGCCCTCTCCGAACGGGTTTCCGGTTGGGGATCTCTGACGCAGGAAGTCACTGAGAACGGTTTCTTCATTCTGCGGTTCACCCAGAACGGATCGGCGGACGAACTCGCGCAAAGTTTTGAGAGCGTGTTCAGCGGCAGCTGCAGCATCAGCTATGCGCGGGGAACCGGGAAAGCTTTCGACAGAAAACTTCCTGTTTCTCTGGAAGTCACCGAAGATTACTCTTCGTTCCTGGCAGTCCCTGAGAACACGATCCTGACGGTCAGCGTATCTCTTCCCGCCCATGAAACCTTCGACGACGGAAGCAATTCACTGGTACAGATTTTCACCGGCGGCAGCGGCAGTATCTCTTCCGACGGAACACGGCCGAACCTGCTCCGCCCGTGGCTGATCGCCCTTCTCATTCTGCTCGGACTGATCTGCGCATACCTGATCCTGATGGGACCGGTGCGCGCGGCCCTGGTGTCCCGCAGGAAGAAAAACCGGGCAGCGGCGAAATCATCCCGCCGTTCATCCGGCGCATCGGTCCGTTCTTCCTCCGGTCCGTCAGCCCGATCGTCCGCCGGTTCTTCCGCCGGGACGTCCTCCCGGTCATCCGTCGGTTCCCCGGGCCGTAAATCGTCCGGTTCTTCGGCAGGAACATCCTCCCGGCCATCGGGAGGCTCCTCTTCCCGCAGGGGACAGCGCCGCACGGGTTCCGGCCGTTCCGGAAAACAGAAATGAACAAAATGAGGACCGAAGCATTTCCACGAGGAAATTGAATCAGGATGAGATAGCCGAATCATGATGAATAATCGGATCCTGCTGAACAGATCGAATCCTGCTGAGCCGATTGAATCCTGTTGAGTGATTGAATTTTGATGAGAAATTAAATTTTGATGAGAAAGAGCGGAGACCGCCCGGCTGTATGGACCGGGCGGTCTCCGCTCTTTCTCTGTTCAGTGAACTGTTTTCGTATCTGTATCTTTATCTGTATCTTTATCTCTTCATTTCCGCCAGCGCCATCTGGACGCAGCCGATCAGCGCCTGATTGTCGTTGAGCTCCGGACGGACAATATAATTGTCGATATCTTCGAGCTGATCAGTCGCAGGATACCCGTTGAGCAGTTCCAGCACTCTCGCGCGCACCAGCGGAAGCATCTGCTCCTGGTGCATCACGCCGCCGCCGAGAACAAACTTTTCCGGGGAAAGCAGGTAAATCATATCCACAATTCCCTGCGCGACGTAATCAGCCTCGATCTCCCACACTTCCGGTCTGTCGGAAAGCTCGTAGGCTTTTTTACCCCAGCGCTCCTCGATGGCCGGCCCGCTGGCAAGGCCCTCCAGGCAGCGGTCGCCGTGGAACGGGCATCTTCCCTTATACGTGTCTTTGGGGTTCTTGCGCATCAGGATGTGGCCGCCTTCCGGGTGCATCATGCCGTGGACGACCTCGCCGTTGGAAATCACGCCGACGCCGATGCCGGTTCCGATGGTGATATAGACGCTGTTTTCCGTTCCCCTGGCCGCGCCGAAAGCCGCTTCGCCGAGCGCTGCGGCATTGACGTCGGTGTCAAATGCCACCGGGACCTGCAGTGCATCCTTAAAAGGTTTCACGATCGGCGTGTTCGTCCATGCCAGCTTCGGTGTTTTGGTGACGAAGCCGTAGTTCTCCGCATTGCGGTCCAGGCAGATCGGGCCGAAAAAGCCGATGCCCAGGGCTTCGATATCTTTCCCGCTGAACCAGTCGGTCATGGCCGGGATGGTTTCCGAGGGATCCTTCGTCGGGATGGACGCCCGCTCCAGGATGTCTCCCTGCTCCGTGCAGACCGCGAGAACCATCTTGGTTCCGCCGCCCTCCAGTGCTCCGATTCTCATAATGAACCTCCTTTACGCGTCCGCCCGCGTCATCGTGATTTCCGCGCGGCGGGAATTTCCGGTCTCCAGGGCAGTCTCAGGCCTCCACAGGCGTGGAAGTGATCATCATCATTCTGCCCTTCATCTCAACCGGTCCGTAGTGATACGGGATAATCAGATGAACGCCTTTCTTCACGGGTTTCCCCTCTATTGTGCCTTCTCCTTCCAGCACGGAAAGATTGACAAACGGCGCCTCCCATTCGCGGGTCAGAGTGCCGTTCAGCTCCGTTTTCTGAACCTGGTAGCGCGGGCAGGTCACGAGCGTTTCGATAACCGCGTCCTGAACTTTTTCGCTGGTGCGTTCCGTCACCGCGTCCTCCGGATGGAACGGCGCCCTGATCACATCGATGCTCTGCTGCACGTGGAGCTGTCTCGGCTTCCCGTTCTGCAGTCGGTCGTAATCGTAGACCCTGTAGGTGATATCGCTGTTCTGCTGGGTTTCGAGAATCAGGGTTCCTCCCTTGATCGCGTGAACCGTACCCGGATTGATCTGGAAGAAATCGCCCTTGCGGCAGGGAATCTCGCGGATGAATTCGCTCCAGCGGTGTCCCTCGATCATGGAGCGGACTTCCTCGTGGTTTTTCGCGTTGTGGCCGATCACGATGGTCTGGCCCGGCTGGGCGTCCAGGATATACCAGCACTCCATCTTGCCGAGAGAGCCGTTCTCGTGCTCTTTCGCGTAGGCGTCGTCCGGGTGGACCTGGATGCTGAGGTCATTCTTCGCGTCGATAATCTTGATCAGCAGCGGGAACCGGTCTCCCGGGAGATTCCCGAACAGTTCCCTGTGATCTCTCCAGAGTTCGGATAGAGTTTTCCCAGCGTACCTGCCTTCCGCGATTTCGCAGTCCCCGTTCGGGTGCGCGCCGATTGCCCAGCACTCGCCGGTATTGTCTCCCGGAATGTCATAACCGAAATCCGTGCGGAGGCGGTTTCCTCCCCAGATCATCTGCTTGAATACCGGTTTCAGAAATATAAGCTCCATGTCTGTCCTCTCCTGTTCAGATTTCATCCTGTCTGATGAAGACCTGTGCTGCCTGCCGCAATCCGCTTCTTTTCTTTAAGCGGGGCTGTATAGTTCCCTTTTGATGTTCCTGCCGGTCCGCCGCACACGCTTTGTTTCTTTGCGCAGGGATTGTCCTGTTTTGACGCTTCACGCCTGTGTGCCGCAGCCCGCTTTATTTCCTCAGGCAAAGCCTGTTCATCTTCGAAAGGAGCACCGCAGGCCAGTACGGCTGAAAGGCTGAAGGCTCAAATCTGAATCTGAGCATGATTCAGTGGTTTCATTGTGCTTTCGCCCCTGACGCTTCCGCGCTGTGGTTCTCCGCAAGGTAATCGTTGATTTCAGCGACGAGCGCGTCCGCGTTCAGCCGATGAACCGCCGCGGCCTCGCCGATCGACTCATTCATGGATACCGGGCATCCCACGCAGTGCATGCCCGCCGCGACCAGTACGCGGATCACTGTGATGTCGTGCTTGATCAGGTCCATAATCTGCGTATCTTTGGTAACCTTATATGTCTCTGACATTCTGTTTTGCTGTCCTTTCTTCTTCCGATGCTTTGCGATACTGCTGTCGGATTTTCTTCCCGGCGCGGCGGTCTGTTCACTGCCGCGGCTGCCCGCTGTCTCCTGTGGATCCAGCCGGCATTGGGTTTTCAGGCGCCGGACGATTCTGTCCGGCTCGGCCGTTTCTCCGCGTCCGCGGCTGCCTTGTTTCTCCCCGGCTGATCCCGGCCGCGCTGAATGCGTTCTCCTCTGCCGGCCGGCTTTACTTCAGCTGCCCCAGTTTGAAATGTTTGCGGCAGAGCGCGATATACCGGTCGTTCGCTCCCAGCATAACCTGGGAACCCTCCCGCACAATCCCGTTTTCGTCAAACCGTGCGTTGCAGGTGGCCTTTTTCCCGCACCAGCAGATCGTCCTGATCTCACGGATCTCGTCCGCGATCTCCATCAGCCTGCGGCTTCCCGGGAAAAAGTGATTCTGGAAATCCGCCCTCAGGCCGTAGCACATGACCGGGACGCCGTAAAAGTCCACAATATCAGAAAAATCGTCGATATCTTTTTCCGTGGCGAACTGTACCTCGTCCACAATGATGCAGTCGTACTGCTTCACCATATCCGGGTCCTCGTGATACCGCCTCATGAAATTTTCGATCAGATCGCACTTGTTGGACAGGCCGATCCTGGAACTGATCACCTGCTTCCCGTCCCTCGTGTCGATCCCGGGTTTGAGGATTGCCACTTTCTGTCCCCGCTCCTCGTAATTATAAGCCACCATCAGGGCGTTCGCGGTTTTCGACGATCCCATAGCCCCGTAACAGAAAATCAGCTTTGCCATCCTCTCCTCCGTCTGTCTTCAGCTATCGTTAATGTATCACACGCAGTGCTTTTTTTCAATAAAAAAGCCCCCGGAGCGCCGGCGCACATCGCGCCGCGCCTTCCGAAGGCCTGTCTTTCTTTCAGCTGACTCCGGCTCCCGCGCCGGAAAATCTATTGCACCGCAAAATCTATCGCATCAGAGGATCAGCAGGATCAGTAGTATCTCTTCACGCCGTCGTCGCCGACCACATTGCCCTCGGCCTGCGTCAGTTCCGAGCGGGTATCGTCGTCCATCGCCGGCTTGTCAGCATTCTGGCTGTTATCCGTCGCCGCGGCTGTCTCTCCGCCCGCGGACGCGCCTGCCGGAACGCTGCCCTGTGACGCGCCGGAGGTCCCTGCCGTCTGCGGGGCTTCAGCGGCGGCGCTGTCTGCCGCGGTGCTTTCAGCCTGCGGGGTTTCTTTTCCAGCGTCCGCATTATCCGCGGCCGGGGACTGGCTTTCCGCCTCTCTCGCCGCGTCCGCAGCGGCGTCCTCCGCGATCTGCTTCTGCGCTTCCTCATTGCGGGTCAGGGTATCCCGGTTGACAACCTGGGAGCCGCCCATGGCCATGTCATCCGCCGTCATCACGATATGAACCGGCTGCTCCTCATCAATGCCGGCGCTCTCAGCTTCGAATTCGTCCTCTTTTTCGAGGTCCTCCTTGGGAATGTACTTGTCGAAGATATGGACCATCACGAAAGACTGGAGGAAAGCGATCAGGCCCGTGCTGAGCAGCAGCAGCGGCGGGAAGAACAGGCATCCGACGATCACTGCGACAGCGATCAGAAGCATTCCGAGGCTGCGCCAGATATGCTTGATGGACATGATCACTGAATTTTTCAGCGTCTGCTTTACCGTATTGTAAAACTTCGCCTGCAGCGGGAACACATAAACCAGCGCCAGCAGATAAATCAGGAAAATCCCGACGAAGATGATGCCCATGATCGACATGGCGGTGCTGACGGAACCAAGCTGATAGTACAGATATATGTCCCAGATAAAGAAGAGGCCCAGACCGAGCTCAATCAGGCCGATCGGAACTCCCTGCTTGAAATTCTGCTTGAAGGACTTGAAGAAGCTGCGCACGGTATAGGATTCCTCATCCCGCACAAGTTTGAGCGTGACATAGTACACAGCCGTGGTCGCAGGCCCGATCGTGAAAATAGGAAGGCTGCAGACAATCCACAGAATCGTCAGGATAAAGACGTCCACCAGTTTACCCATGAAATTCCATACGGGATTGTCCAGGTTAAAGAAATTGCTCATCGACTTCTACCTCTTCTCCGACGGCGGGACTGGCCGGAGCCGGCCCGCAGGCTGGCGATCTGCCTGAAAGCAGAACTCTCCCGTCATCTCATTGATATTCGTAGAATTTATTATAAATGCAGTACTGCTGAAAATCAAACTGTGCCCGAAATTTTATAAATAATTTATACAAATTCCCCGAATCGTTCATATTTCAGGCCGGGCGGCTGGTGACATAAGCCGCGAAAAATGTTAGTATTAAAACAATTAGCAAACCGTGAGCAGCCTGCTAAGTAAAAGTCAAGGAGGAAATTGAAAGAAAATGGAGAGTATTTTTGGCACAAGTATTCAGGCCGTCTTCATCCAGGCGGCCTGAAATGCCACAGTAAATGGCTTTAGGATTCTTCAC
>JBMNRC010000034.1:0-22021 GCA_050944455.1 Lachnospiraceae bacterium
ACAGCTTCTTTCAGATTCCGCCTCACGGCGGACACCCTTGCTGTTCAGCTATGTACTTCCTCGCTGCCAAGGCGTACCAGGGACTTTCACCCATTAGAGCGCGCCCATGGCGCGCATACTAAAAAAATACCCGCGGCAGACATTTCTGTCTGCCGCGGGCACCTTTGCTCACTGTTCTGACTTTTTCCTTATACACCTCAGGGGCGGGAATGTCAAGTTTGCGCATCAGGGAGAGGCGCGATGTTCCCCGGTCCGCTGTCGTTCCGTCTGTCAGAAGGAATGCCCGGCCGGCGCGTCAGGATACGGCGCGCTGTCTCCCGGCCACCATCTTTTCCATCTTCCGGACGGCGAAAACAAGGATCAGCGAGCCCAGCACCGAGATGGCGCTGAAGAAAACCAGCGTTCTGTGCACTCCGAACCCGTCCAGAAGAAAGCCACCGAAGAACGTCGCGATGATCCCGGCGATCGTGATGCACATCGTCACCAGCGACTGGCCTTTGGCCGCGTCAGCGCTGTCAAAGAACTCGTCCGCAAAGTAAACGGAAGCCGGAATGAACAGCGCGAAAGCGCCCGCCTGGAGCAGCTGGATGAAAAAGAACGGGATCAGGGAAGACGCCGCCGCTGTGCAGATATGCCGCACGGAGAACATGACGCCGGAAAAGATCAGGACGCTTCCGGTTTTCACGCGGTCCCTGAATTTCTGATAAAGCAGCATGGCCGGCAGTTCCAGGAGCGACTGGAAAAAGAGCGCGATTCCCATGTCGGCCGCCGTCCGCGCATCAGCCCTTTCCGGGCTCCGCGAAGGCTGCCGGAATCTCAAAATCGGTCGTCATCCGTTGGTAGGTGCGTGTTTCACTGCTCTTTAAGATGCCGGCGAGAACTTCCACCACATGCACCGCCATGGAGGCGTCCGTGCGGCTCTTTCTTCCCTCAAGAATCGCGTCCGCCATCTCGGACGGGCCGATTCCGCGGCAGTTGTCCGACAGGGCGTTCACCGGCTCCAGCACAACCGGGTCGTCTTTCACGGTCCAGTCCGGAAAATCCGGCAGCGGATTCGGGATCAGCGAGATCTGTCCCCCGAACTGGTTGGGGTCCGTCATCCGCAGAATCCCTTTCGTCCCGTAAATCTGAAAGTAAGCCCGGTCTCTCATCGCGGAGTCGGAATCCAGCAGGAAAGTGCCCGGCACACCGCTCCTAAACATCAGCGACGCGGCCACCTCGCTCTCCACCGGGGCGGAGAACGTCTGCCCGTATTCCGGGGACGTGGGGATGACATTTTTGCGCTCCGGGTACGGCCCGCGGACGAACCCGGCCACGGAGTCCACCGGCCCGAGGATGCTGACCATCGCCGTCAGGTAATAGGGGCCATAGTCGAAAGCGGTTCCGCCGCCGGGCACACGCAGAAAATGAAACTTCGACATCAGCACGTCGTTGTCCCTGTTGGCCGCCGCCGATACCCCTGTAACCGTTCCGATCAGTCCGCTGTCCACCGCGTGCTTCGCCGTCTGGATGGCGCTGCCGAGAAACGTGTCCGGGGCCGAGCAGAGGTACAGGCCCTTTTCCCGCGCGAGGTCCAGCAGCTCCTTCGCGCGCTCCGGATCCGCGCAGATCACCTTTTCGGTGTAGACGTGCTTTCCCGCCTCGAGCGCCCGGCGGATGATCTCATAGTGCGCGTTCTCGGGCGTGAGGTTGACAACCAGGTCGATCTCGGGGTCGGCCATCAGCTCGTCGACCGTGCAGGCCGCGATCCCGTATTCCTGCGCCCGCTTCTGCGCGTGCGAAAGATGGGCCGAGGCGACGCATTTCACCTTCAGGCCGCCAAAGCGGTGAATCATGTTTTTGAGATAGATTCCGCTGATGGCGCCGGATCCAACAACGCCCACCGTAAGTTTCCCCTGTCCTGCCATGATTGGTCTCCTTTCCGTTCGCGATCCCCCGGTGTTCCCGCGGCCGGGCGGATTCTGATAGAATTTGATCTCATTATAGCGGAAGTGTGGAAAAATACCATGCCCAAAAGCCGTATTTTGCGGTATCATGAAAACAGCACAGGCGGCGGATTCAGAAAAGAGTCAGCGGAATTCAACAGAGATTCAGAAAAGATACCGTAAAGATGCCGAAAAGATTCAGATAAGATTCAGAAAAGATCAGAAACCATATACGGCATTTCCTGTATCTGTGGAGTTTCGCATAAATGGTTTGATCAGCCCACTTTGTTTGAAGGAGGAATTGCCATGAGAAAAGCTCTGTTTATCGGCGGCACGGGAACAATCAGCACAGCGGTGGTCCGCAGGCTGGCCGCGCAGGGGGACTGGAAGATCTGGCTCCTGAACCGGGGACACCGCAGGATTGACTTTGGGGACAACGTCCACAGCCTGACGGCGGATATCAATGATGAGGCCGCGGCCGCAAAGCTGCTCGAAGGAATGGAATTCGACGCCGTGTGCGAGTTCGTCGGATTCACGCGCGGGCAGGTCGAGCGCGACGTCCGGCTCTTCTCCGGAAAGACCCGGCAGTATATTTTCACCAGCAGCGCCTCCGCCTACCACAAGCCGGCTCCGAGCCCCTTTATCACGGAGGGGACTTCCCTGGCGAATCCCTACTGGCAGTATTCGCGGGACAAGATCGCGTGCGAGGATTACCTGATGGAACAGTACCGGAAGAGCGGTTTCCCCGTCACGATCGTCCGCCCGAGCCACACTTACGACGAAAATCATGTGACGGTTGCGGTTCACGGCGCGAAAGGTGCCTGGCAGGTCGTGAAACGGATGATGGAAGAAAAACCGGTGCTCATCCCCGGCGACGGCACTTCGCTGTGGGCCGTCACTTTCAACGCGGATTTCGCCGTCGGCTACACGGGCCTGATGGGAAACCCGCACGCGATCGGCGAGGCTTTCCAGATCACCGGAGATGAAATACTGACCTGGAACCAGATTTATGAAACCATCGCGGACGCGCTGCACGTGAAGCTCAACCCCTGCCACGTCTCCTCGGATTTTCTGGCGGAAGTCGGTCCGCAGTACGATCTGGCGGGAGCTCTTCTGGGCGATAAGGCGACCAGCGTGATTTTCGACAACAGCAAGCTGAAAAAGCTCGTGCCGGAGATGAGGACGAACATCCCGTTTGACCAGGGTATCCGCATTGTTCTGGACAACGTCCTGGCTCATCCTGAGCTTCAGGTCGAGGATCCGGAATTCGACGAATTCTGCGACCGTATCGTGGCTGCCAAAAGGCACGCCATCGAGGAGGTTCTGCGGAAGTAACCATTTGACTGTCGCCCGGACAAGTCCTGATCTTCCCACGGTTCAGGCGGCTGCTGGCCGGTCAGTTTTCCATTTTGCGCGTGAGGTTTTTGAGCCACTTGTAGCGGTAAAAATGATGCATCACCAGCGGCAGTTTTCCGACTTCGTCCAGGCAGGTGCAGGCGTACACCGCGAGAACCGGCCAGTGGAACACAAACGCCCCGAGGAATGCCGTCGGGATGGCGAAGCACCACATCATCAGCGCGAGCGACCAGACGTCGAAATTCGTGTCCCCGCCGCCGTCAAAAATTCCGTTGATGATAACCGTATTGGCGCACCGCCCGATCATGTACACCGAAGTGATCATCAGCATTCCGACCAGCAGGCGGTCGGCCTCCGGCGAAAGCCGGTAGAACACCCGCACCGGCTGGATCACGGCCAGGACAACTCCGCAGGTGATTATGCCGATCAGAAACCCGATCTTCATCAGCTTGGTCCCGTACTCTTTGGCGACATCCATGTTGCCCTGCCCGAGTTCAACGCCCAGCATGATGGCCGCCGCGCTGCCCACGCCGTTGCACATGCAGCAGGTCAGGTCTCTCACCACTGCCGCCACGGAGTTCGCCGCGGCCGCGTCCTGCCCGAGATGTCCCATCACTGCCGTGTACGAAGTGAATCCGACGCCCCACAGCAGGGAAGCCCCCAGAATCGGCATCGCGATCTTCACGAAATCCCTGTCCAGCAGCCGGTTTCTGTGAAAGAAGCGCCGGTAATCCGGACGCGGATACCCCTTGCGAAGAGAGAACACAATACAGAGCACGATCTCCACGACCCGGGAAATCAGGGTTGCCGTGGCCGCTCCGCGCGCTCCCATCCTCGGAGCCCCCAGCAGTCCGAAGATGAATACCGAGTTCAGCGCGATGTTGACCACAACCGCGGTGCTCGAGATCAGGGCCGTTGTCTGCTGATGGTCGCACACTTTCATCATCGTCAGGTAGGCCTGCGAAATGCCGGTTAGCAGGTAAGACCAACCGGCGATCCGCAGATACCCGGCTCCGATGGCCTGGAGCTCCGCGTCGTTGGTAAAGATCGTCATCATGGCTTCAGGCTGGCAGATGCAGGCATAGCCGAACACCAGGTCCACGATCAGGTTGAGGCGGATCAGCAGGTTGAAAATGTCATCCAGTGTTTTCGTGTCCCGGATTCCCCAGTACTGCGCCGCGAGAATCGACCCGGCGCCGGTGCTCGCGCCGATGAACATGTTCATGACGAACTGGATCTGGGTAGCGAGCGAAACCGACGACATCGAGTTCTGGTCCAGGCGGCCCAGCATGATCGCGTCCGCGGCGGCGACCGCGGCAAGCATCAGGCTCTGGAACGCCATGGGAACAGTCAGAGAAATCAGACGGTGATTGAAAGCGCGGTCTGAAAACAATCCTTTCTTTCCGGCAGAACCCGGAGCATTATTCTGTGTCATATCCAGCAGGTTTCCTTTATTCTTTTCTTTATTATTCTTCTTTATACTTCTCTTTTGTCTATACTTTTCTTTGATTTTCTGTTGGTTTTCTTCGGCAAAATGGACCTTCAGCCGGATTTCCCCGGTCAGGGAATCCGGTTAGCCGCGCGGCCGTCAGGGCCCGGCAGTCGTCCCAGTCATAAACCTGGTCAATCATCTCAGCCATCAGACTTGTTCACTGAGCCAGGACAATGACCCGGCCGACAAACCCGCTCAGTCAGCCCGGCCATCAGACTTGTTCATTGAGCCAGGACAATGACCCGGCCAACAGACCCGCTCAGTCAGCTCAGCCATTGAAGCTGTTCATTGAGCCCGGAGCATTGAAGCCGGTCATTGGATTCCCGAAACTTCCACGGTCTTTCCCTCGGTGATGCCGTTCTCATTGAACGAGTCGACCCGGACAAAGGTTTTCTGTCCCGCGATCAAGGTGGAAAGCCTAACCCTGTTCTCCCCGTAAACCATCCAGCTGTGGTAAAGCTTATCCGGGGCGTTCCCGTACAGAACGTTGTATCCGTCCGCTCCCGGCACTGCCGTCCATTCGACGTCGGCGTCCATCGGATCGGTCTTAACCGCCGACAGAACAGAAGCCGCCGCCGGCTTTTCCCCGTTTCCGTTCCCGAAAACCCGCAGCCCGCTGACCCGCAGACGCTGGCCGTACGGGAGGCTATCCCCGGTCACGCGCACATAGCGGGCACGGATTCCCTCCGGATATTCAAAATAACCGCTGCTGCAGTCGCGCTCCACGTTCTCCCGGAGCGTCCAGCTGGCTCCGTTCTCGGAGGTTTCCAGCCGATACCGTGAAATCTGGGGCCGGGTGTCGATGTGGCGGCCCTGGGGACTTCCCACATAGGAATCCTCCGGAAAATCTTCGGAGACGTCCTGGTCGGCAAGGCTGACCTGAACCGCGCGCACGTCTTTCACGGCGCCCAGGTCAGCCGCGATCCATTCGCCCGGCCTGTCGGTTCCGGCGCTCCACCAGGTGCGGATATCCTCGTTCACCGCGTTCTCCGGGCTGCTCCCCTCCGCCGTGGAGGACGCCGTCACCGGGGCCTTATAGCTCAAAAGCATCCATTCCGGCGCGAGTTTGCGGGGGTCGAACCGCCCTTCCGGGATTCTGTGCGGGTAATCCGCGAAGCTCTGGCAGCAGTACAGCGTCCCGTCGCCGTCGATTCCCGCCGGG
The DNA here is from genome assembly GCA_050944455.1 of Lachnospiraceae bacterium. Classification (GTDB taxonomy): domain Bacteria; phylum Bacillota; class Clostridia; order Lachnospirales; family Lachnospiraceae; genus Anthropogastromicrobium. The sequence continues at coordinate 5,936 of JBMNRC010000034.1, forward strand.
AACAGGCCGATTCTTCGCTCGAAGAGATGATTGACGGAAATACTCATCGTCGCCGTGTGCCACAGGTTTCCATAACGGTCCTCAATCGTGCTGCCGTGGCCGGCTCCGGTGATGAAGCCGCCCGGCTTGGACGAGAACGGGTTGCTCTTCTGAAGGGTGAACGGGCCGAGCGGGCTGTCGCTCACGTAGACGCCGTCGCTGTACGTGTTGAATTCGGTCCCCGGGCATGCGTACTGCAGGTAGTAGCGGCCGCGCAGTTTGGTCATGAACGCGCCTTCGATATAGGGTTTTAAGGCGCCGTTTCCCGCCGGGCGCTCGTAGCCGAGCTCGTTTTCACGGTCATGGATCAGAACTTTCTTTTCCCCGACCGGCGTGAGCGTTTCAGGGTCCATTTCCACCCCGTAGATCGGCTCAGCGTTGCTGCAGCCCCAGTAGAAGTAAACGCGGCCGTCATCGTCCTGGAACATGTCCGGGTCCCAGAAGTCGAATGGCGCGGATACCTGCTCGAACGGATCGTTCAGAGGGTCTTTCGTGCGGAGAATCGGGCAGTTGGTTCCGCGCCTGGAGGCGCAGAAAACCAGCCAGCCGCCGATCTCCCGGACGTCCGGCGCGTAGTCGTAGATCAGAAGATCCTCCGCGGGCTTGAATTTCCAGTTCAGCAGGTCGCTGCTGTACCAGAAGCCGGCGGACATGGAAGCGAAAAGATAGTAGGTATCGTGAAAAAGAATCAGCGTCGGGTCGGCCGCCTCACGGCAGGCGTATCTTCTGCCGCCCTCCCTGAAATGCTGGTATCGGTATCCCAGGTCCAGCGGGTTGCACCAGGTTTTCATCGCGCGCTCCTTACGGTCAGAACAGATCTTTCAGCCTTACGGCCATAACAGATCTTACAATCTGAACAGATATTTCAGAGGCGGAACCTCAGATCGTAAGATTCCGCTTCCGCTTCATCCCATCATACCAGTTTTTTGAGATTCCCGCTCTGTTTTTTCGCCCTGTATTAGATTATTTTTCGGAATGTTCCGCCGCGGCGGAGATCCCGACCTGAGTTTTCACTCCAAACCGCGGAAGCGGCCCAGCCGGACACGGCGCAGAGATTCCACTTTGCCGCAGGCACTCGACCCTCCGGGGTTTTCCTGATATACTGTGTCTGTATATTAAAACAGCAGCGGATACCAGGCGGGTACCGCAGCCGCGGGCCGGCCGGGCTTTCTGGTATGCCGCGGTGAATCTCAAAGCAGCGCGGCATTGCGGATGCCGGCAGCGCCTGCCGGACCCGCTCCGCTTCATCGCTGGTTCAAATAGCGGTAATTTTTTCACCGCATCAAAGGACAATACATTTTCTCTGGTTCAAAGGACGATACTGAAATGAACAAAAAGCTGATCTTCGTTGATATCGACGGCACTCTCACGCCGGCCGGGTCCAACGTTCCGCCGGATTCCGCGCTGAGGGCGATCCGCAGGGCGCAGGCCAACGGCCACAGGGTTTTTCTCTGCACCGGCCGCAACTACGCGATGCTGAAGCCGCTGCTGAAGTACGGCTTCGACGGCATGGTCGCCAGCGCGGGCGGATACGTGACGGTCGGGGATGAAGTGATCTATGACTGCCCGATGACGCGGGAACAGACGGAAACTGCGCTCACCTCCCTGCACGAGGGCGGCGTATTCTGCACCATCGAGGCGAAAGACTGCACCTACGGCGATGAAAACCTGAACGATTTTCTGAAAGATCAGCCGGCGGGAAATTCCGAGATCGAGCGCTGGCGCAAAGCGCTCTCCTCCTCGCTGGATATCCATCCGATGCGCGAGTACGACGGGCGGCCGGTCTACAAGGTCGTGATCATGTGCATGGCGGACAGCCAGCTTATACCGGCGCGCAGGCTTCTGGAAAAGGATTTCGATTTCGTTATCCAGGAGGTCCCCGCGCACGGCTGCCTGAACGGGGAACTGATCAACCGCGCCTTCGACAAGGGCAAGGGGGTTCTGCGCATCGCGGAGAAACTCGGCGTCCCCGTGGAAGACACCATCGGCTTCGGGGATTCCATGAACGATCTCACGATGATTCAGACGGTTCACACTTCCGTCTGCATGGAGAACGGCGCGAAAGCCTTCAAAGAGATCAGCACGATGGTTGTCCCGTCCGTGGAAAACGACGGGCTGTACCGGGGATTCGAACGGCTGGGGCTGCTGCAGTGAAACTCCCGCCGCCAAATCCACAGGGATTTGGCGAGGGCCTCTTTTTAGCCCGCCGCTGAACCCCGGCAGGCCGGAGACCGGCTGGCAGCGCCATTTTGACCGCGCTGACGCAATGGCACGGTTTCCATTTGTCTGATATTTTGGGATTTGTCTCTTTTTCATAAACCGGGCCTTCACTGTTTGGCACTTTTATCCAACATCTGACCGGCTTTTATGTGCATCCTGCATAGTTTACAAGAAATCCGGCGCCGTATAAAATAAATTATATTATAGGAACACCGCAAAGCACCGAATCCGGAAGGGCCGGCGGTGTTTTTTCGTCTGCTCCTGTTGAAATACCAGAATCTTTGACCGCGTTTTACCGCGCGCCGCGGGAAAAGACCCGCAGGAAGGGGAAGCATAATGGCACTGGATTACCGAAAGTGCGCCGAAGAGCTCGTTCCGCTGCTCGGCGGCAAGGAAAATCTGGTCAGCGCCGCTCACTGCGCGACCAGGCTGAGGCTTGTTGTTGTCGATAACAGCAAGATCGATCAGAAAGCTATTGAAAATGTGGAAGGCGTCAAGGGAACGTTCAACTCCAACGGCCAGTTCCAGATCATCATCGGAACCGGAACCGTCAACAAGGTTTACGACGAGTTCCTGGCGATCACCGGCCTGACGGCTGCCACCAAGGATGACGTCAAGGCGGCGGCAGCGGCCAAGGCTCCGCTCTGGAGAAGAATGCTCAAGACCGTCGGCGACGTCTTCGTCCCGATTCTCCCGGCAATCGTCGCGTCCGGCCTGCTGATGGGCATCGTCGAGGCGCTCGGCAAAGCCATCCCCGGATTTGCGGATACCGACTGGTACGGCTTCCTTGACCTCGTCTCCAACACGGCCTTCACCTTCCTGCCCGTGATCGTAGCCATCAGCTCGGCAAGGGTGTTCGGCGGCAACCTGTTCCTCGGCGCGGTCGTCGGACTGATGATGGTTCATCCGTCCCTGACCAACGGCTGGAACGCGGCAAGCGGCTACGACGTGTGGTATCTTCTCGGCCACTTCTTCAAGATCGGAAACTATACGCTGGGCCAGGTCAACCAGCTGGGCTACCAGGGCCATGTCATCCCCGTCATCATCGCGGTCTACTTCATGAGCGCCCTGGAAAAGTGGCTGCATAAACACGTGCCGGAGATCATCGACCTGTTCGTCACTCCGCTGACCACCGTCGTGGTCACCGCTCTCCTGACCTTCATGGTTATCGGGCCGATCTTCTCCACGGCTGAAACCTACGTGCTTCAGGGAGCCAAATGGCTGATCACTGCCGGCCACGGAATCGGCGCGGCCGCGATGGGCGCTCTGTATCCGATCACCGTCGTCATGGGCCTGCACCATATGTACAACGTCATCGAAGCCGGCATGCTGGCGGAAGAAGGCGGACTCAATATCTGGATGCCGCTGGCTTCGGCCGCGAACTTCGCGCAGTTCGGCGCCTGCCTGGCTGTCGGCGTCAAGACGAAGAACGCCAAGAGGCGCTCCGTCGCGATCCCTTCCGCGCTGTCTGCTTCCCTGGGCATTACTGAGCCGGCTATCTTCGGCGTCAACCTCCGACTGATGAGACCGTTTGTGTTCGGCATGATCGGCGGCGCGGTCGGCGCTCTGTTCGGCTCCATCTCCGGCATCGGCGCTACCGCCTACGGAGTCACCGGCATTCCTGGACTTCTGACCATCGACAACATCCCGGTTTACCTGGTTCTTCTCGCGATCTCCGGCGGCATCGCTTTCATCCTTACCATGCTGCTGTGGCATGAGGACCCGGAGGACGACGACAAGTACGCGGCGAAGGCTGCCGCGGCCGCGGAAAAGGCTCTCAAGGAAGAAGCCGCCAACGCGCCGGTCGTCATCAGGAGCTCCGCCGGCGAAATCTACGCCCCGGTTTCCGGAAAAAGTCGTTCCCTATACCGAAATCCCGGATCCGACGTTCGCTTCCGGCGCTCTGGGCGAAGGCGTGGGCATCGAGCCTGACACGGAGACGGTTCTCGCTCCGTACGACGGCGAAATCTCGTCCGTAGCCGAGTCCAAGCACGCCATCGGCATCACCGGCGCCAACGATCAGGAGGTTCTGATCCACGTCGGCGTCGATACCGTCGAGATGAACGGCAAGGGCTTTGAGCCGCTCGTCGAGGTCGGGCAGAAGGTCATGAAGGGCCAGCCGATCCTGAAGTTCAACCGCCAGGATATCAAAGCGGCGGGCCACCCGGATATCGTGGTTGTGCTTCTGACCAACTCCGACGACTACACGGATGTGAAGATCGGCAAAGACGCGAAATAAGGCGTTCCCCGCAATGGGATCGGGAAACCCCTCGGATTTAAGGCACTCTCTGGCAATGTGAGGTCGGAAACCTCCCGGATTGAGAGAAAATGCGGATTCGGGAGCCCTCGCGAATTGAGTGAAAACGCGGATTCCGATCTCCGGAATCCCGCGTTTCGGAATTCCGGGATCCCGCAGCCCCGGTTAAACGCGCGCCTTTGAAATCGCCGCGTTTTACGTCATTGTAGATTGATCGGGCGGTTTCGTCCGGTTATAATAAAAGCATCGCAGGTTTTCGCGGCGCGGGGCTGTTTCCCCGCCGCCGCGTTGATCCACAATAGAAAAGCAAAGGAGATCGATACCATGAAAGAATTTACTTACAAGATCACGGATCCGGTAGGCATTCACGCCCGCCCGGCTGGCCTTCTCTCCAAGGAAGCGAAGAAATTCAGCAGCAAGATCACGATCGCGAAGGGCGACAAGAGCGCTGACATGACCAAGCTTCTCGCTATGATGGGCCTTGGCGTCAAGCAGAACGATACCGTTACGATCACCGTGGACGGCGCCGACGAGGACGCTGCCGCGGAGGCGATCAGCAAGTTCATGTCCGAGAATTTCTGACCGGAACAGTCAGTGTGCCCACCGGAGCCAGGCTCTGATGGGCACTTTTCAGTTCACAGTTCTACAGGAGGCAATATCTCATGCAGGTAGCTACCGGAATTTCCATTCTCAATGGCATCGCCATTGGCAAAATCCGTATTTTCAAGGCTCCGTCCTACGAGATCAGCGACAGGATCGTCGATGACCCGATTCCGGAGCTCGCTCGCTACGAGGCTGCCAGGGTGAAAGCGCAGGAACAGCAGAACGCGCTCTACGAAAAAGCAGTCAAATCCGCCGGCGAGGACAGCGCGGCGATTTTCCAGTTCCACGCGGACATGCTCGACGACGACGATCTCAACGACGCCGTCAAGACGATCATGGCTGACCAGAAGCACACGGCCGAGTACGCGGTGAAGCAGGGCTTCGCGAACGTGGCCCAGATGTTCAAGGATATGGACGACCCGTATTTCCAGGCCAGAAGCGCGGACGTCATTGACGTCGGAAACTGTGTGCTGGACATCCTGCTCGGCAACGACTCCGATTCCCTGCAGGGAACCGAGCCTTCCATTCTCGTTGCGGAGGACCTCGCTCCGTCCGATACGGTGAAACTGGACAAGTCCCTTCTTCTGGGCATGATCACCCGCGAGGGCTCCTCCAACAGCCACACCGCTATCCTGGCGCGCTCCATGAACACCCCGACGCTGATCCAGTGCAAGGCGATCGACGACAGCTGGGACGGCAAGTTCGCGATCCTGGACGGATACAACGCGTGCGTCTATATCGAGCCGACGCAGGATCTGATCGATTCCCTGACGAAGAAGCACAATGAGGACCTGAAGAAGGAAGCTCTGCTTCAGGAGCTCAAGGGAAAGACCAACACCACCATCGACGGAAAAACCATCAAAGTTTACGCGAATATCGGCGGCCCGTCCGACATCGGCGCCGTGCAGATGAACGACGCCGAGGGGATCGGCCTGTTCCGCTCCGAGTTCGTCTACCTCAACAGCCCGCAGGAGCCGACGGAGGAAGAACAGTTCCAGGCCTACAAGCGGGTCGTCGAGACGCTCGCTCCCAAGACGGTCATCATCCGCACCTGCGATATCGGCGCGGACAAGACGATCGACTGGATGAATCTGGACCACGAGGAGAACCCGGCGCTGGGCTTCCGCGCGATCCGCATCTGCCTGTCCCGCAGGGATTTCTTCAAGAGACAGCTCCGCGCGCTGCTCCGCGCTTCCGCCTTCGGAAACATGGGGATCATGTTCCCGATGATCATCTCTGTTCGCGAGGTCCGCGAGGCCAAGGAGATCCTGGCCGAGTGCCGGCGCGAGCTTGCCAACGAGGGGAAGAAGGCCGGCGACCCGCAGATCGGCATCATGGTCGAGACGCCGGCTGCCGCCCTGATCGCAGACGACCTGGCCAAGGAGGTTGATTTCTTCTCCATCGGCACCAACGACCTGACACAGTACACCACGGCCATCGACCGTGTGAACGCGAAACTGGAGCCGTTCGCCGACACGCATCACCCGGCGGTTCTCCGCGAGATCAAGATGACCATCGACGCGGGCCACCACCACAACTGCTGGGTCGGCATCTGCGGCGAGCTCGGCGCGGATCTCTCCCTCACCGAGACTTTCCTGCGCATGGGAATCGACGAGCTCTCCGTCAACCCGAAGAGCATCCTGCCGCTGCGCAAGACGATCCGCTCCATCGATCTGTCCAAACCGGCGGGCAGCGAAGCGGCGAAGTTCTCGCAGCTGCGCGACTGAAGACCGGAACCCCCCGCAAGCCATTCCGGATGCCGCTGCTTCAGGCAGCGGATAAACAGGTCAATGGCCCGCGGACGCGGAACGCAAACAGGGAATCAGGCAATAACGCATCTGCCGAAGTGACAGACGGAGCGGCGGCCCGATACAAAAGTACCGGGCCGCCGCTTTTTTTGCTCTCATTCCGGAATTTCTGTCAGCCGGCTGCCATATCGCGCTCTCACTTTTCACAGTACTCACGCCAGCCAGCAACCCGGGATGACCTTCGTCCGTTTTCAGGTTTTCCATCAGTCAGCTTTCAGATTTTCTTTCCCGGGGTACAAGCCTGAAGACTGGTTAGCTCTTACATCAGTTCCCGGGTTTTGCCTGACCGGTCTTCCAGGCATTCGTCAATCCTTTGGTTCCGTCTCCGGCGGATCTTCTTCCTGGTCTTTCATCCCAACCGGTATTCTGGGAAGCACCACGGTATCAACGCCCTCCCGGTGGGTCTGGTACCAGTCGGTGGTGTCCACGCCCTCCGGGGCAAAGAGCGAGCTCTTCATCTGCTCAATCTCCGACGCCAGTGTATGCTTTTCCCCGAAGAAATGGACGTAGCCTTCCAGGGACTCCGCCTTGCCTTTGAGGCTCTGCGCTTTCTCCCACACGAAAATGGCGGATTTTCCCTTGCCGTTGCGGGCTTCCTGGATCAGGTTCTCCGCGGCGGAGTTTCCGTCGAAGCAGGCCACGATCGACGGGCGGCGCTCGAAGATCTCATAGTTGAAGCTCTTGTAGATGCCCATCGCCTCGCTCTCGGTGGAGACCCGCACGCCGACCTTTGCCTCGAGAATCCTGGCGGCCTGCGCCGGCGTCACCCGGGACGGCACAAAGCAGAATACCCGGAATCCCCTGTCGTTGTGCGTCAGCAGGTATTTCTCGTAGCCGGAGATCCTGTTGCCGATCACAAAGAAAGCCTCCTCCGGGGAGAGAACCCGCATCAGCTCTTCGATCTGCCGCTTTCCTTCCTCCGTCATGCGGGTTGAGCGCTTCTCCGTGTTGAAACTGCCGCCGGCCACCACGACCGGCATCGCGTCCCACGGGAGCGGCCGGATGGCCGGGGCCAGCACCGTGTTCGCGTCCTCCCGGGCGGACCTGCGGAGCCGGATGCTGCCGCCCTGCCCCAGCTGCATCTCCGGGTACAGCACATCCGTCAGGGTGCGGCCGGCCAGCAGCTTGCGGAAAGCGAAAGATTTTCTGCGGAAGGCGGCCTCCGCCTCGGTGATGATTTTCTCCTCCGACCGCCTCATCGCCAGCTGCTCCTCCGGCGTGAGTTCCAGAAGCTTTTCCAGCGACAGCTGCTCGTCGATCGGGTTGGTTCCGTACAGCGCCGCTCCGTCCGTGCCCTGCACGCAGGGGATCCCGGCCTTCAGGTACTCGTGCAGCGGGTGATTCTCCAGGCTGTTCAGGTTATTGAGGCGGACGTTGGATGTGAGCTGGAATTCCAGCACCACTCCGCTCTCCCGCAGGGCGGACAGAAGCCGCTGCCCTTTCGCGGTTTTGAGGCTGCTGGTGTACAGGCCGTGCCCGATGCGCATGTGCGGCATCTTCTGGCCGGGCGCCAGCGCTTTGCGCACGCACTCCAGGCTGTGCGCCACGTTTTCTTTCAGGCTGTCGTTCTCCCCCGCGTGCACGCGGATCACAAAGTCGGGATCTTTCGCCGCGATCTTTACAATCTCGCTGATGACCGGCTGCAGCTCCGAGATGTCGTTGATCTCCTCCCCGACGACGTCGGAGCCCGCCACGTACGGGTCCTGGGCGACTGCCCGCAGCACCGCGAGGTTCTGCTCCATATAGTTTTCCGGCGTTTTGAGGTCCCTCACGATGGTGAGCGGGATCCGGCGCATGGCGGCCAGAAAGCGGATGTGCACGCCGGTCTCGCGGCTGACGGCGGGCATGACCTCATGCACTTCGGTCAGCATGCGAAGGGACTCGTAGGGCTTGACCAGCGTCGTGTCGCTGATCTCCGCGTAGGTGATCCCCTGTTTCTGGTACTGCCGGGCGATCCACAGCAGCTTGTCCTGGAAAATGGAATTCTGCCAGTAGTTCGGGTTCTGGCGGTCCTGCAGCATCTGCCGCAGGGCTCTGCGCACGTCCTCGTCCGGGATCCTGTCCACCGCGCTGTTCTCGATCTCAATCTTTTTGTCGGACTCCGTCCCTTTGCAGAACACGTACCGGTACAGGTAAACCTTCTCCAGGTTGGTGAACACGGCCTGCCCGTCTTTGAGCACCGCCAGGGAGATGCGGATTTTCACGATGTTGAGCTCCGCGTTTTCAAGGTTGTTGAGGATCAGGTCCGCGAAATTGATAAAGGTGTTGTCGTTGATTTTCCGGGCGAGGTACTTGCCGGTGAGCGGCGAGTCCGCGAACTGCCGGGCAACCTTTTCGCGGCGCGCCTCCACTTCTTTTTCCTGGCGGTCCGAGAGAACCAGGTCCAGCTTGCGGACATAGTACAGCGGATAGCGGATCTGGTGGGCGATGCCGAGGGCGATCAGGATGTCGGGGGAGAGGTTGCCGTTCATGTGCGTGTGCAGGTCGCTGCGGAACTTGTACTCCCGGCGGATGTAGGTTTTGAAGATCGTCTTGTCCACCCCGTAGCGGTAGTCGCGGGTCTGGCTCATCAGCGTTTTGGCGATGGCGGGGACGGAGGCTTTGCGCTCGATGCGGCCGTCCGGATAGATGTTCGCGACCTTCGTGTTCCCCATCCGCAGGATCCACATGTCGCGGTTGTCCCCGTCGATGTAGGCGGGCACTTCCCCGCGGATCACCAGCATCCCGTTTTCCGCCGTCGTGAGCGGAAGGCCGCAGACAGCGGCAAAGTTGCGGATCAGGTTTCCGGAATGGTGATTCGGCGTCTGCAGTTCGTAGAAGAGCCGGTCGTGATCTTCCCTGTCCCGGAAAAGCTCCAGTATCATATCTTTTTCATTGTCCAGGAAAAAACATCCAAAATACTTCATGCACCCTCCACAAATCTGTCTGATCCTTTGTATCATCGGGGTATCTTCCCGCGCGGCGGGGTTTACGTGCCGGGAAGTACCGTGATCCTGTCCAGTGTTGTGCGCGATCTTCTCCTGATCCGGGGAACGGATCAGAGAATGATAGTTACCGTGTGCGTCCCGCTCTCCGGCTTTTCGATGGCTCCGCCAAACGCTTTTCCGTCGAAGACGTACTTCGTGCCCGCGCTCACCCGGAAGCTGTCCCCGCGCTTCACGGCCACATTGATGTGAGCGTCCCCGATGTTGAGCTGGTAGTCGTTTTCCTCCTGGCCCGGAAGAAGAAGCGGGTCAAAGCGGATCGTGTTCCCCTCCGCGAACGCGCCGAAATAGTCAATCATGCACAGCGTCAGCCAGGAAGCGGTTCCGCTGAGCATCGGGCCGATGTTCTCGCCGGTCTGCGCGTTGTTGTACTGCGTGCAGAAACGGGGATTGCCCTTGAGGACGAACGGGTTTTCCATGCTCCTGTACGGGAGCGTCTTTCCGATCATAAACCTTGCCAGCTCGATGAGGCGCTCCGCCAGCGCGGGATCCTTCACCTTTTTGGCTGCCTTCAGCGAAGCATCGCAGGCCATCATGGCCGCGTGCTTGAACACGCCGCCGTTCTCGCGGTCCCCCGGATAGTAGAGGGCGGTGCCAGTTTCGATGTTCAGGCGGTCGAAGTCGACCAGCGTGCACAGGCGCAGGCCGGCGCCGGTCCTGAGATTGCGGTTGACGACGTCCAGCATCTTCGCGATCTGGTCCTCCGTCGCGATATCCGCGAGGATCGCCCAGCTGTAGCTGTTGAGAAAATAGGTTCCGTCCGCGGCCGGGTCGAGCGCCAGGCCGTCGCCCTTTGCGCCGAGGTAGGTATATCCGCCCTCCCGGCCGTCGTTGATCAGGCACCGCGCGAAATAGTTTTCTTTCCACGCGTTGGCCTGCACGCTGGCTGCCGTGTCGTGGGAAATCCGCTCCGCGAAAGCGGCGTCATCCCCGTGGCCGGTCATCCGGGAAAGCTCCGCCATCTCGTCCGCGGCAATCTTGAGCAGGCAGGCGTTCATGACGGATTCGCTCAGGGTGTTCTCGAACGGCGTTCCGTACGGCTCGTGCTTTTCCTCCAGCTGTCTCAGATAGGCTTTTTCCTTGCCGGGGCCGTCCATCTCGATACTGTCGAGGCGGAGCGTGTCGTTCCAGTCGGCGTGGTCCAGAAGCGGGAGGCCGTGCTTTCCGACGGAGATCTTCCCGCTGTACGTCAGGATGGCTTTGAGCGTCTCGCGGAGAGGTCTCTTCTCCCCGTCCGTCCCGGCGATCTCATACTCTTCGTCCAGGAAACCGGCGTCCCCGGTGAGCCTGACGTAGCGGTACACGGCCTGGAACAGCCACAGCGCGTCGTCCGAGCACACGCCCGGCTCTTTCCCGCGGAAAATGAAGTTGTGGTAGGCGAAGCCCATCTTCCAGACATTGCGCACCCACATGGAGAGCAGATCTTTCACCAGGGCGTTCTCCCCGGCGGCGCTCAGGTAATCCATGCTGGCGTAAATATCCTGGATTTCGCGGAACCCGGTCTCGCGGTAAGCCTTCTGCGTCCACGCGAAGGCGCGGGACACAAACGTCTGGTACAGCACCTGGAACGGAAGGTTGTGGGAAATGTAGGAGCGGAAATCCGGTTCCCCGGACAGCGGAGTCAGGTATGCCGGATATTTTTTCCAGAACTCCGTCAGGTCACGGTACACGGCGGTCAGCTTCGCGGGGTCCGAATATTTTTCGATCAGCGTGTGCAGCGCCGCATCGAAGGGCTTCTGCGCATTCTCACCGCACTCCAGCATGCCGACGAATTCGTCGACGGTCTTCTCCGCGCCGCCGCTGATCTCAAGTTTTTTCGCCATGGCGAAGAACGGGGTGTTCTTGCGGGAATAGCGGTTGGGCAGCGCGGCCACCAGCTCCGGATGGTCCAGGGTCCCGCGGCCGACGAAATCGGCCTGGCTGGTGCAGAAGCTGTCCATGGTCCCGCCGTCCGACAGAAGCAGCGCGAATCTCTTCCCTTTCGCGTCTTCCTTGGGCTGGGAATGGAGCGCCAGGGCTCTGGCCTTTCCGTTTTCGTACCAGATCTCGCTCTGGCAGACGATGTTGGCGTAAACGTCGTCGTTGGCGACGGTGTCCGGGCCGGTGATCCCGAACACGCCGGTGAAGACGATCGTCAGGTTTCTGGTTCTGCCGGAGCGGTTGAGGATCGCCACGCGCTGCGCCTCGACGGCGTTCGGCATCCCCTCCTCCTGCGGAAGCAGGAAAATCGTCCGGGTGATCTTCAGCCCGTCCTCCGTCTCGTACGTGATCACGGTGCGGTTCTGCGAGTGGACTGTCTGAGCGGTTTTGACATTTTCATCGACGCAGGCGGAGTAGAAAATCTGCTTTCCGTCCTCAACCAGATAGAACTGGCGGTTCGCCGGCTCGCCGTTCTGGCTCAGGTCCAGAACCGTGCGCGTCGCCAGAACCTGGGTGCCGCCTGTCGCGCGAAAGCTGCCTCTGCCCAGCGCGTCCAGAGCGGATTTCGGGGTGGTGCACAGCGGGTAAGGATAACCGGCGAGGTTTCCGAGCAGAAGGTTGACCGGATAGTGCGGGCCGACCGGGTAGGTTTTGAGGTCGAGGACCAGCTCGCCGTTTTCATTGAGAGTGCCGGGGCTCTTCAGCACCGCCCGGTAAATCCTCAGGATTTCGTTTTCCTGCTCCCGCGTCAGCGATGCCTTTTCCGCTGCGGCGGAGCCGGACTTCCCCGCTTTTCTCACATAGCAGCCGGCCGCGCCGTCCTTCACGGCAAAGAGCACATCCTGCCCTTCCGCCTGGGCAATGTCCCGGAGCGCCGGGCTGCTCAGAAGGTATTCGCAGATCGGAGCTTTCCACGGGAGCCCTACGAAGCCGATCAGCTCCGTTCTCGACGCGTCCTTATACTGGGCGTCCGGGGCCGCTTTCTCCGGAATCAGTCCCGGGAATCTGTCCATCAGTTCCTGCGCGGCGTCTTTCGTCTGCGTCCGCGCCTGCTCAGCCTCAAAATAACTCATCTCTATTCCTCTCTTCCCTGCGCCGGCAGGTTTTCTGTTCTGCCGGGCCGGCGGGTTTTCCGCTGTGTCCGGCCCGTTCCAGATGCGGGCCGGATCTTCCTGTATCTCACTCAGATATTAACAGAAACAGCACCTGTGCTCAAGAAGATGAAGGTTTTCGAAAGCCGGAAGCAGAGCACCCACTGATTATCAGATTATCGGCAATTCAACGGAGCAGTCTATTCAGGCTGTTCCCGGACTCTATCTGGCTATTCGCGGCACTGACAGCCTGTACAGGATCCCTGACGGTAACGGACACAGGGCATCGCGGCAGCAGACAGCAGATCCGCCTCCTGCTGCAATTCTTGACGCTTTTTAGTGCCCGTGCTATAATTGCGTGCAAGGAAAGAACGGCAATTCGTGCCATGTTGCGGTACTTTCCTCTGTTTCTGTAGCTCAGCAGGATAGAGCGTCCGCCTCCTAAGCGGAAGGTCGCGCGTTCGAATCGCGTCAGGAACATTCAGCGACAAGCCGGGAAGATATGCCATCAGTCAGGCAGCATCTTTCCGGCTCATTTTTATATGATTGCGCCGCCGCAAAACTACTGCTTCTCAGAAATGACAGGCCATATGTCCAATTTTTTTTAATATCCATAGCTGAAATGAACCGCTGCTTGTGATAAATTAGTATTATCAGGAATACAGCGGGGACAAAGATTAATGAATCTGCCGCAGAGAACAGATCATTGGCGAAGCTGTCGGGTATGAGAAAAAATCGAGGTGGAGATTAAAAAACCCAAGAGTTGGTGTAAAAGTGTCAGTGCTTTTGCCAATACTTCCGGTGGAAAAACTTAATTTTGGTATTTCGGACGAAAAGATGACCACCAGGGTGTCCATCAAGATAATCTTGATGTTCAACTCAATAATTTCATACGCGATAACAAACGGATAAGTACATCGTCTATGGCTGAAAAGCTTAATGTAAACCCCAAAACAATACAGCGAAGAATTAAAAAGATGGGCAATATCCATTACGTCGGCCACGGATACAGCGGCTATCGGGCAGTTTATCCATCAGGTCGATAATTGCATGCATTGGTACGCAGAAAGGAGGATCAAGATATCGCCCGGCGGTATTGAGTCCGCTTCATTCAATATCGTCGAAGTCGAGGTCTGGTTATCTAAGTATAAAAGTATTTAGTCCGTGAAAATTATCCGCATCCCCGTATCCCATTTTGTTTCAAGGCATTTGCATCAATGAAAGGAGAGTAACTATCTATGAATCAGAGAGAAAATTTATTAAGGGCATTAAGGAGAGATAATCCGGAAAGGGTTCCGTTTGATTTTAATCTGTGCCCGTCACAGGTTGATAATTTTGAAAAAAGAACCGGTACAAGAGATTACAGAAAATATTATGGATTTCCGACCCGTAACGTGATTTTGAAGCCAACCAGAAAAGTTTATGATTATAGCAAATATTATCAGGGAGTTGAGGAAAAACTTGAACCTCTCAATTGGAATCCGGAATGGGGAATCATGGGGATCAGAGGAAGTGTGGCTCACTTTCAGAAAATGGTACATCCGCTGGAAAATTTTAATAAGATCAGTGATATTGAAGAGTATCCATTCCCTGACATGACAGCGGATTATCGCTGGGAAGGTTTAAAAGAAGAAAATGAAAATTTTATAAGACAGGGATTTGCTACAATCGGGGAAATGCAGATGACAATATTTGAATTGTGCTGGTACCTTCGGGGCATGGACAATTTCATGATAGATTTTTATGAAAATCCGGAATACAATGATGCTCTGATGGATAAAATAACAGATATTCGTATTGTCATGGCCAGAAAATATGCTGAGGTTGGCGTAGATATTCTTCAGCTGGGAGATGATGTATCTACTCAGAGAGATATGATGATGGCTCCCGAATTATGGGCGAAGACATTGAAACCGCGCATGGCAAAAATAATACAGGCCGCAAAAGAGGTTAAACCCGATATCCTGGTTTTTTATCACGGGGATGGAAATCTGGAGAAAATAATTCCTGACCTGATCGAAATCGGAGTTGATGTTCTGAATCCCGTTCAGCCGGAATGCGTAGATCCATTTAAAGTAAAAAAACTTTATGGGGACAGGCTTTCATTCTGGGGATGCGTAGGCACACAGACGACAATGCCTTTTGGGACAAAAGAAGAAATATTTGATGTATGCAGGAGACTGATCCAGGAAGTGGGTAAAGGAGGCGGACTCCTTTTGGCACCGACACATACGATAGAGCCTGAGGTGCCCTATGAAAATGTCGAGGCATTTCTGGAAGCGGTGGACAAATTCGGGAAATACTGAATCGGGCAGGAGGGGTGATAACCACTGGCCTCTCACGCCAATGTGCGCCGCCTGGCGCAAAAATGCCGTGGCTGCTGTACCATCTGGTGCAGCAGCCACGGCTATTTATTGCTGTGCTGTTCATTTTTTGAATTTACGCCATGATACGGCTGCAGGCCGTCCGGAAATATCCGGCTTTTCTTCATCCTGCTTCTCCGTCCCGACCGGCGTCATCCCGACCGGCGCTGTCCCGACCGGCGGCAATCGCACTCCGACAGGTCATGATGATGATTGCGATATCGATTGCCGCGGCAATCATTATTCTGGTTTCAACGTCAGAATTTTTCGCGATCATCTCCGCAGCACAGGTGATGACCGGAGCTGCGAAAACGCCGCAGTTGGCACTTGAAAGAATAAGCGTACTGCCCAGCGATTCCCGTCCTCTCATCTTTGAAGCCGCTGCCATACAGGCGGGCATGACAAAACTTATTGACGTTCCTCCGATAAAACAGCCTGCCAGCAGTACTATAAGCGATGTCTGCGTTGCCAAAATGATTTCTCCGATCAGCAAGCAAAAAACACCTAGCGGAACAACGTACCTCTTCAGTTTTTGAAACACAGCCCCATAAAACAATCCGGCCAGCATACCGCCAAAAAGAAATATCGTTGAGGCCGTGCCGGCGGCAACCGTTCCCCCGATATTCCGTTCTTCAAAGAGCATTGCCAGATTCGTCGGGGTACTGGAATAACTTAACAGCCTGCTAAGTAAAAGTCAAGGAGGAAATTGAAAGAAAATGGAGAGTATTTTTGGCACAAGTATTCAGGCCGTCTTCATCCAGGCGGCCTGAAATGCCACAGTAAATGGCTTTAGGATTCTTC
>JBMNRC010000035.1:0-17979 GCA_050944455.1 Lachnospiraceae bacterium
GCTCAGAGTGTCTTTTGACAAAGTCCCCCTTTCCGCTGTGCTCAACACTCCGGAAAGGGTGCTCTAAAACACCGGCAGCGATGCACTGAAATACCGTGCACCCTGTTCTATCTCTGCGGAATATACAATAGTTACACTAACTGTCCGACAGTGATCACCCGCCGAGGAAAATAAGCACTTCTTCCAGACTCTTATTACTGTTATGGTAAGCCTCCAGGATCTGCCGATCTTCATAAACCTGCTTCTGTTTCTGGAGTTCTCGAAGATGGTCTGCCTTGGCATCATATTTCTTTTTGATACCGGACAGTTCGGTTTCTGTTTTTTGAATCTCTGCTTCAATCGATGTAATCGACCGTGTTCTCGCCATCTTCGGTATCCTCCTCTCCGGTATTGTCCGGCTGGATCTTGCTCTCCGTAAGCAGTCTGCTGATCTTAGCAGCATTGCTGCGTATGCTGGTTTCATCCATTCCGAAAGCACTCAGTACAAGACATTGCGGTATGATGTGATTTCCGGACCCCGGAAGCAGAAATCCTGAATCAGAGGAAAGATGAAGGAAAAGCAGGGAGCGGATTTCCCTGAAGTCCTTTTGAGGAGGAAGATGGAACTGAGATTTGTCACGCTGCGGGACGAGCCGCGGCTCAAAGATAAAGCGGCGGAATGGTTTCACGGCAAATGGGGTGTCCCGGTCGAGGCGTATACCTCCTGCATGGAGGATTATCTGCGGCGCCGGACGGAGTACGGGTGGTACCTGTGCCTGGACGGCGGGAAGATTGCCGGAGGTCTCGGCGTCATCGACAATGATTTCCACGACAGAAAAGACCTGACGCCCAACATCTGCGCGGTTTACACGGAAGAGGAGTACCGGTCCCGCGGAATTGCGGGCCGCCTGCTG
Organism: Lachnospiraceae bacterium; assembly: GCA_050944455.1. Lineage (GTDB taxonomy): Bacteria > Bacillota > Clostridia > Lachnospirales > Lachnospiraceae > Anthropogastromicrobium. Next base: position 894 of record JBMNRC010000035.1, read on the forward strand.
GGGATGGCCGTCGGCGACCTGAAGTCGAAAGGGATCGCGCCGGTATACCTGATCACGGACCTCACCGGCTTTTACGAGCAGTACGGCTGGGAATTTTACTGCATGGTGCAGGAGGAAGGACAGCCGGGCAGGACGCGGATGTACATCCACCGATAACGATGAGCTGGCAAAGAAAAGATGAACTGAGGCCGGAAAGTTTTTCAGAGACTGGGAATGGTCAAAGAAGGATAAACCGAGGCAGACAGATTTTCAAGACAGGGAACAGGCAAAAGAGATGATCTGAGACAGGCAGATTTGAAGAAACAGGGAACGGGAAAGAAAGATATACTGAGGAAAGATTGTCAGAGGCAGGTGAGCGGACAGCGATGGAGCAGAAGGATGAAGGAAAACTTTCCCTGGCATCGGGACAGCAGGAGCAGAGGGAAGAGAGTAGGAATGACAAGGCCGGGTCTGCCCGGACAGCGCCACTCCCTGCTGCGGCAGCTCCGGCTGGGTCGGCGGATCTGTCCGCGCCTGCTCCCGCCGCGCAATCGGACCACCCGCAGGATGGGAAGGAATATTCCCAATATCCCCGGATTCACAGAAAGCCCGCGGTTTCCTCATCCTTCGGCCGGCTGGACATGCTCTGGGAAAAATATCCGCAGTTCCGGGAAAAGAAACCGCTTCCCGCGATGGATGACCTCCTGAAGGAGCACGAATCCTGGCAGGAGGATTGCACGGATGAAGTCCGCGCGGAATATGAGTCCGGAAAATGCGGCGAGTTTCTGGTCCCGCTCTCCAGAAACGACCTGTCCTACCGCATGGAGACGAGAAAGCGCATCGAGGAGGCGCCGCCCGCGCCGGAAAACCCTTACGTGACAGCCTTCATGGAGCAGTTCGCGGGGATCGACACCGCGAGAAAAGCGGCTTTCCTTTTCCCCGAGAGCAGCAGCTCGATGTTTCTGGTGCTCCTGGAAGTCTGCCGCCGGGCGGAGATTTTCCGCCCGGTCAGCAGCCTGTTTCCGGACGAGGACCGCGTCCATTATCTGGCCGTCTTCGACAAGAGAGACATGGACGACGTGCTGCTGATGTACCATCTCGTGTACGGGAACCCGACCGACGAGATGCCGGGAGGGTATCTGCTGTACGATTTTCCGTTCCCGTGGTACCAGAGCCATCTGCGCGAGAAGGGAACTGTGCTCCGGTCGCCGTACCTGCCGGACCGCATCGCGAAGTACCAGGGGAACCTGCCTTTTTACTTCAATCCGGCGAAAACGGTGCAGGTCAGAAAGAATATCAGCCGCATCCTGGAGAAGGGCTACATGGCGTCCGAGCTGGACTTTTTCCTGAATCTGACGCGGATCATCATGCCGTTTTTCCAGTGGTGGTACGCGGATCTCGGGCTGTACGAGACCAAAGACGGCCTGAGCAGCGACTGGCGCATGGAGCGGGAGAAGATCCGCACGGATCTGACCGCGGACGGGACGATCCTGCCGAAGTGGAAACACGAACTGGCCCTTTTCCGCACCGTGCGCGGGCTGTACCCGGACACGCTGTACCAGCACAGGGCTGAATGGCTGGGCAGGCAGAGCCTAGACCTCTATATTCCGTCGCTCAAAACCGCCATCGAGTACCAGGGAATCCAGCACTACAGCCCGGTGTCGTTTTTCGGCGGCGACGACGCCCTGCAGCAGCGGCAGGAGCTGGACCTGCGCAAGAAGGATCTGTGCGAGCGGAACGGCGTGCGGCTGATCGAGTGGCCGTACAGCCTGGAGCCGACGCCGGAGAACGTGCAGCAGCGCCTGAGCGGATCCGTCACAGCGCGTAGTAGTCGTGCATCAGCAGGGATAAAGACAGAAAGATCCTCTGGTAATAGTCATCCAGGTTGACGCCGGTGAGATCGCGGATCGCCTGCACGCGGTTCATGAGGGTGTGGCGGTGGACGAACAGCCGCTCCGCCGCATGGGTTATGCTGCAGTTTTCCGCGAGGTAAACGCGGAGCGTCTGCACCAGGTTGGTGCGGTCCCGGCGGTCCTTGGCGAGAAGCGTCTGCAGCGCGGGATTCCGGATGACGGCCGAAGGGTCGGAATTGCAGCAGGCGCCGAGCATCCGGATAAAGTTGTAATCCTCAAAGCAGCACACGCCGCGCTTGGCTCCGATTTTCGACAGAAGCCCAAGGCATTCCGCGCAGTGTTCATACGCGGCGGAGAGCCCTTCCGGACGCAGAAAAGAATCAAAGGCGGCGAACAGGTTCACCTCATCACCTTCAGACAGAAAGGTGAGCTGAATCTGCAGGTCATAGGTGATGGCGGAAGCCCTGGACGGGTCCGCGAAGGTCAGCACGCAGGCGAGCCCGTTCCCCTCCGTCTGCTCGGAAACGCAGTTTTTGGCATAGGACGACAGAAAAGAAAGGATGCGCTCCAGGCCGCGCCTGGCTTCAGGCTTTTCGATGTCGGAGCTGTCGGCGGAGGTGACCAGAAAAAGGTACGCAGTCTCTGTCTGCAGTTCCTGGGCGAGAACGGAGCTCTGGATTTTCGCGCGCAGCTTCGGCTCGACCGTTTTGAAATCGAACCCGGACTGCGGCGACGCCGCGCCGGTATTGCTGATGGCGTCCACCAGGATGTGCAGGATGGCCGAGAAGGAATAGTTCGCCGGCATCTCCAGCAGGGGAAGCCCGTATTCGTCGGCGGACCGGATCAGGTATGCCGGGATCTGGCTGATATAGTACCCCGTCTGGACCGCCAGGGCAGGAACGCCCCTCGCTTTGAGGCGCTGCACAAGGTTCTGGTATTTTTCGCCGTTCTCCAGGCCGTAGCCCGTGGTGACCAGCAGTTCCCCGCGGTTGATGGTATCCGGGGAGTCCGGGATTTCCATGATATTGACCCAGGTGACGGCCGAGTTGATTCCCTGGAGGCCTGCCACCGCCTTCATTCCGTTAAAAAGATTCCGCTCGAGAATTTCCTTCACCGTGATTGCCATAGTTCATACTCCTGAGGATCAGACGGGCCGGATCGGGAAAAGGCCGTCCGACTGCTGAAAGCCAGCCGACCGCATTCAGGGCGTCCGGCTGTACAAAACCAGCCTGACGCGTCACAGCCGGCCGGCTGCCAATAGACAGCCTGACGCGCGAAAAGGCGCCGGAGGGATAACCTCCGGCGCCTTTGCCGATTCCAGTCCGGGCGGCGCGCTTTGACGCGGCCGCCTTTTGTTTGATGCACCTCAGAGTATAGCCGTTTCCGGCGGAATTTTCAAGCAGCCGCCGGCCGAGCGCCGGCGGTATCGGAAAGCCGGCGCGTCCGGAGGAAGGAATGAATGAAAAAAGTCCGGGCGCGCCGGCCTGCCGGCTCAGTGATTTTCGGAATTCCGGCGGATGAATTCCGGCCGGTTTTCCGTCACGGATCTGTTACGGAAGCGCCGAGATTTTCGCGACCGTGTAGTCGTGGATCAGGCGCACGGCCGCGTCCTTGCCGGTTTTCGCCGTGTTGACACACAGGTCGTAGTTGCGCGGATCGTCCCACTTCTGGCCGTGAGAATAGTATTCGTAATACTGCCTGCGGTAGCGGTTGGTTTTCGCCACCATTTTCGCGGCGGTAATTTCATCCACTTTCATGCGGCGCGAAATCTCATTGACGCAGAATTCTTCCGGAGCAGTGATAAAGACGGAGACCACGGCGCTCCGGTCCGCGAGCACGACGTCCGCGGCTTTTCCCATGATGACGCAGCTTTCGTTGGCCGCGAGGTCGCGGATGATCTGCGCCTCGATATGGTACAGGTTGTCGTCGGACGTGAATTTTTTCGTGTGCGGGTCGGCGACGTAATCATGCGGCGTCGGAACGAGAAAACGATGGATGGCGGAGTATCTCAGCTTTTCGTTGGTTTCGTAAAAGGCGGCTTCGTTGATGCCGCTCTTCTGGGAAGCCATGTCGAGAATCTGGTTGTCATAACAGGGGATGCCGAAGGCTTCTCCCAGAGCAACGCCGATTTCCTTGCCTTTGCTTCCGAACGGCCGCGCGATAGCAATCACAAAATTCTGCATATTCTTCACCTCTCCCCGGGAATTTGTCAGTATTGTCGTCCGCTTTTATTATAAAATCCCGCGGTTTTCTTTTACGCTCCAGAGTGTCCACCAATTTTCCCCGCCTGTGGACAAAATGTCCATCAGACGGCTCCGGAGGCTTGCCAAAGGGAGAAAAAGATGGTGTAAATAGGGGGATCCCAGCCATCAGGGAGTCAGGATCGTTCATCCGGAAAAGGGATCATTCATCCGGATAAGCGGTCAGATAAAGCTATTAGCTATTAGGATGAGCAGTCCCGATATGAAGACAGGACAAGCTGTCAGGATGAGTGATCATGTTGCGAAGTCAGGATAAATAGTCTGGATGCGAAGTCAGGACAAGTTGTCAGGATGAGAAGTGAGAAGCAGGGATGAGTAATCCTGCTGGGAAACCAGAAACCTGGATAAGAAATACTGATAAGACATCAGGATATAAAATATATTAAATCAGGGTTAAATTGAATCAGGAGGTGCCAGAATGAAGATAGCGGTGCTGGAAAAAGCGAGCCTCGGCAGAAATGTGGATCTGTCCGGCCTGGACGCGCTCGGGGAGACGGTTTATTACGACACTACACTTCCGGAACAGATCGCGGAGCGCGCCGCGGACGCGGACGTCCTGGTCATCAACAAGCTGAAGATGAACGCGCAGATGCTGGGGAACCCGGAAAAACTCGGGCTGATCACGGTGACGGCGACCGGCGTCGACAACTTTGACCTGGAATTCTGCCGGGAAAGAAAGATCTGCGTCTCGAACATGCGGGGATATTCCACCCGGTCGGTAGCGCAGCAGACGTTCGCCCTGGCGCTGACGATTCTCAACCGGATGGAGTATTTCACCTCGTTCGTCCGCTCGGGGAGCTATATCGGGGATACCTCCGGCGATTACTACCAGGTGCCGATTCATGAGATCGCGGGAAAAACGTGGGGGATCGTCGGCCTCGGCAGGATCGGGACGATGGTCGCGGACATCGCTTCGGCTTTCGGGGCCAGGGCGGTGTACTGCTCGCTCTCCGGGGAGGACAGAAGCAGCGTGTATCAGAGGCTTTCTTTTGACGAACTCCTGGCGGAGTCGGACATTGTCTCCGTTCATTCGCCCCTCAATGAAAAGAGCCAAGGCCTCTTCGGGCGGGAGGCTTTCCATAAGATGAAGAGCACCGCGGTTTTCCTGAATCTCGGCCGGGGACCGATCGTCCGCGAGAAGGATCTGGCGGAGGCGATTCTGGACGGCGAGATCGCGGCGGCCGGACTGGATGTGCTGGACGGCGAACCTCTGAGGGCGGACAGCCCGCTTGTTCCGCTGCTGAAGGATCCGAGGCTGGTCATCACGCCCCACGTGGGGTGGGCCAGCGAGGAGTCAAGGCAGCGCGCGGTGGACGAGGTGGTGAAGAACATCCAGGCCTATATAGAGGGTCATCCGAGAAACACCTGCTGGTGATCCCTGCATTTCACAGGCATACACCGGAAAGCCGCGTTAAAGCGGCTTTCCGGGCCGATTCCTCCCCTGGCCGGAAAAACACAGGATGGACATTTAGTCCATCGAAAAGGATTCCGACTGGACGGATTGTTCATTGTGAAATCGGCAAAATCGGGTAAATTATTGGATATCAGTGGTCGGGAGATTACCGATCCGGCCGCGGAACAGGGCAAAGGCGCTTTGTATGTCACTCAGACATACAGGGCGCCTTTTTCGTTATCCGGAGATCCTTTTTCTTTCGGATATGGTTTCCCGGTTCCGCGGGAAACCGGGAGTCTCCACAGGGATTCTCCACAATAAGGAGGCCGCTGATATGGATGGGAGGCAGGAATGAAGAGAGCGGACGCAGTGGTAATCGGCGGAGGGATCATCGGATGCTCCACAGCCTATTATCTGGCCAGGGAAGGTCTTCATCCCGTCGTGATTGAGCGGAACGGGATCGGCGAGGGAACTTCCGGCGCGTGTGACGGCTTCATCATGCTTCAGACGAAAAAGCCGGGGCTCCCGCTCAGGATGGCCATGAGCAGCGCGAAGCTGTACGCGGGCCTCACGGAGGAGCTCGGATACGATATCCAGTACCGGAGGCCGGGCGGGCTGGTCCTGATCGAAACCGAAGAGATGAAAAAGATCATGGAAGGCGTCGTTGCGAAGCAGATCCGCGAGGGCATGGAGGTCGAGTTCATTGGAAACCAGAAGATCCGCGAGCTCGAACCGCTGGTTTCGGAGAAGATCCCGGCGGCCGTGTACAGCGATCTCGACGGGGACGTCAGCCCGATCTACACCACCAGGGCATTCGCCAGAAAGGCGGCGGACCTCGGCGCCGAAATCCTGACGCACACGCCGGTCACCGGCGTCCATATCGAAAACGGTGAGGTGGCCGGTGTCCTGACCCCGGACGGCGAAATCCGGACGGAAACCGTTGTCAACTGCGCGGGCGTGTGGTCGCCGGCGGTCGGGGCGATGATGGGGACTCCCATCCCGGTGAAGCCCCGCCGGGGGCATCTCGTGGTGAGCGAGGCGGTCGCCAGAGTGCTGCGGCACGAGATTACGGACGCCAGGTACATCGCCATCAAACACGATCCGGACATGGTTAAAAGAACGTTGGACCCGACGTTTAAGCTGGGCATCAGCCTGAGCATGGAGCAGACGGAAAACGGAAACTTCCTGATCGGGAGCGCGAGGGAATTCGCGGGCTACGATACCGACTGCCGTTTTGACATCATCCGGGGGATCTGCGAATACTCGACGCGGTTCTTCCCGGCGCTGCGGAACCTGAACATCATCCGCACTTTCGTCGGGATGAGGCCTTACTGCGAGGACGGCGTGCCGATCATCAGCCCGGTCAGCACGATACAGGGAGCCTATATCGCGACGGGCACCGAGGGCGACGGCATCGCGCTGGCGCCGATCACCGGCAGGACGATCATGGAGATGATCCTGCACAGAGAGACGGAATTCGATATGACGCCTTTCTCCTACGACCGGTTTGTAAAGTGAGGGCAGACAGATGAGCAGAATAGAGCAGCATCCTATTTTGGAATATCACAAGGGAAAGCCGGTGACTTTTACCTTTGACGGAAAGGAAATGCGGGGATACGAGGGAGAGTCCGTCGCCTCCGCGCTGCATGCAGCCGGCGTCCGCAAGCTCCACGACAGCGAGGTCAAAAAGAGGCCCCGCGGGCTGTTCTGCGCGATCGGCAACTGCTCGTCCTGCCTGATGAGGGTGGACGGACGGGAGAACGTCCGGATCTGCATTGAACCGCTGCGCGAGGGCATGAAGGTCGAATCGCAGAAAGGGAAAGCGGTTCTCCGGCCGGCGGGATCCCTCCCCGGAAGCATCCGGGAGGAACCGGCGCAGACCGCGGACGTGCTGATCATCGGCGGCGGCCCCGCCGGGCTGAACGCGGCGCTGGAGAGCGCGAAACACGGCCTCTCGGCGATCGTCCTGGACCGCAACCAGGTCCCGGGCGGGCAGCTCTGCAAGCAGACCCACAAGTTTTTCGGCTCCGAGAAGGCGAAAGCCGGCACCCGCGGGTTTGTGATCGGGCAGGAGCTGGAGTCTGAGCTGGAAAAATCCGACAAGGTCAGGATCTGTACCGAAACGACGGCGCTGGGCTATTTCAGGGACGGCACCGTGATGGCGGAGTGCCGGGGACAGGTTCACATCTACCGGGGAAGAGCCGTGGTGATCGCCACGGGAGCGTCCGAAAAAACGCTGATTTTCCCGGGGAACGACCTTCCGGGAGTTTGCGGGGCGGGAGCGGTCCAGACGCTGATGAACCTGGACGGCATCCTCCCGGGGCAGACCGCGGTGATGGTCGGCGCGGGAAACATCGGGCTGATCGTCAGCTACCAGCTGCTTCAGGCCGGGGTGAAGGTGGCGGCAGTTGTCGAGGCCGCGCCGCATTTCGGCGGCTACGAGGTTCACGCGAACAAGATCAGAAGGGCCGGCGTCCCGATCCTGACCAGCCACACCGTCAAATACGCGTTCGGCGGTGAAAAGCTGGAGGGCGTGGTGATCACGGCGCTGGATGAAAAGTTCAGGCCGGTTCCGGGGACGGAACAGACGATCCGGGCGGATCTTCTGTGCATGGCCGTAGGGCTCTCCCCGATGACGGAGATGTTCTTCCAGGCCGGCTGCGAGATGAAATTTGTTCCCCAGCTCGGCGGCTACGTCCCCCGCATCGACGGGTATCACCGCACCACGGTGAAAGGCCTGTACGCGGCCGGCGACGCCGGCGGCGTCGAGGAGGCCACGAGCGCGCAGCTCACCGGCCGGATCGCGGCGCTTTCCGCGGCGGCGGACCTGGGCGCGGCTCCTGACTTCGACCGGGAGTATAAGGCGTACGCGGATGAGCTCTCGGAGCTTCGGGCGGGCCCGATGGGAGGAAAGATTCTCTCGGGACTCGAAAAGATGAAGGAAGAGGGGTGTGTCGATTATGCAAAAGCCTGACGCATGCGCGGTGGACGAAAAGGTTCTGGCTGAGCTGCCATCGGAGGAAAGGCGGAAAAAAGGTCCCTACGCCCTGATCGAGTGCTTTCAGCATATCCCCTGCAACCCGTGTTCGACTTCCTGCCGGTTCGGCGCGATCCTTCCGATGAAGGATATCAATGAGCTCCCGAAGGTGGATTACTCCCGGTGCACCGGCTGCGGCCTGTGCGCCGCCCACTGCCCGGGGCTCGCGATTTTCATTATCAACGAGGCTTTCTCAGAGACGCAGACGGAGATCCTGATGCCGTTTGAGTACCTTCCGCTCCCGGAGAAGGGAAGCGAGGTAGACGCGGTGAACCGGGACGGCGTCACCGTAACCCGCGCGACGGTTAAAGAAATCCGCAGGTTCCCGGACCGGACGACCCTTGTGGGCGTCATCGTGGACGACGCTTACGCGCAGGTCGTGCGGGGGATCAGGATCCCGACCATGCAGGACGGGCTGATCAGGGACGGCGAACCCGAAAACGTGAAGATTGACGAGAGCATCGTGTGCCGGTGCGAGGACATCGACATGGATACGCTTCAGAAACTGATGGATGAAAACCATCTTTCCATCAACGACCTGAAGCTGGAGGCGAGATTCACCATGGGTCCCTGCCAGGGCAAAACCTGCACGGCGCTTCTGGTTCAGCAGCTGTCGGCGAGACTTCATATCCCGCCGGAAAAGCTCAAGGGACCGAGGTACCGCCAGCCGGTCAAACCTGTCCGGATCGGCGAGGTCGCCGGCTATCCGCCGGAGCAATCCTGAGCGGCAGCGTTTCACAAAACCGGCGGCTCATGAAGCCGGCAGCGTGACACCGCGAAAGCATCATGTCACTGAAACGGCGGTGTAAAACCGCAGAGGTCGGGCCGCGGCTGTGCCGCTGCCTTACGCCGCCGGCTGGCCGCAGTTCATCTGCGGCAGAATATTTCACGGCTGACGGATCTGATCTTATCCGTGGCGGCCATCCGTCAGCCGTTGAATCCACCGGGCCGCTGCAAGGCATACCGCGAAGAAGGTTCCGACGGAGAGGAATCCCGCGGATGCGTCAGACGAGAGGAGGCAATCCTATGAGTTACGCACAGGGAGGCAGACTGGTTTACGGCTTCAAGATCGGTGTCCTGATGCTGGACACGTACTTTCCGAGAGTACCGGGCGATATCGGGAACGCGGAAACTTTCGATTTCCCGGTGCTGTACAAGCACGTGCAGATCCCTCCGGATGAAGTGGTACTGCGGCTGAAGGACAGCGACGTGTCCGTCTTCATCGAAGCCGCAAAAGAACTGCAGAAGCAGGGAGTGCAGGCTATTTTCACCAGCTGCGGATTCCTCGCGATGTTCCAGGACAAGATCAGGGAAGCGCTGGACGTTCCGTTTATCGCCTCCAACCTGATGATTATTCCCTTCGTCCGCAAGATGCTTCCGCCGGGGAAGGAAGTCGGCGTGATGACAGTCAATTCGGACACCCTGCAGCGGCGGCACTTCGCCGGCGTCGGGGCGGAAGACGTTCCCAAGATTGTCTACGGCCTGCAGACAGAGAGCGAGTTCACGAGCCAGATTCTGAAGAACAGCAGCAAGATGGATATCGACCTCTGTCGGAGTGAACATATCCGGGTGGCGGAAAAAATGATGAAAGAACACCCGGATATCGGCGCCATCGTCCTCGAGTGCACCAACATGCCGCCGTACGCGGCGGACATCCAGAGAGTGACCGGCGTGCCTGTTTTTGATATCTGTTCGCTGATCCGGTATATCCACAGTATTCTTTCACAGCCAACCTACGCCGGATAACAGGAATTCAGATATAGATAAGGAGGATTACTATGATGAAAAAATCGAATCGGGTCACCAGCATTACCCTTGCGGCCAGCCTGGCCGTGACAATGATCGGATTCGTTCCGACAGCTGCTTTTGCCGAGTCTGAGACGGAAGAGGAAACCGAGACCGCCGAGGCGGAAACGTTCGGGTTCACAGGTGATATCACTCCGTCGGTCGACGAGATCAAGGTCGGAAATGTCAACCCGCTGAGCGGCGACAGCGCTCTGTACGGCACCGACCAGCAGAGAGGCTTCGGCATGGCCATCGAGGAGATCAACGAGATGGGCGGCGTCTACGGCGCGACCATCACTCTCGACGACTACGATGACCAGGGCGACGCGCAGAGGGCGGCGCAGGGCGCGCAGAAGTACGCTGACGACGACAGCTATTACGCGATCATCGGTTCTTCGCTGTCCAACGCGACCCTTGCCATGGCTCCGATCATTGACGACGCCGGAATCGTCGAGATGGTTGTCTCCTCGAGTTCCCCGTCCCTGCACGACTGCAGCGACTACTTCTTCCGCATGGCTGTCCAGGATGACCAGGTCGGCCCGCAGATGGCCAAGGCGATCATGGACAAGGGCTACACGAACATCGAGGTTCTGTATCCGAACAACGATTTCGGCATCAACCTCGACACCAACCTTGAGGCCTATGTGGAAGAGAACGGCGGAACCATCGTCAATTCCATCGATTACAACGCGTCCGACCAGGACTTCACCGCGATCTGCACCACGGTCAAGAACGATGCTCCTGAAGCTGTCGCCCTGTGCGGCACCGTGCAGGATTCGTCCCTTCTGATCAACCAGCTCAGGGCTGCCGGCGTCGACGCGTTCCTGATGGGCGGCACTTCGCTGTACAACAGCAAGGCTCTGGAGATCGCCGGCGACAACATGGAAGGCGTGGGCTGCATCTCAGTCTACATCTCCTCCAACCCGGATGAGAAAGTCCAGTCCTTTGTCGAGAAATACAACGAAAAGTACGGGGAGACCCCGGACGCCTTCGCGGCCATGGCTTACGACGAGGCTTACGTTTTCGCGATCGCCTGCGGACACGCGATGGAGGCGAATGACGGCGAGCTCACCAGGGAAGGCATCATGGAAGCCCTGAAGGAAACCAATTATGACGGCGTCACCGGAACCGTCACCTTTGACGACACCAACGAGTGGGTCCGCGATTACCTGGTTCTGGAAGTCGTGGACGGCGAGTTTGTTCTTTCCGACGATACGGAAGAATAACGCGCAACACGACCAATCCAGGTTATCCGGCAGAGCACCGCGGGAAACAAACTGCGGGCTCACCGGAGACCGGGAACGGGAAGCGGCGGTATTCTGTTCCGGCCGGCTGCCAGGCTGAGAGCGCGGGAACTGAACGGCGCACGGACAGGCAGCCGGAACCGGCGAAGAACCGTTCCGTCAACCGGACTGAAGGCGCGCGGACGGGGAACCGGCGGAGGAGGGTGATTCCTCCGCTGCCGGAAGCCCGGCCGTGCTTTATCTGTTGAAAGGCGGTGCTTATGGCAGTATTTGTACAGCAGGTCGTCAATGGCCTGGCACAGGGCGGAATTTACGCGCTGATTGCCATCGGCTGGACCACCGTGTTCGGCATCGTGGGAGTCATGAACTGGACCCACGGTGAGGTATACATGCTCGGCGCCTACATCGGCTATTTCCTTACCACCTACGGCGGGCTTCCGATGGTTCCGGCGCTTCTGATTTCAATGGGCGGCGGCGCACTGATCGCGATGCTGGTCGACCAGATCGGATATGTGCCCCTGCGCAAAAAGGGAACGCTTGCCAAATCGGGTTTCATCACCGCGCTCGGCCTTTCGACCTTCCTGCGGTATTCCGCGAACGCGGCTTTTTCGGCGGATCCGAGGGCGTATCCCAGCCTGATGGATTACCATCCGATCACGCTTTTCTCGATCGGGGGAACCGAGATCACCATCAATTCACTCCATCTGATTATCCTGATCGGCACGTTCATCATCATGATCGCGCTGCAGCTTTTCTTCACGAAAACAATCACCGGCAAGGCAATGCTTGCGGGTTCACAGGATATGGGCACTCTGGCGCTGATGGGCGCGAACTCCGAAAAGCTGATCAAGGTCACCTTCGCGATCAGCGGAGCGCTCGGCGCGGCGGCAGGCTTCTTCATGGGCATGCTTTACATGATTTTCCCGACAATGGGCGCTCTGGCCGGTCTGAAAGGCTGGGCCTGCGCGATTCTCGGAGGAATCGGCAGCATCACGGGATCGCTGGTCGGCGGCATGCTGATCGGCATCGCGGAAACCCTGACGTCCGGCTTTATCTCCACCGGATACAAGGACGCGATCAGCTTCGTCATCATGATCCTGGTGCTCCTGATCAAGCCGACCGGGCTCATGGGATATACATTCGAAGAGAAAGTCTGAGGTAGCAAAATGGCAGGTACAGCTGCAGAGATGAAGATAGCGAAAAAGTCCGGCATTTCCGGCAGATGGCTTTATCTGATTGCGCTGGTCGCGGTGCTGTTTGTCTGCTTCCTGGACGATTTCACCCCGAGCGGCAAAGTCATCCCGAATTACGTCAAATATATTCTCGTGGTCAGCATGATTTACGCGGTCGCGAGTCTCGGCATCAACTTCTATTCCGGCTATCAGGGCGACACTTCGCTGGGCCACGCGGTGTTCTTCGGAACCGGTGCCTATATCACAGCCTTCCTGACCACGCAGTTTGAGAATGTCAGCTTCTGGCTGTCCATCCTGGTCGGGATGGTGCTGTCGGCGGTGATCGCGCTTCCGATCGCGTGGGCGAGCAGCCGGGTAAAAGGCTCCTTCATGGTGGTCATCACGTACGGCTACTGTGAGATTTTCCGGTATCTGGCGACCAACTCCAGATCGCTCGGAGGCACCGCGGGTATGGCCGGCATTCCGACGCCCACGATTTTCGGCGTCAGCATCACCAAAATCTCCTGGCTCCCGTCCAACAAGGACGCCTACATTCTGATTCTGTTTGCCATCATCTGTTTTCTGGCCTTTTTCACGGACCGCGTGGTGAATTCCCGCGTGGGATACGCGCTGTCGGCGATCCGCGAGGATGAGATCGCGGCGTACGCGATGGGGATCAACGTGAAGAGCTACAAGCGGCTGGCCATTGTGACTTCCGCCGTGATCACTTCTGTGGCGGGCAGCTTTTACGCTGGCTTTGCCCATGTCGCCGACCCGAGCCTGTTCGGCGCGACGCTTTCCATCACGATCTTCACGATGCTGGTCATCGGAGGACGGAGGAGCATCGTCGGAGCGATTTTCGGCGCGTTCTTCGTCGTGATCTGCCCGGAGCTGCTGAGATATGTGCAGGACCTGATCGGGCTTCCGTTCGATCCGTGGTACATCCTGTACGGCGTGATGCTTGTTCTGGTTATGCGCTTCAAGCCGGAAGGACTGCTCGGAAAGAAGGATTCGTGACGGGATCCGGAAAGCCGGCCGGTGGGGGATCTGCTTCCTGCCTGAACGGCAGGCGCAGTCCGATGTCTGACGATATGGCGTGAGCCGGCATGGCTTTCGGGGTGTCCGCACCCTGTCGTACTGTAGGAAAGGAGGAGCCTGAACCATGAGTTATGTACTGCTCAGCACACAGAACCTGACCAAGAGCTTCGGCGGAATCATGGCCAACAAGGGCATCAACTTTGAAATCCATCAGGGCGAGATTGTCGCGATCATCGGGCCCAACGGGTCAGGAAAAACGACTTTTTACAACCTTCTGACGGGAATCACCAGATCGACGGAGGGCACGATTACCTTCGACGGGCAGGATATCACCCGCATGAAGCCGCAGGAGATCACAAAGCTCGGCATCAGCCGCACTTTTCAGAATATCCGCCTTTTCCGCGGCCTGACGGTTGCGGAGAATATCGAGGTGGCGCGGCACTGCCGCACTTCCGTCAACATGTGGGACGCCCTGACGCATGACAAAAAGTACCGGGACGAAAAGGCCCACAATGAGGAGATCATTGAGTGGGCGATGGATTACGTCGGGCTCAGCGACAAGCGGGACTGGAAGGCGACCAGCCTGCCCTACGGCATGCAGCGCAGGCTGGAAATCGCGAGAGCCCTGGCGACGGAGCCGAGGCTGGTTCTTCTCGATGAGCCGGCAGCCGGGATGAACCCGAAAGAGAAGGACGAACTGATGGATATCATCCGCAAGCTGGCCAAAGACGGGTACTCCGTGATCCTGATCGAGCACGCCATGCGCGTCGTGATGAATATCGCCGACCGCATCGTGGTGTTCAACTACGGGGAAAAGATCGCGGACGGGCTTCCGGAGGAGATCCGCAACAACCCGACCGTCATCCAGGCATATCTCGGAAGGGAGGCTTCGACGGATGGAACTGCTTAAGGTAGAAAATCTGAATGTGTATTACGGAAATATTCACGCCCTCAAAGATATGAACCTGGTGGTGAACGAGGGGGAGATTGTCTCCCTGATCGGCGCCAACGGCGCCGGAAAGTCCACGCTGATGCAGGCGATCATGCACCAGATCCCGGCGAAAACCGGAAAAGTGCTTCTGAACGGCCGGAACGTGCTGAACCAGAAGACGTACGCGATCGTCAAGGAAGGGATGACCCTGGTCCCGGAAGGCCGCCACGTATTCCCGCGCACTTCCGTGCAGGACAATCTGCTGCTGGGCGCCTACTACCGCAAAGACAGGGCGGGCATCCGGGAGGACCTGGACAGGATTTACACGATGTTCCCCAGGCTGAAAGAGAGAAGAAGGCAGCTGGCCGGAACGCTCTCCGGCGGCGAACAGCAGATGCTGGCGACCGCGAGGGCGCTGATGAGCCGGCCGAAGATGCTGCTGATGGACGAGCCTTCCATGGGTCTGGCCCCGATCATCGTGGACCAGATTTTCGACACGATCGTGAAGATCAACCAGGAAGGGACGACGATCCTGCTGGTGGAGCAGAATGCCAACAAAGCCCTGCGGGTCGCCAGCCGCGGATATGTGCTCGAAACCGGCGAAAAGACGCTGGAGGACGACGCCGACAAGCTGCTGGAGAATGAGCAGGTGAAGGCCGCCTATCTGGGAGCCTGACCTGCCGGACAGCTGGAGAAAAAATGGGAAAAGGATTTGTTTTTGAGACGGACAGGAGAATCACCTGCGCAGCGGAAGAGCTGCTGCGGGAGGGAAACGAGGTCGTAAGGCTCACTGCCCCGGAAGACGCCGCGCTGCTGAGGAATCCCGGGGATGCGGATTTTGTGATCCTGCCGATCCGGGGAACCGCGGACGGGACGATACCGGTTCCGGGCGGCGTGATCCGGGCTGACGATTTCCTGCAGACACTCCCCGAAAAAACCGTGGTGATTTCGGGGATTTCAACGCCTTACGAGGAGTCCCTCCGCTGCCGGTATTTCAATTTTCAGAAAGATCCGGATTACGTCCGGAAAAATTCGCAGTACACAGCTGAGGGCGTTCTGCTTCTGCTGCTCTCGGAAACCCCTGCGAGCATCTTTTCCTACAGCTACGATCTTTTGGGCGACGGGAATACGGGAAGAGCGATCGCCCCGCTTCTCCGCAGGCTTGGCCTCTCTTTCCGCTGGATTACGGCGGAGGGCGGGGAAGGCAAAAAGCAGCTCTCCCTTTGGCAGAGGCATGTGCCGGCGGATGTGATCATCAATACGATCCCCGCCCCGGTGATTCTGGCCTCCCAGTTTGAAAACTTTGTTCCTGACGGCAGCCGGGAAGACGGCGCGGAAGGGAAGATATACATTTTCGATATTTCGAGCGGCGGAAAAGGCATGGCGGACGAAGACAAACACCTGCCGTGCGTTGTCTACAAGAATACGCCGCCGCTCCCGGGGCTGGCGGCCCCGGCTTCGGCGGGACACCTGATGGTGGAGCTGCTCCGGAAACTGATGGCGGAAAACGGCAGCCGGCAGGACTGATCAGAGAAACAGATGAGCTGACAGGCTGGCCGGAACAGAGAAAATGATGAGGTCACAGGCCGGCAGGACTGATCAGAGAAACAGATGAGCTGGCAGGCCGGACCGGAACAGAGAAAATGATGAGGTCACAGGCCTGCAGGACTGATCAGAGAAACAGATGAACTGACAGGCTGGCCGGAACAGAGAAACGGATGATATCCGGCGTGATTGCTGGTGAAAATAGTGCAGACAAATGAAAAGGAAGGAAAGGTGCGCAATGATCAAAGGCGGATATACCTGCTACGGACAGGATATTGGAATTATGATGCTGGATACTTCGTTTCCCCGGATGGTGGGAGATATCGGAAACGCGCTGACTTTCCCTTTCCCGGTGAGATACAAGATTGTCCGGAACGTGTTCCAGGGAACCAGCCTTCCGAGGGACGCGGACGAAGTGCTTCTGAACGCTTTCCGGGACGCGGCCAGGGAACTGGAGCAGGACGGATGCAGGGCGATCACCACTTCCTGCGGTTTTCTCGCGGGATTCCAGAAAGAGCTGGCGGAAGCGGTGCATATCCCGGTGTTCACATCGACGCTCGCTTTGGTTCCGATGATCTATCCGATGCTCGGCGGCAGGACGATCGCTGTTTTTACCGAAAAAAAGGAGTTCATGACCGAAAACCTGTTCAACAAGAACGGCTGGTCCTCGAAGAATATCCCGGTAGCCGTGTACGGAATGGACGAGAACTCCGCTTTCAACGACTTGGTTATCCGCAATAGCAGCGAAGGCGATCTGGACCGCATCCGCGAAGAAGTCGAGCAGATGGCCCTGCGCTTCCGCGAGACGGAAAAGAACTGCGGGGCGATTGTCCTGGAGTGCCAGAATC
>JBMNRC010000036.1:0-16260 GCA_050944455.1 Lachnospiraceae bacterium
TGGGGTGTGCGGCGCGGAGGTCTTCCCGCGCCGCACACTTCTGCTTTGTAAAGAGGCGAAGGTGGACCTGCGCGGCAGTCTGCCTGTGCCTCACGCCCCTGTTTTGTAAAGAGGTGAAGGAGGACCTGCGCGGAGGTCTTCCCGGCCGCGCGCCCCTGCTTTGCAGCGCGTTGAAAGGGACTCTGGGTGTTGAAAACCCTCGCGCTGGGCGCTGTGTACTAAGCAGCGCGCTGAGGGAATCCGGTGCCGCGAAGAAAATCCGGTCAGATGGACAGACAGCTTTTCAGATAGGTCCGACGTCCGTTGTGCCGGAATCCGCGGCCGTTTATCAGGAAAAATCAACGTAAAAAAATTTAAAGAATTTTACATGTTTATGTATTGACAGCGGCTGGAAGTGCTCTGTAAAATAATCGCGGAAGAACCGCGGGCCTGCGAAAAACGCTTTGAAAACCGCTGTTTATCTGGTTTTCAGGGCGTTCAGACATCGGTCATCGGCGGTTCGGCCAGACAGACGATTTAGCCGGACAGACGGCATGCCGGGGGGCGGCCTTCTGCCGGGCAGGATTGTTTCGGGTGTGCCCCGGACGGAGAATCCGGCTCCGCAGCGCGGGCGCATCAAAGGAGGATGATCAGTATGAAAAAGTATCAGGCAGCCATAGCGGCGGCAATGACGGCAGTGCTGGCATTCGGAAGCCAGTCCGCGGTATTCGCGGCAGAAACCACCACGGCAGCGGGACAGCAGACGGAAACCACAGCGGCAGCGGAGGCGGAGACCAGCGCGGACGAACCTCTTGTGCTTTCCGATGATCCGTACAGCTTTGAGCTTTCCTACGGCGGGGAAGTTTACCAGTTCCCGATGACCTACGCGGATTTCACGGAAAAAGGCTGGGTTTACGACGGCGACGACACGGACTATCTCGAGGCATGGAGCAGCTACACCACTCTGGTATTCAAGAACGGCGACAATACCGCTTACGTTGAGGCCGCAAACTTCGACATCAACGCCCTTCCGCTCAGCGAGTGCTGGATCATCGGCATTCAGTTCGATTCCAGCATGATCACCGATACTTCGGTGGAAATCCTGATTCCGGGCGGATTCAAATTCGGCGAGGCGATGAAGGACGACGTTCTCGCGGCATACGGCACGGCGACGAGCGAGTACGCCGGCAGTATGTATACCGAGGAAACCTATACCAGCGACACCTATTCCGAGTGGAAAATCAGGTTTGATATCGACACCAATGTCCTGAGCGGCGTTGATCTGGAAAACTATGTTGAGCCGGAAAATTTCGAGTACGGTGAGATCAGCACCGTGGAACCTGTCCTGAATACCGGCTACACGACTCCGGAAGCTCTGACCGATGATCCTGCAGATTACATCGTCAATCTAGACGGCGATCTTTATCAGCTGCCGGCGCCGCTTACCGCGTTCGAGGCAAACGGCTGGACTGTTAACGAGTCCGATTCCGACGCGTGGGAACAGGGAAGCGGAAGCGGTTTCGTCACGCTTACCAGGAACAACAAGAATATCAGCGTACAGGTTCGCAACTACGACTACAACGCGGTTCCTGTTGACTACGCCTTTGTCTTCTCTTTCCAGAGCGATCAGAGCAACGCGATCCCGCTTGAAATCTTCTCCGGAATCAGCAATACGATGTCTGAGACGGACCTGACGACGGCGCTCGGCGACACGGAAGTTACAATTGACCAGTCCGGCGACTACACTTACTACAACATCAATCCGGATCCGGAATCCACACTGGACGGCTATCAGATCTGCACGACCGGAGGATCGGTCGTATCCATCGACATCTGGTACATGCCGGATCTCTCGGTTGTTGAGGAGACTTACGGAGCGGCAGCAGAGACAGAAACAGAGACAGACGCAGCAGCGGAAACAGATGCATCGACTGACGCATCGACAGACGCGACAACAGAATCAACAACAGCAGCGGCACAGGGAGCAGTATAAACGATAACTTCCCGGTTTTTAGGACTGATTTCGCTGCCTGGGCGGTGGTCCTCCGTCGGCTTCCGGCCTTCGGACAGGGCTTCCTGCGGAGACCTCCATCCTTGTTGTATTTGCCCCGTTTTGTGCCGGCCGGTACACCAGGTTTCCTGCGGGCGCTGCCATCTTTGCTGACATCGTTTCGCTTCGTGCCAGCCTCACTCCCGGCTTGCGGGGAATGACCTTTCCATCCGCATCGTACTGCTTATGATGGAATCCTTTCTTTGACCCCGTCTTCCTCTGCCGGCGTCATCTCCTGTGAGCTGACAATGCTGTACAGTCCTTTGTCATCGATGGATTTCTGCAGCCCTGCCGCGTTGATTTTTGCGGTGATTGTTTTCTGTCCATCAACGGTCTTCTTCGGGAAGGTGAACCTGCTGCTGAACTTCGAATCAACAGCAGGTTCCTGTCCGGCAGTGAGGGCATTTCCGGCAACGGCCAGCACTTTTTAGTGGTTCTTCATTTCTGTATAATCTTATCCCGCTAGTTTGACAAGATTATCTATTTGTATGATTCGATAGCAGAAAGAGGAGAAAAGTATGAGAAAGAAAATAATCGCTGTTATTCTGACAAGCATGATAGCTGCGGCAGGTTTAGCCGGATGCGGCAAAGAAGATGCGAATGCTGCCAATGCGGAAACAACCGAAGAAACAGCAAACGCGTCTGAAAGCGCGGCAGGCTACGGCGACTGGAAAGACAATATCGGATATACCCTTACTCCATTCAACGGCGTTTCATATGAAGATATTTATTTTGCCCGCGTCGCTGTATCCGAGGACGATATGGGAGAAGAGTGGAATCAGCCCTGGTACGCTTTCAATGATATGCTGATGCAGGATGACAATGCAGTCGCATATAAAGAAATTGCCCAGAATTTCAATCCCGATGAAGAAGAGTCAGAAGAAAGTATGCTGGCTCTCTTTGATGCGGTATTTGCAGACTTTGGCAAAACGCCGGCAGATGTCTTTGGTGACCTCAGTATGTATGAGTGCACATACGAATACGTGCTGGACGCGGATGGGGCAGAAATGAATGATGACCAGAATCATTTATACAGGGAGTCACTGTATAGTTGTACCGAGATACCTGACAGTGAATTATCCGAGACGTTCATCAGACGCGGCGTTTTCATTGACTATGACGGCAATCATTACGAAGGCGATAACGGACATGCTTACTGCTACTATGACAAGAAGAATGGGATCCAGTACATCCTCTCAGATACCTGGGAAGCATACCAGGCAGGCAGTTCTCTTGGGAGCAATACGACCGTCGGTTCTCTGATTAAGTCACCAGATGCCATGACATTGGTATCTGTCGAAAAGGAGTTCGATGGATACAGAGCCAAATATACAACGCCGATCAGTAATATCCAGAGCGAATCAAACCTATATGAAGGTTTCATTGAATCCATGCCGGATGATATGGAGGCCCCCGTATATATTTACTTGTACAAAGATGGGACGCTGAAATCCATTGAAATTGATGCCAGAGTCGATAAGGACAGCTTCGAGTCTGAGCCCTTCACAGTGCGCGATGATGACACCTTTAAAGTCACATCGCTGATAATCAAAGCTGATTATTCCATTCCGGCTTATGAGGCTTTGGACGGGGATCCGGAAAATGGTAATACATCAGCAACCTGCCCGTACAGAACCGATATTCCGAGCAAAGACGATGAAGTCAGATTCGATTATACGGAAGCGGATGCAAATTTCTGGTTATATGGCGGAAACGACAGTATTCAGACACCGCAGGATTATGTGGACTACTTTGACGTCAAATACATGACTGGAAGTGAAGAATAATCCAGGATACTCTTAACAGCAAGAACGTACATTGGCATCATAGCAGGAGCACATGCTTCAAGGGAACAGGCAGACGACAGACTGTCCGGCTGCGGCGCGGAATACAGGCCGCGGAGAATCAAACAGATTCTCCGCGGCTTTTGTGATACTCTGAGTTGGCAGCGATGGCGCTGGGCGGACTCCGGATGGAATCCCTGATGTTTCACAAATCTTCTGCCATGCAGCCGGAGAACATGGCCTGCGGTACACCTGCCGGCTTCGTACACTGTCAGCTCTGAATTTTTCAAAATGTAGCGACAGGCGGCAATTTATGGTAAAATAATTCAGTGCCAGAACACAGCAGAAAGTTATATTGCCATTGTTTCCCGGAAGGGAACAGAGGAGAGTTATTTTGCCAGAAGAACAGAAAAGAAAAATCCCCAGCCGGATAGCCAATGCCGTCATTCAGTCGCTCAAGGGCGGCGTTGTCCCCCGGATCGGGCTTCCCTATATCACGGTGGGACGCCGGAACGAGATCGACGCTCTGCTGTCCGACATTGACATTATCGCGGACGGCGGCGCGTCATTCCGTTTTATCGTCGGAAAATACGGCAGCGGAAAAAGCTTTCTGCTCCAGACAATCCGGAGCTACGCGATGGACCGCGGTTTTGTCGTTGTGGACGCCGACCTGTCACCGGAGAGACGCCTTGTCGGAAACAAAGGGCAGGGCCTGGCGACCTACCGCGAACTGATCACCAACATGTCCACGAAGACCCGCCCGGAGGGCGGCGCCCTTCCCCTGATTCTCGAGAAATGGATCCAGAACATCCAGGCGCAGACCGCGGCGGACGGCATCGCCGCCGATTCGCCGTTTTTCGAGGCGGCGGTGGAACAGAAAATCTACACGGTGATCAATTCCATGAGCGAGATGGTCCATGGCTTTGATTTCGCGAAGCTCCTGACGCTCTATTACCGGAGCTATGCATCCGGCGACGACGAGATGCGGTCAAAGGTGATCCGCTGGTTCCGGGGTGAGTACTCCACGAAGACGGAAGCGAAAAACGATCTCGGCGTGAACATCATCATTACGGACGATTCCTGGTACGAGTACATGAAGCTGTTCGCCTGGTTCCTGGTGCAGGCGGGATACCGCGGGATGATGATCATGATCGACGAGCTCGTGAATATCTACAAAATCCCGAACACGATCACCCGGCAGAGCAATTATGAGAAAATCCTGACGATGTATAACGACACGCTGCAGGGGAAGGCGCGGTACCTTGGCTTTATCATGTGCGGGACGCCCCAGTGCGTGGAGGATACGAGGCGCGGCATCTACAGCTACGAAGCGCTGCGCTCGAGACTGCAGGAAGGCAAGTTTTCGAGGGAAGGCATGCGCGACCTGCTGGGGCCGGTGATTCACCTGGAGCCCCTGACGGCGGAAGAGATGCTGGTGCTCTGCGGCAAACTTTCGGATATCCACGCGCAGCTGTATCATTACCAGCCCAGATTTACGGATGAGGACCTGGCTTTCTTCATCAAAATTGAGTACAGCCGGATCGGCGCTGACTCGCATATCACGCCCCGTGAAGTCATCCGGGATTTCATCGAGGTGGCGGATATCCTCTACCAGCGCCCCGAGCTTTCAGTGCAGGACGTGCTGAATTCGGACGATTTCACCTACGCGAAGGACGAACTCTCCGAGAACGCAGACGCCGCGGTGCTTTCCGCTTCCCCGGAGGACAAGTCGGGCAGCAAAGAACAGGGCTTCGCGGAATTCACGCTGTGAGAGGAGAGGGTATTCCGCGGACCGGTTTCCGGAGGGGATTTACAATGAATATCTTTGACCGATACGCCCCTTTTATCCAGGATTTTATCTACAGAAACAACTGGCAGTCACTGCGCGCCATCCAGGTCGCTGCGGGAGACGCCATTTTCAACACCGACAGCAACCTGCTTCTGTGCGCGTCGACGGCTTCCGGAAAGACAGAGGCGGCTTTTTTCCCGATCCTGACGCTTCTGTCGGAAGATCCGCCGGCTTCGGTCGGCGTGCTCTATATCGGGCCGCTGAAGGCGCTGATCAATGACCAGTTCAGCCGGCTGAACGATCTCTGTGAGGAAGCGGGGATCCCGGTATGGCACTGGCACGGGGACGTCCCGCAGTCCCACAAGAACAAACTGCTCAGACATCCCTCCGGAATCCTGCAGATCACGCCGGAATCCCTGGAAGCCCTGATGCTGCATAAACACGCGGCGATCGGAAAGCTCTTCGGCGATCTCCGGTTTGTCGTCATCGACGAGGTTCACTCCCTGATGAGGGGAGACCGCGGCGGGCAGACTCTCTGCCTTCTGGAAAGGCTCA
This sequence comes from Lachnospiraceae bacterium, assembly GCA_050944455.1. GTDB lineage: Bacteria > Bacillota > Clostridia > Lachnospirales > Lachnospiraceae > Anthropogastromicrobium. The sequence goes on from JBMNRC010000036.1 coordinate 6,158, forward strand.
GCCGGCTGGCCGGATGCAATCCCCGACGGGTAGGACTTTCAGCGACGATCGGAGATCTTGAGGCGACCGGACGCTTTCTGGCTTCCGGCACCGGGCGCGGCACAGTCATCCCGCGGGTACAGGAAAAAAAGCAGGTCTGGCGGCTTTCGATGGAGCACTTCTACATCAGCGGACCGCAGGCCTCCGATCCTGAGCGCCGGAAGGCGGCCGGACAGCCGTCGGACGCGGCGGATGACAGCGGGGAGGAAATCATCGACGCGTATGTGATTCCCGCGGTCCAGCCGGAGTCAGCCGGCCCGCGCGGCGGCGGAAATGCTGCCCCCGAATACGGTGCAAATCCCGGTGCGGAGCGCGGCGGGAATCAAGGTGCGGAGTCCGGCTGGGATACCGCCCCGAAAACTGGTACAGCTGTCGGTACGGAATCCGAAGGGAATCCCGGCGCGGGATCTGAAGGAAGTCAGAGCGCGGGGTCACAGGGAAGCCTCAGCGTGGATTTCCGCGGGGGAAACGGCACAGATTCCCGAAACGGGCAGTCAGGGCCGCTGCCGGTCCTGGCGGCGGCGACCGACCGGGCTCCCGTCGCGGCAGATCCCGGCATCGGATATATTTTTGAGCATACCCGCGGCAAAAAATGCCTCGTCTTCTGCAACTCCCGGGAGGAGGCCGAGGCAGTGACGACCACGCTCCGGCAGTACTGCGAGGCAAAGCACGAGCCGGACCGTTTTCTGATCCATCACGGCAATCTCTCCCCGTCGCTGAGGGAGTCCGCCGAAGAACTGATGAAAGATGAGGACGCGAGCCTCACCACGGTCACGACCTCGACGCTGGAGCTCGGCATTGATATCGGAAGGCTGGAGCGCGCTTTCCAGCTGGGGGCGCCGTTCACGGTTTCCTCGTTTCTGCAGCGGATGGGCCGCACCGGAAGGCGCGGGGATCCGCCCGAAATGTGGTTCGTCATGCGGGAGGATCCGCCGGAGCCGAGGGCTATGCTGCCCGAAAATGTGCCCTGGGATCTGATCCAGGGGATAGCGCTGGTCCAGGTATATCTGGAAGAGCGGTGGGTGGAGCCGCCGAGACTGGACCGGATGCCCTACAGCCTGCTTTACCACCAGACGATGAGCACGCTGGCGGGCGGCGGGGAAATGTCGCCGGCCGAGCTGGCGGGAAGAGTTCTCTCGCTGAGCTATTTTCACCGCATCAGCGCGGATGACTACCGCGTTCTGCTGAATCATCTGATCGAAATTGACCATATCCAGCAGACGGAGCGCGGCGGGCTGATCGTCGGGCTGGCGGGAGAGAGAATCACCAATTCGTACAAATTTTACGCGGTTTTCCAGGAAAATGAGGAGTACACGGTACGTTCCGATTCCGAAGAACTCGGAACGCTCGTCCAGCCGCCGCCTCCCGGCGAGAAGATTGCCATCGCGGGGCATGTGTGGGTCGTTGAGGAAGTCGACCGGGCCAGGCACAACGTCTACTGCCATCTGGTCAAGGGAAAGGTGCCGGCTTATTTCGGCGAATGCCCGGGCGATATTCACACGCACATCCTGGAGAGAATGCGCGGAGTCCTGGCGGAACAGAAAAGCTACCCGTACCTGATGCAGAACGCGGAGGCGAGGCTGGCCGTCGCCCGGAATATGGCCGCCCATTCGGGGCTGCTGGAAAATCCCCTGATTTCCCTCGGCGGGAACATGTGGGCGCTGTTCCCATGGCTGGGAACCTACGCCTTTCTGGCGCTGGAGCGCTTTCTGCGCATCCGCTGCGGGGCTGTGCTCGGGATCAAAGGGTTTGACAGCGCAAGACCTTACTATATTCAGTTCACGATGAAAACCAGTCCGGCGGAATTCTTTGAGATCGTCACGAGCGCCGCGAGGCAGCCGCTCACCGGGATGGATCTGCTGTATCCGAAGGAAGAGCCGTACTTCGACAAGTACGATGAATTTGTCCCAGTGGAGCTGCTGCGCAAAGGATTTGCCTGCAGCGTCCTGGACGTGGAGGGAATGCTGAAGCGCGTGCGCTCCTGGGAGAGATTTGTTCCGGGACGGCTCGGCCGCGGACCGTCCGGGTCCGGCGAATCCGACGCGGAATCAGGTACTGAATCCGTTGCGGCATCCGGCACGGAATCCATAGCAGCATCCGGCACGAAACCCGCCGCGGGCGGCGGCGCTCCGAAGGAACTCCCGGGTGAATGAAACCGGTTTTGGTTTGTACAAGATTTTCCTGTGCCGCGTCCTGCCCGGAAAGTTCTGCACCGTCCCGATTGCTTTCGCGGCGATGACCGGACACTCCGCCCCACGGGGAGAAGTTTGTCAATGCCTCGTATCCCTTCCTGGCGCTGGCCGGACATGGCGCCCCGCGGGGGGAAAGTCTTACACGGTGCGGCTTACCGCACAAAGCGGCCGCTGTACGAAGTACTGTGATAAGTACCGTACAGCGGCCGCTTTGTGTTTGCGGCAGTCCATCCATGAATTACGGTCCGTATGCCGAAATTTTCAGGATTTTTATATTCCGAGCAGGTCTTCCACATCGTTCCGGTAATCCTCGATCAGCTGCGGCGTATCGCCGCTGATTTCCAGAACGCTGTCGCCGATCTCGTCGTAAAAAGCCTCGTTGATCGAGTCGACAAGCGCGGATAGCATGATATGGCGTTCCTTCGCGAATCCGACCGCGTCGGCTCCCCGCAGCAGAAGAGTGAGAAATTCCCGCTGTTCCGCGGACAGAGAGACGGAGGAGGATCCGTCGGAAGATCCGCCGGCGGGAGTGACGTTCCGTGGATATTCTGCTGTGTCAGCGGAAGCTGCCTGTGCGGATCCGGCCCGGGCCGGGGAAGACGCTCCTGCTGCGGAAACATGTCCGATCCCTGTATAACCGCGGCCTGCAGTATCAGCTGGGGTTTCCGCGGCACTTGTCTTGCCTGTGAAAACCTGCGGGGAGGAAGTATCCGTACTCGCCGGGAAAGCCGGAGACGCATCAGCCTGTGAGGAGGATTTTACACGGAACTCCGCTGCGGCAGGCCCTCCGGCCGGGAGATCCGCGGGGGCGGGAGAAGTGTTTCCGGAGGCTAAGGCGTCGAGCGTCATCTGGGTTCCGGACGGAACGTCCGCGGGTTCTTCATCCACAATCAGTCTGTCCCGGGTGACGGCGGCTTCCCGGCGGATCGTATCCAGCTTGGACAGATCGATATGGACTTTGGGGCGGGACGCTTCCTTTTTTGCGGCCAGATACTCGTCGACAGCCAGCGGGATCACTCCGGAAACCGGGAGGTTCGTCGGCTTTGAAGCTGTCCTCTGGGCGAAATTCAGGCGGATGCGGAGAGCGCTGTCAGCGTCATGGCAGATCGCCCCGATTCCGGTGCTTTTCGATACGCCGCGCTGATAGCCTTCCCGGGTCCATCCTCCGTCCCTGCATTCGTAAACTTCGCCTGTGGAGGCGGTGTAAGTTCTGTAAACAGTTCTGTGCGCGTCATAGTAAACGGCGGACTCAAAAAGATGGTACGGAACGGGCACTTTCCCCCCGAAATAGAAGGAAACCGGCATGTATCGCCCGGACAGCCACAAAAACCGGGAAACGGAGCCATACGCCCAGACGGCGGCTGCTTCGAGATCAGCGGGATATTTTTTCCAGAGCGCTGATTTGGTCGGATCCGGTCTGGACACTTCACAAAGAGCCTGGAAAATCGGATGAGCTTTCTCGGGATCCAGAATCGTATCCGCGGCTTCTTTCGGCAGCCGCCCGGTCGGTGAACCCGGATAAGCCGCCCCGCTGCCTCTTTCGGCATCCCTCGTGCAGAGCCGCTCGAAATCGGAGAGCAGGTCCGGCGCCTGGTTCGGGTTCTCCCGGAACAGATCCTCGGCCGTTTCAGCCGGCAGATCGTTGGCGATCACGTAATCGTGAGTCCATCTCCGGAGATTTGCTTGCAGTTCAGAGCTGCCCTGACCGAACACGCGGTCAGCGGCGCGCAGCATCCGGATTCCTTCCTCCGGGGAGGAAACGCCGATGTTGTTGATCAGCTCGTAAATCCAGACGAGGATAAAAGAAGGAATACGGGAAAGGCTGTCTGTGACAAAACCGGGCGCGACGTTTCCTTCCCTGATCATGCAGCGCAGCCGCGTTCTCCAGGTGAAATATCCGCGCAGCTGGATGTCCGTCATATCCTGGTAAGTCGGCAGCCGTCTCACAAAATATCCGCTGTAGCTGCAGTCGTCCTCATAGTCGGCCATCAGCATCCCCTGGCGGTAGAAGTCGATGGGCCTGGCGTAAAACATGGTGCTGAACGTGCGGGTTCTCCGCATTTCGCGGATTCTGGCCGGGACTGACTGCTCATAGGCAAGCTGAAAATCGTCGTAATAGTAAACCGTCCGCGGGGAATCAGCCACGGGTTCCTGCTCCTGCCAGCCGGTGAACGGCGGGTCCTGCGGGTTTCGGACGCTGCTGCGGTAAGAAGAGTCCCGTTCATCCCTTCCGGAGGACGGGTTCTGTGAGCGGTGTTCATTCTGATGATAAGCCGACCCTCCCGCGTTCCGGTCAAAGGGCGGGTCCTGCGGATTGCGGCTTGTCCTGCGGTAAGCCGAACCTCCCGCGTCCCGGTCAAAGGGCGGGTCCTGCGGATTATGGCTATTGCGGGTGAAAACGTCATTGCCGCTCTCCCCGTTTTTCGGATTATCGGATGAAAGTTCCGGGGAATGTTTAGAATCGTCCGGAACATCAGAGCCTTTCCGGCTGTCAAAGGAGATCGGCTCATCCTCGTACTGCCCGGTAAACCACACGGGATTGGTATCACGTTTTCTGTCTTTGCTGTTATCCATTCTGGAACTTTCCTTTATATATAACGTCAGAATACCCCATCTGAAAAGCGGAGCGTTCAGACGGGGCAATTCACGGTTGAACTGCCGAAGCGCTTCCCGTCTGCTGCGGCGCTGCAGCAGGCCTCGTCAGACTGCGGCCTTCAGCGGCCTTTTCCACCGGCAATCTCATTCAGCTGTTTTGTCACTTCCGCCGGCGGCCTCATCCGGCTGTTCCGCTCTTTGCCTGCACTCCGCCGCAAATTCCCCGGACAGCAGGGTGTAAAAGATATCCTCAAGCTCATCCGGGCCCATGTTTTCACCCTCGCTGACATACACCTGGGCCGCGCCGGAGAGCCCTCCGGCTGCGAACCCCGCCGCGAACGCGCGGCGGTCCGGTGAAAGGTCCGGCAAGAACTGCGGGCAGTCCATAAACGAGGCGGACAGTCCTTCATTCACATAATAAAAGATATTGTTGCGGGCGAGAAGAGACAGAAATTCTCTTTTTTCCGTGATGTAGCCGCTGAATTCACGGCAGAGGCCGCGCAGCGTAAGCGGCTGTTCCGCGCAGCAGCAGTTTTCGCCCGGAGTGAAACGGTGTTTTTGCCCGACCTCATAAAGGATGATGTTTTCTTTGGATTCAAACAGGCTGTAGAAGGTCTGCCGGGAAACCCCGGCCTCCCTGCAGATGGCGCAGACGCTGATGGAATCGTAGGGATTCTCCCGCAGCAGGCTGATGAACGCGTCCGCGATCTGTTCCTGCGAAGTGAGCGCCGTCTTGTTGCATCCGCGATACATAGTTTCCTCCCCGAAATTTTCCGTTTCATGGATATTGGACTTGACAATTGTCAAAGTTAATGTTATCTTATGCTCAACCTGTACAGCTGTCAAGGTGGGAAACTGCCGGAAAGCCATGCAGGCCGGTCCCTCAGAGGACTTTATTTTTTGGAAACCAGCTGGCACTCACCACACGTGATTGCTGATAAGCCGCCGGAAATTCTTCCGGAAGGTCTTTCATCAGATCTCTCAGAAGAACTCCCAACGGATCATCTTTCAGCAGCCCTTTCAGGATACCGCGCGAAAACCATAAGGCGGAGAACCAGGGTGCGGGGGCAGGTACCAGTACGGCGGCAGACAGCCAAGGAGAAAAAACATGTTAGTAATTCCAGTATACAATCGAATCATCCTTCCGGACAGTGAAATCGTGTTTCAGACGCCGGAGTTCCGCGAACTCGCGGGCCGCGGCTTTTCCATCGGGGAAAATGTCGTTCTGGCGGTGACCCATGAGCAGCTCAAGCGCAGCGAGCTGAAAAATGACAGCTTTTATCCGATCGGCGTTTCCGGGACAATCTCGGAAATCAACCGCCAGGGCTATGTCGTGGTGCGCACATCGTACCGCGTGAACATCAGCCAGGTTTTCATCGGGCCGGACCAGTCCATCGGCCTGACGGCAGAGCCGAGGCCGGATACCGATCAGCCGGCGGAGGGGGAGGAAACCTCCAGCCTGGATTCCCTCAAGGAAGAAATCCTGAAGCTGGCGGACAAGTCCCAGGGAGGAGGGGAGTGGCTGAAGAGCGCGCTCAACACCGTCCATTCCCTGCAGACGCTCGCCTGCTTCGCGTCCCCGTGGATGACAATCTCCAACGAGGAGCGCTACAAGCTTCTGGAGGAGGACAGCGGCAAAAAGCGGATGTCCGAGATCGAGCGGACCCTCTATGAGTTTCTGGAGGTCGCCCGCGTGACCGGCGAAGCCAACGCCTCCCAGCAGAAGGAAGTGAAGGACGCCTACCGCGAGAGCGCGATCAAAAAGCAGATGGAATATCTGCAGAAAGAGCTCGACGGGATGCACCCCGAAAACCTGACGGATCTGCAGCGCCTTGAGAAAAAGATCGAGGAGAGCGGCATGAACCCGGAAGCGCGCCGCGAGGCCGACAAGGTGCTCAACCGCCTGAAGCAGGAGGGACAGCAGAGCCCCGAATCGGCGATGCTGTACGACTATCTGGATTTCCTGACCAGCCTGTCCTGGAAAAAAGAGGACATGAAGCATATCGATCTCTCCGAGGCGCGGAAAATCCTGGATGAGGATCACTACGGGCTGAAAAAGGTCAAGGAGAGAATCATCCAGCAGCTTGCCGTGATGAACCTGAAGCATCAGCAGCAGGGATCAATCCTGCTGTTTGTAGGCGCTCCGGGCACCGGCAAGACGAGCATCGGGCGCAGCATCGCCAGGGCCCTCGGGCGCAAATACGTGCGGGTGAGCCTCGGCGGAGTGCGCGATGAGGCGGATATCCGCGGCCACCGCCGTACCTACGTCGGCGCTATGCCCGGACGCATCATGGACGGCATCGCGAAGAGCGGAGTCTCCAACCCGGTGATGGTTCTCGACGAAGTCGACAAAATCGCTTCCTCGTACAGCGGGGATCCGGCCGGCGCGCTGCTGGAAGTGCTTGATCCCGAGCAGAACAGCACCTTCACCGATCACTACATGAACGTGCCGTACGACCTGTCCAACGTGATGTTCATCTGCACGGCCAACACGACGGATACCATCCCGGAGCCGCTGCTCAACAGAATGGAAGTTATCCGTTTCACCGGCTATACGCCGGACGAAAAGCTCCAGATCGCGAAAAAACACCTGATTCCGAAGTCCATGGAGGCTATGGGAATCCCGGAAGGCAGACTGGTGATCCCGGATGAAACCATCGAGACGATCATCTCCGGCTACACCATGGAGGCCGGCGTGCGCGGACTCCGCCAGAGAATCGACACCCTCTGCCGGCAGACCGCCGTGCGGATCGCGGACGGGGAGGAGGGCACGGTTACAATCCTTCCGGACCAGCTCAGCAGGGAACTCGATATGCGGCAGGTTCACCACGACCGCATCCTGCAGAAGACGAAGCCGGGCATTGTCACCGGTCTCGCGTGGACTCAGGTAGGCGGGGAAATCCTGTATATCGAAACCCTGTTCACCAAGGGGAACGGAAAGCTGATCCTCACCGGAAAACTGGGCGACGTGATGAAGGAATCGGCGCAGATCGCCGTGAGCCTGGTCAAGTCCCTGTTCCCGGACAAGGCCGATCTCTTTGAAAAGAATGACCTTCACATCCACGTGCCTGAAGGCGCGGTACCCAAGGACGGACCCTCCGCGGGCATTACGCTGACCACCGCGCTTTCGTCCCTGGTGACGGGACATGCCGTCAGCCCGGATGTGGCGATGACCGGGGAAATTTCGCTGCGCGGGGCGGTTACGGCTATCGGCGGCCTTCCCGAAAAGCTGATGGCGGCCCAGCGCGCGGGCGTGACCAAAGTCTTTATCCCGAAGGACAACATCGAGGACCTGAAGGACGTCCAGAAAGAAGTCCGGGACGCCCTCACGATCATCCCGGTGTCGGATGCCACCGAAGTCCTCTCGGAGCTCGGCATCATGTGAATCCGCAGATTTCATCGCAGAGTCTGGCATCCTACGAACCTGCAGATCTCATCGCAGAGTCTGGCATTCTACGAACCCGCAGATCTAATCACGGAACCTGGCGCCATACCTCCCGAAGATATCATGCATTCGCCCGGGTATCCTGGCAGCCTCGCAAATGCCATGCAAATTTCATAGAATCAGTGGCCAGAACCGGCGGCCGGAGTCCATCAGAACTCCGGCCGCCGGTTTTTGCGGTTCACGCTGCCCGCGGCGCAATTTCGGCAGTTTTTCATAATTTTGCGGCCGAAGTCCGCGTGCATGTCGGCGCAATTACTGCGGCCGCTGCGGTCTGAGCCGTCGTTTGCGCATCATCTGCGCCTCCACCCTGCCCACGGATACTGCCGGGCACGCATTTGCACGCGGAACGGCCTGTATCTCATGTCTTGTGTTCAGCGTTGGTGTAAAGATTTTGTAGGTTAGAAAGAAAAAATAAAAGAGAGTACCTGATTTCCTGGATATAATAGAAATCGCTCGAAATCACTACCTATCCAAGAAAGAGGTACTCTCATGGACATTATAGCATTACTGAAGGATTTTGTTACAGGTCTCACGAAGGCAGGACAGGATTTTTTTGACCATCCGGAAAACTTCAGGCAGCTTGAGCAGACAGTAACAGATCTCAGTCATAAGGCAGCGGCCGATTACCTGGCAATGACCCTTTCACAAATGGATGAGATGATCTGCGGGAGCGGGCTCCGTATAGGCAGATACAAAGTTGTACGGCATGACCAGCGCACGCTGATCACGACTGCCGGAGACGTTACCTTCACCCATACCCTGTTCCTGGATCCCAAAGAAGGCTGCCGCCGGTACCTGCTCGATGAGATGCTCCATCTTCCGGACCGCGAAAGATTCAGCACACAGGCGGAAGCAAGGGTCCTGTCCGAAGCAGAAGTGCATTCTTATCAGCATGCCGCTGATTCGCTTCAGATAGGCCAGCAGAAAGTCTCCAGGACGGCAGTGATGCACAAGGTTCATGAGATGGTCGGGACACTCCCGCCGGAAGAGCCGATTCCCGATGACCAGAAGAAACAGTGCAGATATCTTTACATCGATGCCGATGAAGACCATATCCCTTCCCAAAAAGAGAAAACCGGGAAGAACTGTTTCATCGGCAAGCTGGTTTACCTCTACGAAGGCAGGAGAGCCATCAGCAAGGGCAGGACAGAACTGGTAGCGCCGCATTACTTTTCCGGCCTTTACGAGGGGAGCAGTGGGAACGCGGAACTCTGGCAGAGCGTTGAGAAGTACATTGAGGAACACTATGACAGCGATGTTCTGAAAAAGGTCTACATCAACGGAGATGGCGGCAGCTGGATCAGGGCGGGCGTTGACTATGTGAATCACAGCGTATTCGTTGCCGACCGGTTCCACCTGATGAAGTACATCAACCGCGCGGCGTCTTACACACTGGATGAATGTGAAGCCACCAGGGAGCGGTTCTACAAGTACATCTGCCAGAACAAACTGCCTGCAGCAATGGAACTGCTGACGCGGATACAGGATCATTGCGACGGAAGCGATAAAGCTGTCGCGGAATGCCGCAGTTACCTCGTCAACAACTGGGACGCGATCCAGAGGGCCTTTCACGATAAACATGTGATCGGATGCAGCGCTGAAGGCCATGTGAGCAATGTCCTGTCTGACAGGATGAGCTCACGTCCGATGGGATGGAGCAAAGCAGGCTCAGACCGCATGTGCCGGCTGAGATCCTATGTCCGCAACAACAGCCTGCTAAGTAAAAGTCAAGGAGGAAATTGAAAGAAAATGGAGAGTATTTTTGGCACAAGTATTCAGGCCGTCTTCATCCAGGCGGCCTGAAATGCCACAGTAAATGGCTTTAGGATTCT
>JBMNRC010000037.1:0-15704 GCA_050944455.1 Lachnospiraceae bacterium
TTTGCCTACAGCTTCTTTCAGATTCCGCCTCACGGCGGACACCCTTGCTGTTCAGCTATGTACTTCCTCGCTGCCAAGGCGTACCAGGGACTTTCACCCATTAGAGCGCGCCCATGGCGCGCATACTGAAAAAAGCTGTGTCAACTCACCTGACACAGCTTTTACAGCGGAGACGATGGGATTCGAACCCATGTGCCGGAAAACCGGCAACTTGATTTCGAGTCAAGCTCGTTACGGCCGCTTCGATACGTCTCCATACACTGCCCGGTAACTGACAGTATCTAAGATTATCGCCGAAACTGCCTGTTTTGTCAATAGCGGACTTTCCAATCCGGGAATCTGTCTTCTGGACTTTATCCATAGCGCATGCTAGAATGAGTTATATTTCTACACCTGTTAAGGGAACGGCGCATTGTTTCGCTGTCCGCTGAACCACGCAGGGTGAAAATGAAAAGAGGATGTCCATGAAACAGATGAAATACCTGAAAGCTCTTTTTACTGCGGCGGCAGCTGCCGCACTGGCCTTCTCATCGGCTGTTCCTGCCGCGGCAGACGCGGTTTCCGCGGAAACATCCGCCGACAGCGCCGGCCTGACCGGCTCGGAGACCTCCGCGGCTGGGGAAACCGTCGGGGAAGAAAACGAAAGTATCGCCGGAGACTCAGGCAGCACGTTATCCGATGAGATCGGAACGGAAAACTCCCCGCTCCTGAACGGTGCCGTGACCGCCGCCGACGGAGTCTCCTTCCGCCTCGAATCCACTCTGGATTACACCGCGGGAACCTACATCCAGGACTATATCTTCGAGAACACCTCCGACACCGCAGCGGAAGTCACAGTCGACATTCCCGTAGAGACGACCCTGGCTGAGTACGGAATCTCCGGGGACGAAGAACTTTTCACTTTTTCCTCCGATACCGATATCGAATCCCACCGGTTTCTGACTCCTCTGCTGTCCGGCCTGAACATCAAGGCGGACGAAGTGACAGCGGAGCAGCTCCGTGAGCTCGACGGGTACGAGCCGGAAACGGAAGACCAGGACGGCACGGTATATACGCTTGAAGCAGACAGCTTCGGAAGTTCGACCCTCACGCTTACGCCGGATTCGGGTTCAACACTCCAGATCTATCCGATCGGCGCGGCATATACCGCCGAAACGCTGGACGACGGAACCGTCGCCTACACCGTCTCGATGACCGAAGGCTTCGATACCGCGCTCGTGTTTGTCCCGGACAGCCAGAGCTATTCCATCACCTCGGATACGGACGAAGAAAACTACCCCTCCTCCGAGCAGAAAATGAGCAGCTTTCTGACGGACTGCTGCTCGATTTTCCTGGAACGCGAGTCTTACCCGGTGCTCACCGCAGATGACCTGGCTCCTTATCTGATAACCGCGGTTTCGGGAAGCACGGTCGCCTCCGATCCGTATTCCTCCCTCGAATGGATTGTCAACCAGGATATCCTCTCCGTGTATTCCGCTTCCGTGAGCGTCCCCGCAGGGGGAACCGCCACGATTGAAGCAGAGGAATCCGGGACCATCTCGGGGATCACCGTATATATCAACCCGAACGCTCTCGAAAACGGTCAGCATCCGACCGAGGACATTCTCACCGTCGTCATCCCGGAAGGATACACGAGAGCCCAGCTTCACGGAGCGCTCGGCAATTTCAACGAAGATACCTCTTCCTTCAAAGTCAGCCGCACCTCAAACGGCGTGTATACGGTGACGCTCGGAAACACCCCGTTCTGGCAGAGATCATCGAAATACCTGATCCCGATGATCATCGTGATGGCTGTTTTCCTGATTTTCTGCTTCTTCTCCTACAGCTCCCAGAAAAAGAAACGGGAAGCGAACGCCGCGAAGCAGGCAGCCGGCGAAGCGGCCGCGCAGAAAAAGGCACAGGAAGCAGGCGGTTCAAAACCGTCCGGGAAGGCCGCCTCCGGGAATTCCTCTGCCGCTGGTTCGCACACAAACAGCTCCGGAGCTGAATCCGCAAGGGAAAAATTCACCGGGCATCCGTCTTCAGCGGAAACACAGGGACAGAAAGAAGAAAACGGAAAGGCAGAATCCGATGCCGCGAAAGAAAAGCCGCGGCAGTCCCGCGAATCCGGCGCTGATACCGCAGAAACGCCTTCCGGGGCAAACTCTTCCCGGAGCGGCAGGAAATCTGCCCAGACGCCGCCGAAAACCCGCAGATCTCTCGCCGAGCGCGCGAACATCGGAGACCTTGGCGGTGACGACCAGATTATCCCGGAATCCAAAGATCAACCTGATTCGTCCGGCAAAAAGTAAGTTTTCTTTCTCCGGCATCCAAGCGCCGGAGAAATTTTTGGGTGCATATTGCTTAAACTAATTTAGTTAAATTATCTGACAATTTTCTGGCGCCGCAGTTTCACTCCCCTGTCCGATCCTGAAATCCGAAATCCGGGAGACAAACAAAACAGGAAAAGATCCTTCCGGATATTTCCGGATTTCAGGGCTTCGGCAGACACAGGGAGGAGGCTTAATGAAATTCCTTCCGCCGATTTCCAGCTGAGGAACTTCCGCAGACACAGGGAATAGCAGAATGAGCCTTCTGAATATATTCCGGATCTCAGGAATTTCCGGAAATACAGGAAACGGCCAGCGTCGGAAATGAGAAAGAAAGGGGATTTATGGAAAAAATCGGGCTTGTGGTAGAAGGCGGAGGAATGAAATGCGCTTATTCCGCCGGCATTCTGGACTGTTTTCTGGATGATCACGTTACCTTCGGGTATATCATCGGCGTCTCTGCCGGCAGTTCCAGCGCCGCGTCCTTCGCGGCCGGACAGCGGGGAAGAAATATCCGTTTCTACACCACTCACACAACGGAAAAAGGATATTTCGGCTTCGACAGTTTTCTGAAAACCGGCGACCTGTTCGGCCTGGACTACATCTACTCCACCCTGACCAATTCGGACGGAGCCGATCCGATTGACTATCCTGCCATCGCCAGGAACCCGGCGGAATTCGTCGCTGTCGCGACCGACGCCAACACCGGCCTTCCCCATTACTTTACCAAGGACGACATCAGCCAGGATAATTATGAGGTTTTCAAGGCTTCCTGCGCTCTGCCGGCGGCCTGCCGCCCGCGGGTGATCGATGGCGTTCCCTACTTCGACGGAGGCGTCTCCGACGCGATTCCGGCTGAAAAAGCGCTGAAAGACGGCTGCAGCAAAGTCGTCATCATCCTGACCAAGCCCAGGGATTACGTCAAACAGCCCGAGAAATACCGGAAATTTTACAGCATCCGCTGCCGGAAATACCCGAAAATAGTGGAGGAGCTCAACAACCGCCACATTATCTACACCGCCGAGCAGAAACATGTTTTCGAACTGGAGAAACAGGGGAAGGCTTTCATTTTTGCCCCGAGCGAACACCTCGCCATGGATACCTATTCCATGGATACGGAAGCCAACGAAAAACTGTACAAACTCGGTTTCAGCGACTACGCGCAGCAGAAAAACGGGCTTTTCCGTTTCATGGGACTCAGCCGGTAATCTCCGACCCTGAATAGAATTCCTAATGAAGACGCCCCTTCCTCTCCGGAGCAGACCGGTGAAGAAGGGGTGTTTGTTCATTGACAGCGTTTATTCATTGATAGCTGCTGTGCTGAATCCGCCAGGAGGTCCGTTCCGCTTCTGAGCCGGATACGGGGACAGTCTTATTCCAGTATCCGGTCCAGCTGGACAACGGCGGTTGTCAGGAACTTCATGGCCTCCAGATACATCCTGAGGTTGAAGCCCTCGTCCGGCTCATGCGCTCCTCCGGTACCCGGCCGGAACAGCGCTTGCTCCGCTTCAAGGTCTTCCTTCGTTTTTCTCATGCCGCCGATGCCGTAGGCAAAAGCCATCGGCAGCTTTCTCGCGTACGTCCCGCCACCCATCACAAACGGTTCCGTCTTTTCCCCGGACCATTCGTTGTAGAGATCCGTCAGGAATCCGACCGCCGGATGTTCCTTAGGGAAGTAATGCGGATCGGAACCGTGCATAGTACTCCACACGGCGCCTCTGCTCTTCGCGTAATCGCAAAGGCCTGTCTCCAGGGCTTTTCGGTCATGGGTGATCGCGTAGCGGATATTCAGCACCAGATGGAACTTTCCGTTGACAGTAGAAATCACAGTGCCCGCGCAGGTAGTTCTTCCGGACACTGCATCCTGATAATCCACGCCTTCCGGCTCTCCGTAATAGGACGCGGTTGTCTCCGCAATAAAGGTGAAAAGTTTTTCGTCTTCCTTTTCCAGGCATCCGGATCCGGCCAGGAAATCCGAGAGCACCCAGATTGCGTTGACGCTCCCCTCCGGAAAAGCGCTGTGCCTGGATGTGCCGTACCCGGTTACCGTGATGACATCCTCTTCGGCGCGGATCCGCACTTCCCCTGCTTCCGGCTCATGGTCTCCGTCTCCGCAGCCGGAAGCTGCCCCCGTCATGTCCCCAGCCTGCTGCCCTGCCTGTCTGCGGCCGAGCGCATCCAGCAGCCTGATCAAAAGTTCCTTGGAATAGCGGAGCCTGCAGACTGCCCGGTCGGGAATCATGTTTTCGGCCATCCCGCCGCTGACGTCGAGGATATCTGAGCTGAACGGGCGAACCGGCGTGAATTCGCCGCTCAGGATGCCTTTCTCCCCGTAGCAGACCGGAAATCCGCTGTCTACGACGATGGAAAGCATCGGTGTTTTAAAATGAGCCGTGTAATACCCGAGGTCATTCATACTCCTCTCCTCGTCGCAGCCGACGAAAAGGCACAGTTCATGTTTCATCGGAATGCCGAGTTCCCGGATGCACCGCATCAGGTAGAGATTGCCGACCGCCGGACCCTTGTTGTCCTGAGATCCCCTTCCGATCATGAATCCGCGGGAGATCCACGGGTCAAACGGATCCCTCGTCCATCCGTTTCCGGCGGGAACGACGTCCAGGTGGTTCCAGAACCCTATGGTGCGGTCCAGATGCTGTTCCGCCAGGCCGATGCGTCCCACATAATAGTTGTAATTTTCCACGGCGAAGCCGTGCTTTCTGCCGAGTTCAAGCGCGGCATCCAGGGCTTCGCGGCAGGGCCTGCCGAACGGCAGGCTGTCCTTATCATCCGGCGAAAGATCTTCCTGTGCAACACTGGGAATCCGGACAAGGGTTTCAAGATCACCCAGCATCTCATCCCGATGGCTGTCGAACCAGCCGCTCACCCTGTTTAATAACTGTCTGTCAAGGCTCATCTTCAATCCTTTTCTGTCATCAGACAATTTATATGAAAAAAATCAGGTTATCTGTCAGGCAAATGATCATGTTCAAAGTGTCCAGACCATATCTGCAGTTATCCCCCAGCGATATCTGTCAGATCCGGCACCGGCATATCCGACAGTCCTACCGCGCTCCGGATATCATCCACCAGGAGCTTTTCTGCCTCTTTCCGGTCTTTTCTGCTCAGCGCTTCGATAATTTCCTTATGGGAAGAATTATCGTTGGGGCAGCTCAGGCTGCTTTTCATCCTCCAGATATACTGCGCGTAAACGCGTTTATCCATGTTGATCAGCTCTCCGAGAACTTTCTGCAGAATGCTGTTCTCCGAAAAAGAAGCCAGCAGCAGGTGAAACTGCTCATTGTCCTCCCAGATTTTCCACACGGACACGGTAGGATCCGCTGATGAACTTTCAATCTGGTTTCTCAGATGCCCCAGCTCATATTCTCCGATTCCGGCGAAAGATTCCCTCAGCGCCTCAATTTCCAGCATGATGCGAAGACTTGTGATTTCACGGCATTCCTTCTCGGTCAGCTGAACAACAACATACCCGAAGCGCGGAATACAGACCAGCACTCCTTCGCTGCACAGGCGGATCAGCGCCTCCCGTACCGGAGCTTTGCTGACCCCAAGGCTCTCCATCAGTTTTTTCTCATTCAGCACCTGCTGTTCTCCCGATGGATTCTGGATGATCATCTCCAGGATCCTGTCGTGTACCTGAGCCGTCAGCGAATTCTTCGCAAACGAGCTGATTCCGGTCAGCGTATTCTGAGCGGACGGACCTGATGCACGCAGGCTCGCGCCGGCTAAGCTGTTGTCTGGCATTATTCCACTTCCTTGTCTCTGTTATTTATATCTTTCTTCCAGGGTATCGATATCTTCCAGCCTGCACCGGTCTGCATCCGAAAGGCTCAGGCATCCGATTATCCCTTGACTGCATCGGATCACCCTCATATAGCGCCGTTTGGATGGTATCCTGTTCTGCATAGATATCAGTTTTGCGGATTAACCGTTTATCCGCTGCCTTTGCCTTACTGGATTTTCGCCCAGCCTCTGCCGGCCGGTGTGATCTCATCCAGAGCTTCTCTCACCCAGAGGAAACGCTCATGGCTGATATCCGAGGGCACCGTGCAGTCCGCGCCGACGATCAGGCCGTCGGATCCTGCCTCGCGCACAATCTTCTTTGCCTCAGCCTTCACTTCTTCTTTGCTGCCGCTGTAGAGCACGCCGTCTTTCGTATTTTTGAATCCGCCGAGAATTGCTTTTCCTCCGAAGAATTTACGGCCTTCAGAAAGGCTTAAGCCCTCAGTATAGACTGCCCAGTTCACGCACTTTGCCGGGTAATCCTGCCAGACCTCAATCCTGTTTTTGTCTCCTGCCCAGCCGCAGCAGTGCAGAATATTGTTCTCACTCATGGAATTCGCGTACTGCAGCGCTTCAAGCTCCGCCGGTGTGACAAGGCTACGGTACTGGTCCGCCGTGAACCGGAAGGTCTCCGCGTTCTGCACACAGTAGTAGACACCGTCGCATCCGGCTTCTACAATCAGCCCCCTGATCAGGGATCTGACATCCTCCCCGACCACCGCAAAGGCGTTTTTCACTGCCTGCGGATCTTCAGCTACGTCGTGCATCAGTTTCTCGTAGCTGGTCTGGAAGCGGAGCAGGGACATCGGATTGAACACGTTATAAAAGACACAGCATTCGCCTTTCGACTGCTTTACAATCTCTTCGGCGCGCTTCACCTGCCTGGTGATCCAGGGATGGTCCGGCCCGAGCGGCTTCAGGCGGTTCCAGTCGGAAGCCTCCGTGAACTCCGCGATCTGCGGGTTCGGATAATTAAAAAATCCGTCGCACATGATCTTGATCAGGTCGAAGTCAGCTTCACGGTACAGATCCAGATGCTTCTTCACGGTCAGCTCTCCCTCATCGGCGTCCGGCGAAAAATGGTACCAGAACGCCGCGGGAATCCTGTCAGCGGTGTGATTGTTGAATACGGTAAGCACTCTTTCTCTCTTGTTCATGTTTCGTCTCCTTATGTTTCAGCAGATCCGGCAGTCAGAACGAACGATTTTTCAAGCTTCCTTCTGATTACTCTGCCTCAACTTTTATTTGTGAATATCCCGCCATTGGAACCGGCAGTCATCATGCCGCGGTTATTGACATTTCTGCAAAGTTTCCGTCATCATGTCCAGAATGACCTGATCCGTGTCAGCCATGCCGACATTGCCGAGTTCGCCGATGTGGCGGATCGTCCGCTCGACATCTTCGGTGACAATTCCGTCCAGGTCTCCGGCGCTGCTGCCGTGCAGGGCGAGCAGCGAACACTGAAACGCGCTTCCGATCACTGTGGCGATCTTGAGCGCGCAACCGGCTTTGGCCCCGTCACAGATGATCCCTGACACGTCTGCGGCCATGTTTTTGATCGCGCTGACAATCTGGGGATACCTTCCTCCGCCCAGCCAGGCCAGCGCGCAGCAGACACCGATGGAAGACCCGACGCCGCATCCGCACAGTGGCGAAAGCCTGCCGATGTAATATTTCACATGGATCGTGATCAGGCAGCTCAGAGCCAGTGAACGGTATAATTTTTCTTCACTGCAGTTTTGTGCTTTGCAAAACGCAATGACAGGCACCGTCGCTGTCAGGCCCTGGTTGCCGCTCCCGCACAGCGTCATGACAGAGAGTGTGCTTCCCGCCATTCTCGCGTCCGCCGCTGCCGCGGTCATGGCAATCGCGTAGTTCTCCGGGTCTGCGTCCGGTGAACCTTTTTCCTTCCACTGCCTGATGCTGCTTCCGACATTCATCCCGTATTTTCCGCGGATGCCTTCCTCAGCGATCCTCCAGTTGATGCGGACGCAGTCGGACAGGGAACTGTTCTTCAATGCTGACAAATCAGCCTGTTCAACGAAATCACAGATCCGGCGGACCGTGAGCGCTGATTCATCCGCCTTTGCTGTCTCAGACCGGCCCGCGCTGCCGTTCACGGCGATTTCCTCACCGTTTCGCTGCAGATGGGTCAGGTTCGTGTGGAAATCCTCGATCACAGCCAATGAAGTATCCTGCCCGGATTTCATCAAAACTTCGATGTAAAGCTTTTTATCGGTCGGTTTGAGAGAGATGCTGACATTATGATCCGCATATCTTCTCGATTCATCGATTTTGTCGGCAGTAATTCCTTTCAGGACTTCCAGCCCGGCATCCGCTCTGCCGGCCAGGGTTCCCATGGCGCAGGCCATCGCGATACCGACTTCATTCGTCCCCGGAATTCCGACACCCATCGCGTTTTTCATGATGTTGCGGCTGACCCGCACTTCGACAGAATCCGGGATCCGTCCCAGAACCTCCCTGGCATTTGCCGACGCATAGGCGACCGCAATCGGCTCAGTGCATCCCACTGCAGGCGCAAGCTCCTGATTCAGGATCTGCAGCATAATCTGATTATCCATAAGTCTTCCTTTGTCCGTTTTCAAATATTCACTGATATTATCTCTGATATGATCAATATAATATCAGGAAGTTCAGGAAGTCAAGAGTAAGCTCCGGAATAAATCCACAAAATTGCAATGCGGTTTTTAGGCAACCTGCGCAAACACCGCGATGTATGCATCTCTGCAGCTCTCTGCAAAGCCGGATTGAAGGTGCCGATTTAAGAAATCTCAATCCTCCGCGATTCATATATGACAACAATAATCTGCGCGATGCCGCAATTTGCTTTCCACGGGCGGTTACGATATACTCAAAACGCCTGGAAAACAAATTACCGTGAGCCGGCAGTCCGCTTTCCGCCCGCGTAAATCAGCAAATCACACCGGGTACGAACTGCCTGGCTGCTGCCGCGTATCACGGTAATTCTGAGAACACAAAACCGCCGTGATCCGGCTTGTTTTCCGGTTCACGACGGTTAATAAGGGGAGAATAAAAATGATCGGAAAATACAAAATCGTCACTCTGTGCGGGAGCACCCGCTTCAGGGATGAGTTTCTGGAAGCGCAGAAAAAACTGACCCTGGAAGGCTATATTGTCCTCACCGTAGGCCTGTTCGGGCACGCCGGTGACAAGGAGGTCTGGGAGGGGATGGATGAAGGGACCGTGACCCGGACCAAAGAGATGCTGGATGACATGCACCGGCGGAAAATCGATCTTTCCGACGGGATTTTCGTCATCAACAAAAACGGGTACATCGGCGACAGCACCCGCTCCGAGATAGCCTATGCCGTCGCCACAGGCAAGCAGGTGCGTTTTCTGGAACCTGCGGGGGATTCCGCTCACCTCTCCTGCCGCTTTTTCTGGCATGAGTTTGAAAAGGACGGCTGTTTCTCCCACTGGTACGAAGCACCGTTTGTCCTGAATGATTTCCAGTACCGCTGGGCGGAGCAGTACCTGGCGTCTCAGAAAGCCGTGCTGTTCCATGATGCGGCGGCAAATTCGAGGATTCTGAGAGCTGACACGCCCGCCGAGTGCAAAAGCCTCGGAAGAACCGTCATCGGCTTCAACGAGAACATCTGGGCTGAAAACAGGGAAAAGATCATGGAAGACGCCAACCGGGCCAAATTCTCCCAGAATCCCGCTCTCCTGCAGCGTCTTCTCTCGACCGGGGATGAAATCCTGGGATACGCCAGCCCTGTCGATCTGGTCTGGGGTATCGGCATGAAGGCTTCCGCGGCGCAGAAATGCACGCCGGACGAATGGCCCGGGAAGAACCTGCTCGGAAAGATTCTCATGAAGCTGCGGGAAGAATTCCTGCATAAATAAATCCCGCGCTTTTCGTGTTCACGGCTATTCAGCTGATACGTGGACAGCGATGTCAAAGTTTTCTGTCCATGAACCAGTTTTCTGTCCATGAACCTTCGTTTACGCGGCAGTGCGGCTGATACCCGGAAGAATCATTCCGGATATCAGCCGCACACTTTTTTCCGGGCACATCGTACACACCTCCGGCAGCCGGCAGAAGGCGGAGTACGCTCCTCTTCATCTCCCCGGTCAGCGGACGATCCTGACTTCCACCGTGCGGAATTTCTCCGGCAGGTCTTTATCCTCCGTGACGTCCAGCATGGGCTCGCCGTCCGTATCGAAATGAACCCGGCGCATCCCGGAAGAGCGCGGCCCTTTCACGCCCGGACGGGCATGGTAAAAATTCCACACGAGGCCGTTCTTATCGATCAGATAGGAATTGTGGCCGGGGCCGTATTCCCCTTCACAGGAAGCGGAGGACATCAGGGCGTAATTGCTTTTTTCCCAGTCGTCCGGGTTTGTCGGATCAGCAGCGCCTTCCTTCAGCTTCAGCATTCCCACCGTGTAAGTGGTGTCGACCAGCGCTCCGGAGTAGGTCAGCATCAGGCGCCCGTTCCAGACAAGCGCGTAAGGTCCTTCAGTCACGAAGGTATGATTGTTCTCCCACCCGTAGACCGGCTTGCAGATGCATACCGGGTCGGTGAGAAGTTTCCACGGCTCGTTGGGGTCGATTTCCGCGGCCATCAGCCAGGCTCCCTGATCGACAGGCAGGAACTGCCTCTGCGACCAGACAGCATAATACCGGCTGTTGTACTGAAATTCCGTCATGTCCAGTGAGATCACTTTTCCCGCCTCACAGAGCGGAGTTCCGTCCTTCCGGACAACCAGCTGCGGCCTCGACCAGTCGGCAGCCTCAGACGGGTCTCCTGCCGGCGCGAGCTTCATCACGCGGCTCTCCTCCCGGTAAAACTCTCCTTCCGTAGCCGCGAAGAAAATGTACAGATCGCCGTTGATCTCGTGAAATTCCGGAGCCCAGAGAAGGTTTCCGATCTCCGGATACATCCCGGTATCCAGAATCAGTTTCTGTTCTGCCGCCGCCAGGCCGTCCAGCCTGTCAGCGCAGCGGACGTAAAGGCTCCGGTTCTGGTCATGTTCCGATGTGGCGATAAAATAATACTTTCCCTGCCACATCATACAGCAGGGATCTGCCCTGTCCCCGGCGAACGGAAAGTCAAAATGCTCCTGGCAGACACGGCCGCGGACAACGGCCGGGGAGCCGTCCGGGGAAAACTGGTCAGGTTCCGGGAATTCCCAGTCCACTTTCCGGAGCACGCAGGTTCCGTCACTGTATAAAGCTTTTGCCCTGACAGAGGAAAGCTCCGACAGCTTCACCTCCGCTTCGCCGGCTTCCGTCTCCATCCTGACGCAGACCGGCGCCCGCAGTTTTTTCAGCAGATACTCCGCCTGGCTTTCCTGGATTTCGATGACATTCCCGCTTCCCGGAATATATCCGCGGATCAGGGAGGTTTCTTCCGGTCCCGGCACACAGGCCTCAAACCCTGCGTTCTTCCCACCGGTCTCCTCCCCGGCTTTCATGGTATCGGCGGACTCCGCTTCGCAGAGTTTTTCATCTGCCGCTGTCACCGCCGCGTTTTCCCCGCGGACAGCCCCGGTCATCCCCGAGGGGAAGTCTGCCCGAAGTCCGTTATTCTTTGTGAAAACCGCTGTTCTTCCGTTCTTCGTTTTCACCTGCAGCCGCACGGCCATCTCACGGGATCCCGGGACGGCGTCCAGAATCTCAGCGGATTCCACGGTTTCTTCTGCCGCATCATCTGCCGCTGCTGTCAGGGTTTCCGGCATTTTCCCCGGATTCCGTCCCATCACAGCGATCAGTCCTTCTTCGCGGTAATGGACGAGGTCAGGGCTGGTGAAACAGAGAACGCATCCCAGGCTCTGGGAATCCTCCTCCCCTTCCGCTTCCGTCCGAACCGCAAGAACCGCGAAGCTTCCGTCCGGCATTCTGAACAATCGCGGATTTTTCAGGCTTTTGGCCCTCAATGTCCCGTCAGGAAGGGAGACCGCTTTCGCGTACAGAATTCCTTCATTGTGATGCAGAGGATGATATCTGCGGTCCGCTTCGTCAAACCAGGCCAGATGCATGGCGGCGCCGAGCCGTTTCGCGTAAATCTCTTCTGCTTCCGCTTCTCTGGTATAGCAAAGGATTTTCATGTTTTCCTCCTAAAAAAGCCGGCGGCCTTCACCGCCGGCCGTTTTTGCGGTCTGGTTACCCGCCGGCCTGTCCGGCAATCTGTTCAGTTCCACAGACAGCCTGCTCATCCGCCGGGTTATTTCTGATCCGGTTAATATCACGGAGATTCTGCTCAGGCTCCAGTCTGTCCGGCATCCGGACTGTTCCGTCTATGGCCTGCCCGGCTTCCCTGCTGTCTGACGTCTCTTCTGCTCCGTTTTCGTCTTTTGCGGTTTCCTGCAGCCTGTCTTCCGGCTGTTCTTCCGCTGTTTCAGTATCCTGCCGCAGCTGTACAACCGATTTCCCTTCGACTAACGCACAGCGGATCTTCGTCTCAGACGGCTGGTCAGCCGGTGATTTTCCGGCGATCTGCTCCAGCAGGTACTCCGCCGAGCACTGGCCGATTTCCGTCAGCGGCAGCGACATGGTTGTCACAACCGGAATGTAATACCGGGAATACTCCGCGTTGTCGAATCCGGTGACGGAAAAATCCCTTCCGGGCCGCATTCCCCTCTCATCCAGACGCCGGTACACCCCGGCCGCCACTCTGTCGTTCATGCAGAAGACTGCCGTCACGCCGGAGTCGATCAGCGTGTCCGCATTGTCGTAAGCTCCTTCATCATCCCAGCCGCTGTAGATCACCAGCGACGGGTCATAGAGGATCTTTGCCTCAAAAAGCGCCTGCTGATACCCGAGAAGACGCTGCTGGGCGTGAATGTTGTCGGGCATACCGCCGAGAACGCCGATTTTCCTGTGGCCTTTCTGAATCAGGTACCTGCCCATCCGATACCCAGCTTCCTCATCATCAATCAGAACCGAGGGAATCTCAGTGTTTCTGGAGTACGCATAAGCCATGACCGCGGGATGCGGAAAACCTTTCTGAAAACAATCCACGATCCTGGCATGGCCGGCAACGTAGATGACGCCGTCCAGCATACAGGATTCAATGCTGTCCAGAATCGGATCCAGCGCTTCATGGTATTCCCGCGGATTATCGTACCAGGTGTCGGACCACCGGGCATACATGCGCATGTTCCAGATGCTGGTCCGGTACCCGTGTTTTTCCAGAACGCTCATAATCCCGTCGACAAGGTAAGGCGTGGAAAACTGAGCCAGGTCTTCCGCGATGATGCCAACCGTCTGAGTGCTCTGGCTGCGGAGTCCCTGGGCGATGCTGTTGGGCCTGTACCCGGTTTTCCGTATCACGCCCAGCACCCGCTTCTTCGTTTCCTCCCCGACTTTTGCCTTCCCGTTGATCACATTGGAAACGGTAGCGACTGAAACCCCGCTTTCCTTTGCGATATCCTTAATTGTCACCATCTGCACCCTGCTTTCCAAAAGTAATTCTGAACCAATTTTTACTATACCAGAAAAGCGGACTGATAGCCAACTTTTCCTTCCGCCGGCTGATAAGAGGGCCGGCGGAACCGGTCTCCCGGTACCGCCGGCCCTCACCTGCTGCTTTCTATCGCAGCAATGAACCTTTCTGGCGTCAGGAATGATTCCGCTTTTCCCGGGACATTTGCGCCGCAGCCGGAAGTATTCTGCTCAGCGCCGGAATGCTTCCGCTGTCTGCTTCATCAGTCCCGATTTGCGCCGGAACAATTCCATTATACACCAGACGGTTCCGCTGTCCGGCCGGATTACTCTTCCGCTGCTTCTCTGGCCTCAATCACCGGCTGGTACTTTTCGGTATCGAAAGCTACCAGGTCGTCCCATCCGAGGCCCTTCACGGTTTCCACCATCGTATCCCACATCCCGTCGAACTCCTCATCGCTGGAGGCGAAGATCATCTGCCATGAACTGTCGCAGATCTGGGTTCCGCACTCGCTGCGGATCAGGGCGATGTCGGTGTCATCGCTTGTCAGGGCCTTGTTGATGCTCGGAACCGGGCTCAGCTGTCCGCTGTTCTCAAAGTATTCAACTTCGTTTTCAGCACCGTATTTCTCGGCCCACTCCTGGTTTTCCTTGGTGTCATTCACTTCAAGGTAGCTGCTCCAGTAATCAGGCGTGTAGGTTTCGCCGGTGTTCGGATTGATTTCTACAGCGCCAACAATCCACTGGTTCACCTGGTTGTTGCCGTCGCTCCAGTTGCCGCCGCCGTACTCTTCCGGGACTTCGATGTCTTCCGTGAAACGGTTCAGGCCCTGCTCCGTCAGCGTGTACTTTCCGTCCTCGCCGACCGTGTAGATAAGGCCTTCCTGTCCGGCATGCTGAAGTGTCAGGCCCTCCGGGGAAGCAAGCCAGTCAAGGTATTCAAGAATCCTGTCGCGTGTGGCTTCGTCGACCTGCGATCCAATTGCCCAGCAGCGGCCGTCGCCGTAGTAGGTGTTGGAGGTCTGGAAAACATTCATGTCAGCGATCGGAATCCCGATGTAGTTCTGGTCTTCCTCACCCCTTGCAGGACTGTTCCAGAAGCCGCGCTGCCAGTTGTACCAGAACAGGTAGACTCTTCCTTCCTGCATCTTCTCGCACGCTGTCGTCCAGTCCTGCGTAGCGGAGTCCGGGTCAACCAGGCCGCGCTCGTTTGCGTCGCGGAAGAAGTTCAGCATCTTGTAGTAAGCGCCGTCCTTGTCCAGAAGATCCGTGATGGAGTTATCATTGCCGATCAGCACGGATCCGTTGACTTCCTGGCCGTACCACTTGGTGATCTGGTTGACCGTCTCGATGCTGGTGCCGTCCCAGTCGGACCAGAGGCTGATCGCGTAGGCATTGTCTCCGGCGTCGTTTGTCGGGTGCGCTGTCTGGATCGCTTCCAGGACATCCAGCAGGTCATCCAGGTTTTCCAGGTCAGGAGATCCCTGCTCGAGGTAGAGATCCCAGCGCAGTCTCGGCATGGAATAGACTGTCGTATCCACGTAGGCAGTCGGGCCGTTGGAGTTCATCTCACACGGAATTGCCCAGGTCCCCTCCGTGCCGAGCGCCGCATTGATATCATCGTTAAACAGGTTGATCTGCTCGGAATATTTCTGCAGGTTCTCATAATTTCCGATCTGATCGCTGATATCCAGGATCAGTCCGGCGTCGATGCAGTCCTGCATATCGGAATTGTCGAGGATGATGATGTCGCCGAGATCTCCCGAAGCCGTCCTGGTGCTGTACAGGGAAGCGGCGTCTCCGGAAACCTGCGGAGCGATGATATTCAGCTTGATGTTGAAGCGGTCCTTGATCTCCTTCGCGTACCAGCCGATCTGCTCGCCCTGGTAGTTGGCAGCCACATCATAGACTTCGAGCGTGAGTTCCTCCTCCTCGGTGTCTGAAGCCAGAGCCGGGACTGCGGTCCCGAGCATTGCTGATGCGCACATCGCGGCAGCCGCTGCCGTGGCCATCCATTTGTTTCTCTTCATGTTGTTTCCTCCTCCTACAATAAAGTCAGGGTATAGAGAACCCAACAGCCAGTTGGGATCTACATCCTTCATTGCTAAAGCTGTTAGAATGGAATGGCATGGATCTGACGTCTCCCTCCTTGGGCCCATATG
>JBMNRC010000038.1:0-13110 GCA_050944455.1 Lachnospiraceae bacterium
GGACGCCATATGGGCCCAAGGAGGGAGACGTCAGATCCATGCCATTCCATTCTAACAGCTTTAGCAATGAAGGATGTAGATCCCAACTGGCTGTTGGGTTCTCTATACCCTGACTTTATTGTAGGAGAAAAGGAGAAACAAAATGGAAAGATGGAAATGCACCGTTTGCGGCTATATTCACGAGGGACCGATGTCGCCGGATTTCAAATGCCCTGTCTGCGGGCAGGGTGCTGACAAATTTGTCAGGATCGAGGACGCCGGCTCAGCAAAAAATCCCTACGCCGGAACCAAAACGGAGAAGAACCTGTGGGAAGCTTTTGCCGGCGAATCCCAGGCGCGGAACAAGTATACCTTTTTCGCGTCTGTTGCCAGGAAGGCAGGCTACGAGCAGATTGCGGCGCTCTTCCTCAAGACCGCTGAAAACGAGAGAGAGCACGCAAAACTGTGGTTCAAGGCGCTGGGCGAAATCGGCGATACCGCGGAGAATCTTCTGCACGCGGCGGAAGGCGAAAACGCAGAGTGGACCGACATGTATGTCAGAATGGCCAAAGAAGCCGACGAGGAAGGTTTCCACGAACTGGCGGAGCAGTTCCGCGGGGTTGCAGCGATTGAAAAGACCCATGAGGAGCGGTACAGGGCCCTGCTGAAGAATGTAGAAACCAAAGCGGTATTTGAGAAGAGCGGAGTAACGATCTGGGAATGCCGCAACTGCGGGCATATCGTAGTGGGGACGTCCGCCCCTGAAATCTGCCCTGTCTGCAAGCATCCGCAGGCATATTTCGAAGTGAGAAAAGAGAATTATTAATCCTGTTCTGATCTGATCATTTCAGAAATTTCAAAACCGCCGCCGGCTGCTTTATGCAATCGGCGGCGGTCTGACATTTCTTTACGGCTGCTCAGAAAACTGTTTTCCGCTAACCTTGCGCAGCGTAAGCCGTCAGTGTTCTCCGTTGGTTGTCTTCCGTTTCGCGATCATGGATTCATGCATGGAAAACATGAGGATCAGAATTGCCAGAAGGCAGAACGGGAGCAGCAGGAAAGAAGTATGGTACATGATCCATCCGAAGAGCGGCGGCATGAGGGTTGTCCCGATGTACGCGGACGCCATCTGCACGCCGATCACGGCCTGAGACCTGTCCTTGCCGAAATGGGCCGGCGTCGAGTGAATCAGGCAGGGATAGACAGGCGCGCAGCCGAGGCCGATGACAATGAACCCCAGGAGAGCGGCTGTCTGCCCGAGCGGCAGAAAAAGGAGAAGAATGCCCGCGGCGAGGATACCCAGCCCCATGCGGATCATGAAAACATCGCTCAGCCTGAACGTGAGAAATCCGTCCGCCAGTCTGCCGAGGGTGATGCCGATGTAGAAAAGGCTCGCGAAGGAAGCGGCTGTGTCAGCGGGAACATCCCGGACAAGATTCAGATAGCTGGCTGCCCACTGGCCGGCGGTCTGTTCCAGCGCGCAATAGCAGAAGAAAGTCACCATGATCTCTCTGGCTCCCGGGATCGCGATGATGCTTTTCAGCGGAATTGCTTTGTGGGATGATTCTTTCCCTGCTTCTGTTTCCTCCGGTTCTCCTCCCGCATTTTTCCAGAGCGGGAGAGAAGCGATCATGAGAACGGCGAGGGCAGCCTGCAGGAAACCGATCGACCGGTAGCCGGCGCCCCATCCGAATCCCCGGCTGATGCAGAAGCCCATCACGTAGGGACCGATGGAGGCGCCGACGCCCCACATACAGTGAAGCCAGCTCATGTGACGGCTCTTGTAATGCAGAGCGACAAAGTTGTTGAGGGCGGCGTCGATGCTTCCGGCGCCGAGGCCGTACGGGACAGCGAAGAGACACATCATCAGCATCGACCGGCTGACCGAGAAGCCGAACAGACCGCCGCAGGTAAGAAGAATGCTGATCACGACGATGCGGCCGGTTCCGAGCGCTTTCGTGAGGCGATCGCTCTGCAGGCTGGAGATCACGGTGCAGACCGAGATGATCATGAAGATGATCCCCATGCAGGATACGGGGACGCCGAATCCGGGGTAGATGGACGGCCAGGCGGCGCCCAGCAGGGAATCCGGAAGTCCGAGACTGATGAAAGCCAGATAGATGATCAAGAGAAGCATGCGGGAATCTCCGTTTCATAAAATTTGGTTCTTCGGGAGATCATACCATCATGATTTTTAAATTTCCAGAACGCAATCTCCGGATTGTTATTGCAGTGCTTATCCACAGCAGCGCGATGGTGATCAGCCATGAAACGGGAAAGATCAGATAAAGCGCCCGCAGCGTGTGAAAAACCCGGAAACCCGTGAATATCCACAGAATGCGGACAAGACAGGTTCCGACGACTGTTTCCGCAGCGGGCAGCAGAGATCTGCCGTACCCTCTCAGAAATCCGGCGGGTATTTCATAAAAACTGCAGACCGGGGTGAGCACCAGAATGATCCGGATCCTCTGGCACGCGGCTTCGATCACCGCCGGATCGCGCGAGAAGAAGGAAGCGGCCTGATGACAGAACAGAGTGACCGGTGTGCTGATCGCGGCGCTGAACAGGAATGAAAGAAGCATGCATTGCCTGAGAATGCTAAGGCATCGCCTGTGATTTCCCGCCGCCTGGTTCTGGCTGGTAAAAGTTGTGGCTGTCTGGGTGAAAGCGGTGATCATGTAATAGGTGATGTACTCGAAATTCATGGCAGCCGCGGCCCCTGCCGTGGAGACTGAGCCGAATTCATTGACGGAAGCCTGCACAAAGATGTTGGCGAAACAGAAAACAGCGCCCTGCAGGGCAGCCGGCGTTCCGATCCTGAGAATCGCGCGGATGTCCCCTTTGTCCAGATGAATCCGGCGGAGTGAAAAATGAAAATCCTCGTCCGGATCTGCTGAGAGCCAGTGCAGAGTGAGGAAGGCGCTGAACGCGGTCGACAGATCTGTCGCCAGGGCAACGCCGGCCACATCCATTCTGAAGACGATGACGAAAAAGAGGTTAAGTCCGACGTTCAGGACTCCGGAAATCATCAGGGCAGCCATGGGCCGCCGGCTGTTTCCGCGTGCCCGCTCGATGGCGCAGGCAAAATCGTAAAGCAGCAGAAACGGCAGGCCTGCGGCATACAGCCGAAGATATTGGACAGCCTGCCGGAGCGCCTCTTCGGGAGTCTGAATCAGGCGCAGTACCGGTTCGGACAAAAGAGTTACCGTGATGAAGAGAATGCAGCCGGTCAGCAGGGAAAGCCCGATGCCCGAGTGCAGGCACCGGTTGATTTCGGAGCGTTTATTCTCCCCGATTTTCCACGCGATCAGTACGTTCAGCCCGACCGCCAGGCCGGATGAGATGCTGACCAGCAGTGCAACAATCTCGGCGTTCGTTCCGACCGCCGCCAGCGCGGAGGTGTCCGAAAACTGTCCGACCACTGCCGTATCCGCGGAATTGAAAAGCTGCTGCAGGATGCTGGTTGCCGCTATCGGCATGGCGAACCGGATGAGACTTCCGGTCAGCTTTCCTTCAAGTATGGCGTTTTTCGCTGAATCCTTTTCCATAACAGATCGCTCCTGTCTTCTGTTTCAATTTTTTCATCATTTTTCTTGCGCCAGATTAACACGGATTGTATAATCGTTAAAACGAATATATTAGATAATATCTATCGAATAATACGATTGAAAGGAAACCATATAAACCGCAGGATTCGGGGATTATAAACTTCCTGTCAGGGAATGATGCAATGATTGAGATGAACTGTAATCATAAAGAAATCAGCCGTAAGATCGCATAGTTTATCGAGAGGGGATGAACCGGAAAATCTAAGAAAGCACCTGCCGGCTCATGCTGATGATGAGAGAATTGAATTGATTGCTCTCTGCTGAAAACATATGTTATCAGATCCCTATAGTTAGGAGCAGTTTTTATGGACAGGAATATTCAGAAATATGAAGCGCTCGCTGCCGCGGCGGAAGAGGGAAACATTACAAAAGCGGCTCAGAAACTGTCGTTTGCGCAGTCATCGGTCAGCAAAATGATTGCGGACCTCGAATCGGAGTGGCATATCCGCCTGCTGAATCGGAGCAGAGACGGCGTGACGCTGACAGAGGAAGGAAAGATGCTGATGCCCGGCATCCGCGCGCTTCTAGACGCGTGCGGCCGGCTGGATGAGAAAGTCGGGCAGATCCGCGGCATGGAATGCGGCAATATCCGCATCGGAGTATTCTCGAGCGTAGCGGAACATTGGATGCCGGGGATCATCTCGGCTTTTCACAAGGATCATCCCGGGATCCGGTACGAGCTTCTGACCGGAGATTACGACGAAATCGAAGCGTGGCTCGCGGAAGAACGGATCGACGCCGGCTTTCTGAGACTGCCGGCGAGGCATCCTTTCGATACGGTGAAAATCACCGATGACCCTTACATGGCCGTGCTTCCCAAAGATCACCCTCTCTGCAGTAAACAGGCAATAGAACCGGCAGATCTGAACGGCCAGCCGTTTCTCGCCCTGGAGCATGGCGGAAAGACGGATGTCTCGGAATTTCTGGAAAAATATGATATCACGCCGGATATCCGCTTTTCCACGTGGGATGACTATTCGATCATGGCGATGGTGGAGATCGGGCAGGGGGTCGCGCTGCTCCCGGAACTCATCTTGCAGAGGATACCGTATGAGATCGAGATCAGGCCGATGACCGTTGACTGCCGGCGTACCATCGGGATTGCGGTGCCGGACAGACATGCGATGTCCTCAGCGCTGGAAGAGTTTCTGAAATACGTGATCAGGGAAGTATCTGAGAAAGCGGGGAAGTAGAATGCGGTGATTGTCATTCAGCGTAAGTCCATAACCATCCTGCTGCATACATCGATTTCATACCGGTGATTACCGCGATGCCATAAATTAATTTCGCGCATTATTGTAAATTCATGAAATATCCAAGCCAAACGCTTTCCCTTCAAGTATAATGGAGCAGGTCAGATTATACGTTTCAGTGATAGAGCAGATCAGAAGTTACGTTTCAGTGACTTCATTTGTATGGGAGATTCAATTCACAGGAATAGTATGGAGGGCTTTCATGAGCATACAGGACAGTGGAAAAGCGAACAAGGAGGGCCATAAGCCTGCCGGTACAGTTTCCGGTTGTCAGAAAACGGCGCGGAATTGCGGTTCCCGGAAAAGCCAGACGCAGGATTCCGCCGATTCGACTTGCATCAAAACCGTGGCGCTGATCGGCGCCGGGGCCATCGGATGCTACTTTATCTGGGGGATGGCCGATGTTCTGGGTGACCGGTTCAGCGTTGTCGCCGAGGGGGATAGAGCGGAACGGCTCAGAAGAGACGGCGTTGTCATCAACGGAAGAAGATACAGTCTGAATGTCAGGAGCTCTGATGAAGCCAGAGGAGCGGATCTGCTGCTGATCGCGACCAAGTACGACGGGCTTGAGAACGCGATTCCGGCGGTCCGCACGATCACGGAAGGCGCCGATACCATTGTACTCAGCCTGCTGAACGGCATTGATTCCGAGGAGATTCTGGCGGAAGCCATCGGGGAGGAGAAAATCCTGAATTCCTATATGGTGATCGCTTCCCACAGGAAGGGAAACTCCGTGAATTTTGATCCGGAGGTGACCAAAGGAATGGTTTTCGGCGACAAAAATACACCCGAAAAAACTTCGCGGTGTGAAGCTGTCGAGCAGCTGTTCGCGCAGTGCCGGTCCCGCGCGACCTGGGTCCCCAACATTGTCCAGATGCAGTGGGCAAAATATGCCCGGAACATCTCCTACAACATCCCGCAGGCGATCCTTTCCGTCGGGATCGGGGCCTTCAGGGACAGTGAGCACGTTTGGTTTATCGCGCGGCAGCTGGAAAAGGAAGTCGACGCGGTCGGAAAAGCCTACGGGGTTGATGTGCCCCCGATCGACAGGCATTTCAATGACCGGTATGATCCCAGAAGCCGCTATTCCACGCTGCAGGATCTGGACGCGGGCAGACACACGGAAATTGAGATGTTCTGCGGCGTTCTGATGAAGAAAGCGGCCGCGAAGAACATTCCGGTTCCGACAGCGGAGCTTTGCTATCATCTGGTCAGAGCGCTCGAGGAGAAGAACGACGGGCTGTTCGATTATCAGTAAAACGGAAGATTGGAGGGTTGGGCGAAATGAAAAAACTGGAGCTGAATGAACTCAGGGACAAGATGCTGGGATGCTGGACCGGAAAGAACATCGGCGGCGTGCTGGGCGCTCCCTTTGAACTGAAAAGGCAGATCAATACAAACGATTATTACGTGCAGGATCTCACGCAGGGGCCGCCGGCCAATGACGACCTTGATCTGCAGATCGTTTCGCTTGCCGCGGCGGAACGGTACGGCCGCAGGCTGACCGCGTCCGTGCTCGGCGAATACTGGCTGTCCTATGTGATCCCGAACTGGGCGGAGTACGGCATGGGCAAGGCCAACCTGCGCGAAGGCTTCGAGCCGCCGCTGTCGGGGTATCTCGGAAATGCCTACCGCAACTCCAACGGATGCTGGATCCGCTCCGAGATCTGGGCCTGCCTGGCTCCGGGGCATCCCGAGATTGCCGTGCTGTACGCGCATGAGGACGCCGCGGTCGATCACGCGGAGGAAGGCCTGTACGCGGAGATCTTCACGGCGGCTCTGGAGAGCGCCGCTTTCGCGGAGGATGACCCGGAAAAGCTGATTGAGATCGCGCTGTCCTACATTCCGGAAGACTGCTCAGTGACAAAGGCCGTCCGCACAGCGCAGGAATGTTTCCGGCAGAAGGTTCCGTTCGCGGAATCCCGCAGGAAAATTCACAACGCGGCGCCGGGAACATTCGGCATCCAGAATCTCAGAATCCCGGAGTTTCCGAAAAAAGACAACGAGGGAATGGAGACAGGCGCGCCGGGATTTGACGCGCCGGAGAACATCGGCTTTGTGGTGGCCGCATGGCTTTACGGTGAAAATGATTTCGGCCGGAGCCTTGTGCTGGCGAACGCGTACGGCGAGGATACCGACTGCACCTGCGGGACGCTCGGCGCTGTGCTGGGAATCATCCTCGGCGCCTCCGGAATCCCTCGGAAATGGTCCGCTCCGCTGAACGATAAAATCTCAACGATGTGCATTGACCGGACTTCCGGCGGCGTCTGGATCCCGGATACGGCGACGGAACTGACGGAGAGAATCCTCAGGGACATCCCGCTGTTCCTCGGCCAGCAGTACTGCGATATTCTGGATCCGAGCGGCCTGTCTGTCCAGTGCTTTTCCGGTGAGGATCTTTACTGCGCGAGAACAGGAGACTATCTCAAAGACCTCAATGTCCAGGAGCCGGACGATCCTTCCGGCCGGGAACTGTGCGCAATGTCTCCCCTTGCGGTGCGGAAGGATTTCCCGGCGTTCTCCATCCGGGTGGAAGCCGGGGACTCGGTGTACTTCCATGCCGGGGAGACGAAAAAGCTGAGAGTGACCGTGCGGAACCATTCCGCCATGAGGGAAAAGCAGTGGGTGAAGATCAGCCTGTATCTGCCCGCGGATGTTTCAACGGAGGGGGCGGATTCCGTCGAGCTGCCGCTCAACACGCTGGCTGGCTCCCGCGCGGAAGCTGAGTTCACCCTGCAGACTGACCTGTTTGCCGGCTCCAGGCTGGAAGGCGTGGTTATGGCTGAACTGGCGGGAAGACATTCCTATGGCTGTGTGCGCTTCCTGCTGCTTGCGCACTGAGCGGATCGGACCGGACGGCGGGAATTCCGGTGGAATTCTCAGCCTGAGTCTGGTATATTTGTCTGGCTGCTGATCGCTGTATCAGAGGAATCAGACTGGCTGCGGCTGCTTACCGCCAGACGCATTGGCGCTGCAGCTTTTCCGTATTGATCAGAGGAGACGGAAGACCGGCAGCAGCTGTTTCCTGTAAGGCATATCGGTACCGCGATTTTCTGCCTTGAGCAAGGGAAAAGGCAGATCTGCGCCGGAATTCAACAGCCGGCTGATACGGCAGTTTTTTCTCTGAGAAGGAGAGGAAGTTTGTCTCAGGTAAAAATTTCAAATCTGACATTTTCTTATGAGGACAGCGGAGAACCGGTGTTCGACGGAGTGTCTTTCGCTTTTGATACGGACTGGAAACTCGGCCTGGTCGGGAGGAACGGCAAAGGGAAAACTACCCTCGCAAACCTCCTGCTGGGAAAATATCCGTATCAGGGAAGCATCGACACTTCGGGGACTGTCTTCGACTATTTTCCCTATGAAGCCGAGGACGATGAGCCGCGAACGGCCTCGGAACTGGCGGGAATCTGGAAGCCGCAGGCGGAAGAGTGGAAAATCATCCGGGAACTCAACCTGATGGACGCAGACCCGGAAATGCTGTACCGGCCGTTTTCCACCCTGAGCTTCGGGGAGCGCATGCGGGTCATGCTGGCCGTCCTGTTCTCCGTGGAAGGAGAATTTCTGATCATCGACGAGCCGACCAACCATCTGGATGTCTCGGCGAGGGAGACAGTGAAAAATTATCTGCGTTCAAAGAAAAGTTTTCTGCTGATTTCCCACGACAGGGATCTTCTCGACGCGGTGATCGACCATATCCTGGTGATGAACCGCACAACCATCGAAGTGCAGGCGGGAAATTTTTCCAGCTGGTGGGAAAACAAGCAGCGCAGCGATCATTTCGCGGAATCGGAGAACGAGAAACACCGGAAGGAAATCTCCGAACTGAAGAAAGCCGCTCAGACCGCGGAGAGATGGGCCCAGAAGAACGAATCCACGAAAATCGGGTTTGACCCGGTGCAGGAGCATGACCGCTCGATTTCGACACGCTCGTTTATCGGAAAGAAAACGCAGAAGATGGAATCGCGGGTGAAGAACTTTAAAGTCAGGATGGACCGGGAAATCCAGGAAAAAGAGGGGCTGCTGGCCGACGTCGAAAAAGACGCGGTGCTGAAGATGATCCCGCTCGAATTCCATAAAAAGGTTCTGGTTTCGGCCAGGGATTATTCTTTTCAGTATGATCCGGAAAAACCGCTGATCAGCCATCTTACCTTTGAAATCCGGCAGGGAGACCGCGTCTTCCTGAACGGCCCGAACGGCTGCGGGAAGAGCACGCTGATCCAGAGAATTCTGGCCGCGGCGCAGAAGAACGGGCCGGAACCAGTAAAAGCTGGCAAAGAGGGCGTCGGAGCCGGGTCCGAAGACAGTTTCGGCATCGGATCCGGCATTATGCTCGGAAGAGAATCCGGTGAACTGAACGTCCCCGCGGGGCTGGTCATATCCTATGTAAACCAGAATACCGGGTTTCTGCGCGGGACAATTCAGGAGTTCTGCGAACAGAGAGGACTGGATGAAACCCTCTTTATCTCGATTCTGCGGCAGCTCGCGGTAGAGCGCTCCCAACTGGAAAAGCGGATGGAGGATTTTTCGGAAGGACAGAAGAAAAAGGTGCTTCTGGCGTCGTCGATCATGACGCCGGCGCATCTGTACATCTGGGATGAACCGCTCAATTACATCGATGTGTTTTCGCGGGTTCAGCTCGAAAACATGATTCTGTCCTGCCGTCCGACCATGCTGATCGTGGAGCACGATGTCCGCTTCAGGCAGAATATCGCTACCGGCTCGGTGGATAAGTTCCGGAATCAGGGCTGAAACCCGGCAGAGTGAGGAGAAAGGCGAAGCTGACTGAAAGATCAGGCCTGGCGGAAGCTAATACCCGGCAGAGTGAGGAGGAAGAACAGAAATGAGCAGAAAAGTGATTGTCACAGTACCCTTTACGGCTGAACAGCAGGCAGCGCTCGCTGAGGACGCCGGGCGGTACGGCGACCGGATCCTGTTCACCCGGGGAGGCAGCGCATCCCGGGAGGAGATCCTGGACGCTGACGCGGTCATCGGAAATGTCAGCCCGGACATTCTGTCTTCCTGCGGGCATCTGTCCTGGGTCCAGCTGAACAGCGCGGGAGCGGAGGCTTATGTGAAGGAGGGAGCTCTCCCGGAGGGTACGGTCCTGACCTGCGCGACCGGTTCCTACGGGACGGCTATCTCGGAATACATGGTCTGCATGCTTCTCGTGATGATGAAAAAGGTACCGCTGTACCTGGAAAACCAGAAAAAGGGCGTCTGGAAAGACGAAGGCCCGGTGACCACGCCGGCGGGGAAACGGATCCTGATTGTCGGAACCGGAGATATCGGCCTCTCTTTCGCGAGGAGAATCCGCGCTTTCGGGCTTCCGGACCGCCCGGTCAGGCTGGTCGGCATCCGCCGGAGAGCGGATGCCTGCCCGGAACCGCTGGATGAGATCTATCCGACGGAAAAACTCGCTGAACAGGCCGCGCTGGCGGACGTCATCGCGGTGGCGCTTCCGGGAACAGCTTCCACGTATCACCTGTTTGACAGGGAGATGCTCTGCAGGTGCCGGAAAGGCTGCTGGCTGATGAATGTGGGCCGCGGAAGCGTCGTTGAAACAGAAGCGCTGCTGGATCCTTCGGTGAGCGGTAGATTCTCCGGCATTTATCTGGATGTCTGCGAAAAAGAACCGCTCCCGGAGAACGATCCCCTGTTTTCCGTCCCGAACCTCTATGTGACTCCCCATATCACGGGCAGCTGGCATCTGGACGTCACGCTGGAAAACCTGGCGCGCCTGGCCAGGCATAATTATCAGGCCTGGCACGGGGAGGGAAGCTTTGCCAGCGTGGTCAACCGCGCCACCGGCTACGCCGATTAAGAGATGTGATCATGTCTGACGCGAAGGGGCAGTTTTATCAGCATGGCAAACTGTGCCGCCGGCTGCGCTGATTGAGAAGCGTGATCCGGCACGTCACGACGGGGAAGTTTTGCCGCGGTTAACCATGCAGCCGGCTGTGCTGACTGAGTGATGTGAGAGAACCGATGCCGCGGAATGGAACATGACCGGGTACAGAGGTTATGACAGCAGGATGACAGGGCAGATCCGGACAGGCAACTGCCGGAGCCATCCGCTGGCAAAGACAGCATTCTGACGTCCCGGGGCAAATTGTTAACCTGTTTTATCAATGCAGGTTGACAATTCGCTCCGGGATGTTTATGATCTTTGCTGTCCGGAGGCAGGAACGATTTTTGCCGCGGACGTCACGGAGGAACAGAATGGATACAGCAAAGCTTGCGGAGGAGATTATCGAGGGCAGGAGACTCGGGTTCGCGGATCTGCCTCTGCTTCAGGAAATGGTCACTGCGGATCTGGACGGGCTGTGCAGAGGAGCGGACAGAATCCGCGCGGCACTGGTCGGCGATAAGGTGGATCTGTGCACGATTATCAACGGCCGCAGCGGAAGATGCGGGGAAAACTGCAAATTCTGCGCGCAGTCGGCCCATCATCACACGAACTGCGAGGTGTACGGCTTCCTCGATGAGGATAAGATCATCAGTCTCGCGAAATCCAACCAGGAGGAGGGCGTGGACCGGTTTGCCATTGTGGATTCGGGATACGGGCCGAGCCCGTCGGACTTTGAGAAAATCATCCATGTTTTTGAGCGGATGCACCGGGAGCTGAAAATCGAGCTATGCTGTTCCCTCGGGTTCCTGACGGCAGAACAGTTCCGGCGCCTGCACCAGGCCGGCGTCACCAGTGTTCATTGCAATATCGAGACGTCCCGGCGCTTCTTCTCTCAGATCTGTACGACGCATACCTTTGACGACAAGATCGCCAATATCCGGCGGGCGCAGGCGGAAGGCCTGTGCGTCTGCTCCGGAGGCATCATCGGAATGGGAGAAAACTGGGACGACCGGATCGACATGGCGCTGACTCTGTCCGATCTCGGCATTGAGTCGATTCCCATAAACAGCCTGATGCCGATTCCCGGCACACCTCTGCAGGATCTCCCGCGGCTGACGGAAGCGGATATCCTGAGGACGATCGCGATCTTCCGTTATGTCAATCCTGAGGCCAACATCCGCCTCGCGGGCGGCCGAGCGCTGATGAAGGAAAACGGCGTGAACACTTTCTCCTCAGGAGCCAGCGCGACCATAACCGGAAACATGCTCACAACCTCCGGGTCCACGATCGCCAGCGACAGGGCGATGCTGACCGGACTGGGACGGGATGTGACGCCGGATTGGCAGCTGCCGGACGAAAAGAGAGCGGATGCGGAATACCGGTATGAAAACCGGAACAGAAATCTTCAGACAGCAGGGGAGGTACAGTAAAGATGGCAGAACAGGAACAGAAAACAGCGAAAGCTCAGACGGCGGCAAAAGCAAAAGCGGCGAACGGTGCGGGGAAGACGGACAACAAGGTGAAATTCATGGCGACTTCAGCCCTGATGACGGCTGTGATGTGCATTCTGGGGCCGCTGTCCATCCCGATCGGGCCGGTGCCGGTTTCCCTCACGAACCTGGCAATTTACCTGACGCTTTATATCCTGGACTGGAAGCGCGGAACCGTTGCTTATCTGATGTATCTTCTGATCGGCCTGATCGGCGTTCCGGTATTCAGCGGATTTACCGGAGGTGTGGCCAAGCTGGCAGGCCCCACCGGCGGATACCTGATCGGTTTTATCCCGATGACGATTCTGATCGGCCTGTTCGTCGACCGGCATTTCAAAAACAGGGTGGCCTGCGTCGCGGTGATGGAGGCGGCGACATGGATTGCCTATCTGCTTGGCACCGCATGGCTTGCGATCATGGCAAAGATGACTTTCTCCGCGGCACTGGCGCTCGGGGTCACTCCGTTCATTATCGAGGACCTGGCCAAAATGGTGATCGCGGCGATTCTCGGGCCGATTCTCCGTGTGAGGCTGGCTTCGTTCAGAAGGCTCTCCTGATGTACTGAGGCTGCCGGGTCAGGCGGCCGGCTGTTTTGCACG
The DNA here is from genome assembly GCA_050944455.1 of Lachnospiraceae bacterium. GTDB lineage: Bacteria > Bacillota > Clostridia > Lachnospirales > Lachnospiraceae > Anthropogastromicrobium. Next base: position 12,778 of record JBMNRC010000038.1, read on the forward strand.
TCTGCCGGATTCGCCAGCCTTCCGGAAGGCAGTCCTTCGGTTCTGAACAGCTGCCGGTAAATAGCGGCAGACGTCTTTTCAGCCGGACGTCTCTGAAGGCTTTCGCGAAAAACGCGGCAGGAAAGACGAGAGTACCAGAACTCAATGAGATCAGGCGCACCGGATAGCCGGTGCGCCTTTGTTTTGGCCAAAACGCTTCCGGGGAGGTTGGTGTAAAGATTTTGTAGGTTAGAAAGAAAAAATAAAAGAGAGTACCTGATTTCCTGGATATAATAGAAATCGCTCGAAATCACTACCTATCCAAGAAAGAGGTACTCTCATGGACATTATAGC
>JBMNRC010000039.1:0-11511 GCA_050944455.1 Lachnospiraceae bacterium
GCCTACAGCTTCTTTCAGATTCCGCCTCACGGCGGACACCCTTGCTGTTCAGCTATGTACTTCCTCGCTGCCAAGGCGTACCAGGGACTTTCACCCATTAGAGCGCGCCCATGGCGCGCATACTAAACAAACGCGCTGGCTGTGCGCGGCCTGACGGGATATGCTGACTGTAAACAGTATAACATCAATAGCGTGAAAAAGAAATCACTGGCGCGGTTCTTCCGCCGGCGTCCGTTCATACCGGTGCTGCCGTCAGGACCGGCCGCCATCTTCGCTTCCGCAAAGCCAGCCGCTCTCCCGGATCCTCAGGCTGCCGATACTGATCCGGATCTGTGAGCCGCCGGCAGTTTTGCTCTGCCTCAAGCGTTTTATGTAATTAGTACGCCTGAATACCCTGCCTGTAATTAGTATGCCTGAATACCCTGCCTGAAAAGCGGCAGCGTTCAGATGACGCAATTCACCGAATCCGTCAGGATCATGTCGTACCGGATCGCTTTCCCCGGTTTTGTGTAGGAGGGCCTGACGCCGCCCAGATAAGGTCCCTTCAGCGGCCTCTTGATCACGATTTTTCTGGGATGGGCGGAAAGCGCGGCCGATAACAGCGCATCCCCGTCCTCCTCCGGCTTTTCAAGATAATGCAGCAGCTGGAATTTCTTCTTCACCAGTCCGCTCTTCTGCCTTTCCGGGAACATGGGATCCAGATAAATGACGTCCGGGGCATTTTCCGGCCCCAGCTGCCTCATCGCGCCGATGCTGTCCCCGCAGGTCAGCGTCATGCGCGCCGAGATCTCCCTCAGCTCCGCGTTTTCCGAGGCCCGCCGCAGGGCGTCGGAAAGAAGCGCCGCGATAGTCCCGTCCTTCTCATACATCCTCACCGTGAAACCGCAGGCGGCCAGGAGAAATGAGTCCTCCGCGAATCCGGCGGTCGCGTCGAGAACGGTCAGCGGCTTTTCCGCTCCGCGGATTTTCACGGCCCGCACTACCAGTTCACTCATGAGGTTCCCCCGGCGGATCCTCGGAAGCAGTTTCGTAAAATCCGCGCACAGGCTCATTCCGTCCGGTCCGGCCAGCGTGAGAAAGTCCCCGCGCCTCACCAGCCTGACTTCATCCGCCCCGTTTCCATTCTGTTCCTCATTCATCGGCCTTTTCCCTCCGCGCTCTGTCCTCCGCGTCTCTGTTATTTTACCTGAAACAGCCTGAAGCGCAACCGGCTCCGGCGGACTTTCCGCGGGCAAAGCTTGCCGGCCGGAATCTTCCGCTGTAGAATAGCTGTAAAATCTCCGGCAGGGCTTCGGGACAGGATACCGGAAAACCATTGGGGACAATGACAGATAACTGGCTGTAATATCAGAGATCGGAGGAAAAGAAATGACCGAGATAAACGCAGAAACGAATTCCGCAGGCCTGACCAGCCGGGAAAAAATCTCCTACGGCCTCGGCGCCGTCGGGAAAGACATGGTCTACATGCTCTCCGCGAGCTATGTGCTCTACTATTACCAGGATCTGCTCGGCGTAAACGCGATCGCCATGGGCGTCATCCTTCTGGCCGCGAGAATCTTTGACGCGCTGAACGACCCGATCATGGGGATGATCGTCGCCAACACCCGCACAAGGATGGGCAGGTTCCGGCCATGGCTTCTGATCGGGACGCTCACGAACGCGGTTGTTCTCTTCCTGATGTTCGCCTGCCCTCCGTCCCTCGACGGCGCCGGCCTGACCGCCTACGCGGCCGTCTTCTACGTCCTGTGGGGAGTCACCTACACCATGATGGACATCCCCTTCTGGTCGATGATTCCCGCGTTCACCAGAGGCGGAAAAGAGCGGGAAAACCTGACGACGCTCGCGCGCTCCTGCTCCGGCGTCGGCTCCGCGCTGGTCGCGGTCTTCACCATGGCGGCTGTCCACGCGCTCGGCAGACTGTTCGGCGGGAGTACATCCCGGGAAATCGAGATCATCGGTTTCCGCTGGCTGTCCCTGATCATCGCGGTTCTGTTTGTCATCTTCATCGTCATCACCGTGGTCTGCATCCGGGAGAATTCGACGGCGGATATGAAGACTTCCACCGTCAGGCAGATGTTCGGTTCCCTGATCCAGAACGACCAGGCGATGGCCGTCGTTCTGACCATCGTTCTGGTCAATACCGCAATGTACATCACCTCAAACCTGATCATCTACTTTTTCAAGTACGATTTCGGCGGAACGGGCTGGTACAATTCGTACACGCTGTTCAACATGGTCGGCGGAGCGGCCCAGATCCTCGCGATGATGGTTCTGTATCCGCTTCTGAGGCGGTTCATGAACTCCATCCGGATCTTCTACGTCTCCATGGCCATGTCCATCGTCGGATACCTGATTCTTCTGGCTTTCGCGTGCAGCGGGCGGATGGAACTGGGCTATCTTCTGATTCCGGGCGTGCTGGTCATGGCCGCCTCCGGCATGAACAATGTTTTGGTGACGATTTTCCTGGCCAACACCGTCGATTACGGGGAAGTCAGAAATCACCGCAGGGACGAGTCCGTCATCTTTTCCATGCAGACGTTCGTCGTCAAGCTGGCTTCCGGCGCGGCGGCGCTGACCGCCTCCGTCGCCCTGGCCCTTTTCCATCTGGGCAGCGCTTCCGCCGCGGATGCCGAAACTGCCATTGATTATTCGGAATCCGTCTCCATGGCGTCCAAAATCGGCCTCCGCATGGTCATGACCCTGATTCCGATCGCGCTGCTTTTGATCGCCTTCTTCTGGTTCAGGAAAAAATATCATCTCACCGATGAAAAGATGGCAGAACTGTCAGGACAGATCGAGCAGATCAGAAAATCCGGTGAAAACTGAGCAGGCCAGATCACCCCGGATTCGTGGGCGATCGGCAGAAAGGGAGAATGCCGACCGGCATTCTCCCTTTTTCACAGTAAATTTTTGACTGTCTGAAATACTCCGCGGAAACCGGGCAGGAATGTTCCGCACGATCCGGAAGCCCGGTCCCGACGTTCAGCCGGTCCGTGCGCGCCTTATTCATGCCTCAGCGCGTCGATCGGGTTCAGGTTGGCGGCCTTTACGGAAGGCAGCAGTCCGAACACGATTCCGATCAGCGCGGAGAAGACAACCGCGATGATGATCGCCGGAACGCTGATCGCAACCGGCACTTCAGATACCTTCGAGATGACCCGCGACAGGACAATGCCGGTCGCGACGCCGAGAACGCCGCCCAGGCCGGTCAGGATAGCCGATTCGGTCAGGAACTGCCCGAGAATTCTGCTCTTCCTCGCGCCGATCGCCTTTTTGAGACCGATCTCCCGCGTTCTCTCCGCCACGGAAACCAGCATGATATTCATGACGCCGATGCCGCCGACCAGCAGCGAAATCCCGGCTATCCAGATCAGCATCTGGTTGCTGGAACTCTGCAGATCCTGGAGCTTTCTCGCCTGACCCAGGAGGTCCTCGGATTTATACTGAATTCCCTCGGAATTGGTTACCGCCTGGTTCAGCAGATCCGCGCAGGCTTTTCCGGCGCTGGCCATCGTCTCCGTCGAGGACGCCCTGATCAGGAGATTCTGCGCGTCATCAAAGCGGTAGATGACCGGCCACGCTGAGTCGGGGATATAAAGAGCTCCCGTTGACATGCTGTCGCTGTAGTAGGTATAGTACTCGTCCACGGAATTGATGACAGGCTCGTAGGTCTCCGTTTTCGCCGCGGTCCCGATCACGGTGAAAGGTTCATTGTAAATCAGGACCGTCTTTCCCAGGGGATCCTCCCCGTCAAACAGGCTCCGCGCGCTGTCGGCATCCATCAGGACCACCTTGCGGCACTCCGCCACGTCCTCCTCCGTGATCCCGCGCCCGGACGTCACCTGCAGTCCCGCCGTCGGAAAATAGCTGGCGTCAATCCCGGTGATCAGACAGGAGGTCAGGGAATTCCCGCCGTAATACACGCACTCGTTATATTCATTGCACACATGGTAAAACGCCGCCTTTTCCACATCCGGAAGCGCGAGGATCTGCTGCCGGACGTCATCCGTGTAAACCGGGACGCCCTCAGGCGACGGGGTCCACTGGTCGATCTGGTATTCCATCGAATCCTGGTACAGGGAAACCCTGACCGTATGGCCGGTATTTCCCAGCATGTTCTGGCGGATCTGCGCGTTCGTCCCCTCAATGGTGGAGACGATCGCGATGATCGCCGCGATGCCGATGATGATGCCAAGCATGGTCAGAAACGAGCGCATCTTGTGAGCCCAGATTCCCCGGAAGGAAAGCCTGATATTTTCGATCATATTCCCATTCCCTCCGTTCCGTCGCTGATCTGCGTCTTCGTTCCCTCTTTCACGTCCTTCCCGAACGGCACGGCGATATAATCGTCCAGCGTCAGTCCCGACCTGATTTCGCTGTACGATCCCCAGAGCGTTTTCCCCAGGGTGACATACCGCTTCGTGAGAAGCTCTGTCTCCGGGTCCCTCACCCACACATAATGCCGCACGCCCTCTTTACGGATATACATGCTGTCGATATACAGCGCGTCGGCGTCGCCTTCCACATTCAGGGAAAGTTCGCAGTAAGTCCCGCTGACCAGGCCCGCGGTCTGGTCGGATGGTTCGATGTAAGCGGTGAACGGATAATACGACGCGTCCGGGGAGCCTTCCGACGCATAAATGAAGGCTCCGTCGAGACTGTCCGCCGGATAATCGGAAATCCCCGTGATGGTCGCCTCGCAGTACACCGCGTCTGTCTGATAGCAGACGCATTCCACCGTGTCGCCGACACTGATCTGGGGAAGCTGGTTTTCGCTGACTGTTCCGTTGACGTAGAATCCCTTTCCGCTGTCCACAATAAACAGAGGTTTGGAGTAATCCCAGTCTTCGGTGCCGCCTTCCTGCATATCGCGGACGGTCCCGTTCACCGTGCTGAGAATTTCGGACTGGGTTCCCTTCGCGGTCTGGATACTGTATTTCAGCTCAAGTTTGCGGCGTTCCAGATCCATGTCCCGCAGGTCGACCTCCTGCTGGTGAATCGCGGCGTTCAGGTCCTCCGCGGTCATTCCCGAAAAATCTTCGGTATCGGAAGTCGGAAGTGTGACGGTTCCTCCGGAATCGCCGGAATCCCCCGCTCCGTCCGTGTCCTCATAGGCCAGCGTGCGGAAAATCGATTTTACTGCTATCAGGTCAGAGGAGGGTGATCCCGCGTGATCCAGCGTAACCTGCATGGCATAGACGACTCTGGCGCCTTCCGGCACCTGCATCGAGGCGTACGCGGGGTAACCGGTATGGCCGGATACGCCTAAGACGCCGGTCTGCTCCGTCGCGTCAGGCGCGGGCTGGGCCGCAGGATCCGCCGTTGAGGCTGCTGTCGGGGCCGCCGTTGGCGCTTCGGTCGGCGCGGCCGTAGGTGCAGGTGTCGGGGCCTCAGTCGGGGCGGCCGTGGGGACCGCGGTCGGCGTCTCTGTCGGGGCTGCCGTCGGCGTTTCCGTCGGAGCCGCCGTAGGTGTTTCTGTCGGCGCGGCCGTCGGAGTCCCCGTCGGAGCTGCTGTCGGGGTTTCGGTCGGAGCTGCCGTAGGCGTCTGTGTCGGTGCAGCTGTCGGGGTTTCGGTCGGAGCCGCCGTAGGCGTCTGTGTCGGTGCAGCTGTCGGGGTTTCGGTCGGAGCCGCCGTAGGTGTTTCTGTCGGCGCGGTCTCCTGCGCGGCCGCGTCGGGTATTGCAGCATCAACGATCAGGGAAAGATCCAGCACATACCCGCACTTCCCGTTCTGGTCATAAACCCAGATCTGCGCGGCCTTGTTCTCCGCCGCCAGCCGGCTGATCAGTTCCTGGGAAATCGAGGCGTCTTTATAGACGCAGAAAATATAGGGGGATTCCGCGGTTCCCTGTCCGATCCCAGGCAGTCTCTGGTCCATCGTGTACAGCTCACCGCTGACGGGCTGGATCGTACCGCTGATCGAATTCAGGTACGCTTCCCTGGATTCAGCCGCCGATTCCGCGGCCGAAGACGAGGCGGCGGCTGAAGAAACAACGGCTTCCAGCGAGGCCACGTAGGCGGAGTAGGATTCACTCTGCGACGCGGATTCCGAAGCCGACACGGATTCGGACGGATCCTCTGTTACAGGGGATGTGGTTTCTTCCGTTCCGGGCTCCGTCTCCGTTCCGCTCTCCGTCTGGGTGACGGTTTCCGAAGAGGAGTTCTCCGATTCTGTCGGATCCTCCTCAGAAGAACTTTCAGCATCCGCGGAGCTTTCCTCTTCCGATGAACTTTCCTCCTCAGAAGAACTCTCCTCCTCAGAAGAGCTCTCCGATTCTGAAGAACTCTCTTCCTCTGTCAGGCTTTCCTCCTCCGACGATGACTCTTCTTCCGAAACACTCTCCTCTTCCGAAAAGCTCTCTTCCTCCGTAAAACTCTCCGGTTCGGTCGGCTCGTCCCACCAGCCCGGATCGTACCATCCGTCATCCCAGCCTCCGTCCCAGCCGGGTTCCGAGTACGGCGCAGTGTTTCTCAGGCGGTTGAGCCGTTTCAGTCCGTTGGCGATATCCAGCCTCTTCTGCTCAATCTGCAGTTCGAGATCTGAGAGATTCAGCTGTTCTTCCGTCGTGTCCAGCTCTATCAGCACGTCCCCGGGCTTTACTTTGTCGCCCTCTTTCACCGCGATCCGCGCGGCTTTCTGAGAGCTGCTCAGATAGACGGCCTGCTGGTACTGATTGGTGAGGGTTCCGCCCACCGAAGTCATTGACCCGTAATCCGTCGTGTAGACCGACGATACAGGGATCACGCTCACAATCGTTTTATTGTATTTGTTTTTCCGGTACATCCAGACCCCGGTGCCCGACAGAATCAGCGCCGGAACCAGAATCACGGCCCATACTTTTCCTGCTTTCCTCATCTCTCGTCATCCCCCTGAATCCCGGACTTTTCCTCTTTTTCGCCGGCGTCAGAAAGCGCCCTGTCCGGATTTCCGGCTTTCTCCGGAGACCGGCCCGCGTCCGCAGGCTGGCCGGCGTTTTCACCTGCAGCCTGCCCGCAGGTATCCGCCGCTGCCTGTGTCCCTGTCTCTGCCGCTGCCTCAACGGCTGTCTCCGCCGGAATCTGAGCGCTGATCTCCGCCGCCCTTTCCGCGTCCGCCTCCGCTCTCTCAAAAGCGGCTTCCCTGCGGGACGCTTCGGTTTCTTCAGGCGCATTCTCCGAAAGTCTCCCGTCAAAGATATGCAGAATGCGGTCCGCATGCGCAGCTATATTCGCGTCGTGGGTAATCATCAGGATCGTCATGCCTTCCTGGTGCAGTTCCGAAAACAGATCCATGATCTGGAGGCCCGATTTCGAATCCAGAGCGCCGGTAGGCTCGTCCGCCAGCAGCAGTTTTGGATGGTTGGCGATCGCCCGCGCGATCGCGACTCTCTGGCACTGCCCTCCGGAAAGCTGGTCTGGCCTGTAGCCGGCCCTGTCCTCCAGGCCGACCTTTTTGAGCATTTCCAGCGCCATGGCATGCCGCTGCTTCTTTTTCACCCCGGCATACACCAGGGGAAGCTCGACATTTTCACAGGCTGTCTCGCTGGCCATCAGAAAATACTGCTGAAAGACAAACCCGATTTTTTTCAGGCGGATTCCCGCCATATCCTTTTCTTTTGCCACGAGCACATCGACTCCGTCCAGCAGATAGCTTCCTGTCGTCGGCCTGTCGAGACAGCCGATGATATTCATCAGCGTAGATTTTCCGGACCCGGAAGGTCCCATGATCGCGGTGTACTCGCCCTCCCGGATCGTCAGGCTGACGTCATGGAGAACCGGGACCATTTCCTTCCCCTGCGGATAGCTCCGCCCGATACCGTTCAGCTGCAGAAGAACGCTCATAGGCCTGTCCCCCCGACGGCAGAGCCGTCATCAGCCGCGGCACTTCCCTCCTCGAACATGTCCCAGCTGTCGTCGGCCGCGCCATTTCCATCCTCCATCATTTCCCCGCCGGTCATCTCGCTGCTGTCAGCACAGCTCATACCGTCCTCAATGAATTCCTCCGGCCAGGCGATGGAGTCCGCCAGAGTCAGCCCCGAGAGAATCTCCGTCTCCCCGGTTTCCTCGTCCGTCTCGCCGGTTTCCACCTCGACAGGGCGGATTTTCATCCCGGAATCCGCGGCCCACACGCAGGTCTTTCCGTCCTGTTCAAAGAGATAGCCCGTCGGAATCCAGAGCCCGTCCTTCCGCTCCTCACCGGTATCCGGGGTGATCACCACATGCTGGCCGAGCATCAGGTCCGTGCCCTCGTTGAAGTCCACATAAAAAGAATATTTACTTGACGAGGAACCGCTGTCCGACGAACTCATACCGTCCGGGCTGCTGCCGGAATCCGCCTCCGTCTCAATCTTCGAAATTGTCCCGCTGTATACGCGGCTCTCGTCAGCCCTCGCGGTGACCAGCACCGGCTCGCCGGTGTAAATGTCCGAAAAATTCATCTCGTTGACCGTTGCGTGTACCCGGAAATCTCCGGTCTCGAGGATGGTGATATAGGCGTCGGAACTTCCTGCCGCGCTGCCGTACCCTGAATAGCTGCCGTCACTCCCGGAATCGATGGAACTGCCGTCGGAAGACGACTGCCCCGCCGCGCTGCTGTTGATCGTTTTCACTACGCCGTCGATCGGGCTGGTGACGACGATATTGTCGAGATCTTTGGCCATGCGGGCCCTCTCGAGCTGTTTCGCCGCGATATCATACTGCTGCCGGCTGATCGTGTTCTGCTGCTGCAGGATCTGGATCCGGTAGGCTTCCTGTTCACTCTGTCCCGCTTTCGCGGCCGCCTTCTGCAGCGTGTCAAGCTGTTCGGTCTGCCCGGACAGCGTATTGTTCATTTCCTCCAGTTCCAGATCAGCCTGCTGGATTTTCTGCTGGATTTCTTCCGTGTTATAGGAAAAGAGGGGATCGCCCCTGCTGACCGTGTCCCCTGTGCTCACAAAAAGTTCGCCGAGTGTCTTCCCGGAATCAAAACTGACGGAAACCTGCTGACGGGTTTCCACTTTCCCCGTATACCGGTTGGCAAGGCCCAGAACTCCGCGCCCGGTGATGGTGCTGAGGGAAGTGACATACACCTGAACGTCCGTTGTTTTCTGCCCGTCAGAAAAGAACGGGATTTCCGGGAGCTGCACCGTACCCACGACAGGCAGCGTGATTTCAGATGGAATCCCGTAAAAATGCGCATACACACCGCCTCCGGCCACTGCCGCGGCGACAATGGCCAGAGTGATTTTCATCCCTTTTCTCATAGATGTACAGGGAGCGCTCTCAGGCTGGATGAAAGCAGCCAAAGCGCTCCTGTCTCCTCCTTTGTTGATTCACATCTATTCTATCATGTCTGATATAATATACAACTTACGAAAAACTTACATTGCCCGGTGCCCCCGCGCCTTACCCGCGGGTTCAGACCAGTCCTTTATGCTAGAGCAGGTCTCGCTCGCGACCCCGCGCCTGACCGGCGGGTTCAGAAGGAACCTGATCCGCAGAAAGGAAGGAACCCGTTACGCAGATCAGAGGAAGCCTGCGGCAAAGAATTGTTCCGGTCAAAAAAAATCCGGCAGCGGTCTGCCGCTGCCGGTGTAAAGATAAATGATTCCATGAAGCCGGTCTGAAAGGCCGCAAGACTGTTTCCGTTACCGGATTTCGTTCGCCCGGGTATAAAGCTGATAGTACATACCCTTCTTTTCCATCAGTTCCTTATGGTTTCCCTCCTCGACGATCCCGTCCTCGGTCAGGACAAGGATCCGGTCGGAATGGACAATGCTCGAAAGCCTGTGCGCGATCGTGACGGTTGTCCTGCCCACCGACAGGGACGCGAGGGATTTTGCCACCTCATACTCGCTCTCATTGTCCAGCGCGCTGGTCGCCTCGTCCAGGATGATGATGGGCGGGTTTTTGAGGAACACGCGCGCGATGGAGATCCTCTGCTTCTGTCCGCCGGAAAGCTTGACGCCTCTCTCGCCGATATACGTGTCATATCCGTTTTTCAGCGTCCGGATGAATTCGTCCGCTCCGGCCCTGCGGGCGGCCTCCTCGACCTCCTCCCGCGACGCTCCCGGCTTTCCGTAAACGATGTTGTCATACACCGTCCCCGAGAACAGGTACACGTCCTGCTGGACCATGCCGATGTTCTGCCGGAGAGACTTCAGGGTGTAATGGCGGATGTTCTCCCCGTCCAGCGTGATCTCCCCGCCTGAGAGATTGTAGAAGCGCGGAATCAGGTTGCAGAGAGTCGTCTTGCCTCCGCCGGAAGGCCCGACGATCGCAACCTTCTCTCCCGCGTGGATTTCCAGGTTCAGGTTGCGGAACACCTTGTTGTGATCATCCGGGTACTCAAACGAGACATTGTGAAAGGCGATCTCTCCGGCAGGATTCTTCAGCGGCACCGCATCCGGATCGTCATAAATATCGGGTTTCGCGTCCATGATCTGCAGAAAACGCTCGATACCCGTGATGCCCTGCTCAAACTGTTCGGTGAACTCGATAATGCGGCGGACGGTATTGATCAGCATCGAGACGTACATGACATAGGCGACCAGGTCGCCGGCCTCGATCCGTCTGTTCACCAGAAGCAGGCCTCCGCCGAGAATCACGACCAGGTAAAAAATACCCTCGAACACCCTTTCGGAGTCCTGGAATTCGGCCATGTAATGGTAGGATTTTTTCTTTACCCTGAAAAACGCCTGGTTTCCTCTCCCGAATTTCTCCGCTTCCAGATCCTCGTTGGTGAAGGTCTTCACAACCTTCTGTCCGAGAAGGCTGTCCTCAATCTGCGCGTTCAGCTCGCCGGTCTGGTAGCGGCGCTCGGCGAAGGCTCTGCGCATATTCCTGCGGATTTTGCCGCACACGGCGATCATCACGGGAATAACCGCAAAAACCATCAGTGTCAGAGGGACATTGATGCGGATCAGGACAATGAAAGAGACGACAAACTGGATGCCGGCATTGAAAAACTGCTCCGGGCAGTGATGGGCAAACTCAGTGATATCGAACAGGTCTGTCGTGATCCTGCTCATGATCTGTCCGATCTTGGTATTGTTGTAATAGTTGTCGGAAAGCTTCAGCAGATGCTGATAAGCGTCCCGCCGCAGGTCCGTCTCGATATGCGTTCCCATGACGTGGCCCTGGTAAGCCATGTAATAGTAAGCCAGCGAATCTACAAGCCTCAGGATGAAGTAGAGCGCCGCGAGTTTCAGCACCAATCTCACGGTGAGAAGCGCCAGATTGTTGATCGCCGTGTTGGTCAGATAGCGGATGATCATCGGAAGCACCAGCTCAGCGGCTGAGGTGAGCGCGGCGCAGCCAAGATCGGCAATCAGCGTTCTGAGATAAGGCCGGTAATAAGGCAGAAAGCGCCTGACCAGCTCGCCCGTCGGATACTCCCTCATCGCATTCCTGTCTGTACTCATTCATCCCTCCTCCTACAATAAAGTCAGGGTATAGAGAACCCAACAGCCAGTTGGGATCTACATCCTTCATTGCTAAAGCTGTTAGAATGGAATGGCATGGATCTGACGTCTCCCTCCTTGGGCCCATATG
>JBMNRC010000040.1:0-10694 GCA_050944455.1 Lachnospiraceae bacterium
TTTCGATTTTATTTCAGCCCGCCGCGGAAGATTGTTCCGCGTTCGGGACAGCAACCCTTTGAAAATCCGCATCCATCCTTTGGATGCGCGGAAGCCGGCAATTCCGGTCTTACCCGGAATCTGCGAAACAATCCGCCCCTCGGATGCGCGGAAGCCGGCCTGATTCGGATTTTATCCTTTGACCGCGCCTACCATGATACCTTTGACAAAATACTTCTGGACGAAAGGATAAACCAGGATGATCGGCCCGATCGTCACGATGCAGGTCGCCATCTTGATCGCCTCGCTCGGCAGATCCTGCATGACGTTGGCCAGCGCGTTCGCGTCGGACGAACTTCTGAGGAACTGCAGATTTGCGGTTATCGTGCGGAGCATCAGCTGCAGCGGCTGCAGATCGGTATCGTCGATCAGCATGATGCCGAGCCACCAGTCGTTCCAGTAGTTCAGGCTGATGAACAATGTTATGGTCGCGAGCACCGGCTTGGACAGCGGGACAATGATCTTAAAGAAGATTCCGTACTCGGAATATCCGTCGATCTTCGCCGCTTCCACCAGCTCCTTCGGGATTCCCTTGTAGTAGTTTCTCACCAGAAAGATGTTCCACGCGTTCGCCGCATACGGAAGAATCAGCGCCCAGATCGTATCTGTCAGATGCAGCATGTTGCGGCAGACGATAAACCAGGGAACCATGCCGCCGGAGAACAGCATCGTAAACAGCACAAAGAAATTCAGAAACGAATGGTACTTCACGCGGTCCTGAGAAATCGGGTAAGCCGCCAGTGCGGTGACCGCAAGGCTGAGCGCTGTTCCGACCAGGGTCACGATGATCGTGATCTTATAGGCGTTGCCGATCCTGCTGAAGTTGGCGAACAGCACCTTGTAGGCGGTGAGACTGACCTTTCTCGGCCACAGCCCGTACCCGTAAGTGACAATCTCCTCCTCCGACGTCAGCGATCCGACCAGCACCAGCCAGAACGGCAGAATGCAGATAACGCTGAAAGCGGTCAGGATAATCACATAGGGCAGATTCTCGAAGTGCCAGTCTTTTTTGTTCGTATATTTCGCGCTGTCGTATCCGATGCCTGCCGCCAGCGCTTTTTCGCTTTTTCTGCTCATGATTTCTTCTCCCCCTCCTTCCTCAGATCAGAACAGCGCGCCGTCCGGATTGTACTTGCGGGCGAAATGGTTCATCACCAGAAGAATCGCCGTCGAAAGCACCGACTGGTAGAAACCGGCAGCGGAAGACATGCCGACGTCGCCGTTCAGGCGGAGGTTCCGGTAAATGAAGGTATCAAGGACGTCCGTGGTGCTGTACAGCTGGGCGTTGTCGCCGATCAGGGCGTAGAACATGCCGAAGTCGGCGTTCATGATCTTGCCGCAGTTCAGCAGGAGCAGCGTGATGATCGTCGGGGAGATCAGCGGGATGCTGATATAGCGGATCCGGTTCCACCGGGAAGCGCCGTCAATTTCCGCCGCCTCGTAATAGGTCTGGTCAATGGATCCCAGCGCCGCGATATACAGCACCATGCCGTACCCGGTCTGCTTCCAGAGACGGAAAGCAACCAGCAGGAAAATCCACAGGACCGGGTTTTCGTACCAGTTGATCGGATCCTGCCCGAACATTGCGCGGATCTGGTTGAAAAAACCGTTGTCGTAGTTCATCAGGTTGTAGGCGAACAGGCCGACCACAATCCAGGAAATAAAGTAAGGCAGGAAAATCGAAAACTGCAGTCCCGATTTCAGCGCCTTGCTGTGCAGCTCGGAGAACATGATCGCGAAGCTGACTTCAACGATCAGGTCAAAGAAGATGAACAGCGCGTTGAGGCAGATCGTATTGCGGGTTGCCCTCAGGGCGGATCCCGTGGAGAACAGGTATTTGAAGTTGGCATACCAGGGATCGATGATCGGGCTTCCGAAAATTCCCTGCCGGAAATTGAAGTCCTTGAACGCCGTGATAATTCCGAACATCGGCAGATAGTTGAACAGGATCAGCAGAACCGCTGCCGGAATAAACATGGAGTAGAGCTGCCAGTTGTGCGTCATCTCATAGACGAAACCTTTTTTCTTTTTCGGCTTTGTCCCCGCCTGCTGCCGCGCCAGGTTCGCCTGCATCCCGGCGCCTGCACCCGAATCAGACATCTTGTGCACCTTCCTTTCGTTTCACCGGCGTCTGCCGGCTTCCTCAGAATGATTTCTGCGCTTCCTGCGTTCTGGTGCAAATTTACCATCCGGCATACTGCCCCGTAAACTGCAAAGTCGCGGAAAGCGGTGCGAAACCCTGCTTTCCGCGGCTATGAAAATCTGCGAAAAACTGTAAAAACCTGTTTTCGGATACAGCATCGGGGGATTTTGAGATCCGGCATAGAGATCCGACATAGAGAAATGATGTCCTGAACAGAAAAATTGAGTCCTGAATGAAGCAATAATGACAGGAAAAATTATGAGGCCGGGCATCTGCCCGGATATCCGCGTTTCGCCGACCCCTCCGGGAGGATGACAGGATGAAAAAAAGACATAGAAACTTTACATTCCCTTTACATTCCAAATTACCTATAATATTAGAAGCTGATTCGGCAGGACATTGCAGGAGCGCATGGTCTTTCCGCGTTCCGGCGGCCGCAGGAACAGATCCGCAGCAAATCTGTTCATCAGAGAGGGGGTATTTCCATCCATGGATCAGGTACAGGCAAAGCGCAAAACGACATCGAAAGACATCACGGAAGGCCCGATAGTCAGGCAGATTCTCGCTTTTGCGCTCCCGCTGATGGTCGGAAACATCTTCCAGATGCTGTACAATACGGTCGACTCGATCATCGTGGGCAACTTCGTCAGCAAGCAGGCCCTCGCCGCGGTCGGCGCGACTTCCAGCGTCACAAATATGGCCGTATTCTTCTTCAACGGCTTTGCCACCGGCGCGGGTGTGGTCATCTCCCACTATTTCGGCGCGAAAGAACTGAAAACCCTGCACCGAGCGGTGGAAACCACGCTGGCGGTAACTTTTGTGTTCTGCGTTGTGTTCACGATTCTGGGGGTTGCCGGCTGCCGCGTCATGCTCCGGTTCATGGCTACGCCGGAGGATGTCTTTGACGAGGCGACGACCTACCTGACCATCTACTTCGCCGGTATTTCCGGTCTTCTGATCTACAACATGGGCTCAGGGATTCTCCGCGCTGTCGGCGACACTACCCGCCCGCTGTACTTCCTGATTCTGACCAGCATTCTCAACATTTTCCTTGACCTGCTGTTTGTTATCGTTTTCCATCTTGGAATTGCCGGGGTTGCCCTAGCGACAATCCTCTCTCAGTTTATCTCAGCGTACCTGACTCTCCGCCTGCTCATGCATACGGATGACATCTATTATTTCCGTTTCCGCGACATGAAAATCGACCGCGGCATTCTCGGGCAGATTGTCTCGATCGGCCTGCCGACCGCCATCCAGTCGGTCATCACGTCGTTCTCGAACGTCTTCGTTCAGTCCTATATCAACTATTTCGGTTCCACCGTCATCGCAGGATGGACCTGCTACAACAAGCTCGATTCTTTCCTGATGCTGCCGATGGGAAGCATGGCCATGGCCGCCACAACATTCGTCAGCCAGAATATGGGAGCCGGAAAAATCAAACGCTCCAACGACGGGACAAGGATCTCCATCCTGCTCACCCTGTCGATCACCGGGGCGATCGCCGTAGTCGTCTGGATTTTCGCAGAACCCGCGGTCAGGCTGTTCTCCCCGGATCCCGGCGTTATTGCCTCCGGCGTTTCCTTCCTGCGCCTGATTGTCTTCTTCACGCTGTTCAACGGTGTAAACCACGTTCTTGCCGGCGCGCTGCGCGGAAGAGGCGACTCGACCGGCCCGATGATCATCATGCTGATCGGCTTCGTGGCCATCCGCCAGACGTACCTGTACTTTGTCACTCATTACATCGCCAACACGCCGGAGATTGTCGGATTCGGCTATCCGGTCGGCTGGATGGCTACCTGCGTCATCGAGAGCATCTACTTCTTCCTCAGATGGAACCGGGACGCGGAAAAGCAGATGAAAAAGCATTTCATCGAAAAATCCGGGACCTGACGGACGAAGAAGGCTGTCCGCCTCTCTATTGCTGACATGATCTGCGAAATAGATTCCGAACAGACCATGATCAAAGAATTGACGGAAAGAACCGGAATCAACCGTGAGGCCTTCTATCTTCACTGTCATTCTCCAATTTCTGTATTAAAAAATGAAGCAGCAGAGCACCTGACCGTGCTCTGCTGCTTCGTTTTGCCTGGACTGAAAAATGGGGGGACTGCTGCCGCAGCCGCGCTGGATACCGGATATGCGGGATTGACCGTACGCAGGCCTGGAAATCTGTGGAATCTTGGATTTTCAGATTTACCAGTTTCTCAGCCGGCTGTCGGCTTCTTTGAGAAGCTGAGGAATATCGACTCCTTTCACCATGCCGTCACATTTCCCGCAGCAGATGCAGTCTGCCGCTTTGCCGTAACCGTCCAGAAAGAGGTCATAATAGATCGGCGTGTTGATGACTTTTCCCTCATTGACGGAAGCCTTGCGTTCATTCAGCATCTGCACAATCCGGGTGATTCCGATCTTCATCGGGCAGACTTCTTCGGCCTGCCGGAAGTCTTCCAGCCGATAAGGCATCGAATCGCGAAGTTCCTTCCGGGCTTCCCGGATGATGGCCTGCTCCTTCTCATTCAGCGGTACGAAATTTTCCATGTAGGAAAGGTTGTCATTCATCTGCGCCTCATCCGACATGCCGGAAAGAACCATATACACATTTTCCAGGCTTGCCGCAAAGCGGATTCCCCAGGACGCGATCGACTTATCCGGATCTTCCGCTTTCATTTTGGCTTCAATGTCCGCCGGCAGAGATGCCAGATTGCCGCCTTTGACCGGCTCCATGACGACGACCTTCTTCCCGTGCTTCCGGCAGACTTCATAATTTTCTCTCGAAGCGACAAACGGCGAATCCCAGTCAAAATAGTTCAGCTGCAGCTGGACAAACTCCAGCTCCGGATGTTCCGTCAGGATCTGGTCCAGCAGTTCCGGGCTGTCGTGATAGGACATGCCGATATGCTTTGTCTTTCCTTCTTCCTTCAGCTTCTTCAGTGCGCCAACCAGATCGTACTTCTGAACTTTGGCGTACTCATTGCGGTTGATCGCATGCAGCCAGTAGTAATCGACATGATCCGTGCCGAGCCGGTCCAGCTGTTCCTGAAAGATGTCAAAGAACTGCTGCTGACTCTGGATCATGAAGACCGGCGACTTGGTAGTAATGGTAAAGGAATCTCTCGGATACCGTTTGACCAGCGCCTCTTTCAGCACCTTTTCGCTGTTGCCGTTATGATAGACGTAGGACGTATCAAAGTACGTAAATCCCTTTTCCATGAAGGCGTCTGCCATTCTGTTCAGAACATCCATGTTGATGCTGCCATCCCCGTTCACAGGAAGACGCATGCAGCCGAAACCAAGTTTTTTCATTTTTCATTTTCCTTTCTGCAATGAAGCTTTTTTGTTCTGATGCCGGTTTCCATCTGATTTCTGTTCCTTCCCCGGTAATCAGACGGCCGGGAGACGGGCTGACGGCAATACCGACTTCTTCGCTGAACCTCTCCCCGATATTCAGTTCCTGTCTTTCTGAACTGTTCTGCCTGTAGTGTTTCTGTCTGTATAATAGAAAATTCAGCCGCAATACATCACATCAGATTTCCGGATTCTGGGGTTTATGCCACATTTTCGGCGATTCTGGGTATCATTACCCAAAAATGAAAACAGCTGCTTTACTGCCGAAACAATACAGCTGCTTTTGAAAGGTGTACCTGTCTGAAAAACACCGATATCTCATCCGGATTGCATCTGCCCCGACATGAAAACAGAGGTACCGCCGTGCGGTACCTCTGTTCTGGCAGATTTTCGATTCAATTATTCAAGGATAACCTTAAAAACAACAGGGGCATCAGAACGGACCTTTGCGGTTACAGCCAGTCCCTCTTCCGTCTGCTTCCAGTCTGTCAGCGCATCCTCTGAAAATCCGAGAAGCTTCACATCGCGGATAAGACCGAAAAAGTCATTCCCATTTGGCTTCTCCGCATGAGCAAGGGTTTTTACCAGGATTTCACCGTTCTCCGGCATGTGCATCGCAAATACATAGATGTTTCCATCCGCCGTCGTAAAACGGAAATCCTCGCTTGTGTATACCGTATCCGTTCTGTCGGAAAAAGCGCCGGCTTTTGCCTTGGTCGGACCCTCCTCCGAGATTTTCCACGGTCTGCTCCCGTAAATCGCCTCAGCGTTGCGCTTCATCCAGTCTCCGATGGCAAGAAGGATCTGCGTATCTTTCTCAGGGATAGTGCCGTCTGCCTTTGGACCCACATTCAGCAGCATACAGCCGTTTTTCGAGATACAGTCTGTAAAATCCGCCAGAATAACCTCAGGCTTTTTATAGATATTGGCATCGGTATAGCACCATGAGTTTTTGGCAACCGCGGTATCCGTCTGCCAGGGGAGGACCTGCGACACTGTAAACTGTCCGCGTTCCACATCCTGCACTGCGGCACCGAGGGGAAAAGCGTCCAGCTTGGCCGCAATAAGAACCTCTTCATTCCATTGTGCCGCGCGGTTATAGTAATAGCAGGCAATTTTTTTCAGGTACGGCTTGGCCGCGCGCTGCATGATCCACCAGTCAAAATAGAGCTCACGGGGATGCAGGCGGTCTATTATTTCTACCGTACGGAACATCCAGTCATCGAGAAATTCTTTGTCAGGCACAGGTCTGCAGTCGCAGTTTCCGGAATAATCGGTGTCCGGAACAGGTTCCGCAGGCCAGTAAAAATCACCCACCTGTTTTGCGTTCTCCGGAACATCGGATGCGAAATCTCTGCCATGGTTGAAAAAGAACCAGTGTTCGATTCTGTGTGAACTCGCCCCGTTGATCAGCCCGCGCCGGTTCAGCGACGAAGTCAGTTCTCCGACAAGATCCCGTCCGGGTCCCATATCGTAAGCGTTATACTCTGACAGTTCGCTCCTGTACATCTGAAAGCCGTCATGATGCTCCGCGACAGGAACAACATACTTTGCGCCCGAGCGGACAAAGAGATCGGCCCATGCATCCGGATCAAATTTCTCCGCTTTGAACATCGGAATGAAATCTTTATACCCGAACCGGTCCTGCGTCCCATAGGTGCTGATGTGATGTTCATACGCGGGATTTCCCTTGATGTACATGTTTCGGGAATACCACTCATTGCCATAGGCCGGCACACTGTAAAGTCCCCAGTGGAGGAAAAGGCCGAACTTGGCGTCCTGAAACCATTTCGGAACCGGATGCTGTGTCAGGGAAGCCCAGTCCGGGCGATAGGGACCCTGCGCAATCACATCATCTACTTTGTGCATCCAGGCGTCATGATCGTATTTCTTGTATGCCATATGATACTCCATTCTGTCTGTCGATATCTCCGGTCTGTCTTCCGGTTACAATTTTGTTTTTCCCACGCTATGAGCCGGAAAATTGCCATCAGGGATCACGATTCTGTCACTGCGTTCCATTCATCAGGAACCTTCAGCAGTTCGGGTGACAGCAGTTCAGGAATTCCCTTCAGCATGATTTTTCACTCCTCCGCTGACGATGAAGCCGTCGGGGTCCCACAGATCCTGCCAGTCATTTGATCCCGGCCACAGAAAAACCTGTCCCTTTACCAGTCTGCAGTTTCTGTCTTCGGCGTTGATCGCTCTCATTTCCTCCTGGCTCAGCGGATCCTCAAACGATGCCTTCAGGTTGCTCTCGTACTGCGGCTGCTTTACCGAGAATGGAATGGGTATCTGCCCGTTCTGCACCGCCCACTTCAGGCAGGTGACGGCGGGATGGTCTCCATGCGCCTCGGCAGCCCGCTGTACCGCGGGAAGTTTCGTATCCACAACATCCTCTGCCGTACGGTCCCGCTCCGGCCTGGAAGGAGATCCGATCGGGCAGAAACCGATCGGCTGAATCTTTCTTTCCCTGCAGTAATCAAACAGCGCGCGCTGCTGAAACGAGGGATGAAGTTCCATTTCTATCGCGGCCGGCTGGATTCTGCAGAGAGGAAGCACCGCTTCAAGCTTGGGAATTGTCATGTTGCTCATCGCGATATGTTTAACCAGTCCCCTGTCAACCAGGCTTTCACACTGCATCCACGTGTCCATGAATTCTTCCACGGAGAACGGTTTTGAATCAGGATTTCTGGAATCTCCGCCGCATCCCGGAGCATGGTAGTTCGGGAACGGCCAGTGCACGAAATAAAGATCCAGGTAATCCAGCTTCAGATCCGAGAGACTCTTTCTGCAGGCCTTCTCTACCTCCCTGTGCTGATCGTTCCATACCTTTGACGTGATGAACAGGTCTTCTCTTCTTACAGTTCCCTCGTCAAAAAGTTTCTTGAGAATGCTTCCGATACTGCTCTCGTTGCCATATACGCTCGCGCAGTCGATGAGGCGATAGCCCGTCTTCACAGCGCCGTATACGGCTTCCGCGATCTGCTCTGCCCCGTACTTGTCCGAGCCGAATGTACCGATTCCGATCGCAGGAATCCGGGTACCGTCGTAAAGCTCGCGGGAAGGGACTCTTCCGCTGTAATCCCTGCTTTCCATTTTTCACCCCTTATTTATCTTCCGGGAACACCACAGCGACCTTGCCGCACTTTCCGGACGCCATGAGCGAGTACGCCTGGCCAGCCTGCTCAATCGGGAATCTGTGGGTAATAAGGCTGTCCGGATGAATATTCCAGCGGATCAGATGCTCCACAAGATCCTCCATCTTCCAGATAGAAGTAACCCAGGAGCCATAAATCGTCTTGGTTGTGTGCATGATATCAGGGCTCGGGTTGAGGGTGACCGTATTTCCTTCTCCGACAAACGCGATCTTTCCGTAGTCCCTGGTTCCCCTGACCGCGGTCTGGCGCCCGGCATCGGAGGCGGAACAGTCGACTGCCTTCTCGCAGCCATGGCCGCCCGTCACATCGAGAATGTCCTGGATCACATGATCGCTGGGTTTGAAGACGTAGTCGACGAGTCTCTTCTCCTTCGCAAGCTGAATCCGGTAGTCGTTCATCTCCACGCCTATCGTCTTTTCTGCTCCCATAGCTCTGGCAAGCATCAGGGTCGCAAGGCCGACGGGGCCGAGACCTACAACAAGCACTGCGTCGTCCCCTCCGACGCCGATTTTCTCCAGTGCCTCATAGGCGGTTCCGAATCCGCACGCCACCTGTGCTCCGTCCTCATAAGTAAGCGGTTCCGGCAGCAGCACGAGATCCTTTTCCTCACAGAGAATATAGGGAGCCATTCCTCCGTTTCTCTGCCAGCCGTATGCCCTGCGGAGCGGGCTCTTGCAGGAGATATAGTTTCCCTTCCTGCAGTCGTAGCATACGCCGCAGCCGGAAATATGATAGAGAATCACGCGGTCTCCCACATGGAAGCGGCGCATTCCCTCGCCGCACTTTACGATCTGCCCTGCAGATTCATGGCCTGCGATGGTACCCGGCTGGTATCCTTCCGGCCCCTTTCCCACATGTTCCCTGTAGATGCAGCGGATATCCGATCCGCAGATGGTTGCGGCCTTTGTTTTGATGACAACTTCGCCGTATCCCGGCTCCGGAACATCAAATTCCCTGAGCTCCACCGTACTGTTCCCCGGAAGCACCGCGCCAAGCATTTTGACTGCCATAATTATCCTCCTGTCTGTTTTGTGTTCTGCTATTTCATCGGAACGTTCCTATTGCTCATTTCATGGTCATCATAATGGATCCGCTCTTGCATTCACAGATTAAAAGTTGTAAATAATACCTAGGTTATGTCGTGTTTTCGCAGGTTTTCAGCATTCCCTGAAACACTCCAGGTGCACGGAAGGGAGAATTCATGATCACAAGGTATAATTATCCGGAACTGGCTTTTTCCATGGAGGGATATCGGTTTATCCCGCAGAACATCGTACTTGAGCAGTTCCAGCGGGTGATCCCGAAACACGAACACAGTGAGGGCTGCTATGAGATTCATTACATCCCCTACGGATGCGGGACCGTCAATCTCGATGGCAGCACATACGCTCTGGACGCCGACTCCCTGTATGTGACAGGCCCGCATATCTCCCACGAACAGTTCCCCGCGAAAGAAAAGCCGATGGCAGAATACTGTATCTTTCTGCAGACAAGCAGGGAATCCGGGCAGGTTTCCCCGGACGGTTCCATCGTCCGGGCATTCCTGTCGACGCCGGTATGGATCGGCCGCGACACCCAGAATATGCACCTGATTATGCAGAAACTTTTCCAGGAGCTTGCGCAGAAGCAGGCCGGATATCGGAGCATCGTGCGTTCCCTCCTGCAGCAGGTTATCGTGTACATGGTGAGGAATTACCGCGCTGAAATCTCCGCGCGCACAGTTTCCCCAGCTCCGGAGGATCAGCAGTCCCTGATTCTGGATGAGAGTTTTCTTTACGACTATGCCACGCTTACTCTGGAAGAGCTGGCAAAGCGGCTCGCACTTTCAGTCAGGCAGACAGAACGGCTGGTCAGGGAAAAGTATGGTCAGACTTTTCAGCAATCGAGTAGGAGGGAAATAGTCCAGTGGACTGTTTCCCGACCTCTCACACCACCGTGCGTGCCGTTCGGCACACGGCGGTTCAATCAACTTAACAAGTGACACGCCTTTCGGCATAGTAGTCCGA
>JBMNRC010000041.1:0-9130 GCA_050944455.1 Lachnospiraceae bacterium
CGGTCTTGGACTCCAGATAGACAACCTCGCAGCCGAAGTCCTCAGAAGCTCTCTGAAGGCCTTCCCACGCGGACTGGTTGAAGGAACCGTCGTTGACGCCGCCGACGTCGGTGACCATGCCGATCTTGTAATCGGAGCCGTCAATCTCCTCGGCTTCCGTGGTCGCTTCGGCTTCGACAGCAGCCTCTGTATCCGTTTCCTCAGCGGTCTCTTCCTCAGTTGTTTCCTCTTCGGCAGTTACTTCCTCAGTTGTTGCCTCTTCGGTCGTTGCTTCCTCAGTCGTTTCTTCCTCGGTGGTTTCCTCTTCAGTGGTTACTTCCTCGGTCGTTGCTTCTTCAGTCGTTTCTTCTTCGGTGGTTTCCTCTTCAGTGGTTACTTCCTCGGTCGTTGCCTCTTCAGTGGTCGCTTCCTCGGTCGTTGCCTCTTCAGTGGTTACCTCTTCGGTCGTTGCTTCCTCAGTGGTTGCTTCCTCGGTCGTTGCCTCTTCGGTGGCTGCTTCCTCGGTCGTCGCTTCTTCAGTCGTTACTTCCTCGGTTGTTGCCTCTTCGGTTGTTGCTTCCTCAGTGGTTGCTTCCTCGGTCGTTGCCTCTTCGGTTGTTGCTTCCTCAGTGGTTGCTTCCTCGGTTGCTGCCGCTTCGGTCGTCGCTTCCTCGGTCGTCACCGCTTCCGCGGTGGTGGCGGCTGCCTCAGCGGTCGTTGACTTCACTGTGGTTTCTTCCGCCGCGGCAGTCGTTGTGGCAGACGCAGCGGTTGTTGTGACAGCCTTGGTGGTCTCATTTTCCGAAGTGCCGCCCGTGCATGCCGCAAGAGAACTGATCATGACTCCTGTCAGCAAGACAGCAAGAAACTTCTTTCTCATGTGTTGCTCCTCCTTCTTGATGTTCGCGTTCCGGGCGGATTTCCGCCAGCCCCTCTTCTGAGCGGGTCCCTCCCGGCATTGTTTTTATTGTAACACATCAAAACAGGCGGGGCAATGCAATTTCCGATTTCTCCGCCGCCTGTTTTCTTGACAATTCCCCGGTCTGACGATATGCTCTTTGTTTGGTTCAAGGCGAAAACGGAGGCATTTTCGATGGACAATGCAATAAAGGAAGCCGCTCAGATTCAGGATCTCTGCGACCGGCTGCAGGCAGAGGAAAACATTTACCAGAATCAGCCGATCCGGCTCCGCGAATGCGCCGCATCCGAGTGGGCCGCCTTCCTGATGTACCTGACGGATACCGGGGACGTCAGCGCAAAAGAAAACGAATTTATCAGGGACGTGACCGGAAACGCGTATACCCCGGCCCGGCTGCATGAAATGTATTTCACGGAGCATCTTTCCTCCATACTTTTTCAGCAGAAGATTCCCCGCTGCCTTCAGGAGTTTGTCCGGGTGGATCTCCTGAAGCGCCTGAAGGGACAGAATACTTATTACGGCCAGCTGATGGCCAATTTTTTCCGTTTTGCGGGGCAGAGCTTTATCGCCTGCGACACCGCGAACAATTCTTCCTTCCAGATCCGGCGGCTCACCGCCTACTGCACCAACCTGGAAAATTACCTGAGAAAACAGGGCGTCAACACCGTGCTGGATGAAAACGCCGCGGAAGACGCTCTGCGTACTCCGGCAGAGAAGGCGGAGGAAGATGCGAAGCTCACCGAAGAGCAGAAAAAGCGCGCGGCTTCCGTCGATCTGTCCAAGACGGACGAGATCCTTGCGGAGCTCAACTCCCTGACCGGCCTGACCGAGGTCAAGGAAGAAATCAACAGCCTGGTCAACCTTCTCCGGATCAACCAGATCCGCCGTGAGCGGGGTCTCCCGGAGGTGTCCACATCCATCCACATGGTTTTCTCCGGAAATCCCGGGACGGGCAAAACCACCGTCGCGCGGATGCTGGCCGGAATTTACTATCACCTGGGAATACTCCGTAATAACCTGCTGGTTGAGACGGACCGCGCCGGCCTGGTGAGCGGATACGTGGGGCAGACAGCCGAAAAAACCAAAGGCGTCATCGAATCCGCGATGGACGGCGTTCTGTTCATCGATGAAGCGTACACGCTGACTTCCGGCAAAGGGCCGGGAGACTTCGGGCAGGAAGCGGTTGACACTCTGCTGAAGATGATGGAGGACAACCGCGGCCGTCTCGTGGTCATCGTCGCCGGCTATGACAGCCTGATGAATGATTTTCTCAACTCCAACCCCGGCCTGAAATCCCGTTTTTCCCGTTTCATCCATTTCGCGGACTACACAGCTCCGGAACTGACAGAGATCTTCACCAGCATGGCGGCGAAAAAGAAATTCCGCCTGTCCGCGGCCGCTAAGAACTCTGTACAGTCCTATTTTGCCGGCAGGATCGCGGAAAAACCCGCAAATTTCGCGAACGCCCGTGAAGCCCGCAACCTTTACGAAGCCGCGGTCTCGGCGCAGGCCAACCGCCTGGCCGGGAGGCTTTCAAAGCTGACGGACGACCAGCTGATGCTGATTTCCAAGGAAGATGTCAGCACGGCCATAGAGCGGACGCGGGCAGTCAACGCCGCTGTGCAGGAGAATAAACAGGACTGAGAGGACAGGGCAGATATGATCAGGACAGATTACCATCTTCACTGCAGTTTTTCCACGGATTCGCACACTCCTCCCGAAGAGCAGGCGCGCGCTGAGGCGGAAAAAGGCGTCCGCGAGATCTGTTTCACGGATCACAACGACCCGGGCTACAAACCGGAAGGCTTCCAGCTCGATTTTGAGAATTATTACAGGGCGATCGCGGAAACGCGAAGTTCCCTGAAGAATGTCATCCGCATTCACATCGGCATGGAGCTCGGGCTGCGCCCGGATTATCAGGAACAGATCCGGTCAGCCGCGGTAAAGTGCCCGTGGGAATTCATCATCGGATCCACCCACGTCGTGGACGACGTCGACCCTTCCTACCCTGAGTACTGGACAGACATAACCGCCAACGAGGGAATGCGGCGCTATTATGAGTACACGCTGGAAAACGCCCGGATGTACGACTGCTTCGATGTGTACGGCCATCTGGATTACCTGGTGCGCTATATTCCCGCGGAAAAAAGGACCGGCTATGATCCGGACGCCGATAAAGATATCGTCGATGAAATCCTGAGGACCCTGATCAGAAAGGGCAAGGGACTGGAGTGCAACACCGGCGGATACCGCTGCGGGCTCGGCCGTCCGAACCCCGACGTCGCGATTCTCGCCAGGTATCGCGAGCTCGGCGGCAGGATCATCACGGTCGGCTCAGACGGGCACCGCCCGCAGGACACGGCGCTGCACTTTGGCGACGTTCCGTCGATTCTCCGGAAAGCGGGTTTCACGGAATACACGATTTTCCGCGACAGAAAACCCGTCCAGGTTCCGGTGCCGGAGGACTGACCCGCCGGCGCGAAAGACTAGAAAGGCCTTTCGCAAAGCTGTCTCCGCCGGCGTGGATGTCGCGGCAGTGTCCTCACGAAAACCAACGGATGGAAGCTCAATTCAAAATGCCGGCGGCTGGAACAGAATTCCAGCCGCCGGCATAATATTTTTTGTCAGATATTCATTAATCAGATATGGAGTTTTCTGCTGACGGTTACCGCCAGCGCGCCTTTGCCGATATGGGTGGCGATCACCAGGCAGAGCGGCTCCATCACGATTTCGTGATCCGGATAGACCGCCTGGACTTCCTGCTTCCACTGATCAGCCGCAGCCTTGTCATACGTGTAGGACATTGCGATCTCAACATGATCGGGGGACGCGTCGCCGTCAAAGCGGGTTTCGATATCCTTTTTGATGCCGGCCAGCATCTCCTGTTTGGCGATCTTATAGGTTCTTGCCAGTTTGTAGGCGTCCAGTTTCTCTCCCTGGATCGTGAGCACCGGCTTTACGCGGAGCAGGGTTCCGACCGCCGCCGCGGCCGGAGTGATTCTCCCTCCCTTTTTCAGGTATTTAAGCGTATCCACGGTGATGTAGATGGACGACTCAAGCTTGGTTCTCTCCAGTTCGTCTTTGATCTGCTGCGCGGTCCAGCCCTTGTCAGCCATCCGCTTCGCGTCAAGAACAGAAGACCGCTGGGTTACTGAGATTCTCTGGTTGTTCACGACGAAAACTTTCCCGTCGTATTTCTCCTCCCCGGCGAGCATCGCGGCCGTGGAACAGGAAGAGGAAAGGCCGCTGGACATCGGAATGTACACGATCTGGTCGTGATCCTTCAGCAGCCCGTCCCAGAAATCCATCACTTCCGCCGGAGCCGGCTGCGAAGTGGTGATATCCGCTCCGTTCTCCTGGAATTCATAAAACTTTTCCTGCGAAAGAGTAACACTTTCATGATAGGTTTTCCCATTGATGTCAAAAGGCATCGGGAGCATGTAAACCCCGTACTTTTCCGCCTCATCAGGCAGCATTCCGCAGCAGGTATCCGTTGCGATTGCGATATTGCTCATAAATCCTCCTACCATGCCGGGCGGTATTCTCCGCGCCGCGCTTTTCTGCTTCTGACAGACCGGCTTTCGCTAACCGGTCCGGCGCCGGCCCTTCTCCGTGACTGTTTCACCGGCGTTGATTCATCATACCATTGTCGCGAATAGAAAGCAAACTCTTTTTATTTTCCTGAATTGTATGGTGTTTTTGTATAGTTTTCATGGTTTTGAAAACTACTTGACATTGTTCCGGCTGTCCCCGTCCGGGGCAATAAAAGGAGCCTCTGCGGGACAGGAAGTTTCGAATCGGAAAAGGGTCAGGTCTGCGCGGAGAAAATCAGCTGAAACGAGGTTCCGGAAGATCCATCCGGCGGGCTGCGCCTGTCTGTGCGGAAAAATCAGCCATTGGTATGCTTCTGCGCACCGGCAGCTTCAAGCTGCGCCTGTCTGTGCGGGGATATCAGAGCACCTTGGAGAGGAAATCCTGCAGTCTCCTGTTCTGCGGATGCCCGAAGAAATCCTCCGGCGCTCCTTCCTCCTTGATGACGCCTTCGTCGATAAAGAGGACCCGGCTGGCGACCTCGCGGGCAAACGCCATCTCATGGGTGACGACTACCATCGTCATGCCCGCTTCCGCCAGCTGTTTCATCACTTCCAGCACCTCGCCGACCATCTCGGGGTCCAGAGCCGAAGTGGGCTCGTCAAAAAGCATGACTTCGGGGTTCATTTCCAGCGCCCGCACGATCGCGATGCGCTGCTGCATTCCGCCGGAAAGCGAATGCGGGTAGGCGTCGGCCTTGTCAGCCAGATTCACTCTTCTTAAGAGCTGCAGCGCTTTCTCCTTCGCTTCGTCTTTGGAGAGGATCCCCAGCTTTACCGGGGCGAGCGTAATGTTGTCCATGATCGTCAGGTTCTGGAAAAGGTTGAAGCGCTGGAACACCATTCCCATTCTTCTGCGCACCTTGTTGATATCCGTGCGGGGGTCATTCACCTTGACATTGTCCAGCCACACTTCGCCGTCCGTGGGAGTCTCCAGCATGTTGATGCAGCGCAGAAAAGTAGATTTTCCGCAGCCCGAAGGCCCGACGAGGACGATTTTCTGCCCCTTCTGGATATCATAGTCGATGCCGCGGAGAACGTGATTGTCCCCGAAATCTTTCTTCAGGCCTCTGATGCGGATCATTGCAGAATTATCGGTTGTCACTTTCTCTCAGCTTCCTTTCCAGAATACCAAACAGGACAGACAGGATCTTCACAACAGCAAAGTACATCACCGCCGCGCCGAGCAGAGGCATCAGATACTGATACGTCGCGCTGGACACCTGGTCCGCCGCGTGCGTCAGCTCTGCCAGGCCGACCGCTCCGCCGATGGAGGTTTCCTTGAGCAGTGTGATGAACTCATTGAGCAGGGAGGGAAAACAGTTTTTGAATGCCTGCGGAAGAACCACATACAACATCGTCATCCCCCGGGTGAGTCCCAGCGACCTCCCGGCCTCCATCTGTCCGGAATCGACCGACTGAATGCCGCCTCTCAGGATTTCGGCCACGTACGCGCCTGAGTTGATGCCGAACGCCAGGCACGCGACAAGAATCTTGTTCTTTGAACTGGCCATGATGACGTTCCACATGATCAGCAGCTGGATCATCGTGGGCGTTCCGCGGATAATGTCAATGTAGACGTACGCGATGCAGGAACCGATCGTCCGCTTTCCTTTTCGGGTGCGCTGCATATTGAAAAGGCAGGCGACCGTTCCCAGAAGGATACCCAGAAGAGCCGCGAACACGGTCACTTCCAGCGTATTGGCCAGGCCCCTGAGATAAAGCATCCATCTGTCATTCTTGATAAAGGCTTTGTAAAATTGCTCGCCTAAAGTGTCCATGTAACCTCCCGCAGCTGGCCCGGCGCTGATTTTACAGCCGGGGCAGATATTGATCCCTGCGGCGCGGGTATCATGGCAGAACCCGTTTCGGATCCGTTTCGGCGGATTTTTCTGCCATCACACCGGCGCCGCGCGCACCAGACACATAAATCGGGCAGAGAATCGTACAGACTTCTCTGCCCGCAGCAGGTGCAGCTTAATGCTTCATGCCTCTTTTATACCGCTGATCCGTAAGGACCGCTCTTCCGTGATTATTCAGCCTCGTAGTTTGTGATGTACTGCTCAATAAGCTCATCGTAAGTGCCGTCCGCCTTCATATCAGCAAGGGCGTCGTTGATGGCGTTCAGCAGGACCTCGTCATCCTTCGGCATCGCAATGCCGTACTGCTCGACATCGAATTCAAACTGGGAGCCGTCCAGAACGGTCAGCTGGCCTTCATAGATCTTCGCGAAACTCTCCGCGGGAACCTCATCGATGATCACAGCGTCATTCTTGCCGTTCACAAGGTCCGCGACTGCCTGGTTGAAACTTGCGACGGATACAACCGCGGAGTCATTGATTTCGCGGGCGATGGTCTCGCCGGTAGTCCCGGACTGTACGCCAATCGCGTCGCAGTTCTTCAGATCATCGAGATCCTGGATATCGCTGTCCGAGGTGACAAGGACGGACTGAGTCGCGTCGTAATACGGATCGGAGAAGTTGACGGCTTCTTCTCTCTCCTCGGTGATGGTCATGCCGGTTGCGGCAACGTCGATCTTGGTACCCAGCGCGGCGATGATCCCGTCAAAATCCATATCCTGGATTTCAATATCGACGCCGAGCCTGAGACCGATCTCGTTCATCATGGCAACGTCGAAGCCTGTGGCATTGGTCTCGTTGGAGGTGATGGCCTCGAAGTCTTCCGTGCCGTCGCCGACATACTCAAACGGAGGGAAGGTGGCGTTCAGGCCGACCGTCAGCACACCGTCGGACAGATACTTGGATTCGGAGAGGTCAATCTCCTCACTGACGGACTCTGCCTCGGAATCCGGTTCAACCGACTCGGCTTCAGAGGTTTCATCAGCTGCGGAAGTATCCGACGCAGCCGTTGTCTCATCCGCTGCCGCAGTGGTTGCCGATGCGGTCGTGGACGCTGCAGTGGTCTCATCTGCCTCGGTGGTCTCCTCAGCCGCGGTTGTTGTCGACGCGGCCGTGGACGCTGCAGTGGTCTCATCTGCCTCGGTGGTCTCCTCAGCCGCGGCGGTGGTTGTCGATGCGGCTGTGGAAGCCGCGGTGGATGCCGCTGTGGTTGTCGTGGAAGCTGCTGTCGTGCTGCTGTCGGACTTGCTGCCGCAGCCCGCAAAAGAAGCAGCCATTAATCCTGCCAATACAAACGATAATACCTGTTTTTTCATCTTCATCCTCCTTGAACGCGGACAGCCTTTAAAGCTCCGCGCTGATTGTTTTTTACACTATTTTTCTGATTATTTCAAGAAAGAATAGTGACAAAATATGTATATTTATATCCGGCTTTGCTGTGCATAATTGCGTTATTGTACTGTATTTAACCCTATTTTCGGATTTCTATTGATTTTATTTACGTTTTTCGTTATGCATATATTCATTTATATCTGTATATTTCTGCTGATAACTTCTTTTTATACAGATCAAAAGGAAATCCAATATAAAATCCGGGAAACGTGTCACCGGATTCAGGCGGCAGGAACATCTGTCCATGCCATCCGATCCCGGATACGGCCCTGGCCGGAAATCATTCCGACGCCGTTCCCGGCTGCCGTCCCGCCAGAACATCCCCTTCTGTCAGAGCATCTCCTTCTTGCCGGAGTATTCCCTGCCGCAGGAATCCGCTGTACGTCCGGCGCCTGTCTGCCGGAGAGAAAGGAAAGACGGCTTCCCGCTGTACAAAAAAAGAAGCATCTTTTCAGATGCTTCCTGAAATGTACGCAAGAGGATTCGAACCCCCGGCCTTCTGATCCGTAGTCAGACGCTCTATCCAACTGAGCTATGCGTACTTAATGGGGCCTACAGGACTCGAACCTGTGACCCTCTGCTTGTAAGGCAGATGCTCTCCCAGCTGAGCTAAGACCCCAGCCTGTATTAGCCTGTATTGCTGAATCTCTTCAGCAGCGACCCGAAAGGGGATCGAACCCTTGACCTCCGCCGTGACAGGGCGGCGCTCTAACCAGCTGAGCCACCGGGCCAAATCGCAACAAACAATATAACTCGGACTCCAGGCTTTGTCAATGCCTGAAATCAGGTTTGAATCAGGTCGAGTGGACCTTCGGGGACTCGAACCCGGGACCGATCGGTTATGAGCCGACTGCTCTAACCAACTGAGCTAAAGGTCCAAAAGCCGATGATCGGACTCGAACCGATAACCTGCTGATTACAAATCAGCTGCTCTGCCAATTGAGCCACATCGGCACACCGGATTCAGAAACCTGATGACTCCGAGCAGGTTCGAACTGCTGTTACCGCCGTGAAAGGGCGGTGTCTTAACCGCTTGACTACGGAGCCTCAACTCCTCAAGTAGGGCTCGAACCTACAACACCTCGGTTAACAGCCGAGTGCTCTGCCATTGAGCTATTGAGGAATATTGCTTTTGCTCTTGCCTTACTGTGGCTTTTCTTCTGATATACTGTTCAAGGCAAAAGCCCTGACATGTACCCTAAAAACTGCATATCAGCAATGACCATTGTATCCGCTTTTCCTATCCTTTTCAACCCCCAGGCACCTGCCTGGTTAAGCCCTCGACCGATTAGTAGCAGTCAGCTCCGCGCATTGCTGCGCTTCCACCTCTGCCCTATCTACCTTGTAGTCTTCAAGGGGTCTTACTTCTCGCGAATGGGATATCTCTTCTT
>JBMNRC010000042.1:0-5500 GCA_050944455.1 Lachnospiraceae bacterium
CGCAGCAATGCGCGGAGCTGACTGCTACTAATCGGTCGAGGGCTTAACCAGGCAGTGCCTGGGGGTTGAAAAGGATAGGAAAAGCGGATACAATGGTCATTGCCGGTATGCAGTTTTGAAGGTACATTCAATGAATGCGCGAGTGGCTCAGAGGTGGAGTGTCGCCTTGCCAAGGCGAAGGTCGCGGGTCCGAATCCCGTCTCGCGCTTCTCATCAGAGGAGGCTGTCGTTAAAGCGACAGCCTTTTCTTGTATCTGGAATTACTGTTATCTGGAATTACTGTAATCTGACAATGACAGCGTGGAAAGAGTACAATCGGGTTGAGCGGAAATAGTATAATCGGATTGAATTGATCGGCCGGCCCGCGCCGCGGCGGCAGGCGCCCTGGAATATTGAAACCGGGCGGCGCCGGATCGGCAGGGCAGGGAGGACCTTTCACAGGATTTCAGGAAAGGACGGGAGAATGATTCGGATAAAGAAAGTGACTTATATCGTCGTTCTGATCTGTCTGGCGGCATTGATTTTTGTGGGCGTATTCATGACCTGGCCCAGATACCAGAGAACCACCGAACAGCTCCCGGACCTGATCGAGGGATCCGGGGGAAATAATGAGGCGCTGCTGCAGATCCGCTCGACGCTGGACGACGCCGCAAGCCAGGCTGCCGAAAATACGGACCCGTCGCAGGGCATGAACGCGGATATCGTCTGGACAGGCTCTGTCTACGCGGCCCGGTATCAGACGCTCAGCGGTGACAGCAGCGTATTTTACGTCTGCCCTTATATCGTTCTGGTGACGGCGCCGGCGACAGCGTCGGATGAGCCTTTTCTCGACGCCGCGCCGGCGGGAAATGAAACGGATGAGTCAGGACAGGACAAAAGCAGCGATATCGCCGAGGGATGGACAATCTCCCTCCATTTTGCGGTGAGCGCTATGGTGAACGGCGAGCTGACGGATGTCGGGAACCGGATCAGCGTCAGGCAGATCCAGTTTTCGTGCCGCGTAGACGACCCGGAACTCATTCTGAAAGCCGGCTACGGCGACGGTGAGCTGAATTCGGTCAACAATACGACAGTGAGCTATCAGTTCCTGGACCGCGAGAAGGTTTCGAACGATACGGACGCGCTCGCGAAGCTGGAAGTTTCCATGCCGGAGGGCACGGAGGCGTCCGCGGTGTTCAACTGGTCCTTTGTGATCTATGAGAAAAATCATGTGATCGGTAATCTCGACAATGTGCAGATCACGCTTCCTCTGACGGATTCTGAGGAGAGCGGCACCGCGGAGGAAAGCACTGAAGGGACTTCGGAGGAAGAGACGTCAGAGGAAGCGGCATCCGCTGCCGGACAGACCGCTCTGGAAAACGCATCTTTGGAGAACGCGGACATTCAGGTCCGGCGTCCGGACGCGGCGGGCGGCGCGCTGTCCGCAAGCCAGGCTGCTGCCCCGGCTGCCGCCGCGCGGAAGGAGCAGACTTATGGTATCCTATGACACTTTGCTTTCTCTTTCTTTTCTGAAACTGAGCCGGTTCACCGGATCAGATGAAGGGATGCGGTACTGTGTGCAGAAGACCGGGACGGACGAGGAACCGCAGCTGGAAGTCCTGGTCTGGCCGGGGCCCTTCGCCCTGGAGATGACAAAGCCGGAGCTGTTCCAGAAGGCGAGTTTCCCCTTTTCCGATGAGGGCCGCAGGCAGTGCGTTGACTGGATCAATGCCATGCATGAGAAGGATGAGGCGCTCTATCGCGACATCCAGGCGCATGCGTCCAGATATTTCGGCAATCACATTCAGGACAATTACTGATTGGCAGGGTGTTTTTGCAGTTCAAAAAAATGCCGGCAGGTTCCGCCCCCCGCAAGAGGGAGGATCCTTCCGGCATTTTCGGCATATTGCCCTGCGGTTTCGGTGTACGCTCTGATATCGGAGGACGCGGGCTTTGAGCCAGGTTCTCAATGGCGCCCGAAGGTTCCGAAGGTATAGCCGCGCTCCAGGGCGCCCTCGATAAAGGAGGGCATTGCATCGATGTTCGCTGTTGATACCGGATGCAGGTAGTAGATACATCCGGGCGTCAGGGCTTCCAGAAGCATCGAAGCAGTGCTGTCCGCGTCCTCCTCCTCGGCTGAATCAACGTTGTAGTCGTTGTAGTTGAAGCTGTAGAAACAGACGTCATACCCCATCTGGGTCAGCATGGCTACGCTCGCCATGCTCCATTCGGAAGAGGGAAAATTGTACTTCGTCATGGTGTAGTTGAAATTGTCCTGGATGTAGTTCTGCATTTTGAGCGTGTCCTGCATCTGTTCTTCCAGACTGAGGGAAGGCAGGCCGGGATCCGGGTGGGAATAGCTCTCGTTGCCGATTTCATGGCCTTCGCTGATCATTCTCTGGACCAGTTCAGGATTGGAGAACGCGTATTCGTGCGTAACGTAGAATACGGCATGTATGCCGTATTCCTTCAGGATGTCCAGAAGCCGGGAGGTATTGGTTCCATTCTCCCAGCCGCAGCTGAACGTGAGATAGACGGTGTCTGACGAGGTGTCCCCGAAGCAGTAGACATTCTGGAAGACGGACATCCGGTTCTGCATGGCGACCGCGTATTCGCTGCGACCGTCTTTGTAGGAGCTGAGCGGAGCCCCGTATCCAGCCTCCTCCGTACTGTAGGAGGCTTCGATGGCCGCGAGCTCGTCGGCGCTGAGGGCGCGGATTCTCTGGGTCCCCTGCGCTGTCTGCGCTTCGGAAACGATGGTGTAGGAGAGCAGGTATCCTTCCTGTCCGGCGTACGACACGCCGAGCCAGATGCCGTCCGAGGTTTGGGCCGTCAGCGCCGTTCCGGCGGGAATGACAGCCAGAAGATTATCCTCTGCCGTGGACATGGTACTGTGCAGAATTGCGTCGCAGCGAAGGGTAACCTCGGATCCCGCGGAGATTTCAGGCGTCTCCGCGGGATCGGAACTCCCGCTGCCGGCTGCGGTTTCTCCGCTTCCCACTGCGGTTTCTCCGCTCTCCACGGCAGTCTCTCCGCTCTCCGCGGCAGTCTCTCCGCTGTCAGCCGCTGTCTGTTCATCGCCAGCGGCGCTCTGCCCAGTGTCAGCGGCGCTTTCCCCGCTTCCGTCAGAGAATATTACGCCCCGGCCGGTTTTCCCGGTCAGAGCGGGGAAACGGGAAGGGCTGAACGCGGGGCTGAACATGCCGGCGCACAGCGAGGCGGACAGGAGGACAGCGGCGGCAGCTGTTATTTTTGTGAAACTCATATTTTCCTCTTTGAAGACTTCCTGCGGCGCGGCGGATTTTCCGACCCGGAAATCCGGCCGCAATGGCGGGCCGGATGAGCCCGCGGGAAAATTCTCAGAGGAATCTCCACGGGGAAATCCGGAGATCAGGCTGAATGAGCCTGCGGGTGAATTGCCCCGCAGATTTCCGTATCCGTATGAACTTGTTTCGCGCCGCAGGCGGCTTTTTCGGATACAGTATAGCATCGGCCATACCCCCTGACAACCGCGTCTGCCGGACGGATATCGGATATCCGGTCTCCGGATTGCCGCCGCGCGGCAGACGCGCCGGTGAAAAGACAGCGAAGGCGCCGGATGGCCGCGCCTGGCTGTACAAAACAATACCGATATGTTATAATCTGTCGATAATCCGCGCGGCCGTTGGATCAATTCAGGCTGGCAGGCTGCCCGGTAGGGAGGACAGAATGGCAAAAGAAAATATCGCTGTTTTTTTCGGAGGGCAGTCTTCCGAGCATGAAATTTCCTGCATCTCGGCAACAACGATCGCGTCCGCGATCAATCCGGACCGCTATAACATCTTTCTGGTCGGCATCACCAAAGAAGGCAGATGGCTCCTGACCGACACCGTCGATTCCATCCGCGACGGAAGCTGGAAAACGAAGGGCATTCCCTGCATTCTTTCCCCGGACGCCGTGAAAAAATGCCTGTATGTGCTTCAGGACGGCGCTTATCAGGAAATTCCCGTCAATGTGATTTTCCCGGCGCTTCATGGGATGTACGGGGAAGACGGGACAATCCAGGGGCTTTTTGAGCTGGCGCAAATCCCGTACGTCGGCTGCGGCGTCCTGGCTTCCGCGGCGGCGATGGACAAGCTTTTCACCAAAATCATCGTGAATACGCTCGGCATCCGCCAGGCGGCTTACGTCCCGGTGTACCGGAAGGAGCTCGGTGAGATCGGCGAAGTATGCCGCCGGGTCGAGGAGAAGCTGAGCTATCCTGTTTTCGTAAAGCCCTCCAGGGCCGGTTCCTCCTGCGGCGTCAGCCGCGCGGATGACCGCGAAGGACTCAAAAAGGCCCTTCAGCTGGCTTCCCGGTATGACAGCAAAATGCTGGTGGAGGAAATGATCCATGGCCGTGAGCTGGAGTGCGCCGTTCTTGGCGGGAAAAACGTCAGGGCGGCCGGCGTCGGCGAGATCATTTCGGCGGCTGAATTCTATGATTATGACGCGAAGTACAACAACCCGGAGTCCAAAACCGATGTGACGCCGGTGCTTCCGGAAGGCGCCGCCGACGAAATCCGCAGCGATTCGGTGAAGATTTTCAACGCCCTGGACGGCCGCGGCCTTGCCCGCGTGGACTTCTTCCTGGATGACAGGGGCGTGGTTTTCAACGAGATCAACACCCTTCCGGGATTCACTTCGATCAGCATGTACCCGATGCTGTGGAACTACCGCGGCCTTGACATCCGGACTCTGGTGCAGACGCTGATCGACACCGCTTACACCAGAAATTCAGACTGAGACCCGACGCCCATATGGAAAAACAGGTCCTGATTCACATCGATACGGATTTCCGGGCGGCAGATTCCGCCGCTCCGGAGACTGAGGAAGAGCACAGCGAAATGACTGTTTCCGGCATCCGCCGGGACGCCGGAAAGATGACGGAACTCCGGTATACCGGGACGGACGGCGGGGAAGCGGGAATCACTACGGCCATCCTGTTCCGCGGCGGAGAAATCAGAGTCAGAAGAAGCGGGGCCGTGTCCTCGGATATGCAGTTTGCCGAGGGAACGGAGAGCGTGGGACCTTACGTCACCCCGTGGGGGAAGATGATGATCCGGGCTGCTTCGGAATCGGTCCTCGTGATTCTGGACGAGAACAGCGTCGAGGCCGAGCTCCGCTACCGCCTGTATTCTGACGGCGGGCTGATCGGGGCCTATCGGGTGAGAATTTCGGCAAAGTAGTTTCAGCAAAGTAATTTCAGAAAACAATTTCGGCAAGGCAACGGAAAAAGCCCCGGACTGAGGCGAATCCCGCAGGCTGGAAAGCAGCCAGCTGACGGGGCTCACTTCAGAGCCGGGGCTTTTTGGCAGAATAAAATTTCAATAGATCAACCAGAATAGATTAATCAAAATCTATAAATCAGAATAGATTAATTAATGGTTTCCCAAGTTTTGGTACTATAAGCTGCTGACCTATTCAGTAGAAGTGTTTTTTCGCGGCCTTCCGCGTTTCCTCTTCGGCGGTGCAGGAACAGGCTTGGATAAACCAAGTGCTT